>JBILLQ010000052.1:0-24687 GCA_044375975.1 Prochlorococcaceae cyanobacterium
TGGGGGTGATGCGATCAGCCGGAAAGGGGACGCAGACAGTGGAAATGGCCAATCCTGTCGCGACACCAATTGAAGGTAACACTTAATGATGCAAAGCGGAGGACCAGTTTTCTCTGTCGCCTGACACACCTGGTTCGGGCCGTCAGCCCTGAGGCGCGGCACTGTCCGCGGTGCCTGCGGTGGTCGTGCCCGACCCCTCCGATGGCACTGTCCTGCTTGGTGCAAGACCTGATAAAAGCTGGTCTCCGAGCCAATGTAGAGACCTTGATCGGCCAGTGCTGGCACGATCTGCCCCGGTGGCAGCGAGGCGTACTCCGGCTGATTGCAGGTGAGCAGGATTTGCTGACGTTCCTCCTCGCTTAAGCGATGAGAGACCAGGCGAGGACTGCCTTTGCGGCGGTCCTCGCCGTCCCCATCACCCCCAAAGGCACGCCGCCAGCGTTTGAGGGTGATGGGGACGGCGAGTTCACAACAGGCGCTCACCAGCCTGGCGCCAGCGGCATTCGCCTCGACGATCAGCTCGATCGCCATCCGCCGCTGGGCGGCACTGGTCAGCCTTCCTCGTCCTCCGAGCTGTAGCCGAAGGCTTCTCCGTAGGAGTAGGCCTCCCACTTTTTTCGCAGCACCAGCAATTCGGTGCCTACCTGCACGAGTTCCCCTGGGCTTCAAGGCGGTTCGCCAGAACGGCAGCCATGTGGTGATGCGGAGCGGCAGCCTGGGTTGCGTCACCGGCCAGCGCTTCATCCACCAGGGCAAGCCAGCCTCCCGGCAGCTCCTATGTTGCACCTATTGCTCAATGGACCATGCCTCGGACCGAGCTGCTGCGGTTCCTGGCCCATGTGCAGGCCGATGCGAGCTTGAAGCTGCGACTGGTAGAAGCCCTCAGTGCAGATGAGGTATCGCTGCTGGCACAGGAGCTGGGCTTCCAGGTGTCTGGTAGCGACATCCTGCGCTTTCACGGCCAATCGGCCTCGGGGATCCGCATCACCAGGATCGACCACCCAGGCGAATATCCCGGCCGTTATTACTGAGACCGGCAGAATCGCAACCGGCGCATAAGCTTCTCAGTTCGACACCATTGCAAGCATCCGCAAAGCACTTCCTGAACCAGCTTTGTCTTAATGGCAGCCGAAAAAAAGCGCCAGTTGGTGGCAGCTGATCAAGATTAGGTAATGAGATTGATTCTGGATCGGTAGTCATGCCGAGTACGACCACTTGTTTAGCGCCTGATCGCCCTTCCTCGCGGCTCTACTGGTTGAGCAGCTCACGACGAACAGCTGTAGTGAGACACCCCTCCGGCTTTGAAGAATTCCCTGGGCTTCAGGCGGTTGAATGTTGCATCCAGCTCCTCTGATTGCTCATCATAGGGATTGCTGAATACCGCCTGCAGATCCTTGGCCAGGGTGTAATCGCCCTGGGCAGCTTTTTCATAGGCCGGTGCGATCAGCCATTCGCGCCAGGTGTATTTGGGATTCACACGTTTCATCGCTTCTGATGTTGCACGCGGGTCGCCGCCGATTGTGATTTGGTTCCGCCACCTTTGCAGCCAGCTTTCCCATTGCCCATCGAGCTGCTCTGTGCAGGGTAGGTAGAAGCTCTCTTTCAAGCTGGAGAGTTGCTCTGGAATGTCAGACAGCTTGCGGAACAAGATCGTGTAGTCGGCCTTGGATAGCACCATCAGTTGAAGTAGTTCGTTCACCAGCGGGGCGTCATAGCTGATCAGGCCGAGCTTGCTGGCCCACATTGCCTCCATTTCCTGGTTCATCGTCTCGGCGAAACCGTCTCGAATTTGATCGAGCCGCGCCAGTGCATCTGTGTTGCCCTCGAGTAGCAGCCGGATCGCTGCCCAGAACATTTGGTAATTGGCTTCCGCAGCCAGCGGTTGGTTGAAGAAGCAGAAATGCTCGCCGCCGCCGGTCCAGGGTTGAAATCTAGGGTCGAACAGTTCGCAGAATCCGAAGGGGCCGTAGTCGAGGGTGAAACCAGCTGCTGCGCAGTTGTCGCTATTGAAATTACCCTGGCAGTAGCCAACTCGCATCCAGTTAGCCACCAGTGATGTGAGTCTTCCGCGAAACAATCCCGCCAGTTCCACCACCTGATCGCTGAAATCAGCACTCGGATCAATCTCCTGCCGGTAGTTCCGCTCGATCAGGTGCGCCACGATCATCCGCAGTTCGTTCAGCGCATCTGGATGGGCCTGGCTGCGGGCGCGACGGGCGAATAGCTCCAGCTGGCCTACCCGCAGAAAGGATGGCGCCACGCGGGTGGTGATCGCCGCAGGGTTGTCCACCAGGATGTCGGGCTCGAACGACCTGGAGTTCGGGGAATACCAGGGCCTGCGTACGGTTTCCGCTCGCGACACATAGAGCGTTAGCGAGCGTGAGGTTGGCACCCCCAGGGCTTGCATAAATTCCTGCGCCAGAAATTCGCGCAAGCTGGAGCGGAGCACGGCGCGGCCATCGGCGCCACGGCAGTAGGGCGTTGGGCCACCGCCTTTCAGTTGCATCTCCCAGCGTTTGCCGTTAAAGATGCCTTCCAGTACGGAAATAGCCCGGCCATCGCCATAGCCATTTCCGGTGCCAAACGGGCACTGCTGGATGTATTCGGTGCCGTAGATTGAGAGGGCATAACCAGTTGCCCAACCAAACGGTCGCATCGGCTCCCGCACCACGCTGATGTCGCCGGAAAACAGTCGGCGGAACTGTTCGTCGTGGGCTAGTTCATCGCTCAGGCCCAGTTCGTTGAACAGGGTTTTGCTGTGCGCCACATACTCCGGCGCTGGAATTGGAGTTGGCGTTACCGGCAGGTAATGACCGGAGAACACCTGGCGGGGCTGGTGATCGTGGCCATCAATGCTTGCCTGGGGATCCGCATGCAGTGAATCCAGCAGCGAATAGTCGGCCCGTTGTGCCAATTCCGCAAACGTGGTGGTCGTCACTGCTGTTGGCACTGGTGTGTGGGTGTTGAACTGGCTGGGCATGGCCCCGCCGCTGAGCTGATCATCTTGGCGAAACTATCGTTAGTTAGGGGAGCGGCCGGGTGCTGCTGGAGAGCGGACTACCACATCCCATGCGCCCTGAAGAATGTGGATTACCTCGATCACCTCCTGCCGAAGGCGGTAGAAGCTCAAGTAATCGCCGTGAACGCAGCGGCGAATCCCGAAGCGCTCGTAGCGAGCCACCAACGCGTAGGCCCTGGGGTTGTCGGCCAGAGCCTCGCAGCGATCCAGCAGCTCCTCGGTGAAGCTGACGGCCCGTCCTCCGCAGCTCCACTGGCCAACGGTCGCGCCCCGCCTCCCCTCTGGGCGATTGATGCTTTTTCGTTGACATGACGCGGTTTTTCAGCAGACACCTAAAGTTGTTACCAACCTTGCCAAGGAGCTGGCATTTCTGTTCTGCAGACCACGGAGCCGTCCATCGGATCACCCCGGGAGCGCCCCGCTGTACCGGTCACTGCCGGCACGCCGCGGCGCAGTGATTTTCAGCTGAAGCCGTTCATGGCCAGCAGCAACTGGGTGGCTGCCTGGCAGGTGGCTAACACCCTGGTGCCCTACGCCCTGCTCTGGTGGCTGGCGGTGTACTGCCTGCGGCAGGGGTCCTGGTTGCTGCTGCCGGTGCTGGGGCTGATGGTGCTGTTTCTGGCCCGCTGCTTCTCCTTAATGCACGACTGCGGCCACTACTCCCTGTTTCGCCATGGCGCCACCAACCGCTGGGTAGGTTTTTTGCTTGGCATCGTGGCCGGTATTCCCCAACTGCCCTGGTCTAAGGGGCATGCCTTTCACCATCGCCATAACGGTAACTGGGAAAGGTATAAGGGACCCTCGGCCCTGGTGAGCGTTGAGACATATAGCAATTTCAGCAACCGCGGCAAGTTCCTCTATCGCTTGCTGCGCCATCCCCTGATGCTGTTTCCTGGCGGTTTCTTCTATCTGGTGATCAAGCCGCGGCTGGAACTGCTGGCCGGTCTGGCGGGCCTGCTGCCCCAGCTGATCACCAGCCTGGGGCAATCGCCAGTGCCAAGCTGGCGACAGCTACTCGCCAGCCACAAAACCAGCTGGTGGCACAGCCCGGAAGAATTCCGGGATCTGCTACTCAACAACCTCGCCGTGGTGGCCAGCTGGATCGGCATGGCCTGGTGGTTGGGCTCTGGCACTTTCTGGTTGATCTATGCCCCGGTGATGGCCTGCGGCGCGGCGATCTTCATTTGCATTTTCTTTGTGCAGCACAACTTTCCTGGCTCTTATGCCCATGCCAGCGATGATTGGCAGGCAATGGATGGCGCAATGCACGGCACCAGTGACCTAAATCTGCCAGCGCTGCTGAATTGGTTCTCCGCCGATATTGGCTGCCATGCGATTCATCACCTCTGTGAGGCGATTCCCAACTATCGATTGCAGGCTTGTCAACAGCGCAATGCCCATCTGCTCACAGGCGTAAAACGGCTCGGCCTGCGCGACATCCCCAGCTGTTTTAACTACATCCTCTGGGATCAGACCGCTGGTACCCTCACCACCGTGGCTGCCCTATCGGCCTAGATCTACAGCTTTAATCCGCGCAGGCAGAGAGCGGCATCTTCTGTAGGTTATTTTTCGTTCGCTTAGTGGCTTGTCCAGGGTAGTTCCGCATTTTTAACTGCTTACCGGATCTTTTTCGTCCTTATCCCCCGTCTAGGGTGTTGATCCGGCAGGCTAATCACCTCCCCCCTTGCCGTCGCTAGATGCCCGCTCCCTTGTTCACCAGGTTTCTGCTGGCTGGGCTCACGGCGCTCTGCCTGTTGCTGGGCAGCGCCCTGCCCGCCTGGGCCGATTTCAGCCTGCCGCCGCTGCCCTATGCCGTCGATGCCCTGGAGCCGGCGATCGATGCCACCACGATGACGATCCACCACGATCGCCACCACGGCGCCTACGTGGCCAATCTCAATGGCCAGATCCAGGCCAACCCCAGCCTGGCCGATCTCAACCTCACCGATCTACAGGCCAAGATCTCCCAATACCCGCTGGCCGTGCGCAACAACGGCGGCGGCCATTGGAACCACAGCTTGTTTTGGACCCTGCTGGCACCTGCGGGCCAGGGAGGTAGCCCCTCCCGGGACCTGATCGCGGCTATCGATAGGGATTTCGGTTCGATCGAGGCAATGCGGATCCAGTTTGAGCAGGCGGCGACTACCCGCTTTGGTTCGGGCTGGGCCTGGCTGATTCGCAAGCCCGATGGCAGCCTCGCCATCACCAGCACCGCCAACCAGGACAATCCGCTGATGGATATCCCTGGCATCGAGCGCGGCGTGCCCCTGCTGGCGCTAGATGTGTGGGAGCACGCCTACTACCTCAAGTACCAGAACCGCCGGCCCGACTACATCCAGGCCTGGTGGCCGCTGGTGAACTGGCAAGAGGTGAACCACCGCTACGCCACCGCCACCTCTAGCCGCTGATCCTCATTTGATTTATCCTATTCTACTTAATTCTATCTTGTCTTATCTTGCCTAACCCAGTCTAGTCCGATTCAATTCGGTCTCATTTTTTCGGTCCCCTTTAAGTCTGTCTACTAACACCATGACCGGCAATCTCCAGGCGATTGGCTTCCTGTTCAGCTGGCTGCTGGGCTGGGGCATCGGCGGCTCCCTGATCGACGCCGGCTTGATCAATGCCGGCATTTATTCCCTGGAGGGCGGCCAGCTGGGTACGGCGATCACCTTCTCGCTCTGGAGCCTGCTCTGGGGCGCCGGTGGCGTCTGGCTTTACGGCCGCTGGACCCAGCCCAGCGGCCCCAAAACCTGATCGGAGCCGCTGTGAGCTCTCTGATGAAGGCTGCGCAGCAAACCCGCTCCAGGGCACCGGCCCCACCCCCAGCGGCGTTCGTCATCAATCTGCAGCAGATCTAGGTCGCTGCACAGGCCAGCGGGGTGGCGATTGGCCCAAGCAGCCAAGGGCTATGGCCAGGGCGCTCGTTTCTGAGTCGCCTTCAACACCGGCCGCTGCATCCCCGGCTGCCGCATTTTGGTCCCCGCTCGCCCATGGTGGTGCTGACCCTTGTGCCCAGACCATGAGCAGCGCCAGCGAAGCCAATGCCCTTGACGTGCTGGTCAGTCCAGCCGTCCAACAGGTGTTGGATGCGATGCAAGCCGCTGAAATCAATCCAGAAGATGCCCTGGAGATCAGCCTGGTGCTGCTGAACTTCTTGCAGGAGTACCACGTGGAAAACCTCGAGGAGCTGCTGGCTGATGAGCGGCCCGATCCGATCAGCATCGCCGTCTGGGCCGCAGACAGCGCCCGGCTCAAGACGGCTCGGCAGCTTTTGGGGGAGGTGCTTGGCGAGGACGAAGACGAGGACGAGGACGAGGACGATGACATCGAGGACGTTGACATCGAGGACGATGACATTGAGGACGATGACATTGAGGACGAGGAGATCGACGACGGAGCCGATGTGAACGACTCCGCCCTTGGCTAGGGGGTGGCGGGGCCTGAGTCACGGCTGCTCTAGGGAGCTTTTCTTATGGAGCGAGCGAGTTTTTGCTTGCTCCTGGAGTGCAGCTATTCCAGGCCCCATCGCGGCTGGAGCCATGACCAGTCGGCCTCAGCATTGAGCCTATCCTGTAGATCCTGGCTCCTTGAGACTTGGAGGACACCACTATATTATTTCCTTATCATTGCCTTGTGGGTGCCTCGAATAAATTTCCCATTCCGCAAATTGCCTATTCCGCTTACCAGGGCAAGAGTGGGCTCGTTGCTACAACGCTTCTACCGGCTTGACATTGATGTTGATTGGCATTGCGCCTGCCGCTGAGGGGGGGGGCTGGCTTCCCTGCAGAGTGGTGGGCTCTGCTCCTTTCGGCTCAACTCCCATGGAAAGCGCCAATCCCCGTTTGAGCGGGCTGCAGCGATTGTTAATTACCTTGCAACCGCATCGGCGCCTGGTGCTGCTGGCGGCCAGTTGCTCGGTGCTGAACAAACTTTTCGACCTGGCCCCACCGGTGTTGATTGGCCTGGCGGTGGATGTGGTGGTGCGGCAGCAGACGGCCTGGCTGAGCAGGTTTGGCTTTGTCAGCGTGCCCAGTCAGTTAGCCCTGTTGGCACTGCTCTCCTTTTTGATCTGGAGCGCTGAATCGCTGTTTGAATACCTCTATGCCTTGCTCTGGCGAAATTTGGCCCAAACGGTGCAGCACAGCTTGCGGCTTGAGGCCTATGATCATCTACAGAAGTTGGAGATGGCTTTCTTCGAGGCAAGTAGCAGTGGCCGCTTGATGACCGTGCTGAACGATGACATCAACCAACTTGAGCGATTCCTCGACCACGGAGCCAATGAATTGCTTCAACTGATCACCACAGTTACGGTGGTGGGGGCGGCAATGATTTGGCTTTCCCCCACCGTGGCTGGCGTGTCGTTCCTGCCGATTCCGCTGATCCTATGGGGTTCGCTGAATTTTCAGCGCCGGCTTGCGCCCCGCTATGCCGAAGTGCGCGAGCAGGCCGGCGATTTGGCCAGTCTGCTTAGCAATAATCTCAGCGGGATCCTCACGATTAAGAGCTATACGGCGGAGGCTTGGGAGCTGGATCGCTTAGAGCGGCAGAGTCAAGCTTATCGCGCTAGCAACCGCCGCACTATTCGTATCTCAGCCGCGTTTATTCCCCTCATCAGATTCGCGATTCTGTTTGCCTTCCTGGCGATTCTGGTGATCGGTGGCCTCCAGGCCTGGAGGGGCACTATTGCTGTTGGTAGTTATAGTTTTCTCGTATTTATTACCCAGCGACTGCTGTGGCCCCTCACCTCATTGGGGCGCACTCTCGATGATTACCAGCGGGCGATGGCTTCCACTAATCGGGTGCTGGATTTATTGGATACACCGATTGCCATCCCCAGCGGCAGTCGGCGCCTGGACGTCAAGCGTGTAAGAGGAGAGCTGCGTTTTCAATCAGTGGGTTTCGGCTATGCCGGCCGGGAGCCGCTGCTAAGCAACTTTGACCTGCTGGTTCCGGCGGGCAGCACCTTGGGTGTCGTCGGTGCCACCGGCTCTGGCAAGAGCACCTTGGTGAAGTTGCTATTGCGTTTTTATGAACTGCAACAGGGTCAAATTCTGCTGGATGGCATTCCGATCGCCGATTTGCAGTTGGGTGATCTGCGGCGCGCCATTGGTTTGGTGAGCCAGGAGGTATTTTTGTTTCACGGCACTGTGGCAGAGAACATTGCCTACGGCAGCTTCCAGTGCCGCCGATCCGCCATCGAGCAGGCGGCCCAACTGGCGGAAGCGGCCCGGTTTATCGAGCTTCTGCCCCAGGGTTACGACACCGTGGTGGGTGAACGGGGCCAGCGACTTTCCGGCGGCCAGCGCCAACGCATAGCCCTGGCAAGGGCCATTCTCAAAAATCCGCCCCTGTTGGTGCTCGATGAAGCCACCGCCGCTGTCGATAACGAAACAGAAGCGGCTATTCAGCGGTCGCTGGATTTGATCACGGCGGAACGCACCACGTTGGTGATTGCCCACCGCCTCTCCACCGTGCGACATGCCGATCAGATCGTGGTGATGGACCATGGCCAACTGATCGAGAGTGGCAACCATGAGCAGCTGATCCGCCGCGATGGCGCCTACGCCAACCTCTGGCGAGTTCAGGCTGGTCTGCGGCCTGGGGAGGATCTGTGTCTTTGACCCACTGGCTGGCGGCTGGCTGGGCCGGCCAGCGAACTGACCGCAGTAGCCGCTAGCTGCGGCAGCTTCCCAGCAGCGGTGTAATACCTTTAATTGATGCAGAGTTATCAGGCCGCCAGGCTCCCCAAGCGGGGGCATCCCAGCAACCAATCCCGAACGGTGCTAGACAATCGTGGTATAATGCTAAAAAGTCTATGGCACGGCACCATAGACCTCGTTAAATTCTCAATGAGCTGCAAACGTAGGTCGATTAAAATTATAAAAAATTCAAAATTTTTATCTTAATGGCTGTTGGACTGAATTCCAAGGGCTTAACTGCGAAAGGTCCGCCGCCTAGGCGGCGCAGCCGTTATAGGCGTGGCCCAGTTTTGCTCGCCATGGCCCTGGGCCTTGGCGGCGGTTTGTTGTTGGCAGCACCATTGGCGGGGTTGCTGAACGGCAAGCCAATCGCTGGCGGCTCTCACCTCGCTAATCCCTTTGCATCTTGGATAAGTGTTGGTAGTCAGGACATCTTGGTGCTGGGCACCGATGTTGGCGGCGGCAACACAGATGTGATCACTTGGCTACGGGTGGAAGGTGACGTAACCCATCTCACTCAAATACCTAGGGATTCGTATATAGAGGCCGAAGGATATGGGCCGCAAAAAATAAATGCTCTCTATGCTTTGGGCGGTGTTGACCTGCTTAAGCGGGAGCTGTCGCGTAAGTTGGGTCGTCCAATTGCCCACCATGTGATTGTAAATCTGGCGGCAATTCGCCAGATGGCTGATGCCCTTGGCGGTATCGAAGTGGATGTACCCATGCGGCTTTATTATGTGGACAACAGTCAGGGGTTGTACATTGACCTGCAGCCCGGTCCCCAGCTGTTGAAGGGTCGGGCCCTAGAGGGTTTCCTACGCTTTCGCCACGACGAGATGGGCGATATCGGACGACTTGAACGTCAACAATTGGCCCTAAAAGCCCTATTTCGTAAACTCACCAGGCCCGATCAGCTGGTGCGTTTGCCGATCCTGTTGGCCAGTGCCGGCCAAAATCTAAAAACGGATCTGGGGCCGATGGAGCTGGGGGGCTTGATCACCGCCATGGGCACCACAAACCTGGAAACCAAGCGGTTGGGAGGACGGCCTTTTACGCGCAATGGTTTGAGTTATTGGGACGCTGATTGGCCGGCCCGTGGCTCTACAGATGAATCCAGCGGAGGTGATGATCGCTATCGTTTTCTTTTTTAAATCGCAGCCTAGTCGTTGTAGGGTTTTTGGCTCTCGGTGCCTCTAGGCCATGGTCGGCCGGCTGTCCTGGCGGTGCCGTTGTTGATGCAGCTTTTATTAACATGGTTGTTGTTGACTGAGCTGTTATCAATGGAGCTAGATTGACAGAGATGTTCTCGCTGGAGCTGTTGTTATTGTTGTTGTGGCTGCTATTTGTGGGATTCTTGTTTTGGGGCTGTTGTTTCTGGTGGGCTTTCGGCTGATTTTTCAGTTTCGGTTCCAGGGGCTTGGCCGCTTTGCTTCTCGCTTTGCTTCTCGCTGCGGTGGTCGCGATCGGTGAGGGTGATTAGGGCCAGCAGCAGGGCTGCTCCAGCCATGATTGGGGTGGAGGTGGCTACGGTGACCCCAAGGGCGGCCGTAAACCAGATAGAAGCGGCACTGGTGAGACCATGCACTTCAGGAATGGTTTGCTTGGGCCGGGAGGCCACCAGAATTTCACCGGCGCCCAGAAAGCCCACTCCGCTGGCAACGCCTTGAATTGCACGACTGCGGGCCTGGCCATCACCACCCGAGGCAAGCACCAACAGACAGGCGCTTAGCCCCACCAACACATGCACCCGCAATCGATTCGGCCGCAGGGTGTTGCCATGGTGGGCACGATTCATGCCCACCACCAGGCCGCAGAGCACCGCCAGTCCTAGGCGCAGCAGGATCTCCAGGTCTGGCGTAACTACAATTGTCGTCATGGGCAGGCTGTTGAGCGGGCCGCCGGGCATGCCGCGGGACGGGCAGCATGGCGGCTTCCCATCCTCAACCCCGGCCGGGCCGCTGCTTTAGCGAACTTCACGCCCACCAGGGAAAGCCATTGCCGAGCCGATGGTTAGCAATAGCGATTAAGGAATGCCCAGCGAGATCTGTTAATCTTTCTTGTATTTGTATTCGTATTTGGTAAAGTCTGGAGTTTTAGACTCATTTAAAATCCAGATGTGCCCGGTGGTGGGGCGCTGGATGGCATGCGCCTCAGGTAGCTTGTTACTGAAATGGGTTGGGGTTGGCTGTAGCCCACTGGTAGCCATACATCGCCGGCGCTGGTGGCCAGGTGCACCTCCCAATTGTAGAAACCGCGGTAGGCGGCGGGATCCTCACGCAATAGGGCCGCATAGATGAGTACGGCGCGACCGTAGTAGTCACTGTTGTTGTAACCCCAGAGGGCCTTGCGGATGTCCTTGAGCCCGCCGCGGCGCACCAGGTAGCGGGCCGCCGCTGGAATCGCATCGCGGGGATTGCGGATATCGCCCCGGCCGATGCCCGCTTCTGCCCAGGTGCTGGGTAAAAATTGCATCGGTCCATGGGCGTTGGCCACGGACACGCCATCGATACGGCCCATGGCACTCTCCACCAAATTGATCGCCGCCAGTACCTCCCAGGCGATCCCTGTACTGGCGGCAGCCTGGTGGTAATAAGCCAACAACTCTGTCGCCGGCGCCGGGGCCTGCACCCGCCAGGCAGGCAGCAGGCTGGGGCGGGCTCGGCCGGCCTGCATTGCTAAAAATTGCCTCCGGGCCTCCAGCTGCCTTTGCGCCACCCGCTGCCACCGCGGTGGTAACAGCTCCAGCACAGCGGTGGCCAGTGGTTTCCTACGGGCCAACACCCGGTAGATCACCTGCTGTTGATGGCCCAAGTTTGGTAGCAGCGGCGCCGGGGTTGTTGGCGCCCGCAGGGCCGCTTCCACCTGGCTGAGTAGATGGGCTATCTCCTGGGGTTGCTGGGGCAGGGTTGGGTATTGGCGACCAATGCCATTTCCACTGGCATTGGCACTGGCACTGGCACTGGCATTGGCATTGGCATTGGCAGGCAGGGTCGTCTTGCTTGGTAGCGGCGCCGCCTCCGCCAGGCACCCATCCCATCCCAGGCCAGGCCCTGGCCCATCTGCAGCCCCAGCCAGGCCACTGCCAACCCTCGGAGGCCAGCTTGGAGTGGCTTGCTCCAGAAGTTGGCTTTGATTGAGAACCTGGATCTGCCAAAGCGTTTTGGCCGGCTCAGCGCCACTGCTGTCTGCGCCACTGCCACTGCTTGCTGTGCCACCGCTTGCTGGGGCACCGCTTGCTGGGCCCCGGCTTGCTGGGCCACCCTTTGCGGTGCCACCGCTTGCTGGAAACCGCTTGCTGGGCAACTGACTGAGGGCCAAGCCCCGCCTGTTGGGATCGCCTTGAGATCACCACCAACTCTTCCCTCGCCTGCCTTGATTGTGCTTTGCATCGAGATCCAGCACCGATCTCCCGCTACCCGGGCCTCACCCGGCAGGCTATTGCCGCAACAGAACCCGACAGGCGGATTGGCGGACTGCAATTGTTTAGTGCTTTGTTGAGCAGATTGATCAGTGGCTGGATTTTTCGTACTGGTAAGCGTTGGCAAATGCTAAGCGTGCGCAGATGATAGGCGTGTGCAGATGACAGGCGTAGGCACATGACAAGCTTGTGGATTCTACAGCCGTGCGCATTTGATAGGCACATGGTAGGCGTGGGCACAGCGCCCTGGCGGTATCGGGCTAGCTTCTAGTTATGGCTTTTCCCTGCTCTCGAATCGCGGTGGTGGGGGCCGGTAGTTCCGGTCTCTATCTGGCGCTGCTGCTCCAGCGCGCCGGTCACCAGGTGCGCCTGTTTGAGCGCTCGCCCACTCCCCGCAGCGAGGGCTGCGGCATTTTGCTAGTGGCCGCCGGCGTGGAGGCAATCGCCGCCGCCGGCGATTCGTCACTACTGGAGCGGCTGCTGACGGCGGGCCAACCAGTCGCTCGCTTTGTGGTGCGCAACCTGCGCGGCGACACGATCAATGCGGAGGCTGCCAGCCATGATCCAGGCCGCCAGCCCTCCCTCTTAATTCCCCGCTCCGCCATCCTGGACGCACTTTGGCAGGGGTTTGCTCCAGAAGATTTCTGCGGCGAGGCCGAGCTGATTGGCTGGCAACAGAGTGTCGATCGGGTGGATGCTTTCTTTGCCAATGGCGACATCTGGAGCGGTGATCTGCTGATCGCCGCCGATGGTATTTTTTCGCGCGTGGCGCCGGTTCTAGTACCGAGCCATAGCTTGAATTACCTGGGTGATCGGGTTTGGCGTGGCGTGGTGGAAGATGCCCACTTCTGCACCGGTGGCGACTTCTTCGTGTATGCCCGTGGTCGAGGTATCTACGCCAATTTCTTCGATCTGGGTGCTGATAGCAACGGTGTGCAGCGCACCCATTGGGGCTTTTTCCATGAGGAACCTCTGCCCGCTAGCCGGGAGCGGCAGCGCCAATTGCTCAGCGAGCCGATCCCCGCAGAAGCCCTGGCCAAGCTGCATCCAGAAGCCGCAGCCCTGATCGCCGCCACGCTCCCCCAGCAGCTCACGGCCAATTGGTCCTACGACATTGAGCCGCTGCCCTGCATTGCCCAGGGTCGTGTGGCCCTGATCGGCGATGCCGCCCACGCGATGAGCTCCTCCCAGGCCCGGGGCATGACCGCCGGCCTGGAAGATGCCCTGGCCCTCGCCCAGGCCCTGGCCGCCAGCCCCGACGATCTCCCCTCAGCCCTGCTGGCCTACCAGGCGGAACGCCTGCCCCTAGTGCATAACTACCAAAATCGCAGCCGCGCGGTGAGCAATCGGGTGGGAAGACGCCGCATTCCAGCAGCAGCCTGAGTCAGGGGGGCTGTGGAAAAACTGCCTGATTCCTGGGGAAAACTCCGAAATAAAGCGTAAAACGGGGGAAAAGCCAGCAAAGTAGTTCACAAATGCAGCCTTTCCAGCGGCCGTGGCCCTGGCTAGCGTCTAGCCCTGCCAGGGAAGCTCAGCAAGGCGATCACCAGGACGCCGGGCTTGCATCGGGCAGCAATTCACCTGCTGGGGGGCTGCGGGGAAATGCGGCGGGGGCTGGGGGGCTGCGGGGAAATGCGGCGGGGTATGTAGGCCGGGCAGGTTCAGCGTTTGGTCAGATCGCGCACGCTGGCCACACCGTGTTGGATCTCTCCCACCAGCACCTGGTCGGTGATGTTCACGAACAGGCCGTTCTCCAATACCCCGGGCAGGTTGTTGATCTCCCGCTCCAAACCAATCGGATCGGCGATGCCACCGGCGAATTTCACATCCAACACCAGATTGCCCTGGTCGGTCACCACCGGGCCGGCCTTGCGCTGGGCCATCCGCAGCTGGGCTTCTCCAGCCATCTCCAGCAGTTGGCCCTGCACCTGCCGCCAGGCGCCGGGCAGCACCTCCACCGGCAGCAGGAAGCCCAGGTTCAACCGCTCCACCAACTTGGTGGCATCCACCACCACCACAAAGCGATCGGCCCTGCGGGCCACCAGCTTCTCCTGCACGTGACAGGCGCCACCGCCCTTGATCAGCTGGAAGTCGGGATCCACCTCGTCGGCACCGTCGATGGCCAGGTCGATGCGCTCAATCGCATTGAGGCTCTTGAGCGGAATGCCCAATTCGGCGGCCAGCACCTCCCCCTGGAAGGAGGTGGTCACGCCGGTGATGTCCTGCAGCTCGCCACTTTGCAGCTTGGCCCCCAGGGAGCGGATCATCAGGGCCGCCGTGGAGCCTGACCCCAGACCCACCACCATGCCGCTACGAATCTGCTCCGTGGCGGCCTCGGCCACCGCTTGCTTCATCTGGTCTTGCAGATCCGACATCGGGGCTTCGCCGTCTGGGGCGCGACCGTAGCAAGGGCCGAAGACCTTAACCAGGCTTGGGCAGTGCGGCGGGCCGAATCGTGAGCTTCATTTGCTTTTGGGCACGGATCACACTCAGGGCCAGCGGTTCGCCGACGTTGGAGCGCTCCACCTGCCGCAACAGGCTGGCCGGATCGCCCACCGGCTGCTCCGCTGCCGCCACCACCAAATCGCCGCGGCGCAGTCCGGCCGCTTGGGCTGGGCTGTCCTCCAGCACCCGCTGCACCAGGGCGCCATCTCGCTCCGGCAATTGCAGCAGCGCGTTGGGATCGCTGTTGTTTGCCCGGGCCTGGCGGGCGGTTAGCGGTACCAGCTGCAGGCCCAGGTAGGGATGCACCACCTGGCCGCCATCGGCCAGTTGCAGCGCCACCCGGCGGGCCAAATTGATTGGAATGGCAAAGCCGAGGCCAGCCCCGGGCCCGGATCTCACCAAGGTGTTGATGCCGATCACCTCCCCGGCTGAATTAACCAGCGGTCCGCCGGAGTTACCCGGGTTGATGGCGGCATCGGTCTGGATCAAATCCAGCCTTTTGTCGCTGAAGCCGAGGCTGTTGATATCCCGATGCAAGCTGCTGACAATGCCGAGGGTCACCGTGCGCTCCAGGCCATAGGGACTGCCCAGGGCGATCGCCCAATCCCCCACCTCCAGGGCTTCTGAATCCCCAAGCGCTGCCGCCGCCAACTGCCGCTGGCCGTCCAGCTTCACCAGGGCGAGATCGGTGACTGGATCGGCCCCCACCACCTGGCCGTCCAGCTGTCTCCCATCGGCCAGGGTCACCTCCACCAGATCCACCGCATCCACCACGTGGGCGTTGGTGAGCACCAGCCCCCTGGCGGCGTCGATAACCACCCCGGATCCCTGGCCCCGCTCCCGCATTGAATTGGAGGGATCGCCGAACAGATCCCGCAGCAGCGGATCCAGCATCGCCGGATCAAATTGCTGGCGGCTCACCTGGCGCTCGGTGTCGATCCGCACCACCGCCGGCGCCACCGCCCGGGCTGCGGCGGCGACAAAGCTGTGGGCACTGGCGCCGGCTGCCAATGGGGCCGTGCTTGCCGACAGGGCAGTGCTGGGCGCCAGGGCAGTGCTGGTGGTTGGCGGGTAGGGAGCCGGCAGCTCAGCGCTGGTCAGGGCCGCCGCCGGCATCGGCACCAGTAAAACCAGGGCCAAAATGAAGCCGATCAGGGCGCGAATCACGGCGGCGGCAGCTCTCTGGAGGTGAGCTGAGGCTAGGGGCCCCGGCCAGCTACCAGCGCAGCAGCCGCTGCCGCCAGGCCCCCGAGGCCTCCAGCTGCAGCCAGCGGCCGCCGGGATCCTGGTGGCGCCCGAGGGGACAGGCCTGCACTGCCGGGAAGCTGCACAGGGTGGATGGACAGCCGAGCAGGGCCACCGGTTCGAGCCCCGCCGCCCGACCCGGCAGCCAGCCCTGCCAGTGCTGGTGGATGTGGCCGAACAGCACCGCCCGCAAGCCAGGTGCTGCCGCCAGGCATTGCAGCAGTTGGCGGCCGTCCCCCAGGGCGATGGCATCCAGGCCTGGATCGCCGATCGCCAGCGGCGGGTGGTGCAGCGCCACCAGCGTCGCTCGATCGGGGGCGCTGGCCAGTTGCTCTGCCAGCCAGGCCAACTGGCTTTCCCCCAGCCAGCCGCCGATCTGACCAGCCCGATGGCTGTCGAGCAGCACCAACCTGCAGCCGTGGTGATCGATTACCGCCGGTGCCACCATCGCCGAGCGCGCCAGCGCCATCCGCAGCAGGGCCGGCTGGTCGTGGTTGCCCGGCAGCAGAGCCACCGGCCGCTGCACCGCCCGCTCCGCCAGCAACTGCCGCAGCCTGGCGTAGCCGCCCCAGGATTCGTCCTGGCAGAGGTCGCCGCTGATCAGCAATAGGTCGTGGGGTTGCCGCCCAGCCCGCTCCAGGGCCAGCCGCAACCGGGCCAGGGGCTCGACCTGGCGATAAACGCCAACGGGATCGGCCAGAAGATGGGGATCGCTGAGCTGTAGCAACCGCATCGGATTAAGTTGCTCGCAGTGCACATGCCTTGCCATGGTGGCTATCCCTCCCGGCGAACGCCGTCGCTGCAGCCTCTGCCAGGTGGAAATCCAGGGCATGACAGGCGGCGTTGATCTGGTGCACTTCTCCCAGGGCGCCCCCGGCAGCCGCGCCAAGCTCTGGGCGCGGGTGTGCCAGTACCTGCGGAGCGATGAGCAGAAGTGCCAGTGCATTAACCAGGACAGCAACCTGGTGGGCAAGGTGGTCAAGAGTGACTACTACGACGAGGCTCCGGTGATCGACCTCACTGGTTTCAGTGAATCCGGGCCGGCCTGAACCCCTATGGCCCATCCCCTGATCCCCCAGCTCGAGGCCCTGGCCGAGGGCCTGCTCACCCAGGCTGGCTACGAGCTGCGCGGCGTGCAGCTCCACAGTCACCGCATTCCGCTGACCCTGCAGGTGCTGGTGCAAAAGGCCGATGGCAGCGACATCAGCCTCGATGAGTGCGCCAGCTTGAGCGCCCCCCTGGGCGAGGCCATCGAGGCGGCTGAGCTGCTCCCTGGCGCCTATGTTTTGGAGATCAGCAGTCCCGGCATCGGCGAGGAACTGCACGACGATCGTGATTTCCGCAGCTTTCGCGGTTTTCCGGTTGAGGTGCTGTTCCGAGATGGCAAGGGCGCTGAGACCAGGCGCGAGGGCCTACTGCTCGAGCGCGATGCGGAGGCTGTGCATCTCAACCTGCGGGGACGCCCTCTGCGCATCCCCCGCGACGATGTGATCGCCGTGCGCCTGGTGACCGCCTCCGGCGATAGCTGATGGCCTGCGCCTAGACGTGAGCTCAGCATCGCCCCTGATTTCCCCACAACTGAAAAACCCGCACAACTGAACAGTCATGGCCCTGGTCTTGCTCCCCGGTCTGAACACCTTGATCGAGGACATCAGCGACGAGAAGAAGCTGCCCGCCACGGTGGTGGAAGCCGCCCTGCGGGAGGCCCTGCTCAAGGGATACGAGCGCTACCGGCGAACCCTCTACATCGGCATCAGCGAAGATCCTTTCGAAGAGGATTATTTCTCTAATTTTGATGTGCAGCTTGACCTCGATGAAGAGGGCTATCGGGTGCTCGCATCTAAAATAATCGTAGATGAGGTGGAGAGCGAAGACCATCAGATTGCCCTGGAAGAAGTGCAGCAGGTGGCCGATGATGCCCAGATCGGTGACACGGTGGTGCTCGATGTCACGCCGGAGAAGGACGATTTTGGACGCATGGCCGCAGCCACCACCAAGCAGGTGCTGGCCCAGAAGCTGCGCGATCAACAGCGGCGCATGATCCAGGAGGAGTTCGCGGATCTGGAGGATCCGGTGCTCACCGCCCGCGTCATCCGCTTTGAGCGCCAGAGCGTGATCATGGCGGTCAGTAGCGGCCTTGGTCGTCCTGAAGTGGAGGCCGAGCTGCCCCGCCGCGATCAGTTGCCCAATGACAACTACCGCGCCAACGCCACCTTCAAGGTGTTCCTCAAGGAGGTGAGCGAGGTGCCTAGAAGGGGGCCTCAGCTATTTGTGAGCCGCGCCAATGCCGGCCTAGTTGTTTATTTATTTGAAAACGAGGTGCCCGAAATCCAAGAGGGTGCGGTGCGCATCGTGGCCGTGGCCCGGGAGGCAAATCCCCCCAGCCGTTCGGTGGGACCGCGCACCAAGGTGGCGGTGGACAGCGTCGAGCGGGAGGTCGATCCCGTCGGTGCCTGCATCGGCGCCCGTGGCTCCCGCATCCAGCAGGTGGTTAATGAGCTGCGTGGCGAGAAGATCGATGTGATCCGTTGGTCGGCTGATGCCGGCCAGTACATAGCCAACTCCCTCAGCCCCGCCCGGGTGGACAGGGTGCGTTTGGTGGATCCCGATGGTCACCACGCCCACGTGCTGGTGCCCCCGGATCAGCTGAGCCTGGCGATCGGCCGCGAGGGCCAGAACGTGCGCCTGGCGGCTCGTCTCACCGGCTGGAAGATCGACATCAAGAATGCCAACGAGTACGACCAGGGCACGGAAGATGCCACCGTGGCCAACCTGATCTCCATGCGCCAGGAAGAGGAGGCCCTCCAGGCGGAAGCGGATGCCCGCCTGGCTGCCGAGCAGGCCGCCAGGGCCGCCGAGGATGCCCGCCTGCGGGAGCTCTACCCCCTGCCAGAAGACGAGGAAGCCGAATACGAAGCCCGGGCGGATGGGAGCGCTGCGGAGCCGGATGCCCCAGACCCTGAGCCGCAATCCGCAGCGCCCGAGGCCAGCGCAGCCGAGGTTGCTGATGCCGAGCCAGCTGAAGAAGGGTCCCCTGAGGATGAGCCAGCTGAGGATGAGCCAGCTGAGGATGAGGAGGAGATCCGGTGAGTCCCCAGCCGGTGATGCGCCGCTGCGTGTCCTGTCGCCAGCTTTGTGACAGGACCCTGCTTTGGCGGGTGATCCGACTGGCGGCAGGCGGCATCGCCCTCGACCAAGGCATGGGCCGTTCGGCCTACCTATGCCCCAGCGGCGGCTGTCTCGATGACGCCCGGCGCAAGAAGCGCCTGCAACGGTCCTTGCGCTGCCAAGTTGCGGATTCCATCGTTGATGCCTTGGAGCTGCGGCTGCGAACCAGCGCCGCATCAGGCTCTGAGGCAAGATGAACTTTGGTCGCATAGCGCTTGCGGCCTGGATGCTTCCTGGCCCCTGGGGTCCCGGAGCTCCGTCCACTGGAGACCTGAATGACCAGCAGCGGCAAAGTCAGAATTTATGAGCTGTCCCGGGACCTGGGCCTGGACAACAAGGACGTGCTCGACGCCGCCGAGAAGCTGTCGATCGCCGCGAAGAGCCACAGCAGCTCGATCAGTGACGACGAAGCTGCCCGCATCCGCGGCTTGTTGCAGGTCGGCAATGGCTCCAGAGCCGTAGCCAGCGGGCCCTCCTCCCCTCCCAGTGGCCCGGCCAGTGCCAGTGGCCCGGCTAAGGCGATCTTGGCTGTCCAGAAAGCCGCCGCGGCCCCGCCAGAGCGTCCAGTCAGCTCAGCTGAGGCGATCGCTGCCAAACCCTCGGCGCCGGCCAAGCCCATGCCAGCCCGGCCAGGAGCCCCAGTGGTGACCAAGCCGACGGCCTCCAACAAACCCGTCCTTCCGAACAAGCCCTTGGCTCCTGCGAAGCCCGCTCCCGCCAAGCCCCCTGTCGTGGCCAGCCAGCAGAGCGCCCCTGTATTGGCCAACCAGCCCAGCGCCCCTGCGGTGATCAAGCCCAGCGCGCCTGTGGTGATCAAGCCGAGTGCGCCTGTGGTGATCAAGCCGAGTGCGCCTGTGGTGATCAAGCCGAGTGCGCCTGTGGTGATCAAGCCGAGTGCGTCGGAGGTGGCCAAGCCCAGTGCCACTTTGGCCAAGCCCAGCGCCCCGCCAGTGGTCTCCAGCGAGGCTGGCGATCAGCCCCGGCCCGCCGGCGGCCCTGCCGCTGCCGCGGTGAGCAAACCCAGTGTTCCCCCCTTGCGGCCCGCTTCCTCGGCCCCTGGTGCGCCTCGGCCCAGTGGGCCGCCCAGTCGGCCCGCCGCCCCCGTGGTGATCAAGCCGGCAGCCCCCACCTCCGCAGCGCCTCTGCCCGCCGCCGGCCGGCCGGCGGCCCCCACCAAAGCCAGCCAGCCACCGGAGCGGCCCAGCTCGGCGCGGCCCGCTCCGGCCACCTCCGCCCGACCCGCGGCGCCAATTCCCACCCGACCCGCGGTGCCCAGCCCGCGAGCCAGTGATGCTCCGGCAAGGCCGGCGGTACCGGCCAAGCCACCCGTGGTGATTGCCTCCAAGCCAGCGCGGCCGGCAGCACCGGCCCCGGCCCGCAAGCCGGAGATCCCTGGTCGTCCCGGAGGCAGTCCGGCTGGCAAGCCTCAATTGGTGGGCCGCCCCTTCAGTGGAGCCGGCCAAGCCGGTGGCGCCGGTCAAGCCGTTGGCGCGGGCCAAGCCGGTGGTGCTGGTCAAGCCAGTACCCCCGGCACGGCAGGCAGTCGTCCCGCCTCACCATCCGGACGTCCGACCCTGAGTCAGCGACCCGGGGCCGCCGCCCCGATCATTCGGGGGGGCCAACAGACGGGCCGTCCCGGACCGACGCCCCTGGAGTTGGTCGGCAAACCAATTCGTCGCGACAGCAATGCCGGCGTTGGCCGGCCCGCAGCCCCCATCCGTCCCGGCATGCCGACTGGCATGCGCAAACCGGTGGCCCCCGGCGAGTTGATGCAGCTGCAGAAGCCCACGGGCCGTCCCACGGCGCCACCACCGCGGCGCCCTGGCGAGCGACCGGCAGCAGCGGAAGGTGCCGCCACCAGCCCCACGCCGGAACTGGTGCGCCCCACCGCCACGCCCCCAGCCGTACCGCGGCGCCCTGGCTTCCGGCCCCCCGTCGCCTCCGCTGGTGCCCCGGGGCGTCCCCGCCGGCCCGATTGGGACGACAGCGCCAAGCTGGAAGCTCTGCGCAGCCGCACGCCGCAGAAACAGCGCACCAAGGTGCACATCATCGGAGAAAACGATGATGCGCTGACGGCTGAAACCGGTGGCTACGCCGGTGAACAGGAAGCCGTGGTGCTAACGGCAAGTTTGGCCCGGCCCAGCAAGCCCAGGGGCTTGGCCGCCGCTGCCGCCAAGCCCACCGTGGCGGTGCGCAAGCGCAAGAAGGAAACCACCCGTCAGCGGCAGCGTCGCCGTGCCATGGAGCTGCGGGCTTCCCGCGAAGCCAAGGCCCAGCGGCCGGAAATGTTGATCGTGCCGGAGGGCAACCTCACGGTGCAGGAGCTGGCCGACAAGCTTGGCGTGGAGAGCTCCGAAATCATCAAGAGCCTCTTCTTCAAAGGGATCATCGCCACGGTCACCCAGACCTTGGACATGTCCACGATCGAGACGGTGTCCGATGAATTCGGTGTGCCGGTGCTGGAGGACGACGTTCAGGCCGCCGCCCGCAAGACCGTCGAGATGATCGAGGAGAGCGATCTTCAACATCTGATTCGCCGGCCACCGGTGGTCACGGTGATGGGTCACGTGGACCACGGCAAGACGAGCTTGCTCGATGCCATCCGCAAGACCAGGGTGGCCGCTGGCGAAGCCGGGGGCATCACCCAGCACATCGGTGCCTATCAAGTGGAGCTCGAGGTGGGCGGTGAGCTGCGCAAGATCACCTTCCTGGACACCCCGGGTCACGAGGCCTTCACGGCGATGCGTGCCCGCGGCACCAAGGTGACCGACGTGGCCGTGCTGGTGGTGGCCGCCGACGACGGCGTCCGGCCCCAGACCTTGGAAGCGATCAGCCACGCCCGGGCCGCCGAGGTGCCGATCGTGGTGGCGATCAACAAAATCGACAAGGTGGGGGCTTCCCCCGAGCGGGTGAAGCAGGAACTATCTGGTCAGCAGCTGGTGGCCGAAGACTGGGGCGGCAATACCGTGATGGTGCCGGTGAGTGCCATCAAGGGCGAAAACATCGACACCCTGCTGGAGATGATTCTGTTGGTGTCGGAGGTGGAAGACCTCCAGGCCAACCCGGATCGACTGGCCAAGGGCACCGTGATTGAGGCCCACCTGGACAAGGCCAAGGGACCAGTGGCCACGCTGCTGATCCAGAACGGCACCCTGCGCACCGGCGATGTGGTGGCTGCGGGCCCAGTACTGGGCAAGGTGCGCGCCATGGTGGATGACACCGGTGGCCGGGTGAAGGCCGCCGGTCCCTCCTACGCCGTGGAGGCCCTCGGCTTCAGCGAGGTGCCCACCGCCGGCGATGAATTCGAGGTGTATCCCGACGAAAAGAGTGCCCGCGCCGTGGTGGGCGATCGAGCCTCCGAGGCCCGGGCCACCCGCCTGGCCCAGCAGATGGCTTCCCGCCGCGTCTCGCTGGCCTCGATGTCCAGCAAGGTCAGCGATGGCGACCTCAAGGAGCTCAACTTGATCCTCAAGGCCGACGTACAGGGTTCTGTAGAGGCCATCCTCGGGGCCCTGGAGCAGCTGCCCCAGAAGGAGGTACAGGTGCGGGTGCTGCTCTCGGCTCCGGGCGAGATCACCGAGACCGACGTCGATCTGGCGGCCGCCTCCGGCGCCGTGATCGTGGGCTTCAACACCTCCATGGCTCCAGGGGCCAGGCGTTCCGCCGATGCCACGGGTGTGGATGTGCGCGACTACGACGTGATCTACAAGCTGCTGGAAGATATCCAAATGGCCATGGAAGGCCTGCTGGAACCGGAGCTGGTGGAGGAGGGTCTCGGCGAGGCAGAGGTGCGTGCCGTGTTCATGATTGGCCGCAATGCCGTGGCTGGCTGCTATGTCACCAATGGCAAACTGCAGCGCAATTGCAAGGTGCGCGTCCATCGCGGCAAGGAGGTGGTCTTCCAGGGGGATCTGGATTCCCTGCGTCGCAGCAAAGACGACGTCAAGGAGGTGGCCACCGGCTTCGAGTGCGGCATAGGTTGCGATCGCTTCAATGCCTGGCGGGAAGGCGACCGGGTGGAGGCCTTCAAGCTGGTCACCCAGCGGCGCACCCTCAGTCTCTGAGTGCCGCCGTCGTGGTGAACGCCCGCCGCGAACCGCTGATCTGGCTGCAGCTGCTGGGAGCTGCGGCCATGCCGCTCGAGCTGCTGCTGATCCTGCTGCTCCTGGCTGGTGCCGACCCTGGACCGGTGCCAGCCCTGGAGCGACTGCTGGCTTGGGGCCTTGGCGCCCTCGGGCCAGCGTTACTGCTCTGGCGCTACCCCGCCGATCCATTTTCGCTGTTGTTTGCTCAAGTGCCCCTGCGGGCTCGCAGTAGCGAGCAGCGCCGCTTGTCCGCCTGGCAAAGCGGCATCACGCCACGCTTGTTGGTAATCAGCGGCGCTGCCCTGTTGCTGGTTGCTTTCTGGTGGCTAGATGCCAATGCGGCCCTGGCTGGTCCGCTGGCGCCCCTGCCCGCCGCCAATCGGCTGGTGCTGCTGCTGCTCAGCATTCCCCTGCTGGCCCTGTTGCTCTGGCAATGGCAACAGTTGGGCCAGGCGGTTGTGTTGTTGGCCCTTGCGCCAGCCAGCCTTGAATCGACCAGCCCCTTGAGCCAACAACAGTTGCAGGAGCAACGGCTCTGCCTTGGCCTACCCCTGTTGTTGCTTTCGCCCTTAGTCGCCGAGTCTGCCCAGAGATCTGCAGTCTCTTCAGCAGCTGTGGAACTTCAGCCGCCTGGCCAAGGCCAGCCCGAGCTGGAAAGCAACCCAGCCACTGCTTCAGCTGTCACTGCTTCAGCTGTCACAGTTCCAGCCGTAACCGCTTCAGCTGTCACCGCTTCAGCCGTCACCAACCTCGATCTCAGCATTGCGGTCGAACCAGAGCAAACCTCCAAAGATCAGCAGGGCAGCGATCTGGATCAACAGATCGGTTGATGCCACCTCGGCCCCGGCAGCGCTGCGCATGGCCATAGTGGCCAATCCCAGGCCAGCGGAGGCACTCAAGGCCAGCCACAGGGCCCTACGCAAACCCCGCCAGGGAGTACGGGCCTCCTGCAGCAGCCTGGCCCGCAGGGCGGGATCCAGGCGGCTATTTGAGGATCGGGGCTTGGAGTCCACGGGCTGCACACGGCTTGGCGGGCCTGAATGCTAGTTTCTCTAAGGTGCCGGTGTAGCTCAGCGGTAGAGCAACTGATTCGTAATCAGTAGGTCGCAGGTTCAAATCCAGTCACCGGCTTTCGTGAACCGCTTCTCCACCTCCAGAATCTCGCTTAAGCAGTCTCTGGAAAACCGCTATTGCTGCCAATCTGCCACAGGAAAACTGCGGCATCAGGGCACCAATGCAATGGCTGCGGCTGGGGATTTTCATAGTCTGCTCAAGGGCGGTTCCAAAAACCTGGCTCATCGATGTCACGCCGCCAGAAGCGTTGCAGCGACTGACCTGCCCTCTCACCTACCCCCTGCTCTCAGCCGCTGCCACGCCGTCGCATGGGCTTCTGGTGGTAGGTAAGTTTGAGCTAGTTGCTCACTTAGATCGCGCACCACCAGCCTTAGGGCGTCAAGGCGCTGGGTTGGTTGGTCAATATCACCGGGTCTAGTATTGCAAGAGCCAATAAGTAGGTTGGCAAAAATTTTTCGAGGTTGGGCCGTCGACAATTTTGATGTATCATAGGATTTATTTCCGTATTGAGAGGTCCTTATGAGCGCGAGGCTT
>JBILLQ010000053.1:0-24418 GCA_044375975.1 Prochlorococcaceae cyanobacterium
CTTATCGCTTCAATCGCCGTTTTAATCTGAAGGGTTTGCTGCAGCGTCTGCTCATTGCCTGCATCGGCAGCAGACCGCGGCCAGAGCGCCTGCTCCGGTCTGCGGAGTTTTGTTGCTGATCAGGTGCTTGCTTGCTTGCTTGCTTGCTCATCTATTACCCGTTTATCGCCAATAGATCGTACATCTGCCGCCTGTCTATTGCTAATAGATCGCCGCAGATCCCTTGCTCGCAGATCTATCGATCGCGCATCCATTGCCTGTCTGTCGCCAATGGATCGCTGCGGTTCTATAGATCCTGGATCGGCCAATCGCACATATATTGCCAGCCCCACGCACACACATCGCCAGCCCCATTACCCCTGGTCCCCCAGGAGGTCCCGCCAGGGCTCCTGGGGGACCAGGGGTAATGGGGCGCCAGGCTTCTTAGGCGAGCCTGGCCAATGGCCGATAGAGGGCCTCCGGGTTGAGCCCCTCCCGCAGGGCCACCAGCAGCCCGGCGGCTTCGCAGTAGCTGGCCGCCGGCAACACCTCCAGGTCCAGAGCTTCGGCCGTCACCTGCAGCAGGCAGGGGTTATCCACCGCGATCAGGGGAATGCCCCGTTCGGCGCAGGCCAGCACCGCCGCTCCCCCCAGGGCGCCGGCAGGTGCCACCACGGCCCCCAGTTCGTCGATCCGCAGCGAATTCCGGCCCGCACCCGCCAGAGGAATCAAATCCGGTGCCCGGCTCAGGCCCACCAGCACGCAGGCCAGGAATGTGTAGCCCAGCTCTTCGCCGGCGGCGCGGGGGTCGAGGCCGGGATCCAGGGGCAGCGGGCTCAGGGCCGGGGCATGGGCGCAGGGAAGCCCCAGTTCCAGGCTGAGCAGGTGGCTGATCACCGCCTCGGCGCCGGCCAGGGCATCGACGCCGGCACCCTGGCGATAGGCCGCCAGCGCCTCGCCCTGGGGATCTTCCGGGAACCGCGCCACCACCGCGATCGCCGTGGCCCCGGCGGCCTTGAGCTGGTGGCCGGCCCGCAGCAGGGCGGCGGGGTTGCCCAGGTTGCCCCAGCTGGCGCCGCTGGGGCCCTGGCTGAGGCTCACCTCCAGGGGCACATCTGTTGTTAGCACCGGGCCGATATCCAAACCCAAACTGGCGCGGCAGCCCTCGGCCACCTGCAGGTGGCGCCAGCGCAACTCTTCGTCGATGCCGGCATCCAGCAATAGGCCCACCCGCTGGCGGCGCACCGGCCCCAGGGCGATCGCTCCGGCCGCGAAGCGATCCAGGGCCGAGCCCTCCACGTAGTGGATGCGCGGGTCGCTCCAATAGAGAGCCGCTCCATTCATCACGTTGGGGTGGGTGATCAGGCAGCCGCTGGCCGCCGCCAGCAGCCGAGCCGCCGGCAGGCCATCGCCCGCGTAGCCCCCCAGGGCGCAGCCGATGCCGGTGGGGATCACCAGCAGGCTGGGCAGCGGATCCGCGGCGCTGCCGGCACTAGCCCTGGTCATCGCCGCACTACCGCCTCTATCCGTAGCAGCGATCCGGCCGCTCCCCCAGCTGGATGGGGTTCCACAGCGGTGATCGCCCAACGCAGCGGGCGGCCATAGGCCGCCAGGGCCGCCTGGATCTGAGCAAGCAGCGGGCCGGGCTGACGCCGCAGCTCCAACTCCACCGGTTGCAAATCAATGGGTTGCGCCTCCAGGCTGCCGGCCACTGGGCTCACTTTTGATACTGGCCGAACTGGGCTTCGTAGAGGGCGTCCTCCTGGCCGGCCAGCAGCTCCAGATCGCTGCGGGGGAAGGACACGCAGAGCAGGGCATAACCCCGGTCGCGCAGTTCAGACTTAACGCCCATGGCATCCGGTTGATGCACGCTGCCCTGGCGGATCAGCGCCGCGCAGGTGGTGCAAACGCCGGAACAGCAGGAGCTGGGCAGGCCCACCCCGGCCGCTTCCGCCGCGGCGAGCACGGTCTGGTCGGCGCGGCAGGGGAAACTGTGCTTACCGCCGTCGATATCGGCAACGACGGTGAAGGTTTGAATCTCGGTCAAGGGAGCGGCCTGGGGATTGCGCCGTCCAGGATTCTCCCAGGCAGCCCCACCCTGGGCTGCATAGCCCCATGCAGCAGCTCTCGGCTGGCCAATCCACCGCTTACCAATTCACAGCTCCTGCCAATCAGCCGGATGGGGCGCCAGGTATTCCGGTGGGCTGGCCTGCCGGCTGGCCGGATGAGCTTCCGCCTGGAGCGCTGGCGGGGCGGTGAGCACCAGATCCAGGCTGATCGAGAAGCGGCTGTCGTTGGCATCCTCGTTTTCCAGCACCGCGTGATCGACGCTGGCGGGAAACAGCACCAGCAGGCCGGCCCGTGGCGCCAGGTCAAACCAGGGGGCATTCCACTGGGCGGTGGCGGCGGAGTTGGGTCGGATTGGGCCGTCGTGGCCCACAGCCAAGCCGGGCACCAGCTCATTGGGCTGGCGAGGCGGGAAAAAACGCAGACAGCCGCTGCGACCACTGCCATCGCCGTTTAGGTAGTACACGGCGCTGAGGTGGGCGTTGGGATGGTGATGGCGGCCCACCACCTGGCCCAGTTCGCTCACCACCGGCCAGCAGCGCTGGATGTGCAGCGCCAGCCGGCTTTGATCAAAGCCCAGCCGCTCCAGGTAGCTGGCGGCATGGCCGCTAATGGTTTGAATCAGTGGCGCGAACTGGGGCTGGCGGTGCAGCTGCCACACGCCGTTCAGATCGCCGGTCCAGGCGCAGCCGTCATCGGGGTTGGAGCTGGCGGCGCCGCGCAGCTGATGCAGTGCCTGGATTTGCAGTGCCGTATCCAGGGGATCGGGCCGCAGTTGCACCTGGCCCAGGGCCAGCGGAAACAAGGGCTGGATAGCCAGCTCGAGATTGGAGATAGAAGTCAAGAACTGGGTAGCGATATCTGGTGGTGTTCAGGTTTTCAGATCGAGCTGCTGTTTGAGCGCCGGCAGGCGCCCTGAAAATTGCCAGTTGAAAATTGCCAGATAAAAAGCCGGCAGCTCCTGCCTCGATGGGCGGGGAACTGCCGGCTGTGGTTCCGGGGGTGGCGCTGGGGTAAGGCCTCAGGTGAGGGCGGCGGAGCCACCCACCACTTCCAGGATCTCCTGGGTGATGGCGGCTTGACGGGCCTTGTTGTAGTCGAGGGTGAGCGTTTTGGCCAGGGCCTTGGCGTTGTCGCTGGCGTTGTTCATGGCCGTCATTCGGCTAGCCAGTTCCGATGCCGCCGCTTCCTGCAATGAACGCAGCAACTGGTTTTCCAGGTACAGCGGCAGCAGGGCATTGAGCAACACGTCGGGGCTCTGGTCGAAGACGATGTCCGAGGGCAGCTTTACCTCGGCATTTTCCACCTGGCCCACTTCCACGGTCAGCCGCCCCTCGCGGGTGGTGAGCCGGAAGATCTCGTCATCAGCCGAGGCGATGCCCTGGGGATCCAGGGGCAAAAGGGTTTGGGTGACGGGCTTGGAGCTCACCAGGTTGATGAACTTGGTGAAGATGATTTCAATCCGATCTGTGGATGCGGATAGAAATGCCGCCAGCACTTCATTGGCGATACCCATGGCTTCCTGGGCGTTAGGTACCTGTTCAAGGCCGGTGAATGTGGCCCTGATCGGATAGCTACGATTTTGGAAGTAGGTGATCGCCTTGCGGCCGATCAACACCAGGTCCACCTTGTAGCCCTGGGCCTCTAGCTCCTTGAAACGCAGCTCGGTGCGCTTGATGATGTTGGTGTTGTAGCCACCGCACAGGCCCCGATCGCCAGTGATCGAGAGCAGCGTGATCGTCTGCACCTCGCGGGCATCGAGCAGGGGGGCGTCCAGATCCTCGAAGCGCATGTTGGACTGCAGATTTTGCAGTATGCGGGCCAGGCGGTCGGCAAAGGGCCGGCTGCGCAGCACCTGCTCCTGGGCGCGGCGCACCTTGGCGGCCGCCACCAGGCGCATGGCCTCGGTGATCTTGCGGGTGTTTTTGACCGAACTGATTCGGTCGCGAATTGCCTTGAGATTTGCCATCTACTAGGTCCTTCCTCAGGCGGTGGCGAGCATGGTCGACTTCACTTCGTTGATGGCGTCCTTGAGCATGGCCTCAGCTGCTTCGCTGAGTTGCTTTTCGGTCTGCACCTTGGAGATGAATTCGGGCTTGTTGGACTTCAGGTATTCGCGCAGTTCACGGGTGAATTGGCTCACCAGCTCCACGGGCACCTCGTCGATCAGACCCTTGACGCCCGCATAGACAACAGCCACTTGCTCGGCCAGGATCAGGGGGCTGAATTGGGGCTGCTTGAGCAGTTCCCGCAGGCGCTTGCCCCGGCCCAGTTGCTTTTGGGTGGCGGCATCGAGGTCGGAGGCGAACTGGGAGAAGGCCGCCAGTTCATCGAACTGGGCCAGTTCCAGCTTCAAGGTGCCGGCGATCTTCTTGATTGCCTTGGTTTGAGCGGCGCCGCCCACCCGGCTCACCGAGATGCCCACGTTGATGGCGGGGCGCAGGCCGGAGTTGAACAGGTCGGAGCTGAGGAACACCTGGCCATCGGTGATCGAAATCACGTTGGTGGGGATGTAGGCGGAAACGTCGCCGGCCTGGGTTTCGATGATGGGAAGGGCGGTCATCGAGCCCTTGCCCATGGCATCGGAGAGCTTGGCGGCGCGCTCCAGCAGACGGCTGTGGCAATAGAAAACGTCGCCGGGATAGGCCTCACGACCGGGGGGACGGCGCAGCAGCAGCGACATCTGGCGGTAGGCCTGGGCCTGCTTGGTGAGGTCGTCGTAAACCACCAGGGTGGCCTTGCCCTTATACATGAACGACTCGGCGATCGCCGCGCCGGTGTAGGGCGCCAGGTACTGCAGGGCGGCTGCTTCCGAGGCGCTGGCGGCCACCACCACGGTGTAGTCCAGGGCGCCGCGCTCGCGCAGTACTTCCACCACGTTGGCCACCGAGGCGGCCTTTTGGCCCACGGCCACGTAAACGCAAACCACGTCCTCACCCTTCTGGTTGAGGATCGTGTCGATGGCGATAGCGGTCTTGCCGGTCTGGCGGTCGCCGATGATCAGCTCCCGCTGGCCGCGACCGATGGGGATCATCGCGTCGATGGCAGTGATGCCGGTTTGCATCGGCTCATGTACCGACTTGCGCTGGATGATGCCAGGCGCCATCGACTCGATCAGGCGAGTCTCGCTGGTTTCGATATCCCCCTTGCCGTCGATGGCCTGGCCCAGGGAATTCACCACCCGACCGAGCAGGGAATCACCCACGGGCACGGCGGCGATCTTGCCGGTGGCCTTGACGGTGCTGCCCTCTTGAATGCCCCGGCCCTCACCCATCAGCACCACGCCGACGTTGTCGTCCTCGAGGTTGAGGGCGATGCCTTCTGTGCCGTCTTCAAACTGCACCAGCTCACCGGCCATCACCTGTTGCAGGCCATAGACCCGGGCGATGCCGTCGCCGATCTGCAGCACGGTGCCGACATTGCTAACCGATACCGACTTGTCGTAATCGGAGATCTGCTGCTTAAGGATCGCGCTGATCTCGTCGGGGCGGATGGAAACCATGGGTGGATATCCCCAAAGGGGGTGATTTGGTGGAGGAGGGTGAGGGGCTGGGCTTAGGTGGCTAGCTCACCTTGGTCAGCGCCAGGCCGAGGCGCCGCACCTGGCCGGCCAGGCTGGCGTCGATCACTTGGGAGCCCAGGGAGACGACAAAACCGCCGATGAGCTCGGGGTTTACCTGGAGGTTGATTTCCAGTTGATCGGTGCCGGCGATGACCTGCAGCTTTTTGGCGATCGCCTGTTCTTGGGCCTCGGAAAGTGCCGTGGCAGAAGAAACATTGGCTACGACGATCTTGCGCTGTTCGCGATAGATCTCCAGCAGTCGCTCCAGCACGGGACCGAGAATGCCGATGCGCTGGCGATCGGCCAGCAACTTCAGCAAGTTGAGGAAGGTGGGAGTCAGCTGTGCCCCAAACAACTCGGTGATGGCGGCTTTTTTAGACTCCACCTCCAACACCGGCGAGCCCATGGCTTCGCGCAGCTCGGGGGATTGGTTCCATAGCTCCAGCAGGACCTTGGCCTGCTCCACCACCTGGTCGGTTTCCTCGCAGGCTTCGGCCACCTGGAGGAAGGCCTCCACGTAGGGGGTGGTAACGGTGTTGAGCAGCGGCATCAGGCGTTACCCAGGTTCTGAATGGACTGGTCGATCAGCTGGGCCTGGGCGGCTTGATCCAGCTTGCCAGGCAAGCTGGAGAGCGCTTTCTCGATGGCCAATTGGGCAGCTTCCCGCCGCAGTTGGTTGCTCACTCGGGCGGCTTCCGCCGCCAGGTCGGAGGCGGCACCTTGCTTGACGCGAGCCATCTCCTCCACGGTGCGCATTTCGCTATCGCTGCGCAGGGCCTCGGCCCGCAGCTTGCCGTCGGCGCGGATCTGCTCGGCTTTTTGCTGGGCTTCAGCCAGCCCCTTTTGGGCCAAGCTGAGGGCCGCAGCCGCTGCCGCCAAACGCTCTTCGCTGTCTTTTAGATCGCTAAGGATGGCGTTGCGGCGACGCTCGAGAATCGAGCCAAGGAAGCCAGGTAGGAATTTCCACAATCCGGCGATCACGATCGCCAGGTTGATGATGTTGGTTTCGAATGGATTCAGGTTTAAACCAAATCCACTGTGGGAGGCCAGGATTAGGGGCAAAGGAAGCGTCATTTGGCTGCCAGCAGACGATCGACGATCAGGTCACCAAGTTTGTCGGCGTCAGCCCTTAGCTGGGTGAGAGCGGATTCCCGCTGGGTATCGATCTCCCTGCGGGCCTGCTCCCGGGAGGCGATCGCCTCGGCGGTGGCGACGGCCAGGGCCTGGCGGTAGAGCTTGTCGGCATCTTGCTCCGCCTCTTGGATCAGCTTTTGGCTGGCCACTCGGGCCTCCTTGAGCTGTTCCTTGAGATCCGCCTCCAGCCTTTGGGCTTGGGCCAGCTTCTGCTTGGCTTCGGCGCGGCTGGTGTTGATGTAGCCCTCCCGATCTTCCACTACCCGACCGACGGGACGGAAGAAGAGAGTATTGAGGATGTAGGTGAGGAGCACCACCTGCACCGCCATCAGCGGCAGGGTGGCATCGAGGTCAAACAGACCTCCCTCAGGCGACCCTGCGGTCGCACCTGCTTCGGCAAGCAGAAGCCAGCTGGTCATGAGGCGGGGGTGCGGGCGGGTGATCCGTTGGCTGAACCGGTACAGATGAGCGAAACCGGAACAGATCTGGAAAGGGAATGGCCTTAACGGCCTGATTTAGAGCTTGCTGCCAGGCGATTGAGGGCGCTAGGCGATTGAGGGCGCTAGGCGATTGAGGGCGCTAGGCGATTGAGAGGGAGTTCAAGCCGTTTCGACCAAGCTTAGAAAGCTTGGCGAGCCGGCTTGAGCCACCAGCTCAGTTCGATCAGGCGAAGGGGTTGGCGAACAGCAGCACCAGGGCGACCACCAGGCCGTAGATGGTGAGAGCTTCCATGAAGGCCAGGGACAGCAGCAGGGTGCCGCGGATTTTGCCTTCAGCTTCGGGCTGGCGAGCGATGCCTTCGACAGCGCCGCTGGCAGCGTTGCCCTGACCGATACCAGGGCCGATGGAGCCCAGGCCGACGGCCAGGCCAGCAGCCACAACAGACGCAGCGGAGGTGAGGGAATCCATGGTGGAACGAGGAATGTGGGGCGCCGGGAGAGCGCGGATTGGACCGGGACGTTAACCCTGCGCCTGGGACATCTCGAGATCATCGAGAAGGGCCCGGATCGAGCCGGACCTGCGCGCAGTGAGTTTGCCAGATCGGTTGGCCGGTCTGGCGGAGCGAGCCAGGGATCAGTGGTGCTCTTCGTGCACCGCTTCACCGATGTAGTTGGCGGCGAGGGTGGCGAAGATCAGTGCCTGGATGGCGCTGGTGAACAGGCCAAGGAACATGGCCGGTAGGGGCACGATCAAGGGCACCAGGAAGGCAAGCACTCCCACCACCAGCTCGTCGGCAAGAATGTTGCCAAAAAGACGGAACGACAGGGATAAGGGCTTGGTGAAATCCTCGATGATCTTGAACGGAAGCATGATCGGCGTGGGTTCCACGTAGTACTCAAAGTACCTAAACCCTTTGCGACTTAGCCCTGCATAGAAGTAGGACAGAGACACCAGTAGCGCCAGGGCGATGGTGGTGTTGATGTCGGCGGTGGGGGCTCCCAATTCGCCGTGGGGCAGGTGGATCAGTTTCCAGGGAATCAGGGCACCGCCCCAGTTGCTCACGAAAATGAACAGGAATAGCGTGCCGATAAATGGCAGCCAATCGCGATAGACTTTTTCGCCAATCTGTTCTCTGGCCAGATCGCGGATGTAAACCCAGATGAACTCCAGCAGGTTCTGCACGCCGCGGGGGTCGCGCTCCATGCTGCGGGTGCCTACCACCACTAGGGTCAGCAGGGCACCGATCACAACCCAGGAGCTCAGGAAAACCTGGCCATGGAGACGGAGGTTGCCAAGTTGCCAATAGAGCTGCTGGCCTACCTCCAGTGCGGCAAATGGTAGGTGCATGGACAGGGGAACCATGGGGACGGAGTGGTTCAGGGAGCAAGAACCGCCTGCAGCAGCAGGGCGGGTTTATAGAGCACGAATCCGGCCAGGGCCGGCAGTAGCTCAATGGCCGGAATTCGCAAGGCTGCTATCACCAGAAGTACCGGAACCAGCAGCTGAAAGCGTCCGACGGAGCGGGAACTCTTGCCAAGGCTGGCCACACTGCGAGCTAAAAGCCGCAGATATAGCAATCCAGAGCAGGCTCCCAGCAACAAACTGGCGGCGGCGGAGCCACCAAACCAGATCCAGCTGAGCGGCACCGCGGCGGCGGATACCGCCAGGGTGGCCATCATCAGGCGCTGCTGCAGGTGCAGATAGTCGTTCATGGGATCGACTTGCCGCTGAGCCTCACTTTTGGACTCCGCGGGGATCTCGGCATTGGCCTGGAGGCCAAGCGAGCCAGATTCCGACAGGCCAAGCTCCGCTGCGCTAATCGCAGCGGCCTGATCAGCGAGGTGATCGATGGTCACGCCTGGCCCGGGAGGGCCTGCGACGCCAACGTCTTCGGGTGTGGCGGCAAGAGCTGCCTGCAAGAACGAAGCCGTCTAAAAGCGGGCGGAATCTATCACGCAGGCCTTTGCCACCCTGGCAGAGGCAGTTGCCGCCCCGCCTGAAAACTCAGCTGGCCACGGCCGGTACCACGGGGATTACCGCGGGCAGTAGCACCCGCTGGGCGATCAGTCTGCGGGCTCTTTCGCAGCGCTCCGTCGCCCCCATGGCCAGCTCCAGCTGGCCCAGGGACAGCCCTGGGGCGCCCTCCGCCGCCTCGGCAAGGGGTAGATCGCCGGGCTCCAGTTTCAGGGGCAGCAGATCGGGGCCGAGCAGGCTCTCGGAAGGCCAGCCCCACAGGCAGCGATTGCGCTCCATGGCGCAGTTCAGCAGCCGTTGATCGTCAGACCAATCGATTGGCTCCGTTGCATCGGCTGTCAGGAAGAATTCGAAGTGGCTGATCTCCGGATCGAGGGCCTCCACCAGCAGCCACTGGTCCCATTTGGGCAAAGACCGGGCCCGATCCAGTAGCTCGCCGCCCAGCAATCTGGCCGGATCCCAAACTTCCGGATTGGAGAATCCGGCGAAGTGCAGGCCGGCACTAGCCACGAATTGCTGCAGTCGGCCCAGGTCGTAGCTGGTTTCCTGCGGATGCAGGTACATGTCGGCGAAGTTTGAATCGGCTCTGGTGTCCAGCGCCCAGCGCTGCTCGTGATGGCGCCTCAGCCGGTTGGCGGCTGGCAGTTCGTTGAATAGTTGGCGCCCCAACTTCAGCCCCAGTTCGCCTGTGCCCACCTGCAGCAGGTTGAGGGCCCTTTGGCTGCGGTGAATCTCCCAGCGACCGGCGTCGGCATACAGGAACAGATGCAATACTCCCTGGGGCGCCAGTTGGGCCGCCAGGGCCCGCAGGCCCGCCTCGGGCTGGTCCAGGTGGTGCAGCACGCCCACCGAGTTGATGTAGTCAAAGCGGCCTTCGGGCTCCAGATCCAGCAGGCTGCGCTGCTCGATGCGCAGCTCCTCCACCTGGGCGGCGGCCCCGGAGCGGCGCGTGCGCTCTCGCGCCAGCTCCAGGGCTCCGCCGCTGATATCCACCGCCAGCACCTGGCTGCCAGGGTTGAGGTGGCACAGGTAGTCGGTGCTCACCCCAGTGCCGCAGCCGGCATCGAGGATGCGCCAGCGGCGGGGTGCGGGAGCTGGGGCAGCGGCAGCGGAGGCAGTGGCAGCGGGTCCAGTGGCAGTGGGGGCAGCTGACAGGCAGCCCCGGGCGGCGGCGAGGGCACTGTCGACGCACCAGCGCCAGTTGTAACCAGGCGGTGGGCCGTCCTGGATTGGATCTCCCGGATAGGGGAAGCGGTCGTAAAAGGCGCTCACCACGGGGGTGGCGGCATCGCGGGGCCCGGCTGCGGGGGTGGGGTTTATGGAGGCCTCGGACATTGGCGGCGGATTGGTCTGGGGCGAGCTTTTCATGGGTTGGCTCCGGCTTTGGGGGGGGGCTGGCCAGCCTGCTGCAAACATTTGTTCAAGACCGGCGATTTGGCGCCAGGGCGAGCCGTAACCTTCCAAAGCCAGGCTCGCTCTCCGTCAATGACCGTGACCGCCAGCAGCGGCAGCACGAGGGTTTCGCCCCAGCGCTACGACACCCTGCCGCTCTCCAGCGTCCGTCAAGCCGTGCAGCAGGATCGTTTCCCCGATGGGGGCGAACTCGGCAACCTGCTCAATTTTTTCCAGAGTGGCCAGCTGCGGGTCGAGGTGGCCCGTCGCATCAGTGCTAATGCGGAATTCATCGTGGCCCGTGCGGCCAACCGCATCTTCACTGGCGGCACGCCGCTCTCCTATCTCGATGGCCCCCTGAAGCCCGCCGGCGCAGCCGATGCCACGCCGCTGGCGGCCGATCAGCTGGCCTTCCAGCAATCGGTGCAGACCTTCTCCCAGGGCACCGTTAGCAAGGGCAATTTCTTCAGCCGTCTGCTGGACGGCGCTGGCGGCGATGCCGATGTGCGCGTGGTGCTGCCCACAGGCTTCAGCCCGATTGCGGTTGGCCGCTACGGCACCGATCGGATGAAGAAATCCGTCCGCGACCTGGCCTGGTTCCTGCGCTACGTGGGCTATGCCCTGGTGGCCGGCGACCCCAGCATCCTGGCTGTAAATACCCGCGGTTTGCGCGACATCCTGGAGCAGGCCTGCTCCCTGATCGCCACCAACGTGGCCCTGCAGGAGATGCGTGCCGCAGGCGCCGGTTTGCTGAAGGATTTGCCCGAAGGTCGCCAGCTGCTGATCGATTACTTCAATGTGCTGATTGGTGAGTTGGCGGTGTCCACTCCCTCGGCTCGTCAACGGCTGGGTAGCCCTGAGAACCAGGGTCTGCAGTTGCCTGCCACCTATGCCTTGGCCGCTGCGGGTTCACCCCGTTATGTGCTCAAGACAGCCATGACCGGCGGCCAGAAGGCCGAGGTGATTCGCGCCGCCTACCGCCAGGTTTTTGAGCGAGATATTGTCAAGGGCTATAGCCAGGTGGTCTGCCCTGTGGAGGCCACCCAGCTGCGCCAGGGTCAGATCTCCATGCGCGAATTCATTCGCTGCCTGGGCCGCAGCAATGAGTATCTAAAGCAGTTTTACGGCCGCTTCTCCAACAGCCGTGTAGTGGAACTGGCCTTCCGCCACTTCCTGGGTCGGGGGGTTAGTTCCATTGAAGAATTCCGTAGATATTTTGCGATTGTTTCCCAGCAAGGCCTTGCTGGCCTGGTTGATTCCCTGGTTAACACCATGGAGTACGCCCAGGTTTTTGGTGAAGAAACCGTTCCCTATCTCCGCGATATAGGCGAAGAGGCTCAGGAGAGCGCCGGCTGGGGCAGCAACCGCAAGTTGTTCCGTTTTAGTGCACCTTTTGAAGGCGCTCCTCAGTACATCACCCTCTACGCCTCCTACCGCCAGCCCTTCGCCGACCAGCACCCCTATGGCGGTGGCAATGACCCGCTTGCGCTTACCTACGGGGCCATCTTCCCCTCGGGTACTGCCAATGTGGCCACCCGTCCGGCGCCCTTTAGTTACGACAGCCGTCGCATCTTGATCGGCAATGGCCTGGCCCAGCCGGGTCAGATGGCCACCGCCCAATTCCGCAAGGCCAGCCCCCGTCGGGTCGGTCCAAAGCTGGTGCGCCTGCAGCAAATCCCCACCGGTGGCAATTCCGTGCCCCGTCGTGGCGGCCAGCCCAGCATTCGCAACACCGAATCCAGCACCCAGGCGGTAATCCGCGCTGTTTACGTCCAGGTGCTTGGCAGCGCTGGCTACGAGGGCGAGCGCAGCAAGGTGGATGAGATCAAGCTGGAGAACGGCGACATCAGCCTGAGGGAGTTCGTGCGCCAGGTGGCCCGCTCCACCGCCTTCCGCCGTCGTTATTGGAGCGGCCTCTACATCACCAAGGCGATTGAGGTGATGCATCGCCGCATCCTCGGCCGGCCCACCCTGGGCCGCTGGGAGATCGATGCCTACTTCGACACCGCCGCTCGCAAGGGCTTTTACGGCGTGGTCGATGCCCTGCTCGCCAGTCGCGAGTACAGCGATTGCTTCGGCGAGGACACCGTGCCCTTCGAGCGCTTCCTCACCCCGGCCGATCGCAACGCCCGCAAGGTGCCCGGTCTGAATCGCCTCATCGATTACGACGCGATCCCAGATCTAACCCCCCGCAAGCGTCCAGACGTGGCGCCTTCGGCCCAGATCAGCACCCCAGCCAGCCTGGTGGCCCGCAACCTGCCCAATCGCCGTCGGGTGATCGTGGGTGGCTGGAGCGCCAAACTCACCGGAGGTGAGGCCGCCGCCAAGCCCCAGGTTCAGACTGGCCCTGGCACTATTCGCCAGGCCCCTGCCCCCACCCGCAGCTGGAGGCCCACCGCCCCTGGCACCACCATCCGCTGGACCAGTGGTGGTGTGGCGGCTGGATTCAGCGCCTCCTCCAGCACCTCTTCCACCCGCCCAGCTGGTGGTTGGCGCGCGGCCGTCAGCAGCGGCAACTTCAACGCCTTCGCCAAGCCCGCGGGGGCGGCGATGGTGCAGGCACTCAAATCGCCCCAGCCCCAGGGTTTCCGCCGTCGTCAGAGCTTGGCTCGGCCCCTGAGCCTGCCTCGCAGCGCCAGCGCCCAACAGTTCCAGGCGGTGATTGATGCCTGCTATCGCCAGCTGCTGAACCGGGTTCCCCTGGCCGTCGAGCGCCTCGGGGACAGCGAGTCCCAGTTCCGCAATCGTCGTTTGAATGTGGCTGCTTTTGTGGCCCTGGTGGCTGGCAGCGATGCCTTCCAGCAAAGGCTCAACAAAATGGCTCCGCTGCGGGCTGCCTCGGCTGCCTACCTGTGCCTGCTGGGTCGTGCCGCTCAGCCGGCTGAGGTTAGTCGCTTCCTGGCGATTCGCACTACGATTGGCCTGGTGCCCGCATTGGAAGAGCTGCTCTCCAGCGACGAATATGCCCGCAATTTTGGCCAAGATACGGTGCCTTATTTACTCGGCATGTCTACCCAGGATGGCATTCCCCTGGCTACCGTTAATCGCACGGCAGCGCTCTACAATGGCAATGCCGGATTGAATCCAAGCATGAAGGGAGCTGTTTGAAGGTTAACCGATTCATGGCGGTAGCCATTTAAGGATCAATCAATTATTTGGCAAGCAGTTACTTCTTGGGTTGGGCTAGGTTATTGGCTCACTTAAGATTAATAGTTTGCCGAGTAATTATTTTTTGTTATTGATGGCTAGCAATCGGCTTTTCTGGGTTCCGGCTATCGCGTTAGGTTATTGCGGCGGAGAATGTTTTCTTTCGGTTGATTTATCCCCCCCCCCTTTTTTTTCGTTTAATTTTTTACTTTTGTCACCAGTTTCTGCTACGGTTTTCATTCTTCTTTTTAACCGATTTTTTACTTGTCCGATGGAGAGTCACTGCCTCCATCCCTAGGGGAGGATCTAGATCACAATCTTCATCTCGGTCTGAATCTGTTCCTGGGTCTTGGTCTCTAGCTTAGTTGGTCCTAGATCTCTTGCTCTTCATTTAGCGCTGACTCTTGGGACACTCTGGAAAACTGCCCCTTCGACTGCCCCTTCGACTGCCCCTTCGACTGCCACGAGTCAGGCCCACCAGAGTCGCAGCAACCCCTCTCGTATCAAGAGATCGGCCAGACATTCAATTTTTTGATGTACCCTCTAGGGAGACTCTTGAAAACCGCAATGTCAGTGATCCTGCCATCATAGACCATATGCGGAATCAGAGTTTTACTGGCCGTGAAGGATTTCCCAGACACTTACTGGATTTGTCTGTGGTTCTTCTCTTCTTTTCTCTTCTTTTCTTTGTCTGGATCTGGATTTGGATCTGGACCTGAACTTGGTTAAAGACTTAGTTAGAGCTTAGGCTTGGACTTGGTCAATGACTTTGGTCTTGACTTGGACTTAGCCTTGAACTTATGCAGTGACTTTGTTCTTGCCTTGGACTTAATCCTAGGCTTGATATTACGCGTTTACTTGTTTTTTGGTTTGGGGAGGCTCTGAATAACTACAATTTCGCTGCTCCAGCCGGCTGAGAGAGCCATTGCGGCATCAGGGCTCCATAAGGCTTGGCTCGGTTTTTTCAGAGTTTCCTTAGACCTCTGACGTTGATTTTTTCTATCCAGTGTTAACGTTCTCCCAACGCCCGCCTCTGATAATTCCAGGTCTCGCTAATCTCGTAAACTGAAGGGCACTTTGATAATAATCCCCGCTCGGCTCCTGTTAGTCAGAGGCATGCAAGTCGCTGTAATCCTTTTCTTGGGATGAGATCAGTGAGATCTGGGCATTTTGGGGTGAACAGAAATGCATGGCAAGGCCTAAGTTGTTCCCAGCCTGTAATCCCTGGATGTTCGCTTTTCTGGCTGCCCTCAGGATTCATCGGGCTGCTATTCCCAGGCAGGCGGTTTGGCTTTTGGTTCCCTGTGCTTTTGATTCATGTATGTCTTTCGCGATTATATATTTTGTGGTTGCAAGTCTTATTGCGTCTGTTTTTGGATTTTGACTCTGCTCAGTTGCTACGGCTCACGGGGCTTTTTGTTGAGCTATAGCAATTTGCTTGATTTGGCTTTGGCCCGCCGGGTTCCCGTTTCTGTTTACCGCATCGATCGCCTGGATCCGATGCGATTTGTCACCGTTGGCGGTTTCGCCGGAACCCTTGCGGCGCGGTCGATCTTGTCGTTTACGCCCGCCGTGGACAGCCGTGAAGAACTGTTACCGGTGCCCTGGACTGAGACCGGCTGTGCCGCAGAATATTCAGGTGATCGACACGTCGATCCGTCCCTTACCCACCGGATACCGGTCTCCATAACGGCGGCCGCTTGTTTCGAGGCAGAACTGCATGAGCATCGTCTCCAACTCGATCATCAACGCGGACGCCGAAGCCCGCTATCTCAGCCCAGGCGAACTTGATCAAATCAAGTCGTTTGTGGCTGGCGGTCAACGTCGTCTACGCGTGGCTCAAGTGCTCAGCGAGAGCCGTGAGCGCATTGTGAAGCAGGCCGGAGGCGCTCTGTTTCAGAGGCGCCCTGACATCATTTCCCCCGGCGGTAATGCCTACGGTGAGGAAATGACCGCCACCTGTCTTCGTGACCTCGACTACTACCTGCGCCTGGTGACTTATGGCGTGGTCGCTGGCGATGTCACCCCGATTGAAGAAATCGGTGTCATTGGTGCCAAGGAAATGTATCGCGCACTTGGTACTCCCCTGGAGGCCATGTCCGAAGGCGTCCGCGAGCTGAAGAACGGCGCCCTCTCCCTGCTCACCGGTCTTGATGCCGAAGAAGCTGGCTTCTACTTCGACTATCTGATCGGCGCTCTCGCCTGAGATTTCTCGCTTTCTTCACCTAACCGCATCTAAGCCGAATCCATGCAAGACGCGATCACCAACGTCATCAACCAGTCTGACGTCCAAGGCCTTTACCTAGACGTCTCCTCCATGGGCCGCCTGGAGCAGTACTTTGCCAGCGGTGAGCTGCGTGTTCGTGCTGCCGCCACCATCAGCGCCAACTCCGCCGCCATCATCAAGGAAGCGGTTGCCAAGTCGCTGCTGTATTCGGACATCACCCGTCCCGGTGGCAACATGTATACCACCCGTCGCTATGCAGCTTGCATTCGCGACCTGGACTACTACCTGCGCTACGCCACCTATGCCATGCTGGCTGGCGACACCTCGATTCTGGACGAGCGTGTTCTGAACGGCCTCAAGGAGACCTACAACTCCCTGGGCGTGCCCATCGGTGCCACTGTGCAGTCGATTCAAGCGATCAAGGAAGCCGCCGCCGCCCTGGTGGGTCCCGCTGCCGGCCGTGAGCTGGGCGTCTACCTCGACTACATCAGCTCTGGCTTGGGCAACTGATCCCGCTATCGGAACTCTCTGAGGATCTACCCATGCGTCTGTTCAAGATCACAGCCTGCATTCCCTGCCCTGAAAAAGCCCGCAACCAGCGGGAAATTCAAAACACCTACTTCACTAAGTGGGTACCCTTTGATAGTTGGTTCGCTGAGCAACAGCGAATCATGAAGCAGGGTGGCAAGATCCTCAAGGTGGAGTTGGCCACCGGACGTCGCCAAACAAATTGCGGCATCTGAACTGCCTAGCCTGATTGCACCAGCTTCTGTGTTTGAATCTGTTCAATTAAATTAAACCAGTCCAGCCTCTGCAGTCCGGTTAAGTCTTCGCAGTTCGCTCCAGTCGCTCATGTCGGTTGGGTATCTGCATTTCGCTTCAAATTCTACAGTTCAGTCTCTTCAGCCTGGTTCAATTACCTAGGTGAATTGGCTGGGTTGATTTAGTTGTTTGCAACCCAAAGCCCACTGATTTCAGTTTTGAAATCAGTGGGCTTTTATTTGTCAGCCATTTTTATATGGCAAAGCTGGGAGTTTGCTGAGTCATGGGGGCTCCCTGGCTCGCCTGGGCAGGATCTGTGCAGATACCCCTGTTGCCCGGGACGTCGACGCGATTCAATAGATCAGCGCAGTTAGCTGCCTCGATCCGCTCCGCTCTTGCCCGCTCCCAACCCCCAAGTCAATCGCCTTGCCAGTCGCCAAGCAGGTGAGGCCATCTCCCGTTATCGCTGGCTGGTGCCCCTGCCCTGGCGGCAGTGGCCGGCGGAGGCTCGCTTGATGCTGGCGATGGTCGCTCTCTGGAGTGGCGTTGGCCTGCTGGTGCTCGCTTCCGCCAGCTGGTGGGTGGCTGAACGGGAGATGGGCGATGGGGCCTTCTATCTCAAGCGCCAGTTGATCTGGATGCTGGCCAGTTGGGGCCTGTTGTGGTTTGCCCTGCGCACCAGCCTGCGGCGCTGGTCCCACCTGGCGCCGATGGGTCTATTGATCGGCTTATTGCTGGTGGCAGCCACCCTGGTTATTGGCAGCACGGTTAACGGCGCCAGCCGCTGGCTGGTGATCGGCCCCATCCAGCTGCAGCCATCTGAATTGGTCAAGCCGTTTGTGGTATTGCAGGGGGCCTCCCTGTTCGCCCACTGGAAGCGCAGTGGCATCGATCAGAAGTTGTTGTGGCTGGGGGTGTTCGCCGGCTTGATTCTGCTAATTCTCAAGCAGCCCAACCTCAGTACGGCTTCGCTCACCGGTTTGCTGCTCTGGCTGCTGGCCCTGGCCAGTGGCCTGTCGCTGCGACTTTTGGCCGGGGCGGCTGGCGGAGGCTTGTTGGTGGCTAGTGCCAGCATCGCCTTGAATAGCTATCAGCGCGATCGGGTGATCTCCTTTCTCGATCCCTGGCGCGATGCCCGCGGCGACGGCTACCAGTTGGTGCAGAGCTTGATGGCAATTGGTTCAGGTGGGGTGTTGGGCGAGGGCTTTGGCCTCTCCACCCAGAAGTTGCAATACCTGCCGATTCAGAGCACCGATTTCATCTTTGCGGTGTTTGCCGAGGAGTTTGGCTACGTGGGGTCGGTGGTGCTGTTGTTGTTCCTGCTGTTGTTTGGCTATGTGGGTTTGCGCATTGCCTTCAGTTGCCGTAGCAATTTGCAGCGGTTAGTGGCGATTGGTGGTACTAGTTTGTTGGTGGGCCAGTCGATTCTCAACATTGCCGTGGCCAGTGGCGCCATGCCCACCACGGGACTGCCCCTGCCTTTGATTAGCTATGGGGGTAATTCGTTGATGGCCAGTTTGCTTGTCTGTGGATTGATCATCCGCTGCTCCCTGGAGAGCGGTGGCTTGGCCGCTCCACCCCGACCCCGGCGCCGCCCCGGCCCTTGAAGCATTCGTTGCAGCGGCTCAGTAGGCTGGCTTGATGATTAGCCTCGGCCCCTCATTTGCCGACTGGGCCCGCAGCGCCGATTCGCTGCTGCAGCAGTCCCTGGCCTCCCCCTCTCCCCTCACCCTGGCGGTGGTATTCGCTGGCGGACTGCTCACCAGCCTCGGCCCCTGTTCCCTCTCCCTGCTGCCGGTGACGCTCGCTTACCTGGCTGGTTTTGAGGCTGGTGATCGCCAGTTGCCCTGGCAGCGCAGCCTCAGTTTTGCCTGTGGCATCGTGGGCTCGCTGGTGATTTTGGGCCTGGCCAGCGGCCTGCTGGGGCGGATTTACGGCCAGATCCCTGGCCTGGTGCCAGTTTTGGTGGCTGTGCTGGCCCTGGTGATGGGCTTGAACCTGCTGGGGCTGCTGCCCATGCGTCTTCCCGCCGGCCCGGATCCAGACATCTGGCGCCGTCGCCTGCCGGCGCCGCTGGCCCCCCTGGGGGCCGGTCTGGCCTTTGGGCTGGCGGCCACCCCCTGCACCACCCCAGTATTGGCGGTGTTATTGGGCTGGATGGCCCAAAATGGTAGGCCTCTGGTGGGCATGCTGCTGCTCACCGCCTTTGGCGCCGGCCAGGTGTTGCCTCTGTTGCTGGCCGGTACGGCGGCGGCCAGCCTGCCCAAGCTGCTCAGCCTGCGCCAGCTCAGCCAGTGGTTGCCTCCGCTCAGCGGCGTAGTGCTGGTGACCACCGGGGTAATCACCCTGATTGCCAATATCTTCTGAGCCGCCTCAGCCGCTGGGGCCCCAATTACCGCGGCCTGCCGCTATCAATGGGGCCAGCAGCGAGCCAGGGCCCCAAAAGCTCCCTGAGCCCATCCCACCCCCATCCGTGACCGCAGCCAAGTCAGCCCTCAGCCGCCTGGCCTCCTGGATCTCAGACCTGCGACTGGCGATCGCCCTGCTGTTTGTGATCGCTGTTTCCAGTGGCATCGGCACAGTCATTCCCCAGAAGGAGAACGAAGCCCTATATCACCGGATCTATGACAGTTCCCCCTGGTTGGGGCTGGTGGATGCCAACCGGTTGCTGGCCCTGCAACTAGACCACGTCTATTCCAGCGGCTGGTTTCTGGCCCTGTTGGCCTGGTTGGCGCTGTCGCTGCTGCTGTGCAGCTGGAGACGCCAGTGGCCGGCCCTGCGGGCTGCCCTGCGCTGGATCGACTACCGCTCAGCCCGTCAATTGAGCAAATTGAGCCTGGCCGAGAGCCTGGCAGTGGCCGATGGCCCCAGCAGCTTGGCTTTGCTGGAGCAGGGTTTACGGAAACGCGGCTGGCAGATTCAGGCCCATGGGGATCGGCTGGCGGCCCGCCGAGGCTTAACCGGGCGCATTGGGCCGCTGCTGGTGCATGCCGGCATGGTGGTGTTGATGCTCGGCGCGGCCTGGGGCTCCCTGGGGGGCCATCGGCTGGAGCAATTCCTGGCCCCCGGTCGCAGCTTGGAACTGATCGACAGTCGCGGCCACAGTGAAATGAGTTTGGCCCTCGATCACTTTTCGGTGCAGCGCGATCCAGCCGGTCGCCCCGAGCAGTACACCTCCAGCTTGAGATTGCTAGAGGGCGGTACCGATCAACCAAAGCTGCTCAAGACCGCCCAGATCAGCGTCAACCATCCGCTGCGCTTCCAGGGTGTCACCTTCTATCAAGCCGACTGGGGGCTGGCGGCGATCACGGTGCAACTTGGTAAAAGCCCCCTGCTGCAACTGCCGCTGCAGAGCTTCCCCCAGTTGGGGGAACAGGTTTGGGGACTGCTGCTGCCCACCCGGCCCGATGGCAGCGAGCCGGTGCTGCTGCTGCTCACCAGCGAGCAGGGGCCGGTGGAGGTCTATGACAACAGCGGCAGCTCGATCGGCCGCCTGTCGGTGGGTGGTGAGCCGGTGGAGTTGGCCGGTCTGCCGGTGCGGGTGGACAGTGTGCTCCCCGCCAGCGGCATTTTGCTCAAGCGCGACCCCGGTGTGCCGCTGGTTTACACGGGTTTTGCCATTGCCCTGCTGGGGGGCGGCATGAGCCTGGTGGCGACACGGCAGTTATGGGCGATTGCCGAAGCTCAAACCCTGCATGTGGCAGGCATGTGTAATCGCAATCTCACAGGTTTTGCGGCGGAACTGCCAGGCTTATTGGCGGAGCTAGAGGTGGCTGAGCCGCAAGCGATCTGATTTGGTGAATGGCAATATTTTTAATTGGTTGAGCCGAAAATGCTCTGATCTGGTGAGAGGCAATATCCCTGAGCGGTTGAGCCGCAGGAGATTTATTCGGCCTCTCAGCAGGGCAGGCGAGTGCCCTGGCTCACCCTCACTACGGTATGGACGTTGCCGCGGCGACTGAAATCTGCCACCAATTCAATCCATTGGGGGTCGGCGGCGGCCACCAGATCATCCAGGATGCGGTTGGCCACCTCTTCATGGGAAATAGCCCTGTCGCGGTAGCTATTTACGTAGAGTTTGATCGCTTTCAGTTCCAGCACCCGGGGGCCTGGCTGGTAGAGCAGCCTTAGCACGGCGAAGTCTGGATAGCCGGAGAAAGGGCATAGGCAGGTGAATTCCGGCAGCTCGATCGACACCTCGTAGGCCCGGCCAGGCCTGGGGTTGTCAAAGCAGATCAGCTGAGCATCGGCAATCGCTCGCTCGCCGTATAGCGGAGTGCGGGTGGCCTCGCTCTGGGGGTTGGCGGCGCTAGGGCTCACGGAGGCGGATTCGGCAATCTGTTCTATGGCCATCCTAGGCAGCGCCGTTCGGCAGTTCTGCTGTGAGGGCTCGGCTATTCAAGTAACTATTGTTACGGCGAGCTGGCCGGGGCTCGGGCCTAATGGCCAGGTCCTCCCAATTGGCAGGACGTCCTGAGAGACTGCTCACAAGCCCCCCGCTGCTTCCATGAAAAAAATCGAGGCCATCATTCGTCCGTTCAAGCTTGAAGACGTGAAGATCGCGCTGGTCAATGCGGGCATCGTGGGCATGACCGTCAGTGAGGTGCGGGGTTTTGGTCGGCAAAAGGGCCAGGTGGAGCGCTACAGAGGCTCGGAGTTCACGGTTGAGTTTCTGCAGAAGCTCAAGCTCGACATCGTGGTGGACGACGAGAAGGTCGATACCGTGGTGACCGCGATTCAAGACGCCGCCCGCACCGGTGAGATTGGCGACGGCAAGATTTTTGTTAGCAACATTGAATCGGTGATCCGCATCCGCACCGGCGATCGCGACAGCAGCGCCATCTAGCCTCAGCCGGGCGGCCCCTGTCCCGTCTGGGTCCTGTTTCTGCCCCCCCCTGGTTGCTGTTATCAGCCGCCGGCCAGGGTTTCTTGCACCAACCGGCGGATTTCAGCAGGATCGATCGGCAACCCATCGCTGGGGCATAGATGGCTTGCCGGCCCAGGGCTTGAGCAGACAAGGCCTTTGCTGTCACTGCCCAAGTTGTCATTGCTCGTCCTTACACGCTTTGTGTTGGCAGGCCCTGGGCCAGCGGCTTGGGCCACTAGCTCTCCTTTTTGGGGGACCGCTGCCAAATCGCCAGGTTTTAGCCAGAGCAGATATTCGTGGTTGCCTGCCGGGCCGGTGATCGGCGAGGCCACCAGCCCTGCCGCGCTTAAACCCAGCCCGGCGGCGGCGCCGATCACCCCGCCAATCGCATCCTCATGGGCGGCCGGATCGCGCACTACTCCCCCCTTGCCGACGCGGGCTCTGCCCACCTCAAACTGGGGTTTCACCAGTAACACCAGTTCGCAGCCCTCGGGTTTGAGCAGCGCCAGCAGCGCCGGCAGCACCAGCGCCAGGGAAATGAAGGAGACATCGGCCACCGCCAAATCCGGCCGTGGGTCCCCTGGGCCATAGAGCTGTTCAGCCGTGAGACGGCGCAGATTGGTGCGCTCGCGGAGCACAACTCGGGGATCGCAACGCAGGCTCCAGGCGGTTTGGCCATAGCCCACATCGATGCCGTAAACCCTTGCCGCGCCGCGTTGCAGCAGGCAATCGCTGAAACCGCCGGTGGAGATGCCGCCGTCGAGGCATACCCGGCCCGCCACCGCAATCGGGAACAGGCTCAAGGCCCGCTCTAGCTTCTCGCCACCGCGGGAGACAAAGCGGGGCGGTTGTTGCACGCTGAGCGGCAGCTCCGGGTGCACCTCGGTGCCGGGTTTATCGAGCAGCCGATCGCCGCTGCGCACCCGGCCGGCCCGGATCAGTTGCTGGGCCTGCTGGCGGCTGGCGGCCAGACCGCGATTTACCAGTTCCAGATCCAGGCGCTGCTTAGGGGCCAAGGCGTTATGCCGTTGCTGCTGCCTGAGCGATCCAACCACAGGCCGGCACCGCTGGCGGCGGCGGCGATCACTTTGCTGCGAGCCCACGCCATACATTGGCTAAGACGTCGCCAGGCGCTGGCCCTTGATTGAGCGTTACACCCTGCCCGAGATGGGCAGCATCTGGAGCGAGCAGGCCAAGTACCAGAGCTGGCTGGATGTGGAGATCGCCGCCACCGCCGCCCAGGTGGAGCTGGGGCGCGTACCTGAGCAGGCCCTGGCCACGATTCGAGCCAAGGCCAGCTTTGAGGTGGAGCGCATCCTCGAGATCGAGGCCGAGGTGCGCCACGACGTGATCGCCTTCCTCACCAATGTGAACGAACACGTGGGCGAGGCGGGCCGCTACATCCACGTGGGCATGACCAGCTCCGACGTGCTCGACACCGGCCTGGCCCTGCAGCTGAAGGCCTCGGTGCAGTTGCTGCGCCAGGAGCTCGACGCCCTGGCCGACGCCCTGCTGACCCTGGCCCGCGCCCACAAGGCCACGGTGATGATTGGCCGCTCCCATGCCATTCACGGCGAGCCGATCAGTTTTGGCTTCAAGCTGGCCGGCTGGCTGGCGGAGGTGCAGCGCAATCAGGAGCGTCTCGAGCGCCTGGCCCAGGTGGTGAGTGTGGGCCAGATCAGCGGCGCCATGGGCACCTACGCCAACACCGATCCCCAGGTGGAGGCGATCACCTGCGCCCAGCTGGGCCTGGTGCCCGATGCCGCCAGCACCCAGGTGATCGGCCGCGATCGCCATGCCGAATACGTGCAGACCCTGGCCCTGGTGGGGGTGGCTCTGGAACGCTTTGCCACCGAGATCCGCAACCTGCAGCGCACGGACGTGTTGGAGGTGGAGGAGAATTTCGCAAAGGGTCAGAAGGGCAGCTCGGCGATGCCCCACAAGCGCAATCCGATCCGTAGCGAGCGGATCAGCGGCCTGGCCCGGGTGCTGCGCAGCTATACGGTGGCCGCCCTGGAAAATTGCGCCCTCTGGCATGAGCGCGACATCAGCCATAGCTCGGTGGAGCGGATGATGCTGCCCGACTGTTCGGCGACCCTGCACTTCATGCTGCGGGAGATGACCGAGGTGATCCAGGGGCTGGGGGTCTACCCGAACAACATGGCCCGCAACATGAATGTCTACGGCGGCGTGGTGTTCAGCCAGCGGGTGCTGCTGGCGCTGGTGGAAGCGGGCCTGAGCCGCGAGCTGGCCTATCGGATTGTGCAGCGCAATGCCCATGCCGCCTGGAACAGCGAGGGGGGCGATTTCCGCGCCAACCTGGCCGCCGACGCGGAGGTGAGTGGTGCGCTCAGCCCCGAACAGCTCGCGGCCTGTTTCGCCACCGACCTGCACCTGGCCAATCTGGATGTGATCTGGCAGCGCCTGGGAATTTGAGCAGCCGTGCCCCTACCCCTGGCAATGTTCTGGACAGCCCACGCGGACTGGATCAAGGCGGCGCTGAGCACCAGCGGCCTGCGGCTGGTGGTGTGGCTGGTGCTCAGGCCAAGGAGTAGCTAGGGGGGCGGGCCCGTTGGGTCGATCCGCAGGCACCACTTGCCCCTCCGGGAATAATCGATTCGCTGGGACCATCTTGACCCGCTGGCACTAATTGACCGGTCGGGACCAATTTTTCGCCGCCTTGTCGGTCACCTTGCGGGGCCATTTCGACCGCCGAAGTGGCAACGGTGCCTATCAGCGTTGTTGTCCGCTCGAGGTGCCTGGGTTGAGCACCTGTACGCAGTGTACTGCGCTCTGTTGTTCATGGGCCACGAGTCAAGAAAAAGCGTTGCATTCCAGTACCCATTTGTTGGTGGTTGCGCCGGCC
>JBILLQ010000011.1:0-62255 GCA_044375975.1 Prochlorococcaceae cyanobacterium
GTAGGCTGCTGATCAGCCAAGCGAATGGCTTCTGCATCGCTGATACCGGAAGGCGAATAATTTCCGGATCTGAGAATAAATTGTACAGAAAGGGCCCGACGTCCTCGATCCGTTCTGGCCCGCCAAGTTTTAGCAGAAGAACGCCAACTCGGGGCTTTTGTTTGGTTGCTGAGGGTTCCATGCGGGCTTTACATTCAAGATTGGCTTCAGCCATGCAGGCTCTCGCGCGTCGTTCGGCGTGTCAGTGGGTTCAAGCAGTCGAGCTCCTTGAATGGGCGGCCAAGCAGGGAGGCGCGCAGGGCGTCGAGGTTGATGGCACCTGAAAAATCAGCCCCGCGAATGGAGCCGGCGCTGCTTATATCAGCGTTGTTGAGCTCTGAATATCGGAAATCTACGTAGTCAAGCTGGCAGTTTAGGAATCGAGTTTCTTCACACAATGCACCTCTCAATAGGGCATGGCGTAGATCCGCGCCAGCCAGTCGCGCGCCCCGTAGGCAAGCACCAGAGAGATTGGCTCCACTAAGATAGGCACCCATTAATGATGCTTCTTCCAGATCCATGCCGGAAAGATCAGCACTGTTGAGAAAGGCCCCATTAAGTCTCGCCTGCGGGCCGATTGCCCCACTGCTTCGGAAATCGAAACCGTGGGGCCAAATTGTATGACTGTCATAGCGAGCCAACCGTAGATCCGTGCCTTCAAGATGGCAGCTGTGAAGGTCAGCACCCCTGAGATCTACTCGGCATAATCGTGCCTTGGAGAGATCAAGCTCGCCAAGTTGTAGGTTGCGCCAATCAGCTCCCCTGGCATCCAATGGGCCTTCATGACTGTTGACAGGGGGTTTCTGCTGTTCGGGGGTTGTGCGCTCAAAGGCGAGTGAAGTAATGGGGGAAGCTGACGTCATGATATCTGGAGGGTTGATTTGTACCTGGATAATGGCATCGGCTTTGCATTTATTGCCCTAGGCGGACTTGCTGATGCTCGAGCTAGAAATGGCGCACCCAATGAGTTCATGGCAGAACCTCAGTGGCTGGACTGGATCTTTGGTTCAATTGTTGAATCATCTGCTCAAGGTGCAGCAGGGCTTCTCCTAGAAGGGATACATCATTTGGGCTCGCATAGGTAGAATAGTGTGAAAGTGCGTCATTTTTTAGAAAGCCTATCGCCAGAGCCATGCTGTTGACTGGCACCCCTAATTCCCGATACAAATCACGCAGGCCCTCTACTCCGGGAGGATGGGTAAAAATTAGGCGTCCCGCCGCAACTGCATAGATTGTTACCCTAAGAAAATGCCAACAGTCGCGCCAACACGCTTCCGCCCTTGCCCCAGGGTAAAGCGCACCACCGGGCAGAACTAGGCCTGGATCTTCGCGAAGTAGTTGACTTTTGGCAGAGGCAACAATCAGCGGAGTCTTTGACTGAAGTCGCTGTAGATGTTCAGCATTGACAGTAGAGACACTACAGATGGTGCCCAATTCATCATCGCTTAATGCACGAGCCTCCCCGTCTGCTTGCTGAAGTATTGCGCGAATAGATGGCGGTAGAGATTGATCGTGCATCAAGCCGAATATGCGCGCCTTGGCTGTCAGCTCTCTTAGTCTTTCGTCCATGGGATCATTCTCGGTTAAGCCGCTTCATGTCATCGGTGCGTGCGGTGACTTGAAGTTTGATGTCGTTAGAGTCTGGATCCTGATCGAGCACGGGCGTGGCAACCAGGTGGCCGTGACGTTCTAAGTAAAGCGCCCAGGCTACTTTTCCGGCAATACCTGGGCAGTTTAGTAAAACAGAATTTATCAGGTCTGAGCTTAGTCCAAGAGCATGCAAGAGCACCTTGCAATCTTCTTGACTGTTTACAGAGGCAGGACAAATGGCTGCTCCTACAACCCAGCCTAGCGAGGTGTCTTCAAGGGGTCCAGTGGAACTCAAACAAGCCAATAGGAGATTTGCTCCCTTCCCAGCGATTTGCCTATGTTCTAATCTCCATAGCTCAAGATTATGAGGGTTTAGGGAAATCCGAAATCCGGGTTGACTGGCGTCAGGGGTAACCTCGTCTTGGCCTTGATGGGAGTTGATAAGAACATTGAGCTGGCTAAGGGGATCGCTCATTGCAATTCTCGTTGCGGGAAGAAGATCTTCATCCAGCTCGCTTTGCCAAGGATGGGAGTAAGCGCAATCGCTTTGGCCATCAGTTGAGCCCATCATTGCCGTGATTGACGATGAATCCATTGCTCAATTGTTGGGGGCAGTTTATTAATGCGAATCCCATTTTATTGTGCTCCAGTGCTCAGCATGGCAGCTGCAATCCAGAGCACGAGTCCCGTGATCACAAAACCACCGACCGCCACAGTAGTTTGCCAGAGCTTTCGAGCCCATGGTGCGGGGGCGTCGGCGAGCCAGGCCGGTCGTTGGCTAATGGCGTCTCGCCAGAGCACCTTGGCTGGAGCTCGCTTGGCCATTTTGTCCCTCCAGATGCTGTCGTAGCGGGGGGCCTGCTGGTTGAAGGGCATGATCCCCAAGGCTTGGCCCGGTAAAGTACGTGACCTCTGATAGGGAACGGTATCATATCCAAATGTATCCATGTATTCTTCCGAATCCAGGAGTGAATCAATAAATGCTCCGAGACCATGTTCTGCGATCATGATGGAGTAGGCGAGCCGTTCATGATTTCCGTGTACAGGGCGTCCGAGGACTCGGTTCACTACCTGCTCAACCATGCGGTAGTTACTGTTGCATCGGTAGAAATCTTCGCGGAACTTGCGAGACAGTAGTAGACTCCGCACAAAATCCCGCATCGTGATTTGGCCGTTCTGTAGCTGCGATTCAAGCGCTGGCTCACGGTCAACTTTGAAGGCGTGAAAGAAGATCTGTTTGTAGGCCTGTGCAATCTGGCTCTCAACGTTTCCTTTGCCACTGAGCTGACCGTTTCCTGACTGGAACGCACGGCTGTCCTGATCTTCCGGCGTCAAAAAGCTGTTTACCCGCGCGTTCATGGTGACCAGCTTTGTGGCAAGAAGCGGAAGAGGCATCAGAGCATGAAATCTAATTGATTATCCAATGCCTGCAAGCCATATCAGATCCGTCAAGACGAATCTTCATCAAGCTTCATGCCCATTGATCTGGTCAGCCAGGGCCGCCTAAAAGTCTGTCCGCGTAGCTCTTGTCTTGGCTGTCAGCATTGGCTTTGGTTAGCGGGTCTCACCGCTGCCAATGCCAGACACCCGTTTCGCTGCAGTCGATCAGCCTGCTCCGGATGATCTGATCAGCTTCCTCAAGGCGATCCCGAATGGTCGCTACCAGCGGCGTCCCATGGAGTGGTCTAACTAAGGGGGATCAGCCCCGGCGTAGCCGGGGCTGAAGGCTCGCCTCCCTCAGACATCAGCTATGGCAATGGGTGGGCCGGTCTGTGACCCTGTTCGGAGCACTACCACCAAACCGAACTCAGACCATGACCCTTACCCATACTGGCGCCTCCGAGCTGGCTCAGCTATTGGAGCACCACCGCTGGCGCCCTGATCCCTGAAATCGTGCGCCGGGGCTTCCAGGATCTGCTGGAGGCCGAGGTTTCCGCTGCCATTGGAGCCACGCGCCATGAACGCTGCCCTGATGAGCGGACCACCCACCGCAACGGCTACCGCCAGCGGCTACTCACCACCCAGGTAGGCGACATCAGCCTGGCCATCCCAAAACTGAGGCAGGGCAGCTTCTTTCCCGACTGGCTCGAGCCACGCCGCCGGGTGGACAAGGCCCTCTATGGCGTGGTGATGGAGGCCTACACCGGCGGCATCTCCACCAGGAAGGTTGATGCCCTGGTGGAGGCCTTGGGCGGCGCCAGCGGCATCTCCAAATCGGAGGTAAGCCGCATCTGCCAGGGGCTCGACGAGCAGGTGAAAGCCTTTCTGGTCCGGCCGTTGGAGCACGCCCGCTAGCCGTACGTCTTCCTCGACGCCACCTACCTCCACGGCCGTCTGGGGCAGAACATGCAGGTGGTGTCGCGGGCCGTGGTGGTGGCGATCGGCATCAATGCCCTCGGCTACCGAGAAGTGCTCGGCATTGCCGTGGGCGACAGCGAGGCGGAGGGCTTCTGGCGCCATTTCCTCGGCTCCCTCAAGGAGCGTCGCCTCACTGGAACCAGGCTGGTGATCTCGGACGCCCACCTGGGGCTGACGGCGGCGATCAGGCGAATGTTCCAGGGCAGCAGCTGGCAACGGTGCCGGGTGCACTTTCTGCGCAACCTGCTCAGCCACGTTCCCAAAGCCGGCCAGGACATGGTGGCCGCTGCCATGAAAGCGGTGTTCGTCATCCAGGCCCCCGATCAGGTGCGCTCCCACTGGCAGCGAGTCACCGAGATGCTGCGCAAGCAGTTCCCGACAGCTGTGCCGGTAATGGATAACGCCCGAGACGACGTGCTGGCCTTCCTCCACTTTCCCCAGGAGCACTGGCGCAAGGTGTGGAGCACCAACCCGCTCGAGCGGCTCAATAAGGAGATCAAACGCCGCACCAACGTGGTCGGAATCTTCCCCAACGACGCTGCGATCGTGCGGCTGGTGGGCAGCCAGCTGCTGGAGCAGCAGGAGGAATGGCAGCTGGAGCGCCGCCGGTTCTTCTCCGAGGCGACCATGGCCAAGATCCCGGAGCCAGAAGAGGCCTTGGAGCTTACTGATGCTGATCCGTCCGCCCAGCCGGCAGCAAGGACCAGCTGAAGCGCACCAGCTCCTCCCTCTATCTACACAGAACAAATCGATCGCTGAGTTGCAAATTCAGCGATCAGGGTTCATAGTGGATGAACGGAGCTGCGCAATCAGCTTCCAAGCAGTCATCCTCTGACTGCTCCTGTTCACCCTCCGGAAAGGGACACAGGACCTCCTGAGTTACACCACTCGGAGGGGCTCTACCGTGCGGGGCTAGGGCGGGCCGGGGAGGCAATGGTCAGGCTGAGACTGACTGCTGTCCAGCAATATTTTCGGCTGATTGCTGTCCAGCAATGGGGAGAAGCACCAGGGCGCATCTCCATTGGCGATCCTACGGGTGCCCTTGGGCCGTTTTGCAGGCCTTTCAGAATCGTTACAATTGCCGTGTCGCTTTGGAACTTGCTTTCCTTCGCTACTAGCGAGATACCATCCGCCCACTGCCATTCTTTGCTTCGCCGCTGCCATGGCCGACAGCGCCAAGTCGGTCCAGGCCAATCTTCGCATTGCCGACCAGCTCTACGCCCTCTCCCAGCTCACCGAAGCCCTTGTGGTGAAGCTCGTGGAGTTGGAGGAGCGGCTGCAGCGCGCCGAGCCGCTTGCGAATAGAGCACGGGCCGCGGTACCCCATGGCAATCGGCCGGGATCCCCGCCCGAGGCCGTTGGCACCAATCCATCGCTGGCTTCGTCATCGCCCCAGCCCACGGGTCAGGGGGGCATCAATACTGAGGATGTTAATTAAAGGCGATTTCCAAGCTTGGAATCAAGGCAGGCAGAAGCCATGGGCATCGGTGAGCCCCTTGACTGCTTTATGGCTTGCTTAAGGGCACCTCGAAAAATTGTCCATTCGGCTCCTTCGAGTCAGGGTGAAGCAAGTTGCCGCAACGCTTCTCGCATCATGAGATCGGCGGGATTCTGGATTTTTCGAGGTGCCCTTAAGATGCTCAAAACGCGGGCAGACTGATGTCTGAACAATTTACGTTCTAGACGGATTGCGGTCTGGATGGATTGCCGCCTAGACAGATTGCGGTCTGGACAGATTGCAGCCTGGATGGATTGCGTTCTAGGTGGACGGGAAATATTCTCAATCCACGAGTCCGCCAGCTTCTGCCAGGCCAGTCTCCTGGAAGGTCAATCTCTAATGGGCCACTGAATTTCCGTGGGGCAGTGAATTTCTGCACTGGGAATACTCTTTGCTGGACATACCTTATGATGCTAATACCTTCTGATGTGAATGCCTTCTGATTTGAATACCTTTTAATTGGCCCAGGTTGATTGTTATACAATCAATTTGTTTTTGATTGCCAAGATATTTTAACTGTTAGTGCTTAGCATGGCTGCAATGGTGCTGATCAGTAAACGGCCTATTTCCAGACTGCCTAGGGCCAACAGGGCCAGCCACAGCCGCTGGGCCAGCAGGGGAGGCTGGCCTGCCACCCAGGCGGGCGAGCTGGTCAGATGATTGAAATGGCCGCCTCCGGCTGGCCCAGCGCCGGGAGCTCGCTGGGCGGTGATTTCGCGCCAATAGTCGCCGTAACGGGGGGCTTGTTGGTTGAAGGGCAGATCACCAATGGCGCGGCCCGCCAGCAGGCGGGAACGCTGGAAGGGCACCTGATCCTCGCCAAAATTCAACAAATATTCTTCGGAATTGAGCAAAGTATCCACCAATTCTGGCAGGCCCCGTTCGGCAATTACGATAGACCAGGCAATTTGCTCTTGGACCCCGTAGGTTGGGCGACCGAGCACTCGACCAATAAGATGCTCAACAACGCGACAATTACTGTTGCAACGGTAGAAATCGTTGCGAAATTTGTTTGATAGCAGCAGGCCCCGCACGAACTCGCGCACGGTAATTTTACCGTTCCGCAGCTGGGATTCCAGCCGGGGATCGCGATCAGCCTTAAAGGCGTGAAAGAAAATTTGCCGGTAAGCCTGTTCGATCAGAATGTCGAGGGCCCTTGGATCTTGGCTGCCCCGACGGGGGGTTTCTTCGCCGGTGATCATGAAGCTGTTTACGCGGGCATTAATGCTCGCGGGGGCGGCACTCAGCAAGGGAACAGACATCTTTTTCAGTAATGGTTCAGGCCTGAAGTAGCGATTGCCAATCGGTTGGTATCTCTTCGCTGTAGTCGTGGGTGCGCTCAAATTCGAATGGCCCAGCCAGGGAGCCCCATACCCGCTCGTGGCTGGTGGGGTCGTGACCGGTGTCGATTGTGCGCATGCCGGTGGGGCTGAGTTCCAAGCGACTCACCAGGTAGGTGATGCTGCCCTTGCGCTCCACCATGCAGCGGCAGCCGGGTTCCACCTTACCCACGAAGCCGTCGCCCTGTTCGCGCACCAGGTAGTCGCAGCCCTCCAGCGGCCTCAGGTCGCCGGGCTGGATACTTTGGCGCAGCTCGGCATTGTCGACCGCGCCCCAGAAGCGCTGGTCATCCACCAGCGCCTGGTTGGAGATCGTCAGCTGATCGCCCTGGCGCTGGGCTTTTAGCACCCGGATCCGGTAGGGGGCGGCGGGGTTGATCGCGTAGCTCTGCTCCAAAAGAAGGGAGCCCGGCTCGAGCTGGGGCAGGGGCCGGAATTTAACCAGGATGTGAGCGTACAGAGGTGGATTCTCAAAGGCCTGGTACTGGTTGCTGAAGCCGGCGCTCAGCATCCGTACCAGTCGAAACAGAGAATCGCCCATGGCACCGTGCCTGAAACGGGTGGGCTGAAGCTACAGGCCAGCGGGCAGCGCCCTCACAACCCCAGTAGGCGCAAGCGGAACTGGGCCACCTGCTCCGCCAGCTCAGGCTGGTCCTGGTGGAACGGATGCTCAGCCAGCTCGGCCAGCACCAAGGCCAGCTTGTCGCTGGCGGATAGACCCTGCTGAGGATGCCGCCGGCTGTGAAGCTGCCAGGCTTGGTCGAAGGCCTGGGCGAAGCTGTCGGCGTTATTGAACATCCGATCGCCACCCTGGTGGCTGGACAGGCTCATGATGATGCAGCTGGTTTGTGGCATCATCGACGATCGCTGGAGGCAAGAGGCCATAACTACCTCTAAAAACAATTGATCACAGGCGATCTGTGGCAGACTATTTCTGGCAAGCTATCTTTGGCAGAGATACTCCATCAGGTCGGCATACTCCAACCCACCTTGCACTGCGGCCATGGCCGGGGGAATGGCTTCGGCTCGATTCTGAACACCGAGTTTCACAACATGCCATCGGGTTAATGTTATCGGCATGTGGCAAGGCGAAAACGAGCTAGACATTGTGGCTTAAGCTAGCCATTGTGACTTAAGTTAATTGTTTAAAGTGGCTTAAGTTGATTGTTTAAAACGGTCGGCGCTCCCTGCGGCCGGTTTCGATGGACGTCTCCCCCAATTCGCGGGTCAGCTCAAAGCGCCGTGGCGATGATATGGGTGGAGGAAAGCCAGGCGCCGCTGGCGTCGTAGCGGCGGATCAGCCGTTCCAATCGCTGGGGGGAGGGCAGCCAACCGGCCTCCACCACCAGGGCTTGCCGATGGCTCACCTGGGTGGGCGTGAGGCTGTAGCCGCCATCCGGCAGCAGCAGTAGCCGGGCGCCGCCGCCGTATACCTCTTCCCGCTCGCCCAGCTGGGTGCGGATCTGAATTTGATCGCCATCGCCCCGCTCGATTTTCAATACACAATCGCAGAGCTGCGGCTCCGGCCAATCGGCCGTAATCGTGGCCGCCTGGCCAGACCATCGGCCGAGCAAATTACCCCACTCCAACGGCGGCCGTTCGCTCGCCGCCGTGCCCGCCCGAAACTCCCGAATCAGCACCAGGCGCTCGAAGGCCCCCTCCGGGCTGTGCAGCTGCACCAGCCGGTGGCGGCGATCGCCAGCCACAAAGCCAAACTCCGCCCCGAAGACGCTGGCCGGTGCCAGCTGCAGCGTCCCCTTACTGAACGAACCCGTCTCAAAAAACACCACCTGCCGGCCCAGGCTGCGGTAGTCCTGGCTGTAATCACTGCTCGGGGCGCTCCCATAGCCATCAGCGCCATAGCGGCGCAGCCGAAATCGCACCAGCCGCTCCTCTTGCGCCTGCTCCAGGGTGAGAATTGAGGGCGTCGTATCGATCACCAGCCCATCGGCATTCAGCGAACAAAAGGAGCCGCGCCATTCGCCGAGGTTGCGCAAAAAGTTGTCCCACTGACTCCCCATCGCTGGCACCAATCCCGGCAGACAACAGGCAGGATCCTAGGAACCACCGCTGGCAGTCCAAGGACACCCTTGCAATATCGGCCAATTAGCCGCGGCGCATTAGTGGCAGCCAATTAGTAGTGCTAAATCGGCGACATTGCATTAGCAGCAGTGCATTAGCAGCAGCGCATTAGCAGCGGTACATTGGTGGCGATACATTGGTAGCGGCCACTTAGTGGCGGCCAATCGGCTAGAGCCCGATTTCCCAGGCGGGCGAGGTTAGCCACAGGGCATCCTGCCTTTCGCTGGCTAATTATTGGGGAGGCTCTGGAAAATCAAGATTTCTTTGATGTGGCCAGCCGAGGGGCCTGGCCACATAAGGGTGTCTCAAAAAATGACCATTTAACCCAGGCTGCTTATGGAGCTGCCATTCACCGCAATGCTTCTCTGATCGTTAAATCGGCGGGATTTGGGATTTTTTGTGGTGCCCATAGCGGTTCTGCGCCTATAACAGCCTGGCGTTTATAGCAGTTTTGCATTTGTAGTGGCTTTGATCCTGTAGCAGTTTTCCGCCCATGGCGATTTACTGTCTACGCTTGCCTGGCGATTATAGCGATTTAGCGCCTACATTTACTTGGCACTTGCAGCGGCTTATTATTTATAATTATTTTCTCGGTCGTGGCTTAGATTTTCAAGGCCTTACTTGTCGTATATTTTATGAAATTTGCTCCCGCGATCGCTCGTGACATGCAGGTCTGGAGCTAATCCTCCGGTTGGGCCAGGGCCCAGGCGCGCCTTGCATCGGTGACCCCATAGCTGCCGCCGCCCTGCTGGGGGGGGATCAGCTCCACGCTCTGGGCGGCACCCATGGCCGCCGCCTGCTGCAATAGATGACCCATTCCCTGTAACAGGCGGCGCGTATCTACATTCAGCCCCTGTTCAAACTCCAGTCGATCTGGCAGCAGCTGGCTATGGATGCGCGGCTCGGCCACCGCAGCCGCCAGGTTGAGGCCATGCACCAGACGATTAAGAAGTACCTGCACCACGGTGGTGGCGATTCGACTGCCACCGGGGCTACCGGTGGCCAGCCAGGGACTGCCATCAGGCCGAAACACCAGGGTGGGAGCCATGGAACTGAGCGGCCGCCGGCCAGGCCTGATGGCATTGGCCCGGCCCTGCACCAAGCCAAAGCCATTGGCGCTGCCTGGCTTGGCGGTGAAGTCGTCCATGTGGTTATTGAGCAGAAAACCAGCTCCTGGCACCGTGACGCCATTGCCATAGCTGAAATTGATCGAACTGGTGGTGGCCACCAGCCCGCCGCGGCCATCCGCCACCGACACATGGGTGGTGTCATCGCCCTCCGCAAGTACAGCTGGCCTGGCCAGCAATTGGGCCGCCGGCCGATGGCGCAGCGGATTGATCGACTCCACCAGCGCCTGGATCGGGCCATCCGCCAGCCAGCGCTGCCAAGCCTGGGGCGCTTCTGCCCCATCGCCCAAGCCGGCATTGCGCTCCCGGTAGGCCAGATTCATCGCCTCGCCCATCAGATGCAGGGTGGCGGCACTGTTCAAACCCAGCGCCGCCAGATCAAAGCGCTCCAACATCCGCAGCAGCTGCAGCACGGTGATGCCCCCAGCCGGCGGCGGCAGTCCCAGCACCTGGTTGCCGTGAAAGCGAATCTGCAACGGCCGCACAGGCTTGGCCCGATAGGCCCGTAGATCGTCGGCGCTGATCAAGCCGCCCCCCCGCCGCATCAGCCGCACCAGGGCCTCGGCGCTGGGGCCCTGGTAGAAGCCGGCGTTGCCGCCGGCCGCAATCCGCCTCAGGCTGGCGGCCAGCTGGGGCTGCTGCAACCGCTCCCCCGGCTGCAGCTCCCGCCAGCCACCCCGCCGATCGACTCGAAAAAACAGCGCCCGGGAGCCGGGATCGGCCAAAAGCAGCGACGCTGCCGCCGCCAGCGACTGGCTGAAGTTTTTACTTACTGGCACCCCCTCGCCGGCCAGGGCGATCGCCGGCGCCAGCACCCGATCAAGCGGCAGGCGGCCGTAGCAGCGCTGGGCCAGCAGCAGGCCCGCCACGGTGCCCGGCACCGCCGTGCTCAGCAAGCTGGTGGTGGCGCGGCGGCGATCCACCGCCCCGCCGCCATCGAGAAACAAATTGGCGCCAGCCGCGGCCGGGGCGCTCTCGCGAAAATCAATGCCGAGGGCAAAGCCGCGGCCCAGGGGCAACTCATGAGCCCGGGCCGCCACGCAGGCGCCGGAGCGGACCGATGCAGCAGCCGGTGAGGTGCCCGGCAACCAGAGCAATAGAAAACCGCCGCCGCCGATGCCGGTGGAGTGGGGCAGGGTCACCGCCAGGGCAAAGCTGGTGGCCACCGCCGCATCCACCGCATTGCCACCGGCGGCCAACAGCCGCGCCCCCGCCTGGGCCGCCAGCGGCTCCCCAGCCGCCACCATCCCCCGCGCTGACCACACCGGCTGAAACCGCTGCTGCCGCTCCTGCAGGACATTGGCCGCCGCTTCCCTGGACGCCTGAGACCCCGCCTGTCCCCCAGCCCGCCGGGGCGCCAACCCGGATTCCCCCAGCTGCCGCAAGACGGGCGGGGCCGCCATCACCGGCCAGCTGGCCAGCAACCCCAGGGCCACCCCAGCCACCAGCGGCAGCAGCGTTTTCACTGGCGGCCTCACTGAGGGCCACCTGCCGCTGGTGGCTGGATAGGTAAATCGGTGGGCCGCTCAGGGGAAGCCGGCTCTGCCAGGGGGCCTGGAGAAATGGCGCCATAGGCGCCACCGCCGGGGGTCTCGATGCGCAGGGCCTCGCCCGCCTGCAGCTGCCGTTCAAACGATCCGGGCAACAGCTCCTCCGTGCCATCCAGCTTCAGCAGCAGGTTGCGGCCGCAGGCGCCGGCCCCACCCCCCGCCAGGCCAAAGGGGGGCACCCGGCGGCAGCTCGACAACACCGAAACACTCAGCGCCTCCAGGGCACGGATCTGGCGAATCACGCCATCGCCGCCACCCCAACGCCCCAGGCCGCCGCTGCCCCACCGGCGGCCAAACCACTCCAACCGCACCGGGTAGCGCTCTTCGAGGATTTCTGGGTCGGTGATGCGGGAATTGGTCATGTGGCTCTGCACCGCCGCCGCACCGGAAAAACCGAGGCCATCGGCCCCGATCCCAGCCCCGGTACCGCCACAGATGGTTTCGTAATACTGGCGACTGGCCGCTCCAGCGGCGGTATCGCCAAAGCTGAGATTGTTCATCGTGCCCTGGGCCGCCGCCTGCACGCCAAGGGCGGCGAACAGGGCGTTGGTGGCGGCCTGGGAGGTCTCCACATTGCCCGCCACCACGGCGGCCGGCGGTCGCGGATTGAGCAGACAGCCCAGCGGCACGATCAAGCTGATCGGTTCAAAGCAGCCGGCATTGAGCGGGATCTCCTCTGCCACCAGACAGCGCAACACGTAGAGCACCACGGCCTTGGTGACCGCCAGGGGGGCATTGCGGTTGCCGGCCTGCTGGGCTGAACTACCACTGAAATCCAGCTCCGCCCGGCGGGCCTGCCGATCCACCCTCACAGCCACCTGAATACAGCTGCCGTCATCTAGTTCCAAGCGGAAAGCCCCATCACTGAGGCGCGCCAACAGCCGCCGCACCGCCGCCGCCGCATGGGCTCGGCCATGGACCATGTAGGCCTGCACCAGCGCCAGCCCCTCGCGGGCGATCAGCTGCTGCAATGCCCGCTCGCCGAGGCGGTTTGCCGCCACCTGGGCCTGCAGGTCGGCCAGCAGTTGATCGGGGTTGCGCACCGGATGGGGCCCAGCCGCCAGGCGGGCCAGCCATTGGTCTCGATCGAAAACGCCATTTTCCAGAAAGGGCAGATTGCGCAGCAACAGTCCCTCCTGCTCAATGCTGGTGCTGAAGGCGGGCATCGATCCGGGGGTGATGCCGCCCACATCGGCGTGATGGCCACGGCTGGCAACAAAGAAAAGAGGCGGTTCCACCGCAACTTCTGGCGCCACTTCTGGAGCCGCCACTAGCGCCGCCCTTGCTTCTAAATCTGCCTCTGCCTCTACCGCTACCTCTACGCCCATGCCCATGCCTATGCCTGCAACTGCAACTGCAACTGCATCTGCATCTGCATCTGCATCTGCATTTGCCTTGGCAGGCGCAAAGATCGGCGTGATCGCCGTGATGTCAGGTAGGTGGGTGCCGCCGGCGTAGGGATCGTTGGAGAGGATCACATCGCCGGGCCGCAGCGGCGGCCGCTCGCCGCGGCCCACGGCCTGCAACAGGGCCACCACGCTCTCCCCCATCGAGCCCAGATGCACGGGAATGTGGGGCGCATTGGCCACCAACCGGCCCTGGCCATCAAATAGGGCACAGGAAAAGTCGAGGCGTTCGCGGATGTTCACCGAGCGACTGCTCTGCTGCAGCTGCACCCCCATCTGTTCGGCAATGGCCGCAAAGCGATGGTTGAACAGTTCCAACAACACCGGATCCGGGGCCTGGCCTAACCCCGGATCGCACTCCTGGTCACCGAGCAGGGGCTCGCGGGAGCGAATAGAGCGATAACCAGCTGCCGGGGCAAATTCTTGCGCGGCTGTCTGGGACTCTGTATCGGCGGTTGCCTGGGCGGATGCCTGGGTGGCTGCCTGCTCAAGCGCCCGATCAACTTTCTGCGCGGCTGCTGGGCCAGCAGCTGTCTTGTCAGCAGCAGCTGATTCAACCGATTGCGGGACTACCTGATGAACCGGATAGTTAGCAGTTGATGCAACAATCGGTGCTACGGATTGGCGCTCCAGCAACAGGGCACCATCGGCCAATACGCGGGCCTGCCAATGGGCTTCCAACACCAAAGTAGTGGTGACATCCATCACCACCGCCGGTCCGCTCAACAGGGTGGCAGGGGCCAACTGCTCTCGCCGCCATAGGGGCACCGCTTGCCAACTGCCGGCCGCGTGCAAACCACTTGTGGCCGGAAAATCACTTATAGCAGCACCACTGCTTGTAGCGGCAGTAGTATCTGTTGCGACACCATTGCCTGTAGAGGCCTCACGGATAGCCTCCGGCAAACCACCCGCCGGCTGCTGCTGCTGCTGGGCAGCGTCCAATCCAGCTGGTTGTGACAACCACACCGGCGTGGTGGGCAACGGCTGGCCCACTTGCTGGCCCACTAACCAACCAGGCGGCTGGGCGAAATCTTGGCCACCCAGCCGCTCAACTATGGGACCACATTGGGCAGCTTGGCTAGCATGGCGGCCAGCTTTACTAGATAAATCCTGGGCCAAATCCTGGGCTAGATCCTGGGCTAGATCCTGGGCTAAATAACCGGGATAAGCATTATGAAAATCCCCGAACCAAGCCCCCTGAAGCACTGGGTCAACCGCCCCCTCCACTACCCCTTCAAGGGCGGTTTCCCCAGCGGTTTCGATGGCGGTGTCTAGGGAGGTGTTTACGGAGGTATCTACGGCTGCCTCCACCAACAGCCGTTCCACCACCAGCTGCTGGTCTGCCGGCACATAGCCATAGCGCAGCCTATGTAAATCTACAAACTGCCGTTGTAACGCCGCCACCAGGGCCTGCGGCTCCCAGTGTTGTTGGGGCCAGGACACTTCCAGCCCCCGCTCACTGCCTGGATAGCGCAACTCCAGGCGCAACTCCAGCCTGGGCTGCTGCTGGGGGCCTAAATCCCCCGCCGCCCGCAGGGCCGCCGTGGCATCCGCCGCCAGCTGATCGCGCAGGGCCTCCAGGGCTGGCAGCTGGGCCGCCGCCAGCGGCGCCCGCACCGCCCGCTCCCGCAACTGGCGCTGCTCCGCCATGCCGATGCCGTAGGCCGACAGCACCCCGGCCAGGGGATGCAGCAGCACCCGCCGAATCCCCAGCAGCTCCGCCAGCCGGCAGGCGTGCTGGCCGGCGGCGGCGCCGTAGCTCACCAGCAGGGCGGCGCGGATGTCATGGCCCCGCTGAATTGAAATGCGCCGCATCGCTTCGGCCATCCGTTCGATGGCTATGCAGAGGGCACCCTCCGCCACCTGTTCCGGAGTGGTGGCCCGATGGGCCTGGGGCGTGGCGCTGGACATGGCGCTGGCCAGGACCGAGAAGCGCTGCCGCACCGCCTCAATGTCTGGTGGCTGATCGCCCGTGGGGCCAAACACCGCCGGCAGGGCTTGGGCTGGCAGCCGCCCCAGCAGCAGGTTGGCATCGGTGATCGTGGCCGGCCCGCCGCGCCGATAGGCGGCGGGCCCTGGATCGGCGCCGGCGGATTCGGGTCCCACCCGCAGCCGCTCGCCATCGAAATCAATGATCGAACCGCCGCCGGCGGCCACCGTATGCACAGGCAACATCGGCGCCTGCAATCTCAAGCCAGCGATTTCGGTTTCAGCGCTGCGCTCCCAGGCCGCCTCGCCCCTGCTGGGATCGAAGTGGAATACATCGGTGGAGGTGCCGCCCATGTCGAAACCCACGATCGGCGGCAGATCAACGCAACCATCAGCCAGCAATGCCTGGCGAGCCACCGCCACCGCCCCCACCATGCCGCCGGCGGGACCCGAAAGGATCGTGTCCTTGGCGTGCAACAGGGCTGGCGGTGCTAAGGAGCCGCTGGAGCGCATCACCCGCAGGGGGGTGGCGGCACCGAGAGCCAGCTGCTCCTGCTCCAGATAGGCGCGCAAAATTGGCGCCACCGCCGCCTCCACCAAGGCGGTATGGCCGCGAGGCACCAGCCGGGGTTGGCCACTGAGCCGGTGGGAAAGCGCCACATGGGTCACACCCTGGCCGTGCAGCCAGCGCTCCAGGGCCAGCTCCTGGCTGGGGTTGCGATAGCTATGGATCAGGGCCACGGCAACACTGCGGTAACCCTCGGCCAGGGCCCGCCGCAACTCAACCTCCAGCTGGCCATCGAGGCTCAGGGGTTCAAGCTCGCTGCCATCGGCCGCCAACCGCCCCGCCACCTCCAGGGTCCGCAGCCGCAGCGGCTGGGGCCGGCGGATCTGGAGCGCAAAGATGTCTGGTCGGTGCTGGTCGCCGATGGCCAGCAAATCGGCAAAACCCCGGTTGATCAGCAGCAGCACCGGCTCGCCCCGCCGCTCCAACAGGGCATTAGTGGCCACCGTGGTGCCGAGGCGCAGCTCAGAGATCAAACCCGCCGGAATCGCCTGGTTGCCATCGAGCTGATTGCCCTCCAGCTGGTTATCTTCCAGCCCCAGCAGCTCGCGGATGGCGGTCACCGCCGGATCGCCGGCCCGGCCAGGTTGCACCGACAACAGCTTGCGCACCACCAGCCGGCCGTCGCCCGAGCGACCGACGACATCGGTGAAAGTGCCGCCCCGATCGATCCAGAAGCGCCAGCCCGCTCCCCCGCCCAGGGCTTTTTCAGCGACAACCCCCGGGCCCTCCACCATCCTTTGGCCCTCAACCTTCCTTTGGCCCTCAACCATTGCCGCGCACTCCAGGCAGGGATCCGTATTCAGCTGAATTCAAGCGAATAACCCTGGCCTTCAGGCCGGGGGGGATGCGGTAGGTCTGGCGGGGCTCGCCAGGGAGATCTCGCGGCGGCCGTGGTCGAGAAGGATAAGCAGCTCAGCATTCTGCCCGAACCATCCCAGGAGCCGGCCGATGGGCAAGATCGCTGAGGCGCTGCGGGAGAGCCTGCGGCAGCTGGCCCAGGCCGACGCCCGGATCCTGCGGGAGCTGGATGGGGCGCTGCCGGCCATGTCTCAGCCAGAGCCGCAGGTCGCTGGAGAACTGGCGGAGGGGCTGGAGAAGCTGGGCGTGAAGGAACTGAAGGCGCTCTGTAAAGAGCGGGGCTTCAAGGGTTACACCGGCCTCAACAAGGCAGCCCTGATCCAGGCCAGGCTGGATCGCATGGAGACCCTGCTGCTGCAGATCGCCGAGAGGGTGGGGGTGAGCGATTCTGGTCTCGATTGAGGCATGGCGTACATCACCACAAAGGCGCCGCTATCATTGATAGCAGTTGTACTGGAGGTTGATGGCTGATCTACTGGTGCGCGGCGTAGATGATGGGCTCGTGCAGGCCCTGAAGAAGCGGGCCGGAGCCCATGGACGCAGCGCCGAGGCTGAACATCGGGCAATCTTGGCGACTGCTTTGCTGACGCCTCCACGCCGCAATCTGGCCGAACTACTGAGCGCCATGCCCAACGTGGGCCGCGATACTGATTTCGAGCGGCCGGTTGACACCACAGAGGCCTTGGATGTTATTGGTTGACACCACTTGCCATGTTATTGGTTGACACCAATGTGATCAGCGAGGCGCGTAAGGGCCGTCGTGCTGATCCTGGCGTGATCGCCTTCTGGGAGGATGCTTCTAACAACAACAGGCCGATCTTTCTCGCGGCGGTTACGATTGGCGAGCTACGGCGTGGCGTGGAGCTGATTCGCCATCGTGGTGATCGTCAGCAGGCTGGGGTGCTTGAACAGTGGCTTGATCAGGTGCTGCACGATTACGGAGATCGGGTATTGGCACTGGATAGCGATGCTGCTCAGGTCTGGGGCCGCCTACGTGTACCGGATCCCCAGCACGCCATAGACAAACAGATCGCTGCCATCGCGATGCTGCATGAGCTGACGGTGGTGACACGCAATGTGGTGGATTTCGCCAACACCGGGGTTCGCCTTTTGAATCCATTCACCGGTGGCTGAACGGCCCAATGCGGCGATCTGCAACTGCTGGCGAACCGAGGCGATGTAGGCCTCATCCATGGTGTGGCCCCCGCCGCAACCGCCCCCTGAAGCCCGGTGTGATGGTGTGAAAGGAGATGCGGATGGCTTTGCGGCGACCACCTGCTCCAGCTCGCTGGCGACGACGGAGGGGATTATCAGGCGGTGATCAATTTCGTCAACCGCTGGCGCACAGGCAAGCAACGCTTCGAGCAGCTAAGTGACCGCCACTAGGCGCAGCGGGCAAACCTGCCGCAGCTGAACCAGGGTGGCCGGTGAGCTTGTCGATGGCCTAGAGGCCTTGAGCGTGCGGGACCTCGAGGCGCTCTGCAAGTAAAAGAACCTCAAGGGCTACAACAGCCTAACCAAGCCGGCCCTGATCGTGCGTATTCGGGGCGGTGAAGTTCCCGAACCTCGATCCAGCCCATCGAAGGCGGCCCCAACAGCCATCGAAATTGCCAGCCTAGAAGCGCGACTGGATCAGATTTAGGCGCTCTTGGTTCGGATCGCTGAGCATTTGGGCCTGAGTTGAAAGATCTGGGCTAGAATAAGGGCCATGCCACATCTATGGGGTTAATTAAATTTAATCAGTTCGTCGCCAAGGTGGACATTGACAAGCCCGAGTGATGAATAAATACTGATCAGGCTTAATGGCGATTTTCCAAAATCTCCCGGCTCTCTAGACTGATACCATCGTTGCTGAACCCAGCACCACACCTCAAGACCAAACCAAGACATGCATACTACAAATTGTCGAGCCATTGAAAACCTCGGATTACTCAAGGCACCTCCGGATGTTGGAAATATTACCAAATCGCAGGAGCAGGCTAAGATGTTAAAGGGGCTTAAATTCACGCCCATGCAGGAACCGACATTCTCTATTTGGTTTTCAAGCGAGACTGATTCAAAATGCTGCCGCTAGATTCATTTTCGGTCCACCAGTTTAGAGGCATAAAAAACATTGATCTAAACCAACTTGGACGCATTAACATTCTGGTTGGACGCAATAACTGTGGAAAAACAAGCGTTCTGGAAGCATTGGCAACATATGCCCGCCCTCTGCGCCCAAGCGAGTGGTTCGACGTTGTCAGGCGCAGAGAAATCTCAAACTCAAGATCAGTTCTTATAGAAGGACTTAGCTGGCTATTTCCACATGATGAATTAATTGATACAAGCTCAATATCATCAGTGCGCAAAACGCGGGTTAGCGGGAAAGGCTGTTGCCCAATAAGAGAAGTCGTAGCTAGATTCACTGAGATAGAGGGGCTTTTTGAAGATGCTGAGTCGGATCAGTCAAACACAGACGAAGAAGCTTTCGGCACAAGCGTTTCAAGAAAGGGGGCGAGGCTGGAACTTAGGGCTAAAGTTGAAGATAGGCAGGAAAATTTATTTGGATCAACTATCAATGAATATCATTTTAGTACCGATATATGGGAATCTGGTAGAGGGCCTGCCCCTCAGAATGCTTCCAGCACCTCCATAGAAGTAGAAACAATCACACCATTCAGCCATCGCATACGCAATGCAGATGTAGAAGCCATATCTAAATCCGTTTTCAGCGATGTCAAGCAGACAGTCATCAGGCTTCTTCGCGATTTCGATCCAGACATCATAGACCTTCAAATACTCAAGAAGCCGCGAGGTGAAGCAATCGTTTATGTAAACCATAGCCGGCTTGGATTAACACCATTAAGCACCTTTGGTGATGGGATGAGGCGGGCTTTGATCACGGGCGCCACCCTGGCAACCGTAAGTGGCGGAATCTTGCTTGTCGATGAAATCGAATCAGCAATTCATGTTGAAGCTCTCAAGTCAACCTTTCAATGGTTGCATAATGCCTGCAGGGAAATGAATGTCCAGCTCTTTACGACCACTCATAGCCTTGAGGCTATAGATGCACTAATTGCGTCAGTTCAAGACCCTAACGACTTGGTGATGTATCGACTTGAACGCAGCAATGGAAAAGTGAAAGTCAAACGGTTTTCACATGAGACACTCAGCGTTATCCGAGAAGAGCTTGGGCTCGAGATCAGGTCATGAACCGTAAATATGCTTTTTTCGCTGTCGAAGGCGACTCTGATCAGATTATTGTCCGACAAGTTCTACGGAATTTCCTTGGCATGGCTCTATGGAATGGCAAGGTTGATACCCTAGATGATATTTGGATAAGACGTAGCGATGTGGTTCCTGCTTATTCCCCAGCTACTAGTGGTGATATCTACAGGCGTTCTAACATACCTTCCTTACTTTATAACGACAGTATTTCAGTGCTTTTGCACCAAGGCGAAGGCAGCAACCTTATCAAGCACGTCAAAGCCATTTTTGACGCTACCGAGTTGCACAATGAATTAGCAGCTTTTGCTGTATTTGTCGACGCAGACAATGAAGATCTGCGAGAAAAAACTAAGCAGTATCGTGATGGATTTGTTGGCTATTTTCCCAGCTTTCCCGAAAAACCAGGGACCATAAATAGAGGCAGCCCTGGCCCTTCCGCCGGAATCTTTGTATTTCCCAATAATCTTAATGCAGGAGTGGTTGAGGATCTCATCTTGCAGTGTGGCAAAATAGTTTATCCTTCTTTTGTTGCTAATGCATTGGACTACGTAAATCACTTCGAAGAAAATCTGAAGGGGCCAATCGGGTGGCGCCATTTGATAAGCAGAAGGCGATAATAGCCTCTGTCGCAAGTCTGCTAAAGCCCGGAAAATCTAACCTGGCTACCTTGAAAGATGACAGCTGGATCAGTAAGTCAGCCAGGGACAGCCCTATGCTTAAATTACTAATTGATTTTTGCCAAAATCTTCTCAACATCGAAACCAAGCAAGATATTACAGATTAGGCTTGTGATCAAAGAATAGTCTGGATGGTTAGGCGATAGGTATGGTTGCGATGGCTAGATCACGGGTGGTCATGGCTGATAGCCACTCGCCTCAAAGTATCCCCAAACCATCCGATAATCCACAACCCGATCACACCGATCACACGGCGACAAGTAGATAATTGTCCGCCCCACCGGCCCCCCAGGCAGCTTGTCATCAACGATCGTGGGAAAAACGCAGCCGGTCTTCATATCAGCGATATCTTCCCAGGCGATCTCCTTATTCGCCCCACGCCCTCTGCCATTGCGGGAGAAGCCAAGGCCGGTGAGCCCCTTGCTGGCGGTGAAAGCAATGCGGCCGCCCGTGTCATACCAGGTGTCGCGTTCGTATTGCTGCATCACCGGGAACTGCACGCGGTAGATGGTGATCAATTCTTCCAGGCTGAGGCCGAGGGCCTGGGCTACCAGCACATCAATCTCTACCAAGGCCTGAAGGCGAGCATAAACCCTACGCAATGCGCAATCGCGCGGCCAGGTTGGGGTGAGACTGGTAAAGAACTCATTGGCGAGGCGGGGATCCTGCTTGGCCCCTGACTGACCGACGCATCTCTGAGAACCCTTGCCGAAGCATGGGTCTCAGTCAATTAGATGCGCCTTCAAAGGAGTCAGCCGAAAGCTGGCGTGGTAAGCATCCCCGGCGTCAGCCAGGGGCAGCTGGGCTGTGGCGTCGTCGCGTTTGGGGTGGCCCTCCCAGATCATCTAGAATAGCCGATCCAGCGAATCGCTGATGTAATGGCAGCGGCATAGAACTCGTTGGAGCTGGTGATGCCGGGGAGGGCCATGACTCAGGGTTTACGCAGCGTGAGCAGGGAGGTGGTGGGTTCGGTGATGAAGCCCTCGATGGCGGTGGTGTGATTCAGCAGAATCTGCAGGATCTCAGCGGTACTGGTATTCCCCACCACCAGCCAGATCACCTTCGGAGGCGCGCCGCGCAGCAAGCTCAGACCACGAAAGTCGTCATCTTTAGTGGTGATGGTATAACCATTCTCAGCGGCAAAGGCCCAGATCTGATGATCGCTCTCGCCCTTCAACGCAACATCACGCACGTGGACGCTGCCCGGAAACAATTCCGAGAGTGCCGCAGCAAGTCGTGGGCTCAGGTTCTCATCCAGAAGCAAACGGCCTGCCATGATGCGGCTCAGGCCACCGTGAGCTCACTGAGCCGCTTCTCGCGTTCAGCGGCATAACGCAATACCGCCTGAATATGTTCTTTTCTGAGGTCAGGGAAATCAGCCATAATCTCCTCCTGGCTCATGCCGCTGGCGAGATATTCGAGCACATCCGACACAGTGATGCGGGTGCCGGCCAGGCAGGCCTTGCCGCTGCGAACGCCGGGTGTGCAGGTGATCAGATGGGGGAGGGATGTCATGGGTTCGGATTGGGGGTGAGGGCGATTTGTCCTAACGCTATGCACGGCGTGGCGAAAGGCTTGATCAACTGCTGTCCCGGTGCAGCACGGCCACCAGCTTCAGGTAGGGCTCGGCATTGGTCCTCCATGCGCCGCGCCAGGGCATCCACCGTGCCGCTCTCGAACGCCTTGCTGATCTCCGCCTCTTCTACAGCGGCGTCATAGACGCCGAGGAAAACAGCCGGATCGCCGATGCGGCATCGCGGTCTTGGCCGCCGATTCAAGCTGGTGGTAGGGCAGCCGGGCAGCAGGGCCCAGCTCAGCGGTAGTTCTCGAACTGCAGCGGCACCTCCAGGTCTTGGCCCTTGAGCAGCTGGATCGCCTGTTGCAGGTCGTCTTTGCTTTTACCGGTGATGCGCAGGCTGTCGCCCTGGATCGACACGGTGATCTTTTTGAGCTGATCGCGCAGGGTTTTGGAGAGCTGCTTGGCCAGCTCCTGGCTGAGGCCCTTGCGCAGCTTCACCAGCTGCTGCACCCGGTTGCCACCCACCGGCTCGGGGCTCTGAAAATCGAAGATCTTCAGGGAGAGGTTGCGCTTGGTGGCCTTCTGGCGCAGCACATCCACCACCGCATCGAGGGTCATGTCGCTGGCGGTGGTGATTGTGAGGCTGAGCTCCTCCAGTTCGATCTCGGTCTTGGAATCCTTGAGGTCGTAGCGCTGGCCCACATCGCGGCGCAGCTGATCCAGGGTGTTCACCAGCTCCTGGCGATCGAAATCGCTCACCACGTCGAAGGAGAAGGTGTCGGCCATGGAGTGGAACAAAGGAGCTGCGCACCCCCACCCTAGAAAACCCTAGAAGTAGAGGGCCCGCCCCCAGAAGCTTCCATGCCTGTACCGCTGCCGTTCACCGCCCTGCTGGCCTTGCTTCCCTTTGCGGTGGAGGCCGCGGGGGCTGGATCCAGCAGCGCCGCAACGCTGGCCCTGCATGGCGGCGGCGCCTACGCCTGGTCGTTGGTGCTGGCCGGTGCGGTGGTGATCGCCAGCCTGGTGCCCCTGGGGGCGGCCCGCTCCCAGGCGGATTTCACCCCGGCCGACCTGGCGGCGCCGCGGGCGATGTTCGAGCGCTTGCCGGCCTGGGGCAAGCGGGCCAACTGGGCCCATCAAAACAGTTTTGAGGCCTTCACCCTGCACGCCCCGGCCTGCCTACTGGCCCTGCAGGCTGTCCACAATGGGGCGGCCCCGGCGGGCTTGGCGCTGCTGGCCGCCTGGCTGCACCCAGCACTGCGGCTCGGCTACATCGGCGCCTATGTGGCCAACCTGCCGCCGCTGCGCAGCCTCTGCTGGGCCGGCGCCATCCTCTGCACCGCCATCCTCTACAGCGAAGGGCTGCGCGGGGTTTTGGGGGGCTGAGGGAGCTAGTGGCGGGCTGAAGCTGTTCTAAGGCGGTAAGGCGGGCGGTGGCTTTTGGTCTTCCTGCCCTCGCGCTTGCAGGATGTCCGCGATCCGCCCCATCGTGGTGGCCTTATTGTGCAAGTCTCCCAGGCGTTCAAACACCGGTAGTAGCTCTTCTTGATAGATGCGCAGCGCCTCATCCAGCTGCCCTCGCGCTTCCAGGATGTCCGCAATCCGCCCCATCGCGATGGCCTTCTCGCGCAAGTCTCCCAGGCGTTCAAACACCGGTAGTGCCTCTTCTTGATAGATGCGCAGTGCCTCATCCAGCTGCCCTCGCGCTCGCAGGATGTCCGCGATCTTCCCCATCGTGATGGCCCTCGAGCGCAAGTCTCCCAGGCGTTCAAACACCGGTAGTGCCTCTTCTTGATAGATGCGCAGTGCCTCATCCAGCTGCCCTCGCGCTTGCAGGATGTCCGCGATCCGCCCCATCGTGATGGCCTTCGAGCTCACATCTCCCAGGCGTTCAAACACCGGTAGTAGCTCTTCTTGATAGATGCGCAGCGCCTCATCCAGCTGCCCTCGCGCGTCCAGGATGTCCGCAATCCGCCCCATCGCGATGGCCTTCTCGCGCAAGTCTCCCAGGCGTTCAAACACCGATAGTTCCACTTCCTGACGGATGCGCAGAGCCTCTTCCAGCTGCCCTCGCGCTTGCAGGATGTCCGCGATCTGCCCCATCGTGATGGCCTGGCTCCTGGCATCCCCCAGCCGCTGATGGAGGGGCAGCTCCACCTCGCGCCAATGGGCCAGGGCTTCATCCAAATCCCCCAGACTGAACAGCAGCCGGCCCAGCTCGTCGACCAGGGTGATGCGCAGCTCATCGGGTGCTTCCGGGTTGCCCTCTAGCCAGGCCCTGATCTCCGCCACCCGGCGGCTGCGCTCGGCCATCGAGCGGGTGTCCACGCCCAGATGGGCACTGGGGGAGGGCATTGGCAAGGGTTTTTCCCCACCGGGGGCGGGCTGGGCTCCAGGTGGGGGTGCGGGTGCGGCTGCGGGCAGGAAGGCATACACGCCGCTCCGCCAGGCCCACAGGTCGGGCGCACTGCGGGAGGCCAGGGCGATCGCCTCCCCATCCAGCCAGAACACCAACTTGGCCCGGGCCTTGGCGGCCAGGCGCTCCCGGCGGGTGTTGAAGGCTTCCCAGCGGGCGGCGTCAAACCAGCCCGGGCGGCCGATCACATGCACCACAGGCGCCTGGCGCGCGTTGTTCACCAGCCGGGCTTCCAGCATCGGCACATCGAGAATCTTGGCGCTCAGCGGCAGCCGATCGCTCCGCAATCCCGCGCACTGAAGCACCCGGTCCAGGGCTTCCAGCACCTGCCGCCGCAAACCCTCATCCGCCGCCTCCACCAGCAGCCACTGAAACGGGGGCCCATGGATCAGGGTGCGGCTGAGGCGAAGAAAGTCGTCGTGGCACGGCCCCGGCAGCTGGCGGGCTTCAGCCAGCCTCGCTTGTTCGATCGCGAAGGCAGAACGCACCATGGTGGAAGGGGTTCCGGCTCAGCCGCCTGCCGCCCCGTAGCCCTCCAGGGTGCGCACCACCGGATGGCAGCGGCGCCAGGTGCCGTCGTTGTATTGCAGCAAGGCCAAGCGATGCAACAACTGCTGCGCTTGTTCGTCGTTGCCACCATCGGCAGGCTTGCTGTCGATCGTCTTGAGCAAGACGTAATCCGCCGGCTTGAGGAAATAGCGATAGTCGGCCGCCAGTTTTTCAATCGCCGTTTGCACCACGCTGGCATCAATCCGATCCTCGGCCAGCTCACAGCAGAGTTTCAGCAGACGCAACAGCTCCCGTGGATGGCCGCCGCTGAACTCCACCAAGCGATCCACCTCAGCATCGCTCGCAAACAAACAACGGTCGGCTCGCAATAGCAGCAGCTGGCGCATCGTTCTCCATCCGGCTTCAAAGGGGCGGCCATCTCGCTCGTACAGCTTCATCATCGGCAAGACAATATCGGCATCGAGCTTGCCGCCGAGACGCCCGTCGTACTTCAAATGCAGCGGCGCCGTATAGATCACCAGGGTTGCGATGGCCAGCAACTGCTCCGCATCCTGCACGAAGAATTGCTGGGTATCTTCGCCGCGCATCTTGTCGGTGCCATCGATCAGAAACAGCAGCCGCTCGGCCCGAGCCTCCCGCACCAAGTGGGCCTCTGACCTACGAATGAGAGTATTGAAGGCCTGGGCCAGGGTGGTGAAATCATTGCGAATTTCACGCCGCCATTCACTCTTATGGCTGGATCCGGTCTTGAAGGCGGCCGTAAACGTGGCCAAGAGCTTGATCAGGCCAGGGATCCCGCCACCCCCCTCGGCCACCGTCTTGAGTTCCTCACTCAACTCCTTTGTTGTGGCCTGGGTTTCCACCACGTTGCCAAACCAGCGTTGCAGGGGCTCAAGGGCCTCTGCCCCCAAATCAAAGCCGTCACCATCGAGCCGTTCCAGCAAGGTTTCAGCCATGGCCATCAGCACTTCGGTGTACTGCAGGTTGTTGCGGTCCAACTTGGCCAACACATCCACCTCCACCACATAAAACCGCCTCGATGCGTTCAGCTGCACCGCATAACGGCGCAACTCGGTGGTCTTGCCGATGCCGATATGGCCAAAGAACAGGATGTGCTTTTCATAGGGCGCGAAGAAAGCATTGCTGGCGGGATCCCAGCCAAACTTGCGCGCCAGGCGGGTGAAGGTTTTTTCGCTGCCCCGCGCTTCCTGCGAATCCACATATCTGGGATCCTGATCGGACAACGCCTCTTCGTACTCAATTTTCTGCAGTACTCCGAGCAGGTGGCTTGGGGGTTGATAGTCCATCAATCGCGTCGACCAAAAGCAGACTAGGCCGGCTCAGCCCTTCTCCTGCAAGCCCTTCAGGGCCGCCAGCAGGCTGGCCGGGCTTTGGGGATCCACCATCAACACGCTGCCGGCGGGGGCATTGACCAACTTCTCGCCCATGGCCATCCAGTCCTTGGCAAGCAGCAGCCGCAGGCTCTCGGCGGCGGCGGGGTGGGTTTCGATCACCGTCGCCAGCTCATTGGCCGCGGCGGCCCGGGCCTGGGCCAGCAGCAACTGCTGCTTGGCCTGGGCGTCGGCCTCCAGCAGCAGGGCCTCCTGCTTGGCCTTGGCATCGAGCACCAGGGCCTCGGCCCGACCCCGGGCCGCATTCACCTGGGATTCCCTCTCCCCCTCGGAGCGCAGCACCGCCGCCCGCTTCTCCCGCTCGGCGGTCATCTGCTGCTCCATCGCCTGCTGCACCCCCTTGGTGGGCTTGATATCCCGCAGCTCCACCCGGGTCACCTTCACGCCCCAGGGGTCGGTGGCCTGGTCCAGTTCCTGCAGCAGGGCCTCATTCACCTCGGAGCGGGTGGTGAAGGTTTGATCGAGGTCGAGCCTGCCCATCTCGGCGCGGATCTGGGTGAGCACCAGGTTCACCATCGCCGCCTGCAAGTTGTCGACGGCGTAGTAGGCGCGGGCATGTTCCAGCAACTGCCAGTACACCACCGCATCCACCTCGATCGAAACGTTGTCACGGGTGATGCATTGCTGGGGCGGGATGTCGAGCACCCGCTCCTTGAGCGATTCGTGGCTCACCACCCGCTCCAGCCCCGGAATCACCAGGGAGAGGCCAGGCGAGAGCTGGCGGTTGTACTTGCCAAGCCGCTCCACCAGCATCGAGCGGCTGCTGCTGGTCACCTTCACGCCCCTGATACCGAGGGCTGCCAGCACCACCAACACCGGCACAAAAAGCGCTTCCATCCCTGGATCACCACTGGCCGAACCCTAGGCAGGGCCGTCAATGCCCACCGACACCTGCCCACCGCATGCTGGCCGCCATGGGCTTGATTCTTATTTGCCAAACCAGGGGCAGGATGGGGCGGTTCCACCGCCTGGGCCCGATTTAGATGCCACCCCTCCTCTGGCTTGGGCTGGCGGGCCTGCTGCTGACAGCGGTGCTGATCGGTTTGGACAGCGACGGCCTGCTGCTGGTGGGCGGGCTGGCGGCCCTGCTGCTGACTCTGCTCAGCGGCAGCGCACCGCTGCTGCCGCTGGGGGGGCAGCTGCTGGTGTTCGCCGCGCTGGTGGGGGTTGCCTACGGCCTGGTGAGGCGCTGGTCGATGGCCATGGGGGAGCGGGCGATTCCACCGGCGGCCGGCGCGGAGCTGGCGGAGGTGATCACGGCCTTCGACCAGCGCGGCGAGGGCCGGGTGCGCTGGCAGGGCCAGAGCTGGGCAGCTCGCAACCTGGAGCCAGGCCGGCCCCTGACCAGCGGCAGCGCCGTAATCGTGATGGGCCGCGAGGGCAGCCGTCTGCAGGTACTACCCCATGGAGATAGCCGCTCCAGCCAGGGCTGACCCGCCAGGTAGAGGCACCGTAGTTAGCTGACCCAGCCAGCTAGCTGACCCCTCAATCGAAGAACATCAGGCTCACCACCTTGCCCATGTCCTCGGCGATGCGGCAGCTGGCCAGCAGCGTTTCGCTGTCATGGAAGGCGTAGCAGATCAATTGATCGCAGCGGTTGATGATGTCCTGGTTGCAGAGGCTGCTGGCCATCGGCAGGGGCATTTCATCGTGCTCTGGCTTCTCCACCAGGTGCAACACCTGCTCCAGCTGCTCGCGGGATTCGCCGGGCTGACGATCGAGGCTCTGGGGTAGCAGCACGGTGAGCTGGCCAGGGGCCACCTCCAAGACACTGCGAATCACGGCGGAATTCACCCCCTGGGAGCCGGAGGTGATCAGGCGATGCCCCTCCTGGGCCAGGGAGCGGGCCACCAGTTCCACCAGGTGCAACGACACCACCGGCACATGGCGGCTGCCAAGGATGGCGATGCGACGCTGGCTGCGGTCCTGGAGCATGGCCAGCTCCTGGGCAAGGGTATCGATGCGATCGATATTCAAAAAATCCAGGGACCGCGTCACCAGTAGCCCACCGCCTGCCCCGCGAAGCTAGCAGTGTTGCCGGGAACACCGGGGCTCCGGTCAGCCAGGCAGGCCCATGCGGGCGAACAGGGGGCTGAAATCACAGGATTCCTCCACCAGTCGCAGCGCATAGGTGGCCTTCACCGATTCGTGGATACCCACGTTGCCGAAGGCGTGTTCGATCAACTCCACGGTGGTGAGGGTGTCGTGGTCCACCTTCAACAGGGGCACATCGAGCTCCTCAGCGCGATTCAACAGTTGGGGCAGCGGTTCTCCCGCACCGGTGAGGATCAAGCACTGGGTGGAGGCCTCCAGGGCCGCCAGCTGGATATCGGTGCGATCGGCGCCGGTGACCACGGCCATGTTGCGGCGGCGGCGGAAGAACTCCATGGCGGCGTTGACGTTCATCGCCCCGATCGAAAGCGTTTCCACCAGCAGATCGAGCCGATCGCGGCAACAGAGCACCCGGGCATCGAGGCGGCGAGCCAGCTCCCCCACCGTGACGCTGCGCAGCAGGGGGCTGCGGGGCATCACCCCCAACACGGGCAAACCAAGCCGCTCCAGAGCTGGCGCCACCTGCTCGCGCAGGGCCGGCACGGCATCGGGCTCCACCGCGTTCAGCACCACGCCCACCAGCAGGTCCCCCAACTGATCGCGGGCGGCCAGCAGCGGGTCGAGGCTGCGGCTGTCACGCCAGGGATGCACCAGCAGCACCGGCGCCTGCAAGCCCTGGGCCAGTTGGGGCAAGCTGAGGCCATAAAGCAGTCCCTCGTGGAGGCTGCCACCGGCCTCCAGCAGGGCCACAGCGTCGCCGTCCGCCTGCAGTTGCTGGCGCAGGGCCTCAAAGCCGCCGCCGGGCTGCAGATTGCCGGCCAGCAGCCGCCGTTCCGCCGAGGCCCGATCGAGCACATCCACCGAGGGCAGCAACTGGCTGGCGGGGAGGCCCAGGGTGGCGCCGACAAAACTCACATCGGCATCCAGGGGCAATGCATCGGGGGAGACGCCGGCAGCGGAGGGGACGCCGGCCTCGAGATCGGCGGCCAGGGGTTTGCCAAAAAGCAGCTTCACCCCACGCCTGAGCAGCTGACGCCCCAGTCCCAGCACCACCGCTGACTTGCCGCCAAAGGGGACACAGGAACCAACTAACAGGATGGGGGCCATCAATCCACCTGATCGGGGTTGCCGTTGGCCAGCCAATCTAGGCAACGTTCCTCCAGCAGCCAGGGCCAAAACTCCTCCGGCAACGCCTGGCTGCGGCCATCCATCAGCCAGCGAATCAGCTGGTGGCAGGGCACCTGGAAGTTGTATCGAATCGCCGGCATGGTCGGGAAACTGAGCTGACAGCTGGCCGGATCCTGGGGGGCACGCTCGCCGCTCCAGATCAGCTCGAACACATGGCTGGAGCCATCCTCCAAGGGGCGAACGCCGCGCAGGCCGCCCTGGCCATGGAGGGCCAGGGCGGTGGCCAGGTCTTGCTGCCGCTCCACACCACCGCAATAGGGCGCGAACAGGGGAACCAGGCCAATCACAGGGTTGCCAACGTCCATCATCCAGAAGCTGTCCGATTCATCACCCAAGATTGCCCCCTGGCTTTGGGCCCCGCCAACCGTTAATGCCTGAGCTCGACACCCCACCGCTAAACCCACCGCTCAGCGTGGCGATCACCGGGGCCAGCGGCGCCCTGGGCCAGGCCCTGCTGCGCCAGTGGCATCGCCGCGGAGCCCAGCTGATCGCCCTCAGCAGCGGCGATCAGCCCCTGGTGCTTACCGACGTCAACGGCGAGCCAATCCCCCTGCGCCAGGTGCGCTGGCGGTTGGGCGCGGAAGCCGAGCTGGCCGAGCTGCTGGCCGAAGTAGACCTGCTGGTGCTGAACCACGGCATCAATGTGCATGGCCAGCGCAGTCGTGGGGCCACCGAGTTGTCCCTGGAGGTAAATGCCCTCAGCAGCTGGCGGCTGCTGGAACTGTTCGCGGAGCAGAAAATGTTCGCGGAGCAGAGTGGCGGGCGGCCAGCCCAGCGGCGGCGCCCGGAGGTGTGGGTAAACACCTCGGAGGCAGAAATCGAGCCGGCCTTCAGCCCGCTCTATGAGATCAGCAAAAGGCTGCTGGGCCAGCTACTGAGCCTGCGAGCCCTGGATTTAGGCAAGCAGCTGTGCATCCGCCGGCTGGTACTGGGACCATTTCGCTCGGCACTCAACCCGGTGGGCCTGATGGATGCCGACTTCGTGGCCGGCCAGATCCTGCTCCAAGCATCCCTGGGCCTGAAACTGATCCTGGTCAGCCCCAATCCCCTGGTCTATGCATTGATGCCCCTCACCCTGCTGAGCCGCTGGCTATATGCCCGGCTACTCACCAGAGCCAATAGCTGACCCAGCCCCCGGCTGAGATCAGGCAATGACCAATACATCCAAATGGCTCACATGGCCCGCCAGCCGACGCGAGCTACCAGCTGACATCGCCGTCTATTTAGATACAGCTGCCGAGTTAAAAGTCGCGGCCGGTTCAAAAGTGGCGGCCCACTTAGAAGTCGCGGCCGGTTTTAAAAGTCGCGATCGGTGAGGATCTCGCAGCCGTCGCTGGTGACGGCGATCGTGTGCTCCCACTGGGCGGAGAAGCCGCCATCGACGGTGACCACGGTCCAGCGATCGGCGAGGGTGCGACAGGCCTTGCTGCCGGAATTAAGAATTGGCTCCACCGCCAGGGTCATGCCGGCCCGCAGTTTGATGTTGGGCAGGTCGCGGGTGCGGAAGTTGAACACCGAGGGCTCTTCGTGCAGGTTGCGGCCAACGCCGTGGCCCGTGTAGTCCTCCACCACCGCGAAGCCATGGGCCTCCACGTGGTCTTGAACGGCGCCGGCGATATCGAGCAGGCTGTTGCCGGCCTTGATCTGGCGCAGGCCCTGCATGAGCGATTCCTGGGCCACTTTGGCCAGTTGGCGAGCCGACTCCGGGGTTTGCTCACCGACGCAAATGGTGATGCAGCTGTCGCCGTGATAGCCGTCGAAATAGGCGCCGGTATCCACCTTGAGCAGATCGCCGGCCTGGATCACCCGCTTGTCACTGGGGATGCCATGAACCACTTCGTTATTGATCGAGGCGCAGATACTGGCCGGGAAGCCGTGATAGCCCTTGAAACTGGGCACCGCCCCGAGCTCCCGGATGCGGCGCTCGGCGTAGCGATCCAGATCGCCGGTGCTCATCCCCGGCGCCGCCAGCTGCTCGATCTCCCGCAGCACAGTGGCCACGATGCGACTGGCGCGGCGCATGATCTCCAGCTCGCGGGCAGACTTGATCTCCACGCCGCGACGCCCCTTCTGAATTCGGGGTCCGAGCTCCAGAACGGCGCTTTTGTTGGCCGTTAGGCCCCCCTTGCCGGCCTGGCGCTCGTCTTTGCCAGGGCGGGCGCCTTTGTTGTTAGCCAGCAGGTCGGCGAACAGATTCATAGGAAACGCACCGGCCGCTGGGCTTCAAGTAATCAATACATTCTTAGAGGATCTCGTGGTGCCATGGCGATTCCCAACTCCCTGTTGGTCTCGCTGCGCCGCGCCCATGGCGGCCTGGCCCCCCTGGTGGCGCTGCCCCTGGCGATCACCGTGCTCAGCGGCACCGGTTACCGACTGTTGCGGGATTGGGGCGGCCTGGATCGGGACCAAGCCCATTGGCTGATGGCTCTGCACGAGGGCGAGTGGCTGCGCCCCTGGTTCGGAGCCCATGGCGAAACCCTCTACGTGGCCCTGAATGGCGCCGGACTGCTCTGGATGCTGGCCAGCGGCGCGGGGATGGCCCTGGATCGACTGCGGCGCCAATGGGGAAGGGGTGGCAGGGAGGGGGGTGGTTGAGCCGGTACACTGGTGGTTTGGCCGGACACGCGAGAACCCAGGTGATGGCAGCGGACAGCACAGACGAAAACACAGGCAGCGCCAGCGCCGCTGAAACCACCAGCTCTCCCGAGCCTGCAAGCGGCGCTTTTGCCAGCAAAGGCAAGCTCAAGGGCCGCGAGCTGATCCTCGCCTTCGAGGCGGAGCAGCTGAAGAGCGACCTGCCCCAGATCTATGTAGGCGACACTGTCAAAGTGGGCGTGCTGATCCGCGAGGGCAGCAAAGAGCGGGTACAGCCCTACGAAGGGGTGGTGATCGCCAAGCGCCACGGCGGTCTCAACGAGACCATCACCGTGCGCCGCATCTTCCAAGGTGTCGGCGTGGAGCGGGTGTTCATGCTTCACAGCCCCCAGGTGGCTTCTGTGAAGGTTGAGCGACGCGGTAAAGTGCGTCGGGCGAAGCTCTTCTATCTGCGTGACCGGGTGGGTAAAGCCACACGGGTGAAGCAACGCTTCGATCGCTGAGGCGCAAGCTTCTAGTTTTTATGGGGACATCGGCCCTGCGCCGTTAGTTCAGTTGGTAGAACGCAGGTCTCCAAAACCTGATGCCGGGGGTTCAAGTCCTCCACGGCGCGTTCGATGTCCCCCCTTGTTGTTTCCTGGTTCCGAAGATGGAGTTGGATCTGCAACCTGGTGACGTGGTCAAGGTGCTCGAATCCGCTGCTCTGGGTTGGGTTCGTGCCCGTGTCATCCGCGTCAAGTCAGGCGGTCGCGTCGTCGTGCAAAGCGACCAAGGCCGTGAATTCACAGCCCGGGGCAATCAGGTACGCCTGATCGAACCGGCCGGTTTTCGGCCTTGATCCGCTGGCGAGCTCGATCACAACCAAGACACCTCGCCCTGGGGTTCAAAAGTTGACGATCGGGCCCGCCATCGTGGATACTTTTGAGGTCGTCGGTGTGGTTGGTAACAACTTCCCCACGAGCCTTAAAAACGAAGCTTCAAAATGAAGTTTCATCTCGGATAATTAATTCACCAGCAACAGGTGGTTAATTTATGAGCATCGGTTGATTAATTCACCGATAATAGCCTAAATGGCTAGGTAGCCTCACTGGCTTCTTGGGACTGTAGTTCAATCGGTTAGAGCACCGCCCTGTCACGGCGGAAGTTGCGGGTTCGAGCCCCGTCAGTCCCGTTTTTTAATCTAGGAATGCTTGAAGTGCCTGCAGTGTCCGAGGTAACTGCAGTGCCCGAGGTAACTGAGATTTCCTCAGCCCCACGGCCGATTCGCGTCCGCCTGGCCCCCAGCCCCACCGGCAGCCTGCACATCGGCACAGCCCGCACGGCGGTTTTCAATTGGCTGTTCGCCCGTCACAACGGTGGTCAGTTTCTGCTGCGCATAGAAGACACCGACCGGGAGCGCAGCCAGCAGCAATTCACCGACAACATTCTCGATGGCCTCAGCTGGCTGGGCCTGGCCTGGGATGGCGCACCGGTGATCCAGAGCGAGCGGATCGAGCTGCATCGGCTGGCGATCCAGCAGCTGCTGGACAGCGGTCACGCCTACCGCTGCTACGCCACGGAAGCTGAGCTGACCAGCATGCGCGAGCTGCAGGCCGCGGCCAAGCAGGCCCCTCGCCACGACAACCGCCATCGCCAGCTCAGCCCTGAACAGCAACAGCAGTTCATCGCCGAGGGTCGCGAGGCGGTGATCCGCTTCCGCATCGACGACGCTCGCACGATCAGCTGGCCGGACATGGTGCGGGGCGAAATGCGCTGGAGCGGTGCCGACCTGGGCGGCGACATGGTGATCGCCCGCCGCGCCCGCCACGACCAGATTGGCGACCCCCTCTACAACCTGGTGGTGGTGGTGGACGACGCCGCCATGGAGATCAGCCACGTGATTCGCGGCGAAGACCACATCGCCAACACCGCCAAGCAGCTGCTGCTCTACGAAGCCCTGGGCCTGCCCCAGCCCCAATTCGCCCACACGCCCCTGATCTTGAACCGGGAGGGGCGCAAGCTCTCCAAACGCGACGGGGTCACCTCGATCAGCGATTTCCGCGACATGGGCTACTCGGCTTCCGCCCTGGCCAACTACATGACCCTGCTGGGCTGGTCTCCACCGGAGGGGATGGGGGAGCGGTTCAGCCTCGACCAGGCCGCCAGCGTTTTTGGCTTTGAGCGGGTGAATCGGGCCGGAGCCCGCTTCGACTGGGACAAGCTCAACTGGCTAAACGGCCAGGTGCTGCGCGAACTGGGCCCCGACGCCCTGCGGGACCAGCTGCTGCCCCTCTGGCAGGCGGCGGGCTACGGGGCCGGGGAAGACCCCGCCTGGGAACGCGATCTTTGCGAACTGCTGGGGGCCTCGCTCACCCTGTTGGCCGATGGCGTCTCCCAGGCCAAACCCTTCTACAGCTGCCCGGATCTGGATGCTGCCGCCCAGCAGCAGCTGACTGCGCCGGGGGCCAAAGAAGCCCTGAAGGCCCTGGAACAGCTTTTGCCCGAGGGGGAGCTAACGGCAGCCGCAGCCCAGGAATTGCTCAGCGCCGCCGCCAAGGCAGCCGGAGTGAAGAAAGGGGTGATCATGAAGAGCCTGCGGGCCGCCCTGCTGGGCAGCCTCCAGGGTCCAGACCTGCTCAGCACCTGGCTGCTGTTGCGTCGCCGCCGCCAGGATCTCCCCAGATTGCAGCGCTGCCACTAGAGCCGGCAGACGGTGGCTGGCAGCTCTAGTGGCTGGCGCTAGGCCAATGCGCCACCGCGAAAGCATTGCGCCACCGCCAAAGCATTGCGCCACCGCCAAAGCATTGCGCCACCGCCAAAGCATTGCGCCACCGCGAAAGCAATGCGCCAGGCCATGCTGCTGGCAAAAAACCGGCAAACAAAGCGTTGCTACCGCACCGCCTCAATCGTCGTGGCCCCCGTATTCGGGTTCCACCCGCAGGCCCAACACACTGGAGGGCCGCAGCACCAGGTACTCCCCATCGAGCTCGGCCAGGGGCACGGTCACGAAGCTGTCCGGCGGAGAGGCGGTGAGCACTGATCCATACCACTGCTGAAAGGCCTCCAGGCTGGGGAAATGGACCAATTCGCTCTGGCCACCACTCAAATACAGGTGAACGGCGTAGCGGCGTGGGGTGCGAACCATGCCAATGGCCCCTGCTGGGAGATCAGATCTGTTGCCAGTTTCGCGCAACTGGCTCCCAGGACTGCCCCGGGCCTCTGCCAGGCTGCTAGATCAATTCAGTGGGGCCATGACCACAGGGGATCCGGGCGGCGCTGCCCTTTCAGAGGCGGCCAAGCCCTTGCTGCTCCTGGTGGATGGCCACTCGCTCGCCTTCCGCAGCTTCTACGCCTTTGCCAAGGGAGGAGAAGGCGGCCTGAGCACCAAGGCGGGCATTCCCACCTCGGTGACCTACGGCTTTCTCAAGGCGCTGCTGGAAAACGGCAAGGGGCTCGCCCCCCAGGGGGTGGTAATCGCCTTCGACACCGCCGAACCCACTTTCCGCCACCAGGCCGACGCCAGCTACAAGGCCCACCGCGACGAGGCGCCCGAGCAGTTCTTCGCCGATCTGGACAACCTGCAGCAGATCCTGCGCCAAGACCTGGACATCCCCCTGTGCATGGCGCCTGGCTATGAGGCCGACGACGTGCTCGGCACCCTGGCCAACCGGGCCGCCAACACCGGCTGGAGGGTGCGCATCCTGTCGGGGGATAGGGATCTGTTCCAGCTGGTGGACGACGAGCGCGACATCGCCGTGCTGTACATGGGCGGTGGCCCCTATGCCAAGGGCAGCGGTCCGATCCAGATCAACCGCGAAGCGGTGATCGCCCGCCTCGGGGTGCCGCCGGAGGAGGTGGTGGATCTCAAGGCCCTCACCGGCGACAGCTCAGACAACATCCCTGGAGTGAAGGGGGTGGGCCCGAAAACGGCGATCACCCTGCTCAAGGAAAACGGCCATCTCGATGGCGTCTACGCCACTCTGGACAAGCTCACCGGCCCCAAGGATGGCCAAGGGGCGATCAAGGGGAGCCTCAAGGCGAAGCTGCTGGCCGATCGGGAAAACGCCTATCGCTCGCGGATGCTGGCGGAGATCCTGGTGGACATCCCCCTGCCCGCCGAGCCGCGCCTGGGGCTCGGGATGGTGAACGTGGAGGCCCTGGCCGCCAGCCTGGAGCGACTGGAACTGCACAGCCTGGGGCGCCAAGCTCAAAACTTTGCCCAGCTCTTGTCTGCGGGTGCCGCTGGCAGCAACGCCGCTGGCAGCAGCGGCAATGGCGCCGGCAGGGATGCCGAAAATGGCGCCAGCAGCAGTCAGAGCAGGGGCGCTAGCGGCGACTCGGCAGCGACGGCAGCGCAGCAGCCACCGGAGGAGCCGGCAGTAGAGGCGGCAGTAGAGCCGGCAGCGGCTTCGACGGCGAGGGCCTGGCCAGAGGCAAAGCCGGAGCCACCGGCCCTGACACCGCAACTAATCACCACGGCCCCAGCCCTGGCGGCCCTGGTGCAGCGCCTGGAGGCGGCCATCGATCCGGCGGCACCGATCGCCCTGGATACCGAAACCACGGCGCTCAACCCCTTTGAGGCCGAACTGGTGGGCATCGGGCTTTGCTGGGGCGAAGGACTGGGCGATCTTGCCTACATCCCCATCGCCCACCAGATCAGCCCCCAGCAGCCCACCAGCCAGCAGCTCGATGCCCAACCGGCCGCCGCAGCGGGCCAGCTGCCGATCGAGCCAACCCAGGCCCGCGAGCCCAGCGGCGAGCCGCCAGCGGCGCAGCTGCCCCTTGATCTGGTGTTGGGCGCCCTGGCGCCCTGGCTGGCCAGCGAGGGGCACCCGAAAACACTGCAAAATGCCAAATACGACCGGCTGGTGCTGCTGCGCCATGGCCTCAATTTGGCGGGCGTGGTGATGGACACCCTGCTGGCCGACTACCTGCGCGATGCCAACGCCAAACACTCCCTGGAGATGCTGGCCCAGCGCAACTTCGGCTTCACCCCGATCAGCTTCACGGAGCTAGTACCCAAGGGCGCCAACTTTTCCGCTGTGCCGGTGAAAGAGGCCGCCAACTATTGCGGCATGGATGTACATCTAACCTGGCGGCTGACCGGCCTGTTGCGCCGGCAATTGGCGGAGCTGGGCCCGGCCCTGCCCGAGTTGCTGCGGCAGGTGGAGCTGCCGCTGGAACCGGTGCTGGCGGCCATGGAAGCCACCGGCATCCGCATCGACACCGCCGTGCTGGCCAAACTGAGCCAGGAACTGGCCGCCAGCCTGGCGTCACTGGAGCTGCAGGCCCGGGAGGCGGCCGGAGGGGTGGAGTTCAACCTCGCTTCCCCCAAGCAGCTGGGCGAGCTGCTGTTCGACCAGCTCGGCCTGGACCGCAAGAAGTCGCGCAAAACCAAAACCGGCTGGAGCACAGATGCAGCCGTGCTGGAGAAGCTGGAGGACGCCCATCCGGTGGTGCCCTTGGTGCTGGAACACCGCACCCTCAGCAAGCTGAAGAGCACCTACGTGGATGCCCTGCCCGCCCTGGTGGAGCCGGAAACGGGCCGGGTGCACACCGATTTCAACCAGGCGGTCACCGCCACGGGCCGGCTGAGCAGCAGCAACCCCAACCTGCAAAACATTCCGATTCGCAATGCCTTCTCGCGCCAGATCCGCCAGGCGTTTCTGCCCCAGGAGGGCTGGCAGCTGCTCAGCGCAGACTACTCACAGATCGAATTAAGAATTCTTGCCCATCTCTCTGGTGAAGAGGTACTAATCGAGGCCTTTAAAAACAAGGAAGACGTTCACGCGCTCACAGCTCGGCTGCTGCTGGAAAAAGAGCAGGTGAATGCCGAGGAGCGCCGCCTAGGCAAAACGATCAATTTCGGGGTGATCTATGGCATGGGAGCCCAGCGGTTTGCCAGGGAAACCGGTGTCAGCCAAGGGCAGGCCAAGGAATTCCTCAGCCGCTACCGCCAGCGCTATCCCCAGGTATTTGCCTACCTTGAACTCCAGGAGAGGCTGGCCCTAAGCCGCGGCTATGTGGAAACGATTCTGGGGCGCCGTCGGCCGTTCCACTTCGATCCCAGCGGCCTGGGCCGCCTACTGGGCCGCGAGCCCATGGACATAGACCTGGAGGTGGCCCGCCGCCGCGGCCTGGAGGCCCAGCAGCTGCGGGCAGCCGCCAATGCACCAATTCAAGGTTCTTCAGCAGACATCATCAAGCTGGCGATGGTGCAACTGCACCGGCAATTGGAGCAGGCGGGAATGCAAGCCCATCTACTACTGCAAGTGCACGATGAACTGGTGCTGGAGGCGGCTCCCGAGGCCCTAGAGGCGGTGCGCGAGCTCACCCGCGACTGCATGGAGCAGGCCATCAGCCTATCGGTGCCACTGGTGGCTGACATTGGCAGCGGCCGCAACTGGATGGAAGCCAAATAGGACAGGCAGTGACAAATCTCCCGCCATTTGGGCCGCTGTCGCGCTATCAGCTGTAAAACCATGACCGTCAAGTCAGGCCGCCGAAAGGCGATCAGCAGGATGGGCAGCTCTTGGTTCTCATCAGCCCGTCAGCCTGCAGTCAATAGCCAAGATCCTAGGGCTGGGCATTGAAGCGGGCCCTCGCCTACGGTTTAATCAAACATCTTCACAGCTCACCCCACCCGTGACCCTGAGGCTGACCAACACCTTGACCCGTCGCACTGAGCTATTTGAACCTCTGGAACCAGGCAAGGTAAGCATCTACTGCTGTGGGGTTACGGTCTATGACCTCTGCCATCTGGGCCACGCACGCAGCTATATCGCCTGGGATGTGCTGCGCCGCCATCTGATCTGGAGTGGCTACCAGGTGAAATTTGTGCAGAACTACACAGATATTGACGACAAGATCTTAGGGCGTGCCGCCCGGGAAGGCAGCAGCATGGAAGCCGTCAGCGAGCGCAATATTGAGGCCTTCGTGACGGACATGGCAAGGCTGAACATCCTGCCCCCTGACCGCATGCCCCGGGCCACCAGGAGCCTGGATGCCATTCGCCGCCTGATCCAGGAATTAGAGGCCAAGGGAGCAGCCTATTCCGCCGACGGCGACGTTTACTTTGCCGTCACCAAGCATGCTAACTACGGCAAGTTATCAGGTAGAGACCTCGCCGCCCAGCAGGACAATGCCTCCGGCCGGGTGGCCGATGCAGAGGAAGCGCGCAAACATCACCCCTTCGATTTCGCCCTTTGGAAGGGGGCCAAACCGGCTGAGCCCAGTTTCCCCTCCCCCTGGGGGCCCGGGCGTCCCGGATGGCATATCGAGTGTTCGGCGATGGTGCGCGAAGAGCTCGGCGAAACAATCGATATTCACCTGGGTGGCGCTGACCTTATCTTTCCCCATCACGAAAATGAAATCGCCCAGTCAGAGGCCGCTTCTGGCAAGCCCCTAGCCCGCACCTGGCTGCATAACGGCATGGTCAATGTGGGCGGCGAAAAAATGAGCAAGTCCCTAGGGAACTTCACCACGATTCGCGCATTGCTGGAAAGCGGCACATCGCCCATGACCCTGCGACTATTCGTGCTGCAGGCCCACTACCGAAAACCGCTGGACTTCACCATCCCAGCGCTGGAGGCCGCTGCCAGCGGCTGGCGGGGCTTGAACGCCGCCCTGGTGCTAGCCAATCACTTGTTGGCTAACCACCCCGCTGACGCAGCTGGCCTCAGCCCCCAGCTGAGCAGCGCCCGCAGCCGCTTCGCCGCCGCCCTAGACGACGACTTGAACACCTCTGCGGCCCTGGCCGTGCTGTTTGAGCTGGCCAGGCCACTGCGGGCCCTGGCCAACCGGATTGAGAGGGGAGATCAAGGGGCCGCCAACCAGGCAGCCCAGCTGGAGCAGGCCGACCAAGCCCGCCTGCTACTGGAGCTCGCCGACGTGCTCGGGCTCAAAGCTGAGACCGCTCCGCCTGCAGCCCCTGGGGGAGAAGCAACCGCAGCTGCCGCCAGCGGCGGGCCCAGCGATGCCCAGATCAAAGCCCTAGTGGGCCAAAGGCTTGCCGCTAAGCAAGCCAAAGATTTCAGCAGCGCCGATCGAATCCGAGCCGAACTGAAAAGCCAGGGCATTGAGCTCATTGATCAGCCCGGTGGCACTACCGAGTGGCTGCGTCACTGAATAACAGCAGACCAATTAATCGGGCCGAGGCAAGCTCCGATCAGCGATCACCAGCACCGCTACTGCCATTGGCGAGGCGCTGCGAATGAATGAAAGTGATTAGCCAGGGCCATGCAGTCATTCAGTGGTGAGTTAGTTCTTCAAGCCTCGGGGCGCTGACGATCGGCCATCATTGCCTCGATGCGACGAATTCGGCGCAGGGTGATCTCCCAGATTTCCAGCTGAAAAGCCCGTTCAGTCTCCCCTGCTGCCACCGCGCTGCGGCAGCCTGACAACAGTGATTCCAGATCCTCACCCCGCTCGAAGCACTCCCAGAGCTGGCGCTCCAACCTGGCCCGTTCAATGAAGTTCCAGCGTTGAAACCAAGTGGCAAGGGGAACCATCGACAGTTGAGCGGATAGACCCAGCCTTGCAGGCCATCGCGCCAAAAAGCCCGAACCCAGCCAAACCGCATGCCAACAATGACAACCAGGCACAGAAACCACTTAACTGCTGCGGAACTAATGACATTTGAAACATACTTTTTAGCAATTTGGGCCCAGCCGGAAGCCTGCTCATCTCAAGCTCTCCCCTGCTCACATCAATATTCCCGCCTGCGACGGGGCCCCAGCCAATCAACAGCGATGCGGATTGTATGCAAAACCGCTGATAGCCCCACTGGGTGCCACACCACCCGAATAGGCTCAGAATAAACGCTCTAATATGTGTGAAGCAATCAGAGGTGCAATCAGAGGTGCAATCAGAGGTGCAAACTGACAAGAGATATGATAAGAGATCTGAGAAGCAACCCCAGGGGCAATCATCACAGCAACAATCGCAAAAGCAACCTCAAAAAAAATCACATAAGCAGTCAGAGTTAATAGACTGCACCCTATCACTGCCAGCAGAAGCTGCAGGATTAGTTATTGTGGTACCTGGCACAGAGGCAACCACCGGCAGCGTCCAAGATCTACTGCTCTCCAAACTGTTAGCGGAGGTGGGCATGGGCACTCTGCTACTAAACCGCATACTGGAACCCAGCGATCACTCGTCTAGGCCCAACCAAAACTGGTATGAAGATAAAAACACCAGTTACCATCTGATCGGCATGCTGGATTGGCTGGCGGCCCAGCCCTTTTTACGCGAGATTCCGATTGGCTTGCTGGGCAGCAAGGAAGGGGCCATCGCGGCCATGGAGGCTGCTGCGGCAAGACCACAACACGTCAGGGCCGTGGTTTCCCAGGGAGGGAGGGTGGATCTGGCCTTTGATTCCTTGGCCTCAACGGTTAGTCCGGTGCTCATGGTAGTTGGCGACTTGGATGTGGACCTCTGCGAATTGAATGCCTGGGCAGCAAGCCACCTGCTGGCGCCCCACGCCACCCAGGTGATCCACGGGGCCGGGGCAGAATTTGTGGAACCCAGCGCCCTGGCCGAAGCCGCAAGCCTCGCCAGGGATTGGTTTATGCGCTACCTCCCTCCCGTGGCAGCAGACGAATAAAGCTGAGCACCGGCAAAGGGCAGCTCAAAAATACAGAATCCAACCGGTCTCATGATAGGACTAATTTTGGGTGAACTTTCCTAGTGATGAGAAGATTCTGAGAAACCCAGATTTCAGTGACCCTGCCATTTGACAAGCTCTACGGAATCTGAGCTTGATTGGCGTTGATTCGGGTTTCCCAGAGCTTTCCTGGCAAGCAAGCGCCAAGCGATCATTTTGCGAGCTGCCCTGAATTAAAATTTATTTAGCACAAAAGCCAAGTAAGCCTGCTTGCGCCCCAACCCTGCCAGCCGGAACTCCCTTAAGGAGAACTTGATTATCTGGAGCTCCATTGCCTGAAGCTGGAGCTCCATTGACCAACCAAGATTCTAGGTAACGCAAATCATCGCCATTGGCGCCCCTGGCAGCGGATAAATTTATACAAAAACTAATAAACTAAACCCACCTGGTCCACGGACCAAGTGGGCATAAAGTCCAGCTACAGGCTGGGGTTAATCAGTCAGCCGCGCGGCTGACGATCAATCCTCTTCTCCGTCCACGCCTGCACCCATAGGTACCAGCCGAATGTGCTTGCGGCCAAGCTTGATTTCGAACTCGTCACCCGGCTTGAGATCTAGCATGGCCGTATAGGCCTTGCCGACAAGCAGGTTGCCATTGAACTGCACCTTAGCCATATAACCCAGCTTGCGACCAGGTTTGCCAGGCACACTGCCATCGCCAAGGTTGACACCTTTGGCTTCCAGCAAGGCCTCATAGAAAGCTGTGAAATTCAGGCGCTCGCCACCATCCTTCTTGGTGCTCACGTAGCCGCAGCTACGCACCAGATCGGATTTTGAGGCTTCTCCCATCTCCTTGACCTTGGTCAGGAGTTCTGGTCCAGTCAGCATGTGTGTTCCCCATCAGAACTCCAGAAGCTTACACAAGGACTGAGCATCTAGCAACAGTGAATCTCCAGACATCTCCTGCTGTTAGCAAACGTGAGGCCCGGCAGTCTGCCTGGCCTGTTCCTCAACCTTGCCCCCCACTGGATGGGGACAAGGGTGATCCTGCTGAAAACTTGATTCAGACCCAGTCGATCTCTCCCCAGGCCCGAAGCTGTTTAGCGCCTGGTAACTTGGTGCCAATTCTGGGGGGCAAGACGATCACCCCTGAGATTCCCCGCTCAGAACCATGTGCATGCTGTGAATGTTCGCGGCCCTGCCGCCGCAACAGCTTGCCCCAGCTATGGGCAAAGGTTCAACCTATGAGCTGTTGGCGGCGGCTCTTAAGGAAGCTCTGAACAATATCGATTTCGCCGCCCCAGCCAGCTGAGATCCATTGCGGTATCAGGGCTCCATTGGGCTTGGCTCGGTTTTTCAGAGCTCTCTTAACTGTCCTGCAAATGAGGTATCGCCTGCTTGGGACCTGGCATCAGCCCACCAGTGCCTGCCACTGGGGCAGCAAAGCCGGCGGTATTCTGCGGGTGTGACCATCCAGGTGCTGGCTACCGCGATCGCCGCGATCGCCATGCAGCAGCACCGCATTGACGAGCACCGCTGGTAGACAACCCCGGTTGATCGAGGCATGGGGCACTCGCGGGGGGATCACCACCCATGCCGCCTCATCCTCCCGCAACGATATGCAGCTAAAGCGTCGATTCTGCAGGATCACCAGATCCACCGCTCCCCGCAGAACCCTCAGCTGGCTGGTCTGGTGTCGATGGCAGACCAGCTCCTCTCTGCAATGGGTACCAACCTCAGCAATTAGCGTCTGATCGCCCTGGGGGGCAGCGGACAGCAGGGTGTGTCCCCTGAGAATCGGTTCGATCGGCAGAATTTCGATACGGCTGCTGGTGGGCATGGCCTCTCGTTGGGGGTTAGGGACTGGAGCTGGTTCAGAACCACTCGGCCACAGCGGCCTCGCGACTGTTGACTCGCGCTTCAGGGGTGGTGCGACTGAAGACCATGGAGATGGATCGCCTCTGTTCGCCATCTGCTGCTAGGGCATGAATTGGATAAACCTGTTGGCCGTCCTGGAAGGGCACCTGCAGGCGGAAACTGCCATCGGCCTCCAGGGGCACGACCCGATCACCAATGCTCAAGCTGGCGGCTGGATCGGTGGCCCCATAGACGATCAATTCGGCATCGGCAATCAGCCAGAAACTGCGCTGGCGGGCAGCCAGTCCAGCTCCTGATTCATTGAGACCACTGGCCCAAGGTCCGACCCCGGAGAGCTGACCTCCGGCTGCCGTTGGGGCACTGGTTTGTAATTCATGAAAAGCCTCTGAGCCGCGGGCCAGCACCCTTGCTCCACCAGCAACATTGGACTGCTGAAAGAGACGCTCGTGCATACCAGCCACCATTGAGGTGCTGGCTGGGGCGATCGAGGCGGGGGGGGGGACGGGGTCAAGGCTGAAAGCGACAAATTGATCGTCTATCCAGCTGCAGGGCTCCAGCTCAGGCATCCGCGCGATGGAGGAAAAGGCCAGCGAGATCCAGCCGCCTGTGGCCTTGCGGAATCCCAACTCCACGCGGTATTCGCGGCCGCTCAAGGGCACCGGTAAAAACCATTCCCTGGCGGCGCTATCCACCACCACTTCCTGCAATGCGTGAGGATGGGCTGAACCGGCTTGGCAGCCGGTCACATCGGCCAGCCTCAGGGCAAGCTCCCTGGCGCCGGCGAGCTGGGCCGCCTGGAGATCTAGTTCGCCTATCTCCCAGAACACATAAGCCCACTGGGGATCGCGGGGCAAAAACACCACCCGGGTTGCTCCGGTGGGGCGGACGGCCTTGGACAACTGGGCCTCCAGGCTCTGGAGGTTGGGCCAGGCGGGGTTTACCTCCAGCTCAGCGGCCTCGCAGCCAGGGTCATTGATCACTGCCGGATTGTTGGCATTGGAGATGCGGGATTGGATACCCAAAACCAACTGGCGCTTGAGCATGCCGCTGTAAGGCCCGATACCGAGGCGATTGGCCAACTGGCGGAGCCGGCGCAGGCTCAACTGGGCCAGTCCTTCGGCAGGGCTACCGGATGCGGCCATCGACTTATTGCGAAAGATGAAGCCATCGTCCCCAAGGACGGCAGCCACGTCCACAACTGTGGGCAGATCAAGATCATCCCGGCGCGGCCGGGATCAAGGCACCTGAGGCCAATTTTTGGCCTGATAGCCAATCCAGGCTTGCTTTTTGATTTCAGATCCGGCATCGGCGCCCCAAGCAAGGCAGCCCGCGAGTTGTGGACTGAAAACACTTCTGTGAGCGGGAGCAAACCGAGGCGAATCAAGCCAGCCCAAGCCAGTCGAGATCGCTCCAGGGGAGGCCCTGTCTAGAAGTGCCCGGGCGCAGCCAGGGGCGATCAACGGCGGCCGGCTGGGTCCACCAGAAGGGAGAGGCCTCGCCAGCTGGGCGCGAACCAGCCCCACCAGTGCCTGCCCCTGGCTCCCGTGCTGCCAATTCGCTGCAACAAATACCCCCAGTTTGGGGGTAGCGAACCGGGCGGATGGCAGCAAAAATGGAGCCATTGTCAATGAGGAGGTGCACCATGGGTGACACCGCCACGTCGTCTCTGGCCTTTGAATACATCTCACCTGGGAACAGAGGCCTGGGTGGTGACGCCCAGAGCGCATCGCCAATTGGCGACTCAAAATTGAACATCAGCAGCTGCCTGGGACGCACCTGCTTGAAATGGGGGGCTGATGGTGAGCTGTCCGCCGTAGATAAGCAGTTGGTGCTGCAGCGTCTGGCTCTCCAGGACAACTTTGGCTGAGCAAGACAACACCCCAAAGCCGGGCGGCGTTCCTAGACTTGTCTCAGTATGATACGGAGTTGCGATGGCCACCTGCGACCTAACCAACCAAGCCATGGTCAAGCCAACCCCTGCCATGGCAAGCGCTCCGGACCCGGCCCCATCCAGGCAGGCATCGGCAGCCAATGCAGCAGCTTCTAGCCAAGCAGCGTCTTCTAACCAAGATGCCCTGGATCAGCTCAAAGCTCTGGTGCATCAAGACCGGGGCTTCGCCGCGGCTTTGCGGGCCAGCTCATCCACCCACGCTGCGGCGCAACTGGCCGCAACAGAGGGCATTGCGGTTACGCCAGAAGCCCTCTGGCGTAACCGGGGCACGCTGGTGAGTGGCGGCCTGCCGACCTGGCGCGGCTGACACCAAACAGGTTCGCTGCCCGCTGCCCTGGCCCTCAGGCTCCAGGCCCTTGGCCCTCAGGCTCCAGGCCATCCTCAGGGCTCGGGCAGCTTTTCCAACCAGTGACTGCTCCATGGGGAGCGGCTAGCCATAAAAAACAAATACCTGGATCAGAGGCGAACATCGCCGCTTGCCCAGCCCAGCCAAAGCGGTTTCAGGGCCAGGGAATGTTTCAGGGCCAAGGAATAAACCGCAACGGTTCGTACTTGGCCAGGCTGATGCGCCAAGCCCGAATTATCAGGGACTGAAGACTCGCTTCAAACCGTGAGCTGTCGCCCCCCGCGAGCCAATTTGCCTTGAGGATCGGCAATTGCTCACTCATCACCTCCATCGGTATCTCGATCAGGAGCAAACTGATCTCGCCCGCCGCCCGCCGCACAGGTGCATCGTCGCTGCCCTGCCAGAGGCGCAGCAACAGCTCCAAGGCCAAAGTACGGCCGTCTTCCCCGGGATCTGCGGCGGCAGCGGCGGCAGCGGTCTGAGACTTGCCCGTGATCGGCAGGCTGCGGCGACCATCTTTCTCCACCAGCGCCAGGGCAACCAGATAGGGGGCGTCAGCCAAGGAAACAGGGCGGAGGTCTCCAGCCTGATTGATCAACAGGCCAGCAGCAGAGCAGCGATCGCTAGATAAGCAAAAATACTCAGGCTGGCATATAGATTATATTTCCGCATCCACTACAGATTTACGGGGAGGATGAGTGCCATGACCACCATTGAAGACCAGCTCAAGGCCTACCGAGCGGCCCTCGCCGAATCCCAAGCCAAGGGCGACCAGGCGATTGCTCGCAAAATCGAACAGCAGATCAAAGAACTGGAAGAATTTCAACAACGCCATCCCGAGGAGCCCAATGCCCCCTCTCCATTTGAGGTGTTCTGCGACCTGAATCCATCAGACATCAACTGCCGCGTCTACGACGATTGAACCAAGGTAAATTAGCCAAGGCAAATGAGCCAAGACAAGTGAGCCAAGACAAGCTGTGTTGATAACTCAGGGCCGATTTCTTGGCATTCCCACGTCAGGCTGATCAATAGGCTGACAAAACAGGCCGATTAATGGGCTGATCAATAGGTTAATTAAACGGTTAATTAATAGGCTGATCAATCATCCACCATTGACCAATGGCGGATGATTGGCCATTGGACCAGTAAAAACCATTTATCTGATTGGGACCTCCTGAGAAGCCAAACCCATTGCACTGCAACTAGACTGACCTACATGCCGTCGCCTAGACGCAGGCTGGGAAGACGTAATCGTACATCAACTACCGCAAAGAGTCTGATTTGCTGGTGGGTTTTTCAGGAAGCCTTGAATCACCTGCCATTTACAGTTTTGTATTTATCAACCGATTGACTGAGCTGCGGGCGACAAACGCTCTGGCTCGGCGGCGCCAGCGATACACGCTCTGGCTCTGAGGCGGCAGAATTCCGCGCGAGGTCTGGCAGTTCGTTGAGCTGGCCAGCAGAGCATCAACCAGGCTGCAACACCCAGGGAGAGTCGCTGCTTCAGCAGGCTCACCAGGCTCCAGCGGCAGCTCTCTGGAAGTGACTCTCAGGCGGTCCCGGTGAGCTCCACCATCCATACGCCTCAGCTGCATCCATAGGCCGCTGCCGCAGTGGTGACGCTTGAAGCCCGTGCTCAATTCGGCCAACCACCTGAGGCGGAGTTTGGCCATTTCCCCCGCCGATGAAATCCGGGTGAAATCCTGGTGGGAACTATCTCTTTTTTCTAGTCCTGAAGAGGTTTCTTCCGTTTCCTCCGTTTCTTCCGATCATTTCGAAGAGCTAGGGGGGGCGCAAGAAACCCAGGAAGAAACCGGCAAAAACCTCACTTCCCTACCAGAGAGGCACAAGGCTCCATCATTCGCCCCCTGGCATCCGGTAGCCCTGGGGATCCATGCCGAGCACCCCGACTGGCACCCGCACCAGATCGCCCTCCACCTGGGGCAGGGATTTGAGCGCATCAACGGCCGAGTCGTTAAGGCACTGCTGGATGCGAGGCAATGACCCGCCACAACGACGCATCTGAAGCCCTGGCCCCGCCAGGAGCCCTACCCAGGAGCCCCCCCGATCCTCCTGAGGGATTGCCAGGGCAAATTAGCCAAATCAAGTGAGTCAAGGCAAGAGCGGGGTGGAAACCGAGCTGTTCTAGGGCAGAAACCGCTTTAGGCCACAACTACAACACAACGGGGTCGGAGGCGTCTGGTTCAACTTCTTTCCATATTTGCTCGCCTATATCTTCTGCCCAGGGAATTGTCGATTTTCCCATCTTTATCTCAAGAAACAGCTTTGCTTGATTCAAGTCATTGGCTGTAATTCGATACACCCCCTCATGAAAGACCGGGTCAATTAAGGGGCCTGTTACGGGTCCAAGAGGATCACCATTTTTATCGAGAAATCTACATTCAAAATCAGGCATTTAACAGTTGCAACTTCTGGCAAGATTACCAGCCTTTTCGGCATCGGCACGGCCTGCCGGTATTGCAGGGGTTGACGGCGCCCAGGAGCACCGCTGGCACTCTTTTTTCAGATAACCGTGTTGTGCGCATGCCCATGCCATAGGCCCTTCGGATTCTCAATAAGGGCCCAGCCTGGCCGCAGCGACCCTGATCCCTGATCCTGCCTAGCAGGTTTCGACGGTCCCAAAAGGGTTATGAACGATCTCGCCCGATGGGACGATCCAGGGAGAATCCAGGCCACCAATGGCCCAGAGCCCTGATCCCGCCTGGCTTTTTCGTGATGCCCGGTGCCGGTTTCGAACCAGCGACATCCTGCTTGTAAGGCAGGCGCTCTACCGCTGAGCTAACCGGGCGTCTCGCCATTGTGCCGTCACACTCGCCCCTGGCACCACCCCCACCCGACACGATGGCCAGCGGCCGCCACCACGACAGGGCCACCTGGCTGCTGGCCCTGCCCTTCGGGGGGCTGTGGTGGCCTGCCCTGGGCCTGGGCGGCCTGGGGGTGGCCAGCCTGGCTTTTTTGCTGGGCGGCCTGCTGCTGTCGCCGGATCTGGACACCCACTCCAACCCCAGCCAGCGCTGGGGGCCGCTGCGGTGGCTGTGGTGGCCCTACCGCAAGCTGCTGCGGCACCGCTCTCTGCTCTCCCACAGTCCGCTGCTGGGCACGGCGGTCAGACTGGCTTACCTGGCCCTGCTCTGCCTGGGCCTCAGCCTGGTGCTGGCGCCCCTGGGGGGGCCGCCGCCGCAGCTGTTGCTGCAGATGGCGGCCGAATTGTGGCGGCAGCAGCGGCCCCTGCTGCTGGCGGCCCTGGTGGGGGTGGAGGCCAGCGCCTGGCTGCATCTGATCCAGGACGGCGATCCGATGCCGCGCACCCCCCGGCTGCTGCGCCGCCGTGGTCGCAGGCGCCAGGGGGGCCAGAGCCATGGAAATAAGAGCCAGCGGCGGAGTCGCCAGGGGCGATGACAGGGTGGAGGCCCCGTGAGCCCTCGCCGCGATGGACGCCCCGATCCAGGTCTGCCCACAGCCGCCCGCCAGGCCCCAGGAAGGCAACCAGTCCAACGACGACCTGGCGGCATTGGCGGAGTTGGTGGCGGTGGTGGCGCAGCTGCGCGATCCAGAGCAGGGCTGCCCCTGGGATCTGCAGCAGACCCACAGCTCTTTGGTGCCATACCTGCTGGAGGAAGCCCATGAGCTGGCCGATGCCATCCGCCACGGCGACGACCGTCAACTGGCGGAAGAGCTGGGGGATCTGCTGTTGCAGGTGGTGCTCCACGCCCAACTGGCCCGTGAACAGGGCCGCTTTGATCTGGCCCAGATCGCCCAGGGCATCAGCGCCAAGCTGATCCGGCGGCATCCCCACGTATTCGGGGCCGACGACGATCCGGCCCGGCTGGATCGCGGCCAGGCCGGCAGCAGCGAGGCCGTGGCGCTGCGCTGGCAGCAGATCAAGGCCCTGGAAAGGCAGCAGCTGGCCACCTCCCCAGCTGGCCAGGCCCCGGTTGAACAGTCACCAGATGACAAGTCGCCAGAGGCGGGGGACACCGCCAGCCCCCTCAGCGATCTGCTCAGGGCCAAGGTGCGCGGTCAGCCCGCCCTGGCCGGCGCCATGACCATCTCCCGCAAGGCCGCCGCGGCCGGCTTCGAATGGGACGACATCGAGGGCGTCTGGGCAAAGGTGCATGAGGAGCTCGACGAGCTCAAGGAGGCCGTGGCCGAACTCGATGCCAACCAGGCCAACCAGGCCCTGATCCATGCCCAGGAAGAATTGGGGGATGTGATCTTCACCCTGGTGAATGTGGCCCGCTGGTGCGGTCTCGACCCGGAGGCGGGCCTGGCCGGCACCAACCAGCGCTTTTTACAGCGCTTCTCCCGGGTGGAGGCCGCCCTCAGCGGCGAGCTGCAGGGGAAGAGCATCCTTGAACTGGAAGGTCACTGGCAGCGGGCCAAGGCTGCGATTCGGGCGGAAAAAACCGCAGAAAATACCGCAGAACAGAACAAAAAAGAATAAGAAATACAAAACAACAAGAGATGCAATGAATAGAATAGCAATTGAATAGGGTGCGCCTGGAAAAATTGCCCATTCCGCTCGCTGGGGCGAGAGGCAAGCCAGTCTTCGCAATGCTTCTGGCGGCGTGGCATCCATGAACCTTGGTGTTTTTCGAAGTGCCCTAGGGGCGCAAAGCGGGATGGCGGCCAGGTATTGGCCAGCGAATGATGTAAGCAACAACAAGGGATCCGGGGCGATAGCCCTCCTTAGGGATTGCTCGGCCCTGCCTATCCCTCCTCGGGTCGCTGTCGCCGCTGCTCCTTGATGCCACCGCGGCGACGCTTGGCCGTGAGCCTTCGCTCCACCGAGCCCCTGGTGGGTTTCGTGGCGCGACGGGGCGGCGGCGGCGGTTTGATCGCGGCGCGCAGTAGCTGTACCAGCCGCTGCTGCGCCGCCTGGCGGTTCAGCCACTGGGAGCGGTGCTCAGCGGCCACCACCACCAGCACCCCATCCACCAGCCGTTCGGCCAGCCGCGCCAGGGCCCGCTGCCGCAGGTGATCGGGCAATGCCGCCGTGGCGCTCAGATCGAACACCAGTTCCACCCGTGAATCGGTGGTGTTCACGCCCTGGCCGCCGGGGCCCGAGGCCCGCGAAAAGCGCCAGCCCAGCTCCCCGGCTGGAATCCACCAGCGCTCGTCGATCAGCAGGTCCGGCACGGTCATGGGCTTCTCCTAGAGCAGGCTCACCAGGCCGCTGCCGATATCGAGGTAGGCGGGCTGAATGCGCAGCCGGCCCTCAGCCAGCGCCTGGGCCAGCAGCTGGCTGCTCTGCGGCAGGGCGGCGGCGGCGGCGCGGGCATTGGCCTGCACCGCCCGCTCCAGCCCCTTCACCCCAGACCCTCCCTCCACAGGCAGGGCCTGCCGGATTGGCAGCACCAGCTGCTCCAACAGTGGTGTCAGCGGCCCGTCGCCCAGGGCCGCCCGCACCGCCCCGCAGCCGCTATGGCCCAGCACCAGGATCAGCGGCACCCGCAACTCGGCCACGGCGTACTCCAATGAAGCCACACCGGCCGGGAAGGCGGTGTTGCCGGCGCTGCGCACCTGGAACAGCTCCCCGGCCCCGGCGGCAAACAGCCACTCCGGCGCCAGGCGCGAATCGGCGCAGCAGAGCAGCGCCGCCCAGGGTTGCTGGCCCTGGGCCAGGTCCTCTGGCCCCAGCTGACAGCGCAACGGCGATTGCGCCAGCAGCAGCGCCGCCCGCTGGCTCGGATCGCCGCTCGCCGCCGCCCGCTGCCATACGGCGGCGAACTCGCGGTTGCGCCGCAGCAATTCCTGCAGCGGATCGGCCAGGGGGGCACAGGCCCCCAGGCGGCGCCGCAGCAACTCGCTGGGGCTTTCCGCCCAGGCAGGCGCCCCACCAGCCCCCAGGGCCAGCCCGCCCCCCAGCAGGGCCGCCAGCCGCAGCCAGGCCCGTCGCCCCAGGCGCGGCGACAAAGCTGTGGGCGACAAATTGGTGGGCTTTGGTGCCAAGGATTCGTGACAGGAGGTGCTGTTGAAGGTTTAGCTGTAACCAACGCCGCCATCAGGCCCCGCTCCTTGGGGGCAGGCGGCATCCGATCCACCGGCAGCAGACGCAATCCATGGCCCACTCTTCCGCCGCTGAGCCCCCCGCCACCCCGGGCTGGGTGGATGAGGTGTTCGATGGGGTCCGCTACGGCCTGGCCGGCCAGGTGATCGCCGAGCAGAACTCCCCCTTCCAGCGGGTCACGATCATCGACAGCCAGCGCTACGGCAAGGGGCTGCTGCTCGATGGCTGTTGGATGACCGCCGAGCGCCAGGAGCGCCACTATCACGAGGCGATCGTGCATCCGGCCCTCTGCGGCGCCGAGAGCATCGAACGGGTGCTGGTGATCGGCGGCGGCGACGGCGGCACGGCGCGGGAATGCCTGCGCCATGCCGCCGTAGGCCAGCTCGACCTGGTGGAGATCGACGGGCTGGTGGTGGAGTGGAGCCAGCGATACCTGCCCGCGATCGGCGGTGCGGCCTGGGCTGATCCGCGCCTGCGGCTCACGGTGGGCGACGGCATCGCCTGGGTCCGCGACGCTGCCGCCGCCAGCTACGACGTGGTGATCGTCGATGGCTCCGACCCGGCCGGACCGGCGGAAGGGCTGTTCAACCGGGCCTTCTTTGAGCACTGCCGCCGCATCCTCAAACCCGGTGGCATATTTGCCACCCAGAGCGAATCCCCCGAGGCCTTCCGCCAGGTGCACCTAGACACCGTGCGCCTGCTGCGCGAGGTGTTTGGTCACGCCGACCCCCTCTACGGCTGGGTGCCGATGTACCCGAGCGGCTGGTGGAGCTGGACCTTCGCGGCCACGGACGGCCCCCGCTATCTGCGGCCCCGGGCCGAGCGGGCCGCGGCCGTGGCCGCTGGCTGTCAAATTTGGAGTCCCCGCTGGCAGCGCGGTGGCTTTGAGGCGGTGCCGGCCGCGATCGAGCGGGACCTGCAAGCCCCCGCTGCCGCCAACTGAGCCCAGCCCGCCAACTGAACCTCTGGTCGGCTGGCCAGCAAGCCAGGCTTTCCCCTACCGATCCAACCCTTGAGCCCAGCCGATCTCTCCTGCTTTGAAACCGACGGTGCCATCTACATGGCCAGTCGCCGCGATCCCAGCGGCTGCCGGGTGGGCCTGTTTGGGGTGCCATACGACGGCACCACCTCATTTCGGCCCGGCACCCGCTTCGGGCCGGCGGCGATCCGGGAGGTGAGCGGCGGGCTGGAGAGCTACTGCCCCCAACTCGATGCCGACCTGGAGGAATTGGCCTTCGCCGATCTGGGGGCCGTGGCCATTCCCTGCGGCGCCCCCGAGCCGGTGGTGGCGGCGGTGCGCCAGGCCACCGACCAGGTGCTGGCCCTGGGGCTAAAGCCGCTGATGTTGGGCGGTGAACACTCGATCAGCTCCGGGGCCGTGGCCGCCGTAGCCGCCCGCCACCCGCAGCTGGTGCTGCTGCAACTCGATGCCCACGCCGACCTGCGGCACGAGTGGCTGGGCAACCAGCACAGCCATGCCTGCGCCATGCGCCGCTGCCTGGAGGTGTTGCCCAGCGGCAAGTTGCTGCAACTGGCGATTCGCAGCGGCACCCGCCAGGAATTCGCCGAGCTGCGCAGCCAGCAACGGCTGGTGGCGATCGAGCGGCTCACAGAAACCCTGGCCCCCCTTCGCGGCCAACCGCTCTATCTCACCGTGGACCTGGACTGGTTCGATCCGGCCGTGCTGCCCGGCACCGGCACGCCAGAGCCGGGCGGCTTCCTCTGGAGCCACTTCGCCGCCCTGGTGGAGGAACTGCGCCACCACCAGCTGGTGGCCGCCGACGTGGTGGAGCTGGCCCCGCAGCTCGACCCCAGCGGGGTGAGCAGCGTGCTGGCCGCCAAGGTGGTGCGCAGTCTGCTGCTGTTAATGGCCAGCTGAGCCGTCACGACGCCAAGCCCCAGGCTGGTTTGCCAGATTTAATACCAGGCTAGCTCTGCCTAGCTAGCTCTGCCTGGCTACAAATCCCAGGCAGAGCTAGCTAGTTGGCTAATAGCAGCAGGTGCCACTGGTGCGCTGCTCCCGCAGGCGCTCGTGCTGCTGACTGATCAGCAGGATGGCCAGGGTGGGGTGGTTGTGCAGCAGGTTGAGGAAGCGCAAGCGGTCTAGCCGAACAACCTCCACCGGGGTGCGGGCCACCGCCTCGGTGCGGTAGACATCCTCTCGCCAGAGGATGTCCTGGTAGCTGAACAACTCTCCGGGCCTGTAGCAGAGCCGCTCGGAGCGATCACCAATCACCTCGACGATGCCGCGTCGCACAGCATGGATGGCATCAGCAGCTCCGCCGCGACTGAATACCCTGGCGCCGGTGAGCAAGGTCATCACCTCGCAATCCACCTGGGAGGCCATCAACTCAAGCGGGCTAAGACCGCCGATCGACTGGGCAGCTCTGGCTGACACCGCAGTGGCGTTTCTGAGCAATCCCCTCACCTCCCCGGAACTTGTAGATGAACCATTAGAGCGCCTAGAGGGGCCTAGGGGAAGCTGTTTGCGTAAATCAAATCTGCACTCAAGGAAAGCAGCGGCCGCTGCTGCGCTTTTCTGCCACCCAGCTCAGGCATCGAGGTCAAACAGCCAGCAAACTGGTTCATGGGCAAAGGCAAGCCACCAAAACCGGCCGCCAACAATTGGCTACCAAACCAGTGGCTACCAAACCAGTGGCTACCAAACCAGTGGCCGGCAAACCAGTGGCTGGCAAAACGGTATCTGGAGCAACAGTATCCAGGGAGGCTCTTGAGGGCTCCAGCCGCAGCCAATACTGCCCTGGTGCCGCAGGTTTGCCTGGAGCAGGGTGGCAGCAATCACGGTTTTCCAGAGTTTCCCCTAGGACACCCATGGAGAGGAATGCCGTGCCGCATTGCCGCGCCCTACCGATGCCCCCCGCAAGTTCGCCATAACCCTCGAATCAGCCTCGAACTAGTGCGCACTTTCAGGACTCAGGCTCCCGCCAACCACCGAACAACGACAAGGATTCAATTCAAACCCGACACTCTAATCGCATCATATCGCGAAATATCACACCGCAAATCCGCAGGGCACGCGCAGGCAAAACAGCGCCTACCAAAATAGTGACTACCAAAATAGTGACTACCAAAACCAGTATCCATCAAAAACAGCAACTAGTGTTCCGCCCCGTAAGTTCATTGTAAAACTCGGATTGGCTTCGAGCTGGTCCGCATTTGCAGCGTTTTGATTCCTGCCCACTACTTAGCGGCGGCAAGGCGATCATGCCAAGGGGTCTGAGCCCACTTACCCAGCGCTGCCTATTCAGCCAGCGGCAGTCCGGCGAGTAGCTCCAGCCCCATGCCCTCAAATATGCCGGTCAAGCTGAGTTGCTGGTCGATCGGCCCGCCGGCACCAGCAGGTGTCTTGGTTTGGCTGTTTAGCGGTAGCCGCGGCGGCCGGGCCGTCCAATGGGGACACCAGAGCTCACCGCTGAGCTCGGAAGGGATGGTCAGCTGACGCATATGGCACCAGCCCGGCCGCCCCTCACAGCCAACCTGGGCCCCGCTCGGCGCGGCACAGTGGCGGCAACTGCGGCAGCTGGGGCGATGGGCCATGCGGCAGGGTCATGGGGGAGCCGAACATTAGGCAGGTCAACTGCTGTTTACCAGGTGGCTTACCGAATACTGCAGCTGTCTTGCTGCTAATCGCCCGGCCAGGGCCAAGCAGCACTTCCGGCTCCGAAGCGCTCTCCATAGGATCCGCCGATCCGCGGCGCCCTGCCCCATGGCCGACCTTCCCAGCAAAGCCGTTTTGCGGCGCACCCCCCTGCATGGGGTAGCCCAGGCGGCTGGGGGGCGCATGGTGCCCTTCGCGGGCTGGGAGATGGCCCTGCAGTTCGCCGGTCTGATGGCCGAACACAGGGCCGTGCGCCAGGACTGCGGCCTGTTCGATATCTCCCACATGGGGGTGATCAGCCTGCGCGGCGACGCGGTTAAAGATGCCCTCCAGGAGCTGGTGCCCAGCGACCTCCATCGCATCGGCCCCGGCGAGGCCTGCTACACGGTGCTGCTCAACGAGCAAGGCGGCGTCCGCGATGACCTGATCGTCTATGACCGCGGCTGGACTAGCTCAGCTGTATGTAGCAGCTCATCAGCAGATAACAGTTCATCTGCAAGTGACAGTTCATCCGCAAGTAACAGCCCGGCTGCAAGTGACAGCCCATCCGCAAATAACAGCCAGTCTGGAAAAAACAGCCATGAGCTGCTGCTGGTGATCAATGCCGCCTGTGCCGAAGCGGACACGGCCTGGATCCGCAGCCAGCTGGAGGCCAAGGGGATCACGGTGGCCGAGCGCAAGGGCGACGGCGTGCTGCTGGCCCTGCAGGGTCCCCAGGCGGCCACCCGGCTGGAGGCCCTGGCCGGCGTCTCCCTGGCGCATCTGCCCCGCTTTGGCCACCGGGAGCTGCGGCTGGCGGGCGGGGCGAGCGGGGCAGCGGCGGCGGCCCAGGTGTTCGTGGCCCGCACCGGCTACACCGGGGAAGACGGCTTTGAACTGCTGCTGGAGCGAGAGCCCGGCATCGCCCTCTGGCAGCAGCTGGTGGCGGAGGGCGTGGCCCCCTGTGGCCTCGGCGCCCGGGACAGCCTGCGCCTGGAGGCGGCCATGCACCTCTACGGCCACGAACTAGACGCCGACACCACCCCCCTGGAGGCCGGCCTGGGCTGGCTGGTGCACCTGGAGATGCCCAAGCCCTTCATCGGCCGCCAGGTGCTGGAGCGCCAGAGCGCCGAGGGCCCCAGCCGGCGGCTGGTGGGCCTGAAGCTGCGGGGTCGCGCCATCGCCCGCCACGGCTATCCGGTGCTCGCCGACGGTCAACCGGTGGGGGTGATTACCAGCGGCAGCTGGTCGCCCAGCCTGGAGGAGGCGATTGCCCTTGCCTATGTGCCGGCCGGCCTCGCCAAACTGGGCACTGAATTGGCGGTGGAGATCCGCGGCAAAGCGGAGCCCGCGGTGGTGGTGAAGCGGCCCTTCTATCGGCGCTGATCCGGGGAAGGCGCTGCCAGGGCTGGTGGAGGGGTCTCAAAGCGGCGTGGGAAAATCGCCGATTGATTTCGGGTTCCCCCATGCGCAGCCACGGTTGCGGCGATCTGCGCGCCGATAAGGCCGGCCAGCAGGTGATGCTGTGCGGTTGGGTGGACCGGCGCCGCGACCACGGCGGGGTGATCTTCATCGACCTGCGCGACCGCAGCGGCACCGTGCAGATCACCGTGGATCCAGAACTCGGCGCCGGCGATGCCGACTTCAGCGCCGCCTTCGAAGCCGCCGGCCACCTGCGCCACGAAACCGTGATCCAGGTGAGCGGCGCGGTGCGTAACAGACCCTACGAATCGATCAACGACAACCTCAAAACCGGGGCGATTGAGGTGCTGGCCAGCAGCATCACCCTGCTCAACGCCGTTAAGGGCAACCTGCCCTTCCCGGTATCGGTGCACGACGAGGAGAACACCCGCGAGGAGCTGCGCCTCAAATACCGCTATCTGGATCTGCGCCGCAAGCGCATGAACGAAAACCTGCGCCTGCGGGCGCTGACGATCCGCACCGCCCGCGCCAGCCTGGAAGCCGAGGGTTTCATCGAGGTGGAAACGCCGGTGCTCACCCGTTCCACCCCCGAGGGAGCCCGCGATTACCTGGTGCCCAGCCGGGTGTGCGGCGGCGAGTGGTTCGCCCTGCCCCAGTCGCCCCAGCTGTTCAAGCAGCTGCTGATGGTGGGCGGCATCGAGCGCTACTACCAGGTGGCCCGCTGCTTCCGCGACGAGGACCTCAGGGCCGATCGCCAGCCGGAATTCACCCAGCTGGACATGGAGATGAGCTTCATGGACCAGGAGCAGATCCTGGAGCTGAACGAAAAGCTGATCTGCGCCATTTGGCAGGCGGTGAAGGGCATCGAGCTGCCCCGGCCCTTCCCCCGGCTCAGCTGGCATGAGGCGATGGAGCGCTACGGCAGCGACCGGCCCGACACCCGCTACGGCCTGGAGCTGGTGAATGTGAGCGACCTGGTGGCCGACATGGGCTTCAAGGTGTTCAGCGGTGCGGTGAAGGCCGGCGGCGCGGTGAAGGTGATCGCCGTGCCCGGCGGCAACGAGGCGATCAGCAACGTGCGCATCAAGCCCGGTGGCGATGTGTTCAGCGAGGCCCAGGCGGCCGGTGCTGGGGGGCTGGCCTTCATCCGGGTGCGGGAGGGCGGCGAGATCGACAGCATTGGCGCCATCAAGGACAACCTCAGCGAGGCCAGCAAAGCCGAGTTGCTGGAGCGCACCGGCGCTGAGCCCGGCACCCTGCTGCTGTTCGGCGCCGGCGACACCGCCACCGTGAACAAGGCCCTGGACCGGGTGCGCCAATACCTGGCCAAGGAGCTGGGCCTGGTGCCGCAAGCTCCGAAGAACCCTGTGCAAGCGCTGAATATGGCCAACACCTGGGATCTCGAGAAAGCTGAATTGGCGCGCTGGAACTTCCTCTGGGTGGTGGACTTCCCGATGTTCGAATTCAACAAGGACGAAAACCGCCTGGAGGCGCTGCACCACCCCTTCTGCGCCCCCAACCCAGACGACCTGGGCAGCGATCCGTCCCAGTGGGCGGCAAATCTGCCCACCGCCCGCGCCCAGGCCTACGACCTGGTGCTCAACGGCCTGGAACTGGGGGGCGGCTCGCTGCGCATCCACGATTCGGCCCTGCAGCGCCAGGTGCTGCAGACGATCGGCCTGGCGCCAGAGGAGGCCAACCGCCAGTTCGGCTTCCTGATGGATGCCCTGGACATGGGCGCCCCACCCCATGGCGGCATCGCCTTTGGCCTGGACCGGATGGTGATGCTGCTGGCGGGCGAGGAATCGATCCGCGACACGATCGCCTTCCCAAAAACCCAGCAGGCCCGCTGCCTGCTCACCCAGGCCCCCGCCGATGTGGCCAGCAAGCAACTCGAAGAGCTGCACGTGGCCAGCACCTGGGTGGAGGAGGAGGACTGATGCGGCGGGGCGATTTCTGCCCAGCTCATCCCCCCGGCCCCAGCCCCCAGTCCCCGGCGCCAGAAGAGAAGAACTCCCACGATCTGGCCGCCAACCGGCTACCGAGGCTGGGATCGGAGCTACAAAGCAATCACCGCGGCTTATTGCGATGACCATCGGCGCACCCCCCATCGATATCGGCATCGCCACCGACCAAAGGGAGCAGATCGCCGCGAGCCTGGCGCGGGTGCTGGCCGACAGCACCGTGCTCTACGCCAAAACCCATGGCTTCCACTGGAATGTCACCGGGCCGATGTTCAACACGCTCCACTTGATGTTCATGGAGCAGTACACCGAGCTCTGGAACTCCCTGGACGCGATCGCCGAGCGCATCCGCGCCCTCGGCTGCCGCGCCCCCTATGGCGGCCAGGCGATCGGCCAGCTGGCCTCGATCGCCGAGACGGAAGGCAGCCCCAATGCCCTGGCGATGGTGCGCGAACTGGTGGAGGGCCATGAGGCCGTGGCCCGCACGATCCGCAGCGGTTTCGCCGTCGCCAACGAGGCCAACGACCAACCCACGGCAGACCTGCTCACCCAGCGCCTGCAAATCCACGAGAAAACCGCCTGGATGCTGCGCAGCCTGCTGGAAGCCTGAGTAGGGAAGCTCGACCGGGCTGCTCGCAACCTGAGCCGGCTGCTGGAAGCGCGAGCTGGCTGGATGATCCCTAGTTGGTTGGCTGGTAGCCAGAACACCTGCATAGACCCCCATCCCGCCGGCGGGAACTGGGGGGTTGATGTAAATGCGTACATTGAAGGATCAGCCGCGCAGGATCCGCCGTACCGCCATGAGCAAATTCGTGTTTGTCACCGGCGGGGTGGTTTCCAGCATCGGCAAGGGCATCGTGGCCGCCAGCCTGGGCCGGCTGCTGAAAAGCCGCGGCTACAGCGTCTCGATCCTGAAGCTGGATCCATACCTCAACGTCGACCCGGGCACGATGAGCCCCTACCAGCACGGGGAGGTGTTCGTCACGGAAGACGGCGCCGAGACCGACCTGGATCTGGGCCACTACGAGCGCTTCACCGACACGGCCATGTCGCGGCTGAACAGCGTCACCACCGGTTCGATCTACCAGGCGGTGATCAACAAGGAGCGGCGCGGTAACTACAACGGCGGCACAGTACAGGTGATTCCCCACATCACCGGCGAAATCCGCGAGCGCATTCATCGGGTGGCCGCCAACAGCGGCGCCGACGTGGTGATCACCGAAATTGGTGGCACCGTAGGCGATATCGAATCGCTGCCGTTTCTGGAGGCGATACGCGAGTTTCGCGGCGATGTGGGCCGCCATGACACGGCCTATGTGCACGTAACTCTGCTGCCCTACATCGGCACCTCCGGCGAACTGAAGACCAAACCCACCCAACACTCGGTGAAGGAGCTGCGCTCGATCGGCATCCAGCCCGACCTGCTGGTCTGCCGCAGTGATCGCCGCATCAGCAACGACCTCAAGAGCAAGATTGGCGGCTTCTGCGGCGTCCACAATCGCGCCGTGATCCAGTCGCTCGATGCCGACAGCATCTACGCCGTGCCGCTGGCCATGGAGGAGGAGGGCCTCTGTCGAGAGGTGCTGGCGGTGCTGCAACTGCCCGACCACGACAGCGACATGAGCGGCTGGGCCGAGCTGGTGACCAAACTGCGCAATCCAGGCCCGGCGGTGAAGGTGGCCCTGGTGGGCAAGTACGTGCAGTTAAACGACGCCTATCTATCGGTGGTGGAGGCCCTGCGCCACGCCTGCCTGGATCGGGATGCCTCCCTGGATCTGCGCTGGATCTGCGCTGAACAGATTGAAGCCCAGGGGGCGGACGCCCTGCTAAGCGGCATGGATGCGGTGGTGGTGCCCGGCGGCTTTGGCAACCGAGGCGTGGACGGCAAGGTGGCTGCCATTCGCTGGGCCCGGGAACAAAGGGTGCCCTTCCTTGGCCTGTGTCTGGGGATGCAATGCGCCGTGATCGAGTGGGCCCGCAACCTGGCCGGCCTCGGGGGGGCCACCAGCGCCGAACTCGACCCCGACAGCCCCCATCCGGTGATCCACCTGCTGCCAGAACAGCAGGACGTGGTGGACCTGGGCGGCACCATGCGCCTGGGGGTATACCCCTGTCGGCTTACCCCTGGCACCATGGGCCATCAGCTGTATGGCGATGCGGTGATCTATGAGCGCCACCGCCATCGCTATGAGTTTAACAATGCCTACCGCAACCTATTCCTTGAGTCTGGTTATGTAGTGAGCGGTAGTTCTCCCGATGGTCGGCTGGTGGAACTGATCGAACTGAGCGGCCATCCCTTCTTCACGGCCTGCCAATACCACCCCGAATTCCTCTCTCGGCCCGGTAAACCCCATCCCCTGTTCCGGGGGCTGATCGAGGCGGCCCAGCGGCACGGCCCAGGCCAAGCAGCTACCGCTACCAATGGCGCCACCAAGGCTGAGGCCAATGCTGAGGTGATGGCGAGCATCGCCTCGTCAGCAGCATGAACGCCTGCCAGTCAGGCCTGACCCGCCGCTACTGACATCGCCATTACAGCCACCGCCACGACCACTGCCACGGCCGCTACCACCGCCGCCACTGCTACCACCACCACCAGCAGTCGGCCTAGTCAGGGCCCCATCTTTCCAAGCCGCATCTAAGAGTTCCGTGTGCCCCGCCAGCTTTCCCAGCCTGCCCGTGGTGGAGACCTTCCATTCACTGCAGGGGGAAGGTGTCCATGCCGGTCGCAGTGCCTTTTTCATCCGGCTGGCGGGCTGCCAGGTGGGTTGTAGCTGGTGCGACACCAAGCACTCCTGGCCCCTGGCGGCCCATCCGCAGCGGCCCCTGGCCGAGCTGGTGGCGGAGGCGCAGGCCGCCGCCAACGCCGGGGCGGCCTTCCTGGTGATCACCGGCGGCGAACCGCTGCACCATCAGCTCGATCCCCTCTGCAACGCCCTGCGGCAGCTATCGGCACCGGGCGGCAAAGCGCTGCCCCTGCACCTGGAAACCAGCGGCGTGGATCCCCTCAGCGGTCAATTTGACTGGATTGCCCTCTCGCCCAAGCGCCACCGGCCGCCCAGGCCAGAACTGTTGGCCGCCTGCCACGAACTGAAGCTGGTGGTGCACTGCGGCGACGACCTCAGCTTCGCGGCGGCCATGGCCGCCGCCGCCCGCCAACAGCGCCGCGCCGGCAGCCAGGGGCGGGATCAGAGCTCTGCTCAAAGTTCGGATCAGAGGCCGAATCAGGGGCCGGTGCTGCTGCTGCAGCCGGGGGCCGACTGCGCCGCCGGCCAGCAACTGGCGATCGACTACGTGAAGGCCAATCCAGATTGGCGTCTCAGCCTGCAGAGCCATAAGCTGCTGGGCCTGCGCTGAGCTATAGAGCCAGCCTGAGCTGAGCAGTAGAGCCAGTTGATTAGCCAATCTTTGGAAAACCCTAACCATGATCAATTGAGCCCTGATGCACTTGTCAGGCGACAGGGAAAACTGATCCCGCATTGCATCTTAAAAACTGTTGACTGCGTAGGCTGTTGCCTCAGTTGAACTGTTGCCGCTATGGGCCGTGCTGCAGGGCGGTCTGTTG
>JBILLQ010000103.1:0-7779 GCA_044375975.1 Prochlorococcaceae cyanobacterium
CTGTGCACTGCGTCAGCAAGGTGACGGTGTACGACGCCTGGCGCAACACCACCTTCAGCAGCACGTACAGCTACCACCACGGTTACTTCGACGGCCCGGAGCGCGAGTTCCGGGGCTTCGGCCGGGTAGAGCAGATCGATCTCGACGCCTACGGGTTAGACGCCAACATCGCCAGCCCCTGGGTCACCGACGACCGCCGCCTGTTCCAGCCACCCATCAAAACTGTGACCTGGTTCCACGTTGGCGCGGCCATCGACCAACAGCGGATCGTGGGTCACTTCTTGGCCGAGTACTTCCCGCGGCGTTATGCCGGGAGGCTGCCTGCGGGCGCCGGCGCTTTCCGGGAAAAGCCCCTGCCCGAACCGGAGTTGCCGGCTGAGCTGAGTGCCCAGGAGTGGCAGGAGGCACTTCGCGCCTGCAAAGGCATGGTGCTGCGTCAGGAGATCTACGAGCTCGACCTCGATGATCTCGTGGGCCCGGGCCGCCGGCAGCGCGAAGTGCGCCTGTACTCGGTGGCGACTCACAACTGTGAGATTCAGCGCCTGCAGCCCAAAGGCGCCAACCAGCACGCCGTCTTCCTCGTCACCGAGAGCGAGGCGATCACTTATCACCACGAGCTGCCCATCGCCAGCGGCAGCGTGCTGCTGAGCCCCGATCCACGGATCGCCCATACCCTCAACCTGCGACACGACGCCTACGGCAACCTGGAGCAGGCGGTCGCCATCGGCTATCCGCGCTGGACCGCAGGCCGTTACCCGGGCCTGCCCGATCCGGCGCGCATCGCGGCGGTGCAGGACGAACTGCACCTGGCCTACACCGAGGCGCGCACCACCAGCGACGCGCTGCTTGCCGCAAGGGATAACGACTTGCTATCGCCGCTGCGCCATCACCGCCTGCGGTTGCCTTGCGAAACGCGTACGTATGAGATCACCGGCCTCGCGCGACCAGCGGACTTCTACTTCGAGATCGACGATCTGCGCCGACACCAGCTCAGCGAAGACCAGCAGCGCTTTCCGGCTACTGGTGCCCTGACCGAGCAGAGGACATTACGCAACCTCCAGTATCACCAGCAACCCTCAGACGGCACACCCCACCGCCGCATCGTCGAGCACCGCCGCACGCTGTACTTCAACGACGCGGCAGACGACGCCCCGCCAACCGATCCCCGGCCCTTCGGCCAACTGGGCCCGCGGGGCCTGAAGTACGAGGACTACGGCCTCGCCCTCACCGACGCTCTGCTGACGGCGGTGTTCGGCGACAAGCTCGACTGGGTGGCGCAAGCGTCCCCGCCCGGAGCCCAGGCCAGGTCCTGTCGGCAACTGCTCCAGGAACCATCCCGCTCGGGCTATGTGCCCGGCACCGCCCCGGGGCTGGGGGGCACAGCCGATCAGCTCTGGATGCGGTCCGGCATCGCCGGCTTTGCCAGCGATGCGTACGCGCATTTCTTTCTGCCAGAGAGCTACATCGACCCCTTCGATAACACCACAACGCTGCGGTTCGACCCTCTCGATCTATACATCAAAGACAGCACAGACGCGAAAGGCAATACCACCCGTGTGGAACGCTTCGACTACCGGGTGCTGGCGCCCAGCGAACTGGTGGATGCCAACGGCAACCACACGGAGGTGGCCCACGACTTGCTCGGCATGGTGGTGGCCATGGCCGTGAAGGGCAAGAAGGTGCCGGGGAACTGGCAGGCCGACCATCTCGATGGCTTCGGCTTCGCGCTGCGCAATCCGGATCCTGCCCAGGTGAACGCCTTCTGTCGCACCCGCAACTTCCAAACAACCCAGGAGCAGACAGCCCGCGGCTGGCTTGGCACCGCCACCGCCCGCTTTGTGGTGCACTTCGGCGGGCCCTACGACGCCGAGGGCAAACCCCTGCCGGACGCCCGCATGGCCTCAGCCTGCGCCATCCAGCGCGAGACGCACGTTGGCAAGCTGGCTGCGGGGCAGCAAACCCGCCTGCAGATCGCCCTGGAATGCAGCGACGGCAGCGGCGCGGTGCTGATGCAGAAGGCGCAGGCCGAACCCCACCCCGCTTCACCCAACCAGCGCCGCTGGCTGGTGAACGGCCTCACGTTGCTCAACAACAAGGGCAAACCGGTGAAGCAGTACGAGCCAGCCTTCAGCGACAGCTTCGGTTGTGAACTGCCCCAGGCCAACGGCGTGAGCACCACGATGTTCTATGACGCCCCCGGGCGCCTGGTGCGCACGGAGATGCCCGACGGCAGCTTCAGCCGGGTGGAGTTCTCCCCGTGGGACAGCACAAACTGGGATGCCAACGACACCGTGAAGGACTCGCGCTGGTACCGCGAGCGGCTCAGCACCACCGAGCGCGGACCTGGGACGCCAGCGGGATCGGCGGCGGAGGAGCAGAAAGCCGCACAGGCCTCGCCGGAAGCCAAGGGGTCTGCCCGGCTGGCGGCGGAGCATGGAGACACGCCGGCGCAGATCCTGCTCGACAGCCTGGGCCGCGAGGTGATCAGCTTGGCGCACAACCGCACGCCCGATGCCAACGGCGTATGGCAGAACGAGAAGCACGTGACCTTCACCAAGCTCGACGCCGAAGGCAAGCCTCTGTGGATCCGCGATGCCCTGGGTCATCTGGTGATGCAATACATCACACCGCCCCGCGCCAACAATGCGGCCGGTGAAGCCATGCCAAGGGGCGCAGCCCCTTGCTATGACATGGCGGGCAACCTGCTGTTTCAGCACAGCATGGATGCGGGCCCGCGCTGGTCGCTGAACGATGCCGCCGGCAAACCCCTGTTCGGCTGGGATGTGTACCGCGCCGAGGACACTGCCGCCGCCACGCCGCAGAAGCGCCTCTACCGAACCGACTACGACGAACTGCATCGGCCGATCCGCCAATGGCTGACGGTGGATGCCGCGGCGCCGCGGTTGATCGAAGCCTTCGACTACTGCGACACGCAGGCGCCGCGGGATGCCACCGGCGGGCTGAGCCTGCTGGTGGCGCAGGGCCGCAATCTGATCGGCCAGGCGGTGCGCCACTTCGATCCCAGTGGTTTGGCCACGCTGGAGCGGCTCGATCTCTCGGGCCAGCCCACCCATCTCACGCGGCGCCTGGTGAAGGTGATCGAAGCGCAGGACAACGAACCGGCGCTGGACTGGAACGTGGCCAACAGGGCAACGCTGCTGGAGAGCGCGGCCGAAGAAACCTTCCGCCAGTTCAGCGAGCACGACGCCCTGGGCCGCATGGTGCGTCTGGTGAACTGGCATCGGCCCCAGACCAATCGTGTGGCGGTCTATGTGCCCAGCTACAACGCCCGCGGGCTCCTGGAGGCGGAACAGCTGCAACTGCGGGCCACGGTTCAGATGGGCGGCAACGATGAGCTGACGATCACCAAGAGCCCGGCCGCTTCCCACAGCCACGAGGCCATCCGCGCCATCCGCTACAACGCGAAAGGCCAGAAGGAATGGCTGGAACTGGGCAATGGCACGGTCACGACATACCGCTACGACCCGGACACCTTTCGCCTCACCAACCTGCGCACGCAACGCGCGATCGCGCCAAGGGGCCTGCAGGATCTCGCCTACACCTACGACCCGGTGGGCAACATCACCACCCTGATCGATCGGGCCCAGGAGACGGTGTATCAGAACAACACGAGAATCGAACCGAAGCACGCGTACGTGTATGACGCTCTGTATCGGCTGGTGGAAGCTACCGGGCGGGAGAACGCCGCTGCCCAGGGCCCGCCGCCTGCCGATGAAGGCCCGTGGCCAGAAGGCAGCTTCCCTTCAGCCACCAGCATGCGGGGCTACATCCAGCGCTACCGCTACGACGCGGGGGGCAATTTCCAGACGATGCAGCATGTTCCCACCCAGGGAACGGGCTGGACCCGCCACTACGCCTATGCCTTCGAGGATCTTGGCCAACCTGCCAACAACCGGCTGTGGCGCACCTGGACCAACGGGGCGGTGTGGGATGGCATCGGCCCCAGCAGTGTCACCTATCGCTACGATAGCCACGGCAGCATGCTCAATCTCAACCGGGTGGAAACTCCGCAGGCTGAAAAGTGGGGCCTGCAGATCGTGTGGGACTGGCGCGACATGATCCGCCGCTTCGATGCGATCGGCGGCGGCATGGCCCGCTACCACTACGGCATCGCCAAGCAGCGCACCCGCAAGCACATCACGCGCAATGGTGGCGGCGTGGTGGAGGACCGCATCTATCTGGGGGGCTTCGAGCTCTACCGACGACGGAACGCCTCAGGCACGGTTCTGGAGGAGATTGAAACCCATCACCTATTCGAGGGTGAGCAGAGGGTGCTGCTGGTGGATGACGTGATCGACACCGACCGTACCCATGCCAATGGGACCCCTTACAGCAGGCAGCCGATTCTGCGCTATCAGTACGGTAACCATCTGGGATCTGTGGCGCTGGAGCTGGATGAGGCGGGGTTGATCAAGTCTTACGAGGAGCTGCATCCCTTTGGCACAAGTGCTTTCCGGCTGGTGAAGAGCAATAGCGAGGCCTCATTGCAGAGGTATCGGTATACGGGAATGGAGCGGGACGAGGAAAGTGGGCTAGAATACCATCTTAAGCGATATCTTAGCCCGCATTTACGCAGGTGGATAAGCCCAGATCATCCAACCAGCAAAGATGGTTCAAATTTCTATTGTTACTCTAGAAATCAGCCGATTACAAGGAAAGATACGAATGGAGCCCAAAGCACAAATTCTGACCCAAGTGACGAGGAGACTCGCAGGCTGTGGAGCCCGGCCATCGAAAAGGGGGTTATCGAATACATGATGAAAGCCTATGAAGCCGAGCTTCGGGCCCAAGACAGTGCAGGCCAAAGCAGGTTTGACAAAGAGGTCATACATTGGTTTGGAAGATACGATCCGATGTTTCCTCGCGATGAAGATCCGGCGGGGCGATTCTACCAAGGACAGGAAGATTTAAAGAATTTCAAATATGAGCTGATTATGAAACAGCGGAATATCCATGATCCTGTTGCGAGAATGAAATCCATCTATCGCGAGTACCAATTCAGAATGCATGGCGGGTTCGAGAAGGGTTTGGCTCTTGGTTTTGCGGCGGCAAACCTTGCCAAGAGTTTTAACCGTCTTGGTTCGTTGGTACCGAGTCCACCACCGGGCTTGATAAGGCAAGTCTTGATATACCGTACACCTGAAGGTGATCGACCTGTTGTGTTAGTGAAACGCGATGGTATAACGACTGCATGGTATAGAAGCACAGGACAAGGCGGACAAACCAAGAGTGGGGATTGGGTCCAATTCTTTGGCATAGCAAGAACCGAAGAATACGGCGCCGCGCCCGACGCGCCCGAGACAAACTGGTTCATAAAGCACAGAGGCGATAAGGTGCCGGTCGCTGATCAGCAAACGTCTAATGCATTGAGAGACTGGTGGAATCGCGGCGGCGCAGAGAACTTGCCCTCCCTTGTAGTGCCAGAGCAAGACTTAAGGGTGGTTAATACTTGGTTGCAGTTTAATGGCGTCAAAACTGGAGGTGATTATCCGCCTGGCAGCGTTGTCTCAGGACCTCCTTTTACAATCATTAGGGATGTGCCAGCGAGCAATTAGAGTTGGAGAAGCCCGTGGCATAGAAAGCGCTGAGATTTCGTGGGTCGGGCTCGATTTGTTTGCTTTCTACACACGCAATTGAAGTCCTGCAGCAAGCAGTCTTTCAGCATGCAAGCTAGTTCTTATTTGCTTGAGAAATTTCAAAGACTACTATGTTACTCGCTTCAAAAGCCATCACATCAAGAGGAGCGAATGAACCCGATCCAGCCCTCGATCAGGCCCGGCGATGCCGGCGAACCCGTCGCAAGGCTGTGTGCGGCACGGCTGCTGTTTGCTGAAGCACTGCGATAGTCGTCTCTATGAGCTGGTCAACAGTCCCACGGGCGAGGACCTCGCAGTGCTTGCCAAGAAGATCCTAGCCAAGCAGGTCGCAAACGCGCCCTATGGCGAGGCTGCGCGGCAGTTTGTCTTTGTCTTCTAACGCCAGATCCGCCCCCGTGAGAAGGCTCGGTAGTGCGCGATCTGCAGATGGCCAAGTTGCTCAACACCCGGCTGCCAGATCTTGGCGGCCGGACGACATGAGCGGCTGCCTCGCCCATTGTCGGGTGACTCCAGGCCATCTCGCCTCTGTATCCCCAGCCCCCAAGGCTGACCTGCAGCCTCTCGATTTTACCTTGAGAGAGCAGCCAGACCCCCCGTGCTCCGCGAGATCCAGCCCACTCTCGGCCCCGGCACGCAGGGGCCTGATGTCGCCAATCTCCAGGAGGCCCTGATCGCCCTCGGCGACAGCGGCTATTTCTGCAGCAGAGATCCGCCCGTCCCCCACGAGCCTGCGCCGCCCCAGGAGGCCCCACCCTTCAACCCACCGCCGACCAGTTCAGCCAGTTCCTCAAGGTGATGGCCGATCGTCGCCGCTTCCAGTCCTACGAATCCGCCACCGAAACCGTGGTGGTCTGGTTTCAGGCCCAGGCCGTCCTCACCGATCCTCCCGGTGTGGTGGAGGCCGCCACCGCCAAGCGGCGCAACCTCGAACTGCGTGAATGCCACCTCTTCCCCGAAGGGGTGCAGCACAGCATCGTCGGCCAGGTGCGCCGGCGCCCCAGCGGCACGCCCCTGTCCGACATCCTGGTGCTCGCCTTCCTGCTCACCGGCCGCGACACCCTCCGCCTTGGCGACACCCGCACCGAGGCCAGCGGCGCCTTCACCGGCTTCCTCCTGCAGGGAACGCCGCGCTTCGCCCATGGGTCGCCAGTTGAAGGGGTTTTCGTAAAGCCAGTGCTTCCGCAAGGAGAGGGCACAACGTATCTGCGGATGGGCGATGTTGGTCCCGTTGTGCTGGGGAGCTCCGTATGCCAATGTCGCAGAAGTGGAAGCATGGGCCGCCTTCCCATTCTCGAGCTATCTTTTCGGCCACCTGTTAATCCTGCTCGGCTCCTGGCTGGACGAGTTCTACGACTGGTCGCGGCGCCACGCACTGAATGCGCAAATCGCGTCCGTACGCTGTGCCGTTGAGTCCGTGAACAGCCCCCATGCGGATAACCTCATGAGCAACTCCAACGAAAACCGACTAGGTCGGTCTGAGCGCAGGCTTACGACCGCGAGCAGGCCAAACCTGTCGCTGGTGAAGCCCATTGCTATTGGGTTCGGCGTCAGCCTGATCGGCTTGCTCATCGCCTTCCTGGTGAAAGGGGAGCCCGAGCTGCATAAGCAGCTGATATCGGCGTCACTGACATTGCTTTTCGGCGCCTGCTTCGGCGGCATCGTGAAGATGCTGCTGGACCAGGCCGTGGCCGAGAAGCGGCGGCGTGATGATGCGGCGGCGTTCGTCGCCAATGTCCTGGCCGACCTCAAGAAGGTGTACGACCACGTCGAACGGGCACGGCTGCTGATCCCGGCGCACCAGTCAGCCAAGACCTACGGCGACGAGATGCGGGAGGACGTGACCGCAGGGGTCGTTCAGCTTCGCAACGTCATCCGCGCCTTGCAAGGTCGCGTGGCAGGCGTGCCTGTGGGCCTGCAGGAGTGCGTTCGTCCGGAGGTGGAAAAGATGAAACGCTATCTGCTCGAGCTGATGGACGAGTTCTCTGACGAATACAAGCATCTCCCCCACTACCAGCAATGTTGTCCGCCCTGTCTGACCGATCCACCAGGGGGCCCAACCATGACTGATGCAATCGCCTTACGACCCCGAGCTGCGGGCTGAGATCCGCCAGCGGATGAGCCCACCAAACCGTGAAAGCGTGGCTGAAATCGCCCGTTCCAC
>JBILLQ010000104.1:0-7716 GCA_044375975.1 Prochlorococcaceae cyanobacterium
CTCATGGATTTAGCGATCTAGATAGGGGTAGATATTGCTTTATTTCGACCCGCCGCTTCTTGGGCGGTTTTTTTGTACCCGTAGGATTTCTGGGAATTAGTTATTTTTCGAGGTGCCCTTTTGTCGGTTTGCTCTTGCCCATGAGCCCCTGGTGATGCTATCGGCCAGCAAGCACACATCATAGCAGCCTCAGGGCTTAAGTCTAGTCGAAATGCTACTTTGCATTTTTTTGCGGCTTGTTTCAAGAGTTATGCTGCATTTTTGTGCGAATAGCTCCAGTATTGCTTGGTTGGGTTGTGCCAGTTGGCTGGCGTCAGATTGGCAATTGGGTTCAGAGATTGTTGAATATTTTAGCCGGGTAACTGCCCTGTAGATCGAGTTCTGCGGACCCTAGGCGGATTGTCTGATCGCATGGGAGCTGGCCCGCTGAACTGCGACGTTGATTAAAATTACAGCCAGGGCGAGGGCTTGGCTGTCGGTGCATCATCGCCACCAGGGCTATGAACTCTCAAGCGGTGAGCCTCAGCATGGAGTAGGCGGTCCTGTGATGGTCAGCATTCAATCGCGAATTACCGCATTGATCGTGGCGACATCTAGCCACGGCAAGAACTAGCGGAAGTCTGAATCGCAAGTCTGCGCAGCCCATTGCCGAGATCCCTGTTCAGCATGGGGGATGACATATGGCATACCGCACCAGACTCCGCAGGCTACTGTAGCCGCTTTAGGCTTCAGACTGCCGAGCTGTTAAAGGTATCTCGGCGATAAGTACTAGATTCCTTGCCACTGCTAGTTCAGGCAGGTTTAAGGTCTACATATGTTGGCTGACGCTATAAGCTGAGCGAGCGCCTCGTGGGGGCATCCTGGATCGCCTCAGGTGGTCGATCAGATTTACAGGTCTGCCTTGCGTGCACCATCCGACTGGTGAGACTTTGGAAATTCAGTGCTGTCTTGTGCAACTTCATTCGTGGCAATATTGGCTAGTATAAATATCTCAGAGACCCCGGAAAACCATCGCTGCAGCCAATCAAGCCCTGATATAGTAGATATTTTCAGGTGGCAAATTCGCATAAACGCGGCTTTTCTGGGGTTTCCCCTAGGGCTGCAAGTACTGCTTCTGTTTTTGTAATAAGTGGTGTTGGATTAGGCTCCTGTGAGTGCGCAGTCAATCTGCTCACAGAGAATCAATAGTGCAGCCACAATCTGGGCCATCTCCAGAGCGAGAACATCTCGCATTTCAAGTGGGCAAACTGGATCGGCAATTAGGTTGCTGTAGTCTTGGATTTGCCGCTGTAACTCACGGATGCGATCACTCGTGAAGTCGCTGCCGATTGAGAGCTGTAGCACTGTCAATCTTTCCTTTGAACCATACCATATGAGCACAGTCAAGCGCAGGATTTGCCATTTGAGGCGTTAATGCGGTGGTCACGCTTCGCTCTGCGTCATTGAAATGGCACATGTGATGTTTGCCTGGACTACTCCGATGTATAGATTCGAAACCTACAACCACTTCGCGATAGTAGCCCGGGCTTGGTTTCTGCTACTGCTTGTTGGTACAAGCAGGCAATGGGCATGGCTTCGCTTGTTGCTCTGTGGTGAATCGTAATTTTTCTTACGATTTGTGAATCTCTGAGTTTTCTTGTTCTGTCGGTTTTCGTATTTTCTCCATGGCCTGTCAATGGTTGTTAGCCCTGTCTAAGCTGCTCTGATTGTTGTGAATCTGCCTCTGTGCATACTCAATAAGTGAGCTGTGAGTGAATGCTGAGTCACCTGGCAGCAGAACAACTGAGTCTGTTGGTTTGGTCAGCAGCTAGGTGCATGTTTCTCAACGGCAAGCAGGCTTTGGCAGCGGTTCCGATGGCTAATAGGCTATCGGCAGTGTGTGATGGTGGCCTAGTGAGCATTGCTACGGGTTGGTTCCTTAGGCAGCTGGAATTGCCATCGGCGCAGTATCCAGGCTTCGATTGGCTGACCACCAATCACGTGCTCCGCCAGGATCCGCTCGATGCGCTCCGGTGTTACGCCCCCATAGACGATCCCCTCGGGCCAGATCAGCAGAATTGGCCCCTCGGCGCAGATGCGCAGGCAATCGGCCTTGGTACGCAGCACTATTCCCTGGGGCCGAGCCGGATCCTCCAGCTGCCACTCCCGCACCAGGCATTTAAGTTTGTCCCAGCTGACGGCGCCGATGGTTGGATCGGGACAGCAGAGGGCCTTGGTGGGGGTGGCACAAAGCAGCAGGTGGTGACTGATCTGTGGCATTTATGCTTTGGCGATGGCCGCGGTGAAACTTTGTGCCAATTCTCTACTAGCTGACGTCTGACATTCCCATGGCAGTTCCCGGTGGGCTGGCCAGGAATTAATTCGCTTATCGCACATCAGGAAGACTAATGGCATGACATAAAGGCAATTGGCCTGGCATAAAGGCAAGCGGCATGGCATAAGGCAAGCGGCACGGCATAGGGCAAGTGGAATTGCATAAAGGTAAATGGCATCGCATGAAAGCAAGTGGCTTGGCATGAAGTTTGGGATATTGGCCCTTCAGACCCCGATGGCGGCCATTGGCGTATCGGAGTACAACGGGGCCGCAGCCTCCCGCACCGCTTGGCGGGCCCAGGCGTCCACTGCCAACACGTCCTCCAGGCCGGGCTGGGCCATCAGATCAACCCGATGCCGATCACAGATGCGCTCAATTAACCTGGGAATATCGAGGAAGTGCACCCGTTCTTCTAGAAACAGGGCCACTGCCTGCTCGTTGGCGGCATTCATCACAGCTGGCATGGTGCCGCCGGCACGGCCAGCTGCATAGGCTAATTGCATGCATGGGTACTTGGCTGGATCGGGCTGGCGAAAGCTCAGCTGGGCCACGGCGGCAAGATCTAGACGACGCCATGGGGTTTCCAAGCGCTCGGGCCAGCTCATGCAGTAGAGGATCGGCAACTTCATATCCGGCCAACCCAGCTGGGCCAGCACGGAAGAATCAGCGAGTTCCACCATCGAATGAATAATTGACTGCGGGTGGATTACGATTTCGATGTCGTCATAATCGATCCCGAATAGGTAATGGGCCTCAATTACCTCCAAGCCCTTGTTCATCAGGCTGGCGGAATCCACGGTGATCTTGCGCCCCATGCTCCAGTTGGGATGACTGGTGGCATCGGCCACGGTGGCCTTGACCAAATCTCGCGCCTCCCAGTCGCGGAAGGCACCGCCGGAGGCCGTCAATAGAATTTTTCGCAGTCCAGGGGTGGCCACCCCGGTGGAGAGGCGGGCGCTATCGGCCCAGGGGGTGCCCTGCAGGCACTGGAAGATGGCGGAGTGCTCCGAGTCGGCTGGCAGCAGCCGCGAGCCCGATTTGGCCAGCTCCGGCAGCACCACGGGGCCTGCGGCAATCAGGGTTTCCTTGTTGGCCAGGGCCAGATCCTTGCCGGCGCGAATGGCGGCCAGGGTGGGCAGCAGGCCGGCGCAGCCCACAATGCCGGTTACCACCAGGTCGGCGCTGGCCCAGGCGGCGGCGGCGCAGATCCCTTCGGCACCGCCCAGCAGCTCCGGCAGGGGCTGCGGGCGCTGCTGGGGCTCGAGCAGCTGGAGCCGCTGGCGCAGCTGGGGAATTAGCTCCGCCTCCGCCAGGGCCACCACCTCCGGGCTGTGGCGCTGGATCTGCTCGATCAACAGCTCCAGGTTGCGGCCAGCGGTGAGGGCCACCACCCGAAAGCGATCGGGGAACTCCTCCACAATCTGCAGGGTCTGGGTGCCGATCGAGCCGGTGGACCCCAGCACGCTGATGGCTTTCACGGCAGGGCTCCGGAACTAGCGGGGCCCAGTTTCCCATCCGCCGGCACCCCTGGCAGCCTCGCTGGCGGCCCAGCAACAAAAACTGCCGGCCAGGGACCCAAGCCGCTCCAGCGGAATCCAGGCCGCAGCCCATCTGTGGGCAGTGCAGCTGAGCCATGGATCCGCGAGCAAATCGCCCGCCAGCCGTTGGTTAAAAGGCCAGTGGCCCGAAGGCTGGTGGCGCAAAGGCTGGTCAAATGAAGTACATGGCTTGGGACTCCATCAGCCGGTCGCGGCGATCGATGAGGTCTTGGAGCGTGGTGGCATCCAGTATTTGTGCTCGTGCCATGGCCAGCTCATTTTTCAAGCCATTAAGCACCTGATATTCAGGGGTTTCAGATACTGTCACGCTCCCCGGGCTGTCTTCTCCTTCCAGGCAGCGCACCACATCCACCACCTTGATCTGGGAGGGGGACATGGCTAGCTGGTAGCCACCCCTCGGGCCCCGAATACTGCGCAGGATCTGGGCCCGCCGCAGGCTGGTGAGCATCTGCTCCAGGTAGCGATCGGGCATCTGCTGTCGACTGGCGATCTCAGCCACCTGGAGCACGCCCCCCTGCAAGTAAATGCTGGCCAGCTCGAGCAGCGATATAAGCCCATACTCTGTTTTGGCACTAAACACGGGCTGTAATCCACGGCTACCTTGCGGTGATTATGGCAGGTCGCTGCTTCGTCTGTCGCATCGGTTGCCGCCTCGGTCGGGAGCAGCTTGATAAATTACTATCGCGGCCAGCAAATTACCCCACGGTTGATATTCTCGCTATGGACAATATTTCGCGGTCGCCCGATATGTTTGTGCTTGGCTAATATATTCATGTCAAGCCCGTATATCCATGGCAAACCTGTAAATTCATGCTAAGTCAATGCATTCATGCTAAGTCAATCATTCATGCTAAGTCAATCATTCATGCCCAGTCGGTATATTTGTTCCCATTTATTTTATTTATGCCCAGTTGCTGCATTGTGCTCGATTTGTATGCTTTCGGCTTGATGTCCTCTGTCGCTGGGTGCTGCGGTTGGCGTAAATTGGAGCCATTAGAGCGAGGGTCGGGTCTTTCAGGCGCTCAACCCAGGCACCTCGAGCGTATAACAACGCTGATAGGTACCGCTAGCAGCCAGTAGCTTCCCCTGAAATACAGCTCGAAAATCGCTCTTGAGCCTGGGGGAGTCAGGGATTAACTCAGGCAGGGCAATGCTTGTCGCATCGTGGCAATGGGTCATTTCCAGAAATATCGAGGTTTGGCGAACTCACGCCGCGAGAAGCGTTGCAGATACTGACTTGCCCTGACCTGACCTGCCCTGACCTGCCCTTGCTCTGGTGGGCGTAATTGGCAATTTTTGAGCTGCCCAATAGTGAGATTTGGGATTTTTAGACGTGCCCATCAGTTTTCATAGCTGATTAAATTTTGTTCTGGATTTGAGCTGATGACATTCTGAGTCTGAGCTGATCACATTGCTGTTATTCCAGGCCTCAACGCTTCGGGTGGAGCTGGCAAGCAATTTTTTGGCAAAGCGCCGCTAACCTTTCCAAATTGGCAGGATTGGTGGCCAGCTCCTGCCGCGATGGAGCATGGACGGGTCCACACTGCTCTCACCGGGAGGAATTGCCATGGGGATTGGCCGACGTGTCGGACGCTGGTTGCGCCAGCTCGGCGAATCGCTCGATCCTGTCTTGCCAGCCCTGGTACCTGGCGTGATGGCCAAGGGAGCTGGCGGGGGCGATCCGGATGCGGCACCGGCGGCCAGCAGCGATGAAACGCCTTCGGGCCCCTGGCAGGGGGTGAGGGAGCGGGCGCTGGCCAAGAGCCTGCAAACCCTCCGCCAAGAAGCCCTGTTCGCCTTGGGGGCCTTCCACGCCGCCCACACGGCCGCAGCGGCCGTGTTCGACGATCGGCGGCTGACGGCGGCCCTGGCCCGGCGCACCGGCGAGCGCGTACCGGATGAGGTGCTCGACAAACTGGCCCAGGCCAGTGCCGTTTGGCACCGCGACGCCGCCGCCCTAGGCATGGCCCTAAGTGCCGTGGGCGCAGCGGAGGTGCCCGACCTCACCCTGGCCGAGGCCCTGGAGGTGGACGAGGAGGAAGCCGATGCCCTGACCGCGATGGTGGAGGGCTACGAGGTGGAACTCAATCGCCAGATGCTGCAAGAGGGAGAGCGCAACGAACCAGAAGACGAATCCTGACATCTTCGAACCTGGCAAATGCTTGATATCTCAGCTGAGCTCCTATCCAGAGCGCAGCGAGCACTGCCTGGCGCAGTTTTTAAGAGGTGGCTGAGATCTTTGGAGCCTTGATGCAGCCATCGCTTTGTGTTGGCTGGTTTGTCTGAATGGCGGATTTTTCGGGTTTCTATCCCTCAATCCAGGGTCTCCCTAGATCCAGAGTTTCGCTCAATCCAGAATCTCCCTAGGGAGATTCTGGAAAACCGCCATTTCGGCGATCCTGTCACTCGGCAACCGTTTCGTTATCAGGTATTAATTGGTCCTGCTGGGGGTTTCCAGAGTCTCCCTAGATCCAGGGTTTCCCTAGAATCAGACTGCAGCGGTGGATTTTGGCTGCAGTATTCTGGGCTTATTCTGGCCTGCCAGCCTGGGGCTGGCAGGCCAGATCCATCAGCAGCACTAGGAGAATCGCCAGGACGAATAATACTTCATTGGCGCGAAATACATAGGCGTAGGCCAGCAGAGCCGTCTGCAGATCCACCTGATTGGTCAACAGTTCTAGGGTCTGCTGATGATCGAGCATCAGGGTGAATCCGGCGAGGCCAAAGCTGCCGCCGAGTTGGCGACTGAGATTGAAAAGCCACTGCCGCTACCCACCTCGCTTTCGGGCAACGCCCCCCAGGCTGACCAGGGTCAGCGGCAGAAACATCATCACGGTGCTGCAGCCCCGCTGGATCAAGGGGTAATTCAGGCTTTGTTCGCCGGTGCCGGGGCCGATAGCCGAGGGCTGCCTGAAAGTGCCGAAAATCTGAGATCTCGAAGAGGTTCAGTTGATCACCAATGCCTTCGCAGCGGGCTCCTGGTGAGGCTGATCACGGCATTCCAGCGGCCTGCGGGAGCTGCAATCTCGACTTTCAGGCAGCCCTGGGCCCCAGGGCGATCAGCCAGTGGCGATCCAGGCGATGGACGTTCTTGTATTGCCAATGGTGTATATTGGAATAATAGTGAATTTTTGGTTCTGATTGATGAGCCTTAAAATTAGCCAAACACCGAATCGCGTAGATGTAATCTTAATAGGCTTCCCTAAGTGTGGCACAACAGCCATGCATGGGTACTTTGCGAGCCATCCTGATTTTAATGCCCTCCTAGTTGGGGACTTTAATTGCGAGATAGACACCATTGGGGATAAGGTAGGCGGTGACTTGTATCGCCAAGCTCTTTTGTCCAGTCAGCAGTGCTTGTTTCATAAATTTTCTTCTTATATTTATAGTGTTTCCAAGCTTAAGCAGCTTGCTTCGTTGGAATCTAATAGAGTTAAGCTATTCATTGCTGTCTACGGGGATCCCGTTTCGAGACTTGAGTCTTGGTACAAGTTTCACAAAAACATAGCCATAACCGGGAAGAATAAAAAGCATTTTGCATATGTTGAAAGGGATTTTTATGGATCATGTTCCGTGGAGGAATATTATAATAAATTCGCTTCTAGTCTTCTGAGATACGACGAATATCTAGGGCGAGCCTCCAGTGCCCTTGGGGAAAGTAAACTATTTGTGTGCAGTCAAGATGATTTGCGCAATTCCAGCCCAGTAGTGCTGGCCGCTGGCGTCCCCTGAAGTGGTGTAATTCCCCCGGCACCCCCACCCCGGTGTAGCCGGGGTGGGGGGACGCATCTCAGGCGACTGGCTCCGGCTGGTGTTGCAAGAGGTGGGCAGGTCCGTTTCCCT
>JBILLQ010000054.1:0-23405 GCA_044375975.1 Prochlorococcaceae cyanobacterium
GAAAACCCCTCCTGGTACTGGACTCTGCTCTGGGGCACCTGACCAATCTGCCATAGATCACCTGTACTACTTTAAGGGCTGGGCGGTGGTGCTGCCAGGGCGTGCGGAGCTTTCTTGCTGATCAGGTTAGAGCTTGCAACTGCTGCTGGAGTTTAACTGTGATTTGCTTTTGCTGATCCAGATCATTGCGCAGCTGCTCTATAATAGCTCTAGTGTTACCATCTGAGATGCCGCTTAGTGTGCTAGCCGAAACTGGTGCGCTGCTACGCGACGACTGAGAATAGACGCCGAGAGGAAATGAAAAGCCAATGCGACCACCAACCCTAGGAGTAGTTCCATATCCATAATCAACTGATGGAGCAAAGCTTAATCCACCATTTATCTGCACACGATTAAAAATTTTTGCGGCACATCCCAGGCCAAATGCATAAGTTCCACCGTAGCCACCAGTACCAACACCGCAGCGGATGGGTTCCCTTGGATCCTCCGAGGCAGTGGGCACAGCAGATAATGCCAAAGCGATTGAAGTTCCCGCATTCATTGCGGTACCAATCTTGGACATCGCAGACTCTATCGCTGGAATTCTTTCAACTTGACTACTTGAAATATTGGTCGTACCAAGGTTGCCTTCTCCATCGGTACTCAGTAAACGAGTGCTGCCATTTTGATTGGCAGTTCCCAGAAAAGAGCCACCCTGGCCCAAGGAGGGGATGGTCAGATTAGATATATTAGTACCTATAACAATTTGATTGGGCTTCGTGGCGATGGCATTGAGGCCTATTGCTGTACTAAAGGGGGCAATTGCTTGACTTTGTGCGCCAAGACTGGTAGAGAATTCTCCGCTTGCCACAGAGTTTGCACCAATGGCTGTTGAATTAAAAGCCGAACTAATGGCCGCAAATCCAAAAGCAGATGCATTTTCTACAGTAGCTAGAGCATTATTGCCAATGGCTGTTGACCGGATTGCGGTTGCTTCTGCAGCAGCACCCAAGGCAGTTGCCCGAAGTCCTAAAGCTTTCGAATTTTGGCCAATAGCTAAAGCAGACTCAGCTGAAGCTTCGGAATTTATACCTATTGCAACCGCCCTATTTCCGCCGGCATTGGCATTAGCTCCTAATGCTGTTGCGAAATCATTTCCCGTTTGGGCTCCTGAGCCTAAAGCCACAGACCTATCGCCAATAGCCTTAGTGTTATTACCTCCAAATTGCGGGCCTATAGCTACAGACCTGTCGCCACTAGCCGCTGCATCAATTCCAATTGATATGGCATTAAGTCCAGATGAGCTAGCTGCAGAACCAATGGCAATGGCTCCTGGACTACCCGCAGTGGCTTGGATGGCAGCATTTACATCAATACCAGTCTGAGTGGTTACTATTTGAGCAGATGCGGGAAGCAGAAAAACATAGTAAGCCAGCAGAAGAAAACCCTGAGCACCAAAAAAACAGTTCAAGGATTTTGGCGAAAAGGAGATCTGTTTAGCACAGGCATGAATGGATGATTTTTTTCTGTTATAGATTGATGGCATGTGGTTGGCAGGGAAAATACTCATGGTCTTAACCAAAAAAATTGAGCAAAAAGAATTACTGATTAATTTCGGAAGCCTGAAAACTGCTAGCAAATATGGCATCTTTACCGCAGGCTGAGCTGCAATTGACATTCTAACCGTCTGGATGATGGGATCGTCCGTTGGTAAGTTGATCAACACGACTTCAGCTTGATGCCAGCAGCGGGCGGCCATTTACTGTATCTTGGGGGGAAGGCTGGGGTGCCGCTGGCACGACTGATCCTAGACATGATCGCGATGGCGTCTTAGCATCCAGGCCTCGCCGCAATGGCCCTGGTGAGTTGTCACAAGCCACTGCTGCGCAGGAGCCTTAGGTCTAGATGCCTCTATGTTGGCGCTGATGGTGGTTGTACCACTCAAAAAATTAGGCAATCCAAAGACAGGCATCATCTTTGCAAATGAATTGCCGGCTGATCCGTTCTCCCAAGCTGGTTCATGTTACGAGCTTGGCAGCGCTATTTAGGATACTGCTTCTCCTCCATATCCCAAGCCATGATCTTTCGGCTACAAATATCAATCACCAGATAAAGATAGAGCGAGATCCCCTTGACGTTGGTTGGCCAATAGCTGATATCCCAATTCCACACTTGATTTGGACCATCTGCCCTCAGCCTGGGAACTGGTTTTGGCTCCTGGGGAAGCCTGGCTCGATGGGCCTGAATCTTTTTTTCCACAATCGGCTGTGCAGCCGCCTCCGCCAGCTCTTTCTCCTGGCGGCCCAGCTCCTGTTTGAGCTGGGCGCGATCGGCCCTGGGGCCGATCTAGGAGCAGCCTGTCGCCAGCCACCAGCGTGAACTTTTCGTAAGCGCTCCAGCCCTCTGGGTCATTTCCCGATGCCGGCACCACTTCCGCCTGCAGACTCCAACTTTATCTATAGTGGTGGAGGGTGGCGTCATGGATGCATAGCTCTTTTTCGGCAATTTTGTTGTTTTGTGATGCTGTCTTCCAATTTTTTTGATTTTCAGTGGCCTCGCACCGCTTGCCTCAGTAATATATGCTTTCATAGGTTAACTCAACTTCCATGAGGATGTCTACTCATTCTGGGCTAGCCATGCTGCTGTTGGCGGTCATGTATACATCACCAATGGCCCGCGCCCAGCCAAGCCAAGCGGTGGAGCGAACAGGCAAACAGTCATCATTTCGCCTTGGCTTTCTCAATGGTTGCTTGGCGGGCAAGGCGGCTGAGATCAATAATAAGCAAAGATTTTGCATTTGCCTGGCAGATGCCTACGAGGCTCGATATGAGTCTTCAGTACTTGAAATAATCAGCGGGCTAACTCAGCAATTGGGAGCCAAAGGGGCAATTCTTGTAGACACCATGATGCTACCAGAGAGACGCAACTGTGCATCCCGTTCATAATGATCAACCTGATCACGAAAGCAATCGCCTTCGATGGTTTCCTGTTCGATTAGCAGGTTGACTAGGGCATCCATCAATGGCCTGCGGGGCTGAAGCAGCGCCACCGCTTCATCCAGGGCCGCCTGGGCCATTTTACGCACTTGTTTATCGATATGATCGCCTGTTTTAAGAGAGTACGGAGGGTCAGAACGCAGCCAATCCCTGCCGAGAAATACCTCACTCGCATCGGTTTCCAGGGCTATAGGTCCAAGCTTGGAAAATCCATAGCGAGTTACCATTTCTCTGCTTAGGCGGGTAACCATCTCCAAATCCCCCATGGCGCCTTGGGTGACCTCACTAGAACCATACACCACTATTTCAGCGCCCCTTCCGCCCATAGCAACCACTAGTTTAGCCAGCAGATAGGCTCTACTAATTAATCCTGAGTCGAGGATGTCTTCATCGGGCATGGTCCGGGCAAAGCCACCCACACCGCCCGCGCGTGGTAACAGGGTCACCTTGTCGAGTCGATCGGCATGGGGGACCAGACAGGTGAGCAGGGCGTGGCCCACTTCATGGTATGCGATTAGCCGCTTCTTGGCAGAATCCTGAAGTGGAGCAGCAGTGAGTCCCATGGTAATTCGTTCCAAGGCATCACTGAGAGACTTGGAATCAATCTCGCTCCTTTCGCGCCTGGCAGTTAAAATAGCGGCTTCATTCAACAAGTTAGCCAGGTCAGCACCGGAAAAACCGGGGGTGCGACAGGCCCAATCGGCCAGATTCACCTCAACCGATAGGGGGCAACGGCGGGCATGCACAGCCAAGATTTGCTCGCGATCGCGACGATCGGGCAGATCGACACGGATCTGCCTGTCAAATCGGCCAGGTCGCATCAAGGCCGTATCCAGCACGTCGGGGCGATTTGTGGCAGCCAACAAAATCACCCCCCCGTTGTCCTCAAAGCCATCCATTTCTGTGAGCAACTGGTTGAGCGTCTGTTCCCGCTCGTCGTTGCCACCACCGATGCCCGCACCGCGTTGGCGACCTACGGCATCAATTTCGTCGATAAAAATTATGCACGGAGCCTTTTCCTTAGCCTTGCGAAACAGGTCCCGGACGCGGCTGGCGCCTACGCCGACAAACATCTCCACGAATTCAGAGGCCGCCATCGAAAAGAACGGCACGCCAGCTTCGCCGGCAATCGCCTTGGCTAGCAGGGTTTTACCGGTGCCCGGGGGTCCCACCAGCAGCACGCCCTTGGGAATTTTTGCCCCCACCGCAGTGAAGCGCTCCGGCTCCTTGAGAAAAGTAACCACCTCCTGGAGCTCTTCCTTGGCCTCGGCAATGCCAGCCACATCCTCAAAGCACACCGCCGGCACGCCCTTGGGCTGCAGGCGCGGCTGGCTGCGGCCAAATCCCATCGCCTTATTGGCCAGTTGGGCAGAACGACGAATCAGCACCGCCAGCGCCGCAAACAACAGCAACAGCAGCAGACCATTAGTCACCAATCCGGCCACCATGGCCTCGGAGCGTTCATCGCGCACCGTCAGGGGCACCTTGGCCTGCTCCGCAGTGCGCAGCAGCAGCTGATCGTTGCTGAAGATGGCCACCTCGGCGCTTTTGCCGTCGCGGTATCGCACCAGCACCTGCCTGCGGCCCGGAGCCAACACCAGCTCCTTCACCCTGCCGCTGGTGAGCTCCCGCAGCAGCTGGCTGTAGGAGGGGGCCGCCGGATCGGAGCCAGCACTGCCCTGGAGCTGGCCCCCGGTGGGCACAGAGTGGTTAGAAGCCGTCCCTGACTTGGCTGAGGGGCCGCCAGGAGCCGACTGGACCGGGCTTGGGCTGATCACACCTGGAACCGGCTGATCTGGGCTGGTTGCCGGGGAAACGCCGCTGCTCACTCAAATCCGGCTTTCCATGAAGTTTAGCGATTTGACGAAGGGCGAGTCGTCAGCGGATGATCTTCGTTTGGCTGTAGGAAACCTGGGATGGCTGTTCCCAAGAAGAAAACCTCAAAGGGCAAGCGCAACCAGCGCCATGCCACCTGGAAGGCCAAAGCCGCCCAGGCCGCTCAAAAGGCCCTCTCCCTGGGCAAATCCGTGCTCAGCGGTCGCGCCCAAGGCTTCATCTACCCGGTGGCTGAGGAATCAGAAGACTCAGAGGACTGATCGGCAACAGCTCCCCCCAGCGGCATCTCGATCCTGGACCTGGTGATCCCCAGGCCCAGTAAATTGATGCTGCTTGGGTTTTCCAAAGCCTGCTTAGCCATGGCAATGGCTAACTAGCGGTGCGGCTTGGGGCTAAGCCGGCCGGGTCATGTGCCGAGCTTGAAAGCATCGAGCACCACGGCATAAACCAGGCCGATGCGCAGGTTGTCTAACAACATCCACGCCAGTGGTGGAGTCTCGCTCACCCAGCGCCCCCGCAGTCGCACGATCACCTCCAGCATCAGCACCGTGGCCAGCACCATCGCCGGCCGGCCGCCGGGCATGCGCCAAAGCAAATAGGCGGTGACGTTGTTGCCGGCATAAAACCCCAGCAACAGGGCCAAGATCAGGGCGCTGCGGCGCCGCCAACTGCCCCTCAGCTGGCCGAATAGCGCCGCGGCCAAAGCCTTGGCGAAACGCTCGAGGCGGGTGCTCTGGCGAACCAGTCGAACCATGGCCGCCTCAACCGCGCCCGGCGACGAGTAGCTGGAGATAGGCCACCCCCACTCCGGCCGCTGCGCAGGCAGGTCCCCGGATCACCTCAGCGCCGGGCCCAAAACCCTGCAGCACCGCCAGTGCCGAGTCATACCGCTGCATCGACTCGCGGCTGCCGTAGTGACTGAGGCTAATCACACAGCCCAGTCCAGCCGCCGTGGCCGCCTGCAGCCCATTGCCCGTGTCTTCGATGGCTAAGGCGGCGGCGGGCGGTAAGCCCAGCCGCTCGATCGCCAGTAGATAGGCCTGGGGATCGGGCTTCTTGCGGGCGACATCCTCGCCGCAAACCCATAGTTCCAGGGCTTCTGCCAGGGAGCCGAGGCAACGGCGCACCAGGGCGGTCACGGCCGATCGGCCACTGGTGGTGACCAGCGCCTGGCGCAGCCCGGCTGCGTTGGCCGCCGCGATCATGGCGGCAACTCCAGGCTTGAGTTGAATGGCGCCCGCCTCCACAAGAGCGCTGTAATGGAGCTGCTTGGCGGCCTGAAGGCGCTCCAGCTCTGCTCGATCCGGGGCAATGCCCCTCAATTGATGCAGAGCAGCAGCGATGCGCTCCTTTCCCCCGGCGATGGCTAGCCGGTTGCCGTACTCCTCGGCATCCCAGTGCAGAGCGATCGAAGCCTCGCGAAAGGCGGCATTGAAGGCGATGCGGTGCCCATCCCGTTCGGTCTCGGCCAGGGTTCCATCCACATCCCAGAGGAGGGCCCGCAGCGGGGAACTAACTGCAGAGACCATCGGCTCCTGATCTGCTCACCGTGACTGAAAACCCTAGGTGCAGCACCACCGGCAAAACCGATAAGCCGGGCAAGCCAGCAGAATGCCCCCAACGGCCAGGGTATGCGCTGCTCAATTCCACATCCGAGCAACGCTGGCAGCTACCCGCGCCCCTGCCAGATCCGCAGGCTTTCCTCAGCTCCCTCGGGCCAGAGCTAGCCCAGCTGTTGCCCCTGGAGCTGGCGGTGCTGCTGCACAGGCGCGGTTTCGGCACAGCAGCTGCCATTGAAGCCCTGCTGGATCCGCCGGCGGCCCCCTCTGCCCGGCGCCACTTTGCCGACCTCGCCGTGGCGGTGAAGCGGTTGATCAGCTGCTGCAAAGCCGGGGAAGCGGTAGCTATCTGCGGCGACTACGACGCCGATGGAATGACCAGCACGGCCCTGCTGGTGGGGGTATTGCAACGGCTGGGGGCGCGCCCCCTGGCGGCGATCCCCAGCCGTCAGGACGATGGCTATGGACTGAACTGCTCCATGGTTCAGAGATTGGCGGACCAGGGCATTCGCCTGCTGGTGACCGTCGATAACGGCATCGCCGCTGCGGAAGCGCTGCAGCTGGCCCAGGAGCTGGGGGTGGAGGTGATCCTCACCGACCACCACACTCTGCCGGCTGAGCTGCCGCCCTTCCTGGCACTGCTGCATCCGGCCGTCACCCCAGCCAACTCGCCCTTTCGCGGCTTGGCGGGAGTGGGTCTGGCCTATGTGCTCGCCGCCGACCTCTGCCGCCAGCTCAAGCGCCAGGACTGCCTGCAGGTGGCCCTGAATTTGTTTTGCATCGGCACGATCGCCGACATGGCACCCCTGATCGGCGTCAACCGTCGCTGGCTGCTAGATGGTCTGCCCCAGCTGGCCCATAGTTCCCTGCCGGGCCTGCAAGCCCTGCGCCAACTGGCCGGCCTGGGGGAGAGCGGCCTCGATGCCCAGGCCGTGGGCTTTCAGATTGCCCCACGCATCAATGCCGTGGGTCGGCTTGGCGATCCCAGCCTGGTGGTGGAACTGCTCACCACAGAGGATGAGGAATTGGCTCTGGAAAGAGCCCAGGACTGCGAGGCCCTCAACCGCCAACGCCGCGAACTGTGCCAGGCGATTGAAGCGGAAGCCCTGGCCCTGATCGAGGCCGATGGCACCCACAGATCCCCCTTCCTGCTGCTGGCCCAGGGCCATTGGCACCATGGCGTAATCGGCATCGTGGCAGCCAGGCTGATGGAGCGCTTCGGGCTGCCGGTGGCCCTGCTGGCGGGCGAGGGCAATGGCCTGCTGCGGGCCTCGGTGCGGGCACCGCGAGGTTTTGCCGTGGATGCAGCCCTCACTGCCTGCTCAGAGCTGCTGGAGCGCTACGGCGGCCATCCGGCGGCGGGTGGCTTCACAGTGCGAGCCGAACGGGTCAATGCCCTGCATGGGCAGCTCAACCAATTGGCTGAGCACTGGATCGAGCAGCAGGCGGGCAGCCCGGCGGTGGAGCCAGAGGTGCTGTTGCCACTGCAGCGCATCGACTTTCAATTTTGGCAGGCCCTGCAGCGGCTAGAACCCTTTGGGATCGGCAATCCCCAGCCGCTGTTCTGGAGTAGTGGCTGCTTGGTGAGCAGCCAGAAACTACTTAGGGGCGGCCACCTCCAAGTTCAGCTGCGCCAGGGGGATACCGAGCTGCGGGCGATCGCCTGGCGCTGGGCTGACGATGCCAAGCTGCCGGCGGTGGTGGATGTGGCCTACCGATTACGCCTCGATAACTGGCAGGGCAAGCAGCGCCTGCAACTGGAACTCCAGGCCCTACGCGGCTCTGCCCTAGGCGCCGATGGCAATGGAGTGGTGGTGCTGCAACGACGCAATCGCCGCTATTGGTGCCATCGCCAGGGCGAGATGCTAGTGATTCGAAACTCTGACGGAGCCGAGATTCGCCGTCCCGCCCCCAAATCAAGCGCCGGCATATTACCTGGCAACCCAAATTCAACTACCATCAATCCAGGCGCCAACAATACTGCATCTACCAATACAACATTCGCTAATGGTGCATCTACCAATACCCTATCCACCAACACTCCATCTACCAACATTTCGCCCTTCAATGCTGCATCTACCAATACTCCATCCAGCAATACTGCATCCAGCAAGATAACCGCCAGCGATACTGCATCCTCTAATACTACGTCCAGCAATACTGCATTAGCCAATTCTGCATCCAGCAATCTCTCCAGCGATTCTTCAATAGCCAGCGAGCAAGCCTTGGTTAACCAGCAGACCACAGGGGAAGCCGATGCCGCCATAGATCACCCCTATGTGCGGGCCCTGCTTCACGAAGCGGCTATGGCCCTAGGTCTGGCGGCGTGATCTATACTCTAGGGCCGCCAAAGGGACTGCGGAGATTCTGGATAGGATAGGTTTCTGGCATGGTTGCCAGCGGCCTTTGCCTGCAAGCGCTGGTTCCATCGCCTGGCTTTTGGTTGGCATAACTAAAACCCTATCCCCCTTGCCCATGGGAAACTTGGGCCAGGCTGGCCGCGTTCGCCTCGGTTCAGGCTGCAGCTGTGCAGGCTGCTGTGCAGGGCCCAAACCATGTACAGCGCTGCTTAGAGGTTGTAGAAACTTTGTTGGCCAAGAGCCTTGCCAATGGCCAATGCCGGGATTGGCTTGGCTATTAGAAAATCAGCTGCTCAGAACTGAAAATCATCTGCCCAGAACTTCTGATTTTTTCAGGCGCCGCAAAGAGACCTCTCCAACACTGGCTCCCAGCCACAGGAAGGGCAGCTCCCAGCCAAAGGAAAGCCAGCACCCTTCCCCAGCCACAGGAACGGCAGCGCCGTTCAGATCAAAGCCTGCAGCCGCTCAGAGGGCGCCGCGGCGGAAGAACAGGATGAACACCACGGCAGGCCCAGCCAGGGTGATCAGGGCCAGGGCGGCGAAGTTGGCGATCAGGTGAAAATCAATGCCCATGAATCCGCTCGTCGGTGAATGGCTCTAGAGAGCAGTTTACGTGCCCGGAGCGACGCCCGCAGCCCAGGCGCGGCACGCCTGTGATCGCTTGTCACAGGGTTGGCGGGCTAGCCAGCTCCCAGCTACCAGCCCCCAGCACCCAGCCGTGGCTGAATGGATACCCTTACCGCCTCGGTGCTGATGCCCTGCTCCTCCCAGGCCGATCACGCCTCAAGTCGCCAGCATTGGCAGTGCATCAGCGGCTGTGGAGCCTGTTGCCGGCTAGATCCAAGTGAAAGGGGCGAAGCGATCGAAGCCCTCGATGCCCACCAGCGCGAGCTTTACCTGTCCATGGTGGGTGCCGATGGCTGGTGCATCCACTTCGACACCGGTGGGCGTCGTTGCCGCATTTACGACCAGCGGCCCGACTTCTGCCGGGTGGAGAACTTGATGAGCTTGTTTGGCAGCCCTAACCAGGAGGAACAAGCCCCCGCCTCCACCACCAGCCAGGCCAATCAACTCAGCCAGCTCGATCAGCGCCGCGCAGCAAAGGCTCCTCAACAGGCCAAAGACCTGGAGCAGGCCGCTCAGCTGCAAGCGGCGCTTGAGTTGCAGGCAGCCAATGAACTGGCGATCAGCTGCTGTAAGCAACAGATCCGCAGTGAATACGGCGGTCGTGGCAGGGTGATGCGGCGGTTCCTGCGGGCGATCCGCCAGCAACCCTGAGCTTCTTCACAAGCCATGAGCGACGTTCCGGACCCCAAGGCCCCGCCAAATCCAGAGCCCAGCTCTGGCCCTGAGCCTGGCTCCTCCCCTGGGCAGGCCGGTGAACCGGCAGCTGCCAACAAAGCCGGCAGCTGGGGGGCGGCTCTGTTGACCACCTTCACCACCGTCTTTTTGGCAGAACTGGGCGACAAGACCCAACTGGCCGCCCTGCTACTGGCGGCCCAGTCCGGACGGCCGGCGATCGTTTTTGTGGGCGCTTCCCTGGCCCTGATCAGCTCCAGCCTGGTGGGGGTGCTGCTGGGGCGCTGGCTGGCCAAGGTGCTGCCACCGCAGCAACTGGAGCGCCTGGCGGGCCTGTTGATGGTGGGCCTGGGCCTATGGCTGGGGCGACAGGCGGTACTCAACCTGGCCCCCCTGCCCGACGGCTTGCCCTTGGGCTGATCAATAGCTGCTGGCAGGTGGCAGCTGGGCGAATCTGCTGAGTGTTCCGACGAGCGACTCCAGGCTTAAATCCCACCGCTCTCGCCCAGTACCAACAAATTCAATCTAGTAATCACCACTTAAATCATCCCGCTACCACCCAGAGCTTAAATCCCATGGATCTCGCGCTGCTCACGTCTACCTATGCCACGGTTTTCTTGGCGGAATTGGGCGACAAGACCCAGCTGGCGATCGTCACCATCAGTGGCACCTCCCCCAGGCCCCTGGCCGTGTTTCTGGGCAGTTCCCTGGCCCTGGTGCTGGCCAGCCTGCTGGGGGCGGCCGCAGGTGGATCACTTTCCACTGTCATCCCCACCAACAGCTTGCAGTTGGCCGCCTCGCTTGGCTTCTTGATCATCGGCATCCGGCTGATCGTCAGATCAGGACCGATCAAAGGCAGCGGCGAGCCGACTGATCTTTAAACTGAATTGATTCGGTTCGGGATCAGGGGACAGCGCTTCGGTCCCTCTCCCGCCCCGGCCAGCCGCCAGACGCCCTTCGGGACCAGTGGTGGACACCGCCAATTCTCCTGCCAGCCCCAGCTGTAACTGCCGATGAAGTTCACGGTCGCCGACCTGCTCGACCAGCTTCCCCTCAACGAGGCCCTGCCGATCGCCCAGCTCGAGAAGGCCCTGAGCCTCAGCGCCACAGTCGATAAGCAGCAACTGCGCATCGGCATTCACGGTCTGATCAAGCTCGGCCTGCTGGATGACACCGAGGCGGGTCTGGTGCGCCTTGAGACGCCCGAGCTGATTCCCGCCCGCCTGCGCTGCTCCAGCAAGGGCTTCTGCTTTGCCCTGCGGGAGGACGGCGGCGAGGACATCTACATCCGTGACCACCAGCTAAACCACGCCTGGAATGGCGATCGGGTGCTGGTGCGGGTGACCCGCGAAGGGGGGCGTCGCCGCTCTCCGGAAGGCGGCGTGCAGTGCATCCTCGAGCGCCAAACCACCAGCTTGCTGGCTCAGCTGGAACAGCAGGCCGAGCGTCTGGTGGCCACGCCTCTCGACGATCGACTGCTCACCAGCATCGAACTGCCAGCAGACGACGAGGCCCATCTCGATCCCGAACAGAACTCGGTGGTGGAGGTGGCGATTGATCGCTACCCGGTGGCCCAATTTGCCCCCCTGGGTCACGTGGCCCGGCGGCTGCCCGTGAATGGCGGGGAAGAGGCGGATCTGGAACTGCTGCTCACCAAGCACCACCTCAACTCCCGGCCCGCCGCCCCCCGCGCCGTACTCAAAAACCTCACCGATAAGGAACGCACCGATCTCAGCGAGCTGCCCGCGCTGCTGATCGAGCTGTGGCAGGGCAGGGAAGCCCCTGGCCTGCCGGCCCTCAGCGCCATTGAGCGCGAGGGGGGCGGCTGGACCCTATGGGTGCACAGCCCCGCCATAGCCGAACGCCTGGCAGCTGGCAGTGGCTTGGATCTGTGGTTAAGGCAGCAGGCGGATGCCATCTGCCTGGGCAACCAGTGGTTGCCGATGCTCAGCCCATCGCTGGCTAAAGCGGCCTCCTTCAAGGTGGGGCACACCCAAGCGGCCGTCTCGGTGGCCCTGGAGCTCGATCCAGATGGAGCCCTGCAGCACTTCCGCTTTTGCCGGAGCTTGATCAAGCCAGCGGCCAGCATCGACAGCAGCGCACTCGAGGCCCTGGCGGAGCGGAAGCCCAAGAGCCGCACCACGCCGGTAGCCCTCAAGGCGCTCAAGCCCTATTTGGCCCAGCTGGAAGCCCTGGTGGCGATCACGGGCTTACTGCGTCAGCGGCGCATCGCCGCCGGCTCCATCGACCTAGAGCTGCCGCTACCTGGCATCAACAGCCTGGGAGATCTGGCAATCGGTGCACCCGATGCCGCCCTGGACGGCTGGCTGGTGGCCCTGGCTGACACCAGCCCGGTGGCCCTGTTGCGAGAGGCACTGCTACTGGCGGACCGCGCCTATGGCAGCCATCTCAAGGCTCTGGAACTGCCGGCGATCTACGCCATCAACCCCGCTGCCGATGCCGCCGAGCTGAACGAGGTGGCCCGCACGGCCCTGGCCCTGGAGATCCCCCTGGAACTGAGCGAGGAGGGCAACGCCAATGCCCCTGAGCTGGCCAGGGTGTTCGCCAACACCGACCGCAGCCGCTCTCTGCAACAGCAGCTGGAGGATGTGATCAAGCCGATCCAACTCAGCCAAAGCCCCGGTACCCATCTCTTGGCTGGCCTGGCCACGGAAGAAGCGGCGGTGGCGCCGGCCTGCTGCCCTGGCCTCCATTACGCCGATCTATGGAATCAGCAATTACTGATCCTGCTACTCAGCGAGGGCAAAGACCGTCCAAGCGTGCGTCATAAGACCTGCGTAGACCTCACCTCCGATAGCTGCCATGGCCAGATCGATTGGCCGCTGCTGGCGCCTAGTCTGCTCAACCCTGCCAAGGAAGCTCTGCTGCAGGGATTGGTGCAAAAGCTGAATGGTCGCCGTCGCTTCCTGGCCGAATTGCAGGCGGATGTGGTGGCCATGGCCCAGGCTCGCCAGGCCGAACCCCTGGTGGGAAAAATCCTTCCCGGCATCATCAGCGGCGTGCAGAGCTATGGTTTCTTCGTGGAAGTACCACCCTCCAATGTAGAGGGATTAGTACATGTAAGCTCCCTAAAAGACGACTGGTACGAATACCGCTCACGCCAAAATCGCCTGGTGGGTCGCAAGAATCGCCGCAGCTACATGCTGGGAGATTCGGTGGAGGTGGAGATCCAAAAAGTTGACGCATTGCGCCACCAAATAGATCTGGCCGTGGTGCTCCCCGAGGGCTATGAAGACACCGATTCAGGGGCCGCAACTGGCAGCGATCAAGACCCAGAGCTCCTGGGCCTGCCCAGCGAGGATTGATCGATGCAGGCGGCCTCGCCTAGCGCAGCACTGAATTCCCTGCCGATCGTGCTTGCGGTATCGGGTGCCTCCGCCCAACCGCTGGCCCAGCGGGCCCTGCAGCTGCTGCTGGAGGCCGGCGAGACGGTGGAGCTGGTCACCAGCCGCGGCGCCATCGGTGTCTGGTGGGCGGAAATGGGGCTGCGGCTGCCCACCGAACCGGATGCCCAGGAGCGCTTCTGGCGGGAGCGCACCGGCACCAAGACCGGCAGCCTGCGCTGCCATCGCTGGAATGACCAGGCCGCCGCCATTGCCAGCGGCAGCTACCGCACCCGCGGCATGGTGATCCTGCCGGCATCGATGGGCAGCGTCGGTCGCATCGCCGGCGGTGTGGCCACCGATCTGGTGGAGCGGGCCGCCGATGTGCATCTCAAGGAGGGGCGACCGCTGGTGATCTGTCCGAGGGAAACCCCCTGGAGCCTGGTGCACCTGCGCAATCTCACCGCCCTGGCGGAAGCCGGAGCCCGGATCGCGCCGCCGGTGCCGGCCTGGTATCACCAACCCAGCAGCCTGGAGGAGATGGTGGATTTTTTGGTCATCCGCGTCTTCGATGTGCTGGGCTACGACCTGGGCGAGCTGCGGCGTTGGCAGGGCCCGCCTGGCCAACCGGGATCAAGCCAACCGGGATGAATCGCCTGCTGCAACGCCTATTGCTGTTCACCCTGCTGGCCCCGCTGCTGGCCGTTCTGGCTCTGGCGGCATTGAATCTGAGCCCGGCGGTGAGCCTGCGCCTGCTGATCTGGACCAGTCCGGCCCTGCCCCTGGGCAGTTGGCTGGCCCTGGCGGTGGGCGGTGGCGGCCTGCTGAGCGCAGCTGCCACCTCGGCCGCCCTGCAATCCAGTGTTGCGGCGCGGCGGCAAGTGCCACTCAAAACCGAGGCGCCGGGCCGCCGCCAGGAATCTGCAACCTGGGACCCCGCCTATGGCGAAACTGCCGGTCGCCAACCTACCGGTCGCCGTAGCGCCAGTAGCCGTAGCGCCAGTAGCCAAAACCTGGGCCAAGAAGACAACAACTGGAACGAGCCGTGGGCCGCCAACCCAGCGCCAGCGCGGCCTCCGGGGGCACCGCCACCCACCGTTGAGGTGCCGTTTCGGGTGATCCGCAAACCAGTTAAAGCCGCGCGTACCAGCCCAGATAGCCAAACCCCGCAGGCTGCGGCCACCAATGCCAATGCAAGTGCCAATGCAAGAGCAAGTGACAGTGCAAGTGCCCATACCAGTGGAGGCGATGGCTGGAATCAATCATTGCCCGAGCAGGAAGACTGGTGAACCACTGCTCTTCTGAGGGGCCGCCCGGGGGCTTCTGGAGGGCCAGTTTTGGGGGCCAGTCTGGGGGCACAAGAGACCTGCATCGCCCTGCCAGCTCCCTAAACTTGTTCAATACTTTCCGCCCCAGCCGTGCCGGACAGCGACACTGCCAGCCAGCCCCCCACCGCTGAGGCCAAGCCGGCCCCGAAAGCCAAGCCGCCCGCGCCCGAGGACAAGCCCTTTGGCAGCTTTGTGCCGGAGCTGTTGCTGCCGGCTTTGGCCAAGGACATCCAGGGCTACGGCGGAGCTAAGCCCCAATTGGAATTTAGCCAGGGCGCCATGCCCGTAGTAGGCAGCCCCTGCTGGATGGTGAAGGGCAGCCTGCCTGGCGAACGCCGCTTTTGGCTCTGCTTCACCGCCGAGGACATCAGCTCGGCCAAGACGATCGCGGTGGCGGAGGCCGGGGCCGAACCGAGCCTGCTGGAGTCATTTTTGATCGATGAGAAAAAAATCACCCTGGCCCTGCTGGTATCTCGCCTGGTGCAACGGCTCAATGGCCAGAAGTGGCTGGGACCCAACTAGCTAGCTGGGCCCTGGCTAGCTAGGGCCCGCTTGGCCTGCTCTCTGCCCTGGTCAGCGTCTGCTCTCACCGATGGTCAGCCGCAAAGTGAGCGCCATCCGTGGCCAGCTTTGGCCAGCCTTGGCCCAGGCAGTGAAGGTCAATAGTCACAACTGCTGACGCATGTCAGCAGTTGCATTGGCGGCGACACCTACGATGGGGCCAAAGCCACAGCCGTACCGCTCGATGGTGCCTCCCGCCACAGCAACCGCTTCCGTAGATGCCCCTATGGCCCTCGGCAGCCCTGATGCCCCAGCCATCAAGGCGCCGGTGAAGGACACGATCCTCACGCCCCGCTTCTACACCACCGACTTCGAGGCCATGGCGGCCATGGACCTCCGCCCCAACGAGGTGGAGCTAGAGGCCATCTGCGAAGAGTTTCGCAAGGACTACAACCGCCACCATTTTGTGCGCACGGATGTCTTCGAGGGAGCTGCTGAGAAGCTCGATCCCGACACCCGCAAAGTGTTTGTCGAATTCCTGGAGCAGAGCTGCACCTCAGAGTTTTCCGGCTTTCTGCTCTACAAGGAACTCAGCCGCCGCATCAAGCTGAAAAATCCGCTGCTGGCCGAATGCTTTGCCCACATGGCCAGGGATGAGGCCCGCCACGCCGGCTTCTTGAATAAGTCGATGAGCGACTTCGGCCTGCAATTAGACCTGGGCTTCCTCACGGCAAACAAAGCATATACTTATTTTAAACCTAAGTTTATTTTCTACGCCACCTACCTATCCGAGAAGATTGGCTACTGGCGCTATATTGCAATTTACCGTCACTTAGAGCAGCATCCCGAAAGCAAGATTTACCCGATCTTCAACTTTTTTGAGAATTGGTGCCAAGATGAAAATCGCCATGGCGACTTCTTCGATGCCCTGATGAAGGCCCAACCCAGCACGGTGCGCGGTCCGGTGGCCCGCCTTTGGTGCCGCTTCTTCCTGCTGGCCGTGTTTGCCACCATGTACGTGCGCGACGTGGCCCGCAAGGAGTTTTATGAGGCACTGGGACTAGATGCCCGTGAATACGATAAATATGTCATCGACAAAACCAACGAGACTTCGGCTCGGGTATTCCCCGTTGTACTAGATGTAAAAAATCCAAAATTCTGGGAACGCCTCGAGAAGCTCGTTGAAAATAACGCCAGGCTCAGCAAGGCAGATCAAGACGGTGGCCCCGCTCCGATAAGAAATCTCAAAAAGATTCCCTATTGGATCGCCAACGGCAAGGAAATGGCCAAGCTGTTCTTCATGAAGCCAATCCTCAGCCACGAATTCCAACCCGCCGTTCGCTGATTCTATCCGTTCAAAGCTAGATACAACCACTGCGTTAATCCACCCCTGATCGCTTAGCGCTGAGGGGGTAATGAATTGGCGCAGTGAACCGAGCAATTCAGGGATGCGATAGCGTCGATCGTGCCGTCATTCCACTGGCGCCACTGTCCAAACAGCTGTTGCTGCAATGTCAGCAACTCAGCTCTGACCCGGGCAATTACACCCGGCCGTTCAGCGAAGACCTTCAAATAGCGAATCACTTGAACCCAGCACAGTTAAAGCTGCTGCAGGGGAAAGATGTTGTAGGCCAGGAAGCGATCGCTCAGCTCACATAAAAAGTCATCCGCGCAGAGGTTACCGCCAAAGGCATACTCCAGGAGCCGATCCAGAAGCACCTGCGTCTTGCTGAAACTCAAGGGAAAGGCACTCCCAGAAGACCCACCAGGGCACTGTGCTGGGGCCCATAACGGGTCGCTTCCACATCAGCCGGCAAGGTGGCGCAGGTTGGTAGGGCATCCGCCCCCGCTAGGGAGAAGCTGCGGAATGGCTTAGCAGGCTCCAACAGGGCAATGCCGTGGCAGCGCCATGATGTTGCAAGACGATGCGGCCCCATGGGTGCCGTAACATAGGTGCCGTGATGCCGTTACCTATTCCAAAGAAATGCCAGCGGTGGCCACAGTTCTTTATGTGATTGATCCTTGATGTCCTGAATCGTGTGAAGCGCTCGCTTCGTTGAGGAAGCTGGGCATGGGCAACACATGCAACAATTTGTCGCTGCCCCGGCGACGTGGTTGCGCCCTGCTTTGATCAGGTATAGGATTTCCTGGAAACTGGCCGAAGGCCAATCGAATCACTGCCACCTTATCCCCCCTAATGGCCGTGCGGCTCGATCTAAAAGTGGCACTGCCTTGAAAAGCACGGTCTTCGACCCCAAGTCCTTGGGCGGCACCGCCGTCAGCAGGTCAAGAATCTTGTGGAGCGGCTTGACTGGGCCCTTTTCCTAGCATCAAGCCTCGCTCACCACCCCTCTCGATCTTGGTTGATGACCCCATCAATTCATTCCTGAATTATCAACTCAAACTTCATCATGACATCCACAGCTGTCCCTGACTCTCTCGACGAAAAACTCCTAACAATTGCCCGAGCCGAAAGGTTGGTTCGGGCTGAGGTATTGGTCAAGAACTACACCATTGGCTCTGCCGCTCTTGCCTTGGTGCCATTGCCTATTGTCGATCAGGTGGCACTGGTGGCGTTGGAGATCAAGATGATCCACGATCTTGCCGGTCACTACGACGTGCCCTTCAAGGCCAGTATTGTAACTGCCATTTTGTCATCCTTGCTCTCCGGCCTCACAGGAGGTCTCCTGGCCAGAGGTCTCTCGAGCGTGGCCAAGGCTGTGCCTGTCCTCGGCACCCTGGGTGGTGGGGGTGGCATCGCGGTGTCCTCAGCCTCAGTCACCTTCGCGCTAGGTAGCGTGTTCATTCAGCACTTTGAGGCCAATGGCACCCTGCTGAATGTGGATGTTGAGTGGTTGAAAACCATGATGAACAAGGCACTCAAGAAAGAAGCCCCAACGGAGTCTGAGGAACCCTCGAAGGAAGACTTGACCACAACTGAGGCTGCCACTGAGCCTGCCGCTGCCTGATTCTGTATGCATGAATCGCTCTTAGAGGCTTCTCAGCAGATCCCTCGCCATAAGGCGCAGCTGCACACAGTGATGTTGATTCCAATCCTCATCACGCTTGCAGTTGCTATCATTTTCACCCCCTGCCTGGCTAACTGTAGTGGCATCCAGCTCAATAGATCGCTTTAGCGAATGGCTCCAAGAGCAAAAAGAGTCGATACCTATCAAGCTTTACTTTGCTTGGATGATAGCCAAGCGTCGCTTTAATTTGATTTTCGCAAGCAACAAGTTAATGGCCTTGCAATTTCGCGTGTGGATTGAGCACAACTTACCCGCCGATTCTCCCTTGCGCAAATGGATAATGGAACTTCCAGATCAGGCGCTCCAGGAACTCACGAAAAGTGCCGCGAACTATTGCGCCAACTTAAACATACAGCTTACTTGGCTTTTGGGCAAGGAGCTGGAAGTAGCTCCAGCAATAAAAGAATCAATTAAGTTGATTTTGTTGGAATTTCTAGAAGGCTGCTTTAAAGCTGTCCATCACAAGGAGGAGATCAATATATTTTCTGTTTATTGCCTGTTAACCGCTCCCGACAAGTACGGACAAAGAATTGATTTGCGTCGCTCGGTGTTTAAGCAAGTTTCGGCTCTCGGCCTCTGCGAGCCCATTCCTGCCTATGATTTAATCATGAGTTCTGAGCTTGAAAGACAGTCTATTGCCGCAACTGCCCTCCGAGAAGCAGCATCCAAAGACTGGGATGCATTCTCCAAGGCCCTTTCCAAGGTCTTAGCCACCAATGAACAACCTTCAACCTGACACTGCCCCGCGTGCCTATGCGGGCGATCCAACTCTTCCCTATCAGCAGATCGCCGACCCAGCTGAGCGGTTGGAAGCGGCCTATCGTGCACATCGCCTAGCTGAAGCAAAACATATCTCACGCCGCTATACGTTGATGGCTGCAGGGGTTGCTCTGGTACCAATTCCGCTCCTGAATATCGCAGCTGTTTTAGCAATCCAGGTTAAATTGGTGCATGAGCTTTCCAATTTATATAACGCACCATTTGATTCTGAGATAGCCAAGCCATTGCTCAAATCATTGCTGTCCTGCGGTGCAGTCTCTGGGGGTAGTCTTGCGCTGATCGGTCTTGGTATGACGGTTCCTGGCTTGCGAACCCTAATCGGAGGTGGGTTTTCTGGAGGACTCGCAGCCACAACATTGGCAACAAGTGAGGTATTTATCCGCCATTTTGAGGCTGGCGGCAAATTGGCTGATTTTAAGCCCAGTACTTCAACCATACCAACTCCAATCCTCCCACCAGCCTCCTCTGCCAGCACATTTCAATCCCCAGAATTATTATCGGCACCCTTAGAAAAATGCGATGCCGAATCGAATCAGACTACCACTTTGCAAGATGTCCAGGCTGGAACAAGTCAGCAAGCGCCTGAAGCTAGCGATGTGGAGCGAGTTTATGGGATTGGCGTTAGTTACTCCCGTCGCCTAGCAGCAGTTGGCGTGGTTAATTGCGCTTGCTTAGCATTGATGAATCCCGAAGAATTAAAGTCTATTCTCGGCTCTAGGGTTTCACTTGCAACTGCCCGTGATTTTATCGCCCAAGCGAAATCTCTCGCAAACATCAATTCATCTTGACTGTCCAGGCTAACTGCAGATGCCACCGCAGTCTGCCCAAGCATTAAGCCCAACGCTGTAACCAACCAAATCACTTCAAGATGGCTGAATTTCCACTGGATCTTCCTCTTATTCCAGGTCTTGACATGGTGGGACGTGGCGTATATTTGAAACCTCAACAGCCATTTGAGCTGCGTGGCCTGCTGTTTCATAGGGAAAGTTGGCAGGCCTATCCCTCTAAGGAAACCGGCGAGGTTTATCGCATCCCAGATGGCTATGAAGTCAATGACAGTCCGCCAATGCCTGCCTCTCAGGCGTTGAATCAGATGCGAATTGAAGAGTCGTGGGAGCGCTTTGAAAAATCCACAAGTCTGGATCTCACGGCAGCTGCTGGCAATGGTCCAGTTAGCGTCGATGTGAACGCAAGTCAGAACTCACAGTTGCGCTCAGAGGAAGATTCCTACTACGCATTACGCAACTCGTTTATCCCACTCTGGTCTGTTTATATTCCGGACGATCAAGGCTTTATTGATAGTGATTTCCAACTTGATATTCCTACACCTTACGATCCCGCTTCACGCCGTGCCTATGCTCGCTTTTTCGAGCGCTATGGTACTCACTACATCAAGCGGGTCTGGGTTGGCGGTAAAGCGATGCTGGCGTTTACAGTCGCCAAGTCATCATCGATGAGCAAGGATGACATCAAAGCCGGCATTAAAGCTAGCTTTGCTGGTGCTGGCTCTGGCAGTGCAAATATGTCTTCTGAGAGTGCCAAAGAAAAGCTGTCGAGCAATTCAGAATGCACGGTCTTTGGCAAAGGTGGTGATGAACTTATGCTTGCTAGTTTAAGCTCCCTTGATGAAGGTCGCTACAATCAATGGCTAGCCACCATTAAGGATAATCCCCAGGTAATCGAGTTTGACGCTGTCGGTATCTGGACACTTGTTGACGATGAAGCGAAGGCAGAAGCCCTCCGCCGTGCTTATATTGAAGAAACAGTCTTTGCGCCCATCCGAGTAGTCTTTAATCTCGATAATCGGGTTCATGTTTTCCGAGGCAAGCATTGCTTTTACTACCGTCCAGACACCGGAGAAACGAGTGCAGAACGTCCAATTTCAGAAAAGTGGCCCATGCTTGCTGAGGTTGGCTTCTCCCATGTGGATGCAGCCTTTTTAGGCAAATATCTCGTTTCACAACAGGGTGAAAATTTGGATCGCAAGCTCTACTTTTTTAACCGTGATCAATATATTCGTGTTGATGTTGATGCCATGAAAGTGGATGATGGTTATCCTAAGACGATAGCCGAAGGCTGGCCTGGTGTTCCATTCGAGCGAATTGATGCTGCCATGAATGTCTCGCCAAACGGGATCTACTTTTTCCTTGGCAATCAGTATGTTCGCTTTAACATGCTAAATAATCAAGCCGATGCTGGCTACCCAGAGCTAACGGGTAAGCGCTGGATCGGTCTTAACTTTGACCGAATTGACGCTGCCGTGTATTGGGGGAATTCAAAAGTCTTCTTCTTCCGTGGTAATCAGCACATTCGCTACGACATGGTGAACTATCGGTCAGACCCCGGCTTTCCCAAGTACATCTTCGGCAATTATGTCGAAGACTGGAAGTTCTTTGATTGAGGAGGCTAATCATGACAAACTCCAAGGCTTACTGCCAGGCAACTGAATCAATTCAACGTCATGTTTTGGCGGGCGCTGCAGCAGGCATCCTGCCCTTCCCGTGGATAGGCCTTGCCAGCCTCACGGCGGTTCAATTAAATCTCATGCGCCATCTGGCTTCCATCTATGAGGTTGACTTTTCTCAGGAAGTTGGCAGAGCAGTCATTGCCGCTTTGGTGGGCAGTGACCTATCCCTGGGCGTGTCCTTCGGCCTCGCTAAACTCATCCCAGGACCTACTCTAGCCATTGGCGTGGTGAGTGGTGGTCTACTCGGAGCGGCTTCCACCTATGCTCTCGGCAGGGTGTTTGTTCAACACTTTGAGTCAGGCAACACATTTCTAACATTCGACCCAGAAAAGGTGCGTCAGCACTACCAGCAGATCTACAGCCAGGCCTCGGTGGAAGGGACCGGCAGTTTTGCCGGGATCCGGCCATGAATGCTCGGGCTTTCGGGCTTTCAAGCATGATGAGATGAACTCCGCCTTGTGCAGCCATGCCGCGCAATCCAGAAGCAATTACCGTCCCGCGTCCTGGGCTGGAGATCGTCCCTTTCGCCGCCCTCACCAGGATACCGTTTCCAGCCTGCGCGGCGGCCTTCCCTCGACTGCGGCTGCTTGGGGAAGCCACGCTCGGCCCCCTGGTCATTTGTGCCGCGTATCAAACGCTTTTGACAGCGTTACGCACCGAAGCGAGTGTGCGACGGGGTGAACTAAAGCGGCACCGTCAGGTTAAGCTTATGCTCCGCAGTATTTTGCCAGAGACTCGTGATGGTGAAGCATCGACTTTCAGCATCGGCTTAACTTTGAGTTTGTTGCGCCTGCTCGTTCCCTCTCTAACTCTGCCTTTTGCCCTGTGGGGATTCCTGGGAATAGGTCATGTGTCCGCAAAGCTCATCAACTCCTTTTGGGATGGAATGAATGACAGAGAGAAGGAAGAATTGAAGCGCAGGGTTTTCGCAGCCGGCGCAAATCTACGCTATCGGCTCGAGGGATGGGACGTTACTCTGGAAGCGTAGCGTCAAGCTTGCTTTAGGGATTTTAGAGCATCCGTCTCTTTAGATGTTCTGCGCAAGACCAGGGTGATCAAGCCGCCTATGGGGTGGTGATCTTCAAATTGGCAATTGTTAATGTATGGGGCTATGCGATGAGGATGGCCAACAGGTAAGCCAAGCTCCGACAGCAGCCGATTGGCTCGCTCCAATAGCGCAATCACCACCAAGCAGCAGCCGTTCCAGAGCATCGTGATGTCAAGTGCCAGATGCGGAGATGGCCTGGCTTTTGCCTGCTGGATCGCCCACAGCACCAGAGGGCCATAGAGCGCCTCACAGAAGGTCTGGCTAACGCTCTGCAGTTAAATGGCGATCGCCTGCTCTGGCAGCTCATCCGCCTTGTCCACCAGAGCAAGCTTGCCGTGCTTAAAACGACTAAGCCTCTCTTCTTCTAGGGCAGTAATTAGATGAACATCCTGGATCAAGCAGACGGTTAATTCGTGGTAGGCACTTCTTATTCCCAAGATTTAGGTTTGATTTGCCAAGGGATTTAGGTAAATGATGGATTGGAAAAGATTGCGCTGCTATCTGCCTTCAGTCACTTTGAGCGCCTGAGAGCGGATGGCAGGGCAATGAGTCAGCCACTCTGATTGCGTTCTTATAAAAGATCACCCAGATCTACTTCTTATGTATTGATTGGCCCTTACTTACTGCTCTTTTAATGACCATTATCGCCCCATGACCAAGGGGAGCCAGCGTGCCCTTAAGCACTTTGTAACAAATTGAGAATCTACTAGCTTCTGGTATGATCCAAGCTCCTGCGATCCTGCGTCGGCAGGGCTTTCCAGGCAATGCGCCTCAAATTGTCACGGCGATTTAATTTGTTGAAGAACAGCATGGAAAGTTGATCTTGCGTTGGCTAGGTAAAGCCATGAAAATACACCATTTTCTGTGCTTCTGCCAGCT
>JBILLQ010000055.1:0-23248 GCA_044375975.1 Prochlorococcaceae cyanobacterium
AATTCCTGCTTGCTGCGGTAGATCGAAGGAAGCGGCTCCCAGGAGGTCGACATGGGCGTAGCTCGTGAGCAGGGTGATCAGGGCAAGGAGCAGGGCGGCAAACACCGTGATCCAGCCTTGACGATCAAATCCCAGGAACACCGTAGCCAGCCCAAAGCCTGAACACAGGATAGAATGCCTGTACTAGCAAGGCATCCGTAAAAGCACGGGCCAAGTGGATGCTCAGAACTGGATCAAGACCTGCTCTTCTCGGAACCGAGAACCGCTGCAGCCTGACAAGACAACCTGGGCCCAACAGCGCCAGCAACCCTCAACGCCGCCAGGGCTGCACGACCGACCAGTAAGAAACCCTCGTTCCCACTGCGGCAGCCAAAGCAAAGCCTCAGCCCTTGAGGGCAACCTCAGAGCCGGCCAGCACGGACTGCACCTCACCCCGCTGCCATTCGGGCACCAACTGGGCCAGCACGTTGAGCGCGGCCTCCGCATCCTGGCGGCGAATGGCCGCTTCCATGGCCTCGATCTGGGACCAGAGCTGCTCGGGGGGAATGGCGCGTTCGGTGGCGCGGTAGATGAGGGGGTGGGCGGTGGGTTCGGTTTCGGCGTCTATCAGCAGTTCTTCGTAGAGCTTTTCGCCAGGGCGCAGGCCAGTGCAGACGATCTCGATGTCGCCGTGGGGGTGCTGGGCATCGCGCAGGGACAGGCCGCTGAGGCGCACCATCTGTTTGGCCAGATCGAGGATGCGCACGGGATCGCCCATATCCAGCAAGAAAAGATCGCCACCGCGGGCGAGCACAGCGGCCTGGAGTACCAGCTGGGCGGCCTCCGGGATCGTCATGAAATAACGGATGATCTCGGGGTGGGTGAGGGTGATCGGCCCGCCATTAGCGATCTGCTCGCGGAACAGCGGCACCACCGAACCCGACGACCCCAACACGTTGCCAAAGCGCACCATGGCCAGGCGTATCGGATCGGCAGCCAGCTCCTGGGCCAGAGCCTGGATCACCAGCTCGGCGGCCCGTTTGGAGGCGCCCATCACGTTGGTGGGGCGCACGGCCTTGTCGGTGGAGATCAATGTGAAGCTGGCCACCCCAGAGCGGGCAGCGGCACGGGCCAGCACCAGGGTGCCGAGCACGTTGTTGGCCAGGCCGGCGAGGGGATTGGCCTGCACCAGCGGCACGTGCTTGTAGGCGGCGGCGTGGAACACCGCCTGCACTGCCTGCTCCTGCAGGACCCGCCACACCAGCTCGCGATCAGCGACACTGCCGAGCACGGCCACGAGCTCAACACCTGCGGGGAGGCTGCGGCGGAGCTCCTGGTCGATGGCGTAGAGGCTGGGTTCGCTGCGCTCGAGCAGCACCAGGCGGCGGGGCCTGAGCGCCAGGATCTGGCGGCAGAGCTCTGCGCCGATCGAACCGCCGGCGCCACTCACCAGCACCACCTGACCGGCGATGCCCGGGCCGAGCAACCTGGGATCAGGTGGCACGGCGTCGCGGCCGAGGAGTTCTTCGATGGCGATCGGGCGCAGGGAATCGATGCGGGTGCGGCCGCTGGTGATCTCCTCCATCGAGGGCACCTGCAGCACGGGGATGCCGAGGGGTTGAAGATCGTCAACGATGCGGCGGCGCCGGCTACGGCTCAGCGAGGGGATCGCCAGCAACACCTGATCCACATCAGCGAGACGCTCGCTCAGGATCTGGGGCGGCTGAATGAGGATGCCGTTGATGTCGCGGCTCCAGAGCCTGGGTGCGTCATCAAGAAACAGTTCCACGCTGTGGCTACCGGCATGGCGCAGGGCTGCGGCGAGCTGCACACCGGCGGCGCCGGCGCCGTATACGGCCACGCGGATGAGGGCGTGGCGGGGCTTGTTCTGCAGGCTGAGCAACAGATCACGCAACGCGAAGCGCACCGCGCCGGTGGAGCCGGTGAGCAGCAGCCAGAGCAGCAGCCAACTGCTGCGGGGCGGCAGCGGCAGCCGCAGCATCACGCCCACGAGGGCCAGCAGCAGCACCAACAGCCCATTGCGGCCGGCGAGGCGGTAGAGCGCCAGGCTGCCTACATAGCGGGTGAGGCCCTGGTATTGGCCGGTGAAAGCGTAGAGCGGAAGACCAATTAGCAGGGCGGCCGGCAGCATCCAGAGGCTCTGGATGAAGTTGGCGTTGAATGGATGGGCCAGCCGCAGCCAGAAACTGAGCCATACCGCCAAGGGAATAAACAGGGCATCGGCGGCGATCAGCAGCACGCGGCGCTGCACAGGCGCCAGCCGTAACAACGTGGTGGTGAGAGGGCGAAAAGACATAAAAAAAGCCCCCGCCGCGATCGCGACAGGGGCTAGGTGGGAAAGGTGGTGAAGGGGGGTGGGATCGAGGCAGACAAGTGCTCCCGCTCGAAGCGCTCGAGCCGTTGCAGCCTCTGCTCGATCTCGTAACGCTCCACTTCTAGATCCAATTCAGCCTGCTGAGAAAAGACAACCTCCATCAATCAAGGCTCAACCAACACAGCGGAATGGTTGCTGTATTCCTGCTCGAAATGGGAAGCGACGACGTAACTTGAAGGCCTCACCGATCGGGGAGGGCCAAGCCGATGCTATGAATCTTTGATAGCCGTTGCACGCTCTTGGAGATCTTCGGCAGCGATGCAAGCAGCTCCCCGGATAGGACAAAGGGCTGGCATTGGGGATTTGCCCTCAGAGAGAAAGCTCGCTATGCGAGCCAAGACGAACCAAGCGAAGGGTGGAATCAGCCTTTAGCTGGTAGATCAGAACGAGATCTGGGAAAAATGTGACAGTCGCGACAACCCTTCCAGTCCGCTTTGAGCTGATGATCTCTGAACCGAGGCGGGGACTGACAATCTAGAACAAGACAACCGATAACTTCGGCCAAACGGCTATCAAGCTCTGAAGAATTAATGCTTTTCGAGGCTTTCTTGTAGTCCTTCTTGAATTGGGTTGACCGCTCACTTGATCGCACGCAGGTCTGCAAACAAATCATCAACAGAATCGGCAACGACGCCTCTGCCCTCTTCTAATTCCTGAATAGCCGCCTGCGATTCCGCATTGGGGCCAAGGAGGTCAAGCAAGCTGAACTGCCCTTGGGCAAAAAGCCGGTAAAAATGGCCGACAAACATTTGCTCTGACAGCCCCGAAGCAGAGAGCTTTTGGAGGACCTGAGCGCGGACGGTACTGTCCACTTGGCTGAGATCAACGGTTGCGGGTGTCATGGCCGAAACCTTTTAGGCCTTCATACTAATGCGGTTGGCGCTCACCAGACCGTGGTATGAGACCAAGCGCACCACACCTCCAGGCGGCAGAAGATCCGGCGAGATCTGGATGGCACGTCTGCCCAGGGGGATGCGGTGGAGCAAGGTCGACATGGGTGTAATTGGTAAACAGCGTGATCAGGGCAAGTAGCAGGGCGGCAAAAACCGTGATCCAGCCTTATCGGTCAAATCCAAGAAACACCGTAGCCAGCCCAAACCCTGAAGCCAGTATCGAGCGATTCATCGTAGACCCCGGGCCGCTGGCGATCTGGTCCCGCAGCTATTTCAAGGAACTGGCGCAGCGGATCCAATTGGTTTGAGGATGGGGCCTGATGGCTCACCCCGCCCAGATCTCGGCCAGCTGCAGCTGCAGCAGGGAGGCAACTCCTTCGGATAAGCCTTGTGGCTACGGGGAGGCGATCCAACCGCCCTGGCGGTTCTCGGCGGCGTGGGCTCGGGCGGACATGGGGGAAATGCGAAGCAAACCATCGATTTATGTTCAGCAACGCGTACGAGAGCGGCTTTAATGCGTGCGATGCTGATCTTTAGCAACCCAAGGCATGGTCCGATGAAAGGCCATAGCGACCGCCTGCTGGCCATCCCGGCGCGACGGGCTCTGCGCAAGCTGGGAGAGGATCTGCGCGATGCCAGGCGGCGCTGGACGAAGAACGCACGCCGCAAACCCTGGGGGAGGCGGACTACCTGCTGGGTGTGTGCGATGAGGCGCGGCAGGGTGCGCTGCGGTTTCGGCTTCAGGCCGATGGGCCGTATCTGGCACCCAGTGGCCCCCACGCGGTGCCGCCTCTGGTGGACCTGCCGCGGTTGCTTGGCAGCAGCGAACGGGTGACGAGCGGCGATGCCGACACTGAAGATCTACGCCTGCTGCTGGCCAAGTTTCCGCGCAACAGCGATGAGATCGATGTGGTGCGTTGGGAAGCAGTGGCCCTGAAACTGGCCCAGCGGGCTGACATTCCAGTGCCTCCGCACCGATTGGAGCTGGTGGCGGGGCGCACTGTGCTGTTGTTGAGCCGCTTCGATCGAAGGGGCGCCGAACGGGTGCCATTCCTGTCGGCTATGAGCATGCTAGGCGCGGTCGATAACGAACCCCGCAGCTATCTGGAGATCGCCGATGCCTTGCGCCTTTACGGAGCGAAACCACGGGAAGACCTGGAACAACTCTGGCGACGGATCGTGTTTGAGGTGTTAATCAACAATACCGACGACCATCTACGCAACCATGGCTTTCTCTACCAAAACGCCTCCGGATGGGTGCTCTCGCCGGCCTACGACCTCAATCCCATGCCCGTGGATCTGGCGCCTCGGGCCCTTACCACCGCGATCGATCTGGATGATCCAACCGCCAGCCTGGAACTGGTGCTCAGCACGGCTGGCGACTACGGAATCAACAAAGAACGTGGGGTGGCAGTGATTCAGGAGGTGGTAGTTGCACTTGAAGGGTGGGCTGCTGTAGCCAAGAGCTGTGGCCTCAACAACAACCAGATCGAGCGCATGCGCATTGGCCTGGTGGATCGGTCAGACAGGGCGGACAACATTGCTGGTAGTGGGGGCAGGTTCGGGACGTTCAAGCCACTCCCCCGTACTCTTCCAGCAGCGAGATCACATCTCGGACTCGCCTGGCGTTGCGTTCGGAGGGGTCGAGCTGGTGTCGGAGCTGGACAAGATTGCACTGAGCTTGGCGTTGAGCTCGTCGAAACGCTCGTCGAGCTTCCGTAGCCGCTCGTCCTCTTTCCTCCTCAGCTCGTCTTGTTTCTTCAGACGCTCGTCTTCTTTCCTCATTTGCAGCATCCTCTGCTCCAGCTCGTATCGCTGCACTTTCAGCTCGACGGTTGGATGCCAATTGAGCTTCTGCAACAGCCGTCGCCATGGCGGCAATGATGCAAGGAATTCCTGCTTGCTGCGGTAGATCGAAGGAAGCGGCTCCCAGGAGGTCGACATGGGCGTAGCTCGTGAGCAGGGTGATCAGGGCAAGGAGCAGGGCGGCAAACACCGTGATCCAGCCTTGACGGTCAAATCCCAGGAACACCGTAGCCAGCCCAAAGCCTGAACACAGGATAGAATGCCTGTACTAGCAAGGCATCCGTAAAAACATGGGCCAAGTGGATAGCCAGAACTGGATCAAGACCTGCTCCTCTCGGAACCGAGAACCGCTGCAGCCTGACAAGACAACCTGGGCCCAGCAGCGCCAGCAACCCTCAACGCCGCCAGGGCTGCACGACCAGTAAGAAACCCTTGTCCCCACCGCGCCAACGGCACTCACGAGGCCCCCGCGTTCAGGGCGCTGCGGCTCACACCAATCGGCCTGAGTGCCGCGGCAGCCAACGCAAAGCCTCAGCCCACGAGGGCAACCTCAGAGCCGGCCAGCACGGACTGCACCTCACCCCGCTGCCATTCGTGCGCCCGAAAACCACCTCATGGGTTTTGCCGTGGTCTTTGAAGGACCACATCACATCCCAGAGGCGGGCTCAGACCTCGGAGCTGTTTTGCAACAGGCGCACCAACATGCGGCGCTGGTGGTCTTGGCCACCAAAAAACACGGCCAGCACCTGGACTTCCCGCTGGTCAGCGCGTGGGCGAAACCAATACACAGCACGATCGAGAGCCAGGTGTCGAAGGCCTGGGAGGAGATCATCGTGTGATTCTCCACGCAGGGGAGCTGTTGCCAACCGTTCGGCCGCAGTAATGATCGCCTCGATGCGCACCTGTGCGTGGCACTTGGCCTCCGCCAGTGGTTCCCCAAAGCCGCAGTAGGCCTGTGTGAGGTACTCGGTGATCAGCACCAGATCGTTGATCGCTTCTGCGGCGAAGACCACTGTCCACGGAGCCTCACTCATCGGGGCTGCGCCGCCAACCTGGCCCGCAGTTGATCGGCAGAGACGAAGGACCCATTGGCGCGCTGCTGCAGCAAGGCCTGCAGGGCGGCTCGATCGGCTTGAGCATCAGCATCTTGCTGCTGCAGCAGGTCAAGACCCTGCTGCAGCACAGCACTCACGGATGGGAAGCGACCAGCGTCCACCAGAGCCTTGGCAAAGGCATGCTGATCTTCGCGGAGAGACACCGAACTCTTGATGACCACTGGAGCACCATCTACACGCCGTCTCAAGTGTGACTGAGTAGCACCAATCGGTCAAGAGCCCGCGCCAGGCGCCCCACCAGCGAGATCAGCGAGTTCGGTGGCAATCAGCTGAGCTTGTCTTTAGAAACAGCCATCTCCTGTGGAGGGGGGTGGGGTCGAGCCAGACAAGTGCTCCCGCTCGAAGCGCTCGAGCCTGGAGTTGATCTGCGCGAGCCGCGCGTTCTCGCTCTCGAGCCGTTGCAGCCTCTGCTCGATCTCGTAGCGCTCCACGTCGACGTCGATCGTTGGATGCCAGCTTGCTGTTCTATGGCCGTCGCCACGGCGGCAGCGATGCAAGGAATTCCTGCTTGCTGCGGTAGATCGAAGGAAGCGGCTCCAAGGATGTCGACATGGAGCTAGTCATTGATCAACAGCCTTGCTCGTGAGCAGGGTGATCAAGGCAAGGAGCAGGCCGGCAAAAACCGTGATCCAGCCTTGACGGTCAAATCCCAAAACCACCGTAGCCAGCCCAAACCCTGAGCACATGATAGTACAAGCAAACTAGCAGGGCATCCGTGAAATCACCGGTAGCCCGCCGCACCGGCCTGCACCTCCTAAACCCCACAATCCGCCCGTTTGCGGGCAACAACCTGGGGAGCCAGCCAGGCGCCGGTGCTGCCGGTGGCCCGCCAGTGGGCGAGGGCGGTGATCTGGGTGGCGGTGTCGAAGCCCTGGAGCAGTTCGGGGGTGGGCTGGGGTGGAGGTGTACCTCTAGGGCAGCGAATTAACAGGTGGCGAGGCGGCTGAGACAGCGCTTGGCCGATGCGATCGGCTGCGGCGAAGCGACCTGAGCCACCATCAAGCACCACCACCAGATCGCTACCAGGGCCAGACCTGGGAACCGGGGAAACAAGCGGAACAATCCAGGGCCAGGCCAGCCACAACCCTGCAGCCGAAGATCCAAGCAACAGAGCAACCAACGCCTGGCGACGCTTTTGGCCAAACAGCACTACCGGCAGGTCCGCGCCACAACCGTCCGCACAGTGTCGGCGTAGCCGGCCATCTGTTCAGGGGTCATAATGGGGTGTACAAGGAACATCAGGCTGGTGTCGCCGAGTTCGCGGGCAACAGGCAGGCGCTCGGCTGGGGCCAGGCCTGCATCTTGGAAGCACTTTTCAAGATAGATCTCGCTGCAGCTGCCGGAGAGGGCTGGATAACCATGGGCAGTGATTTCGGAGAGGATGCGATTACGGCTCCAGCCGTCAGCGAGGGCATCCGGTTTCACGAAGGCATAAAACTTTTACCAGGCATGCTCGATGCCTTCCGGCGGCAGGGGAACCCGCACGGCGGGCAGATCGCCCAGGGCTTCGGCAAGCAGCAGAGCGTTGCGGGGGCGGGCGACAGTCCAATCGGGGAGGCGCTGGAGCTGGATGCGGCCGATGGCGCTCTGGAGTTCGGTGAGGCGGAAGTTGGAGCCGTAGCCGCAGGCCCGCGAAGCGGTAGCGCTCGTGGAGCCAGCGGAAACCAGGAGGATGCTCGCGGCCGAAGACGGCCTCCTGGATTTTGCTGTGATTTTGCAGACCCACATCGCATCCCAGAGGTCAGCGGGTTGGGTGGTCACCATTCCGACCTCGCCGGCGATGGTCGATCAAGCAAACCCGCCGTATTCCTCCAGCAGGGAAATCACATCTCGGACTCGTTGGGCATTGGATTGGTTGGGTTCGAGTTGGTGGCGGAGCTGCACAAGATTGCACTGAGCTTGGCGTTGAGCTCGGCGAGCCGCTCGTTCTCGCTCTCGATCTGCGAGATCTCGCTCTTCAGCCGCCTCATCCGCTGCTCGTGATCGATCTTCCGCTTCTCGAACTCGATCTCTCTCCGATCGAACTCGATCTCTCTCAGCTCGTAGTCGACAACGGGTCGCCAGTTGAGCAACTGCTTCGCAAAAGCCTGCGGCTACGCCAAGCAGCGGCGGAACCAGGGCAGCGAGGAGTAGTACTCCGATTTATCGAAACAGCCATTGCTGATTGAGGGCGACGGCGCCGATGAAGGGGATGCGGACATGGCTGTAAGACGAGAAAAGAGTGATCAGCGCCAGCAGGCCGCCCAGGATCAGGGTGATCCAACCCTGGATGTCGAACAGGAAAACCCTACCCACGCCGAGCCCTCGCCGCTCAGTTCATAATACACCTGTACTGATCAGCAGTAACACAGCGCGGGGTTGTCCGGCGGGTGGCACTCCTGATCCATGGGGGAGTGACGAAGCCCACCCACACTCCGCCCGTCACAGCGTGAGGCGCAGATCAATAGTGCTTGCCCTCGCAGCTGCAAGCGCATCCCGCCGGAACAAGGGCCTGGTGCCATCCGCAGCTGAAAGCTTCCAAACCCACAGCACCCTCACGCCCTGCACCCAGAACAACGCTCAAGCGGCTTTCACGGGGCCGGAAGCCGCGTTGGCAGCTCCCCCTACAGTCCACAGGCCGGGCGTTTGCGGGCGACCTGATCGGGCACCAAGCTCATCGCCAATGCCTCTGGGCCAGGACTCAAAGCGACAGCTCGCTGTGCGATCCCAGACGAACAAGCCGAAGCACCTCACCGCCCTGGAGCTGATAAATCAGCACCAAATCCGGGAAGACGTGACAGTCGCGATATCCCTTCCAGTTGGCTCTGAGCTGATGGTCGCGAAACCTGATTGGGAGAGGCTGATCGGCCAGAAGATGCCCGATCACCTCTTTCACACGAGCATCCAGCTCCGAGCCTTAGACACTTTTGAAATACTTTTTATAGTCTTTTTTGAACTGTGTTGAGCGTTCAATCGTCCGCATGCAGGTCGGCGAACAACTGTTCAATGTTCTCTGCGGTCACTTCTCGCCCCTCGGTCAGCTCTTGCATGGCTTCAAGAGTGCCAGCATTTGGGCCCAGAAGATCGAGAAGGCTGAATTGGCCCCCTGCCAAAGCGTGATAAACCTGGTTCACGAAGACCTGTTCGGACAGTCCAGAAGCAGTTAGCTGTCGCAGCACATTGGCGCGTATGTCGCTGTCGAGACCATTGAGGTCAATCGTTGCTGGTGTCATACCGATACCTCCTTGATGCCACATTAATGCCGCTGAGGGTTCAACACCCGCGCCGCCACACCATGAGCCGCAGCGCGACGCATCAAGCGGGGCTTGCTCTCGCAGACCCAGGCTCACCCCGCCGGAACCAAGCCCAGGGCCACCTGCAGCTGAAAACTCCAAATCCCACAGCTCCCTCACGACCTACAGCCGGAACAGCGCTCAAGCGGCTTTCACGAGGCCGGAAAGCCGCGTTGGCAGCTCCGCCCCCTACGCCCCACAATCCGCGCACTTGCGGGCCACCTGCTCGGGCACCAGCCAGCCGCCAGTGTTGCCGGTGGCGCGCCAGAGAGGCGCTGTCATCAACAGACTCAAAGCTCTGATGGATCTGAAAAGAGTGCGACCAGATCACGACTGCCATGCAGAACGCGCGCGATCAAAACGACAGATCGGCGTGATTCAAAAAAGATCAAATAACGCTGGTGGACGCAGCAGCGAATCTCCGGGCCCAACTCAGGGCGGGCAGGGTAAGCCAGCGGTGCTGTTGCAATGCGCTCGCAATGTTGACGGATGTCACGAATGAAGCGGAGGGCTGCTGATGGGTTATCTGCTGCGATGGCGTCGCCTATCTCCTCAAGATCCAACTCGGCTTGAATCGAGAAGCGAACGTCCATCAACGATTCAGTGGGCCCGAGACCTGATAGGCGTACTTTTGCTCCAGTCTTTGCAACACGTCCTCGGCAGAGCCACCCAATCCACTGTTGAGTCCCTGTTGCACCTGGGAGCGAAGATCCTCCAGAGCGGCGTGGCTGCGTTGCTCATCCCGTTCAAGCAGCCGCAGAGCATCACGCACCACTTCGCTGGCGCTGGCGTAACGGCCTCCACTCACCTGGTCGCGGATGAACTGCTCGAAGTGGGCACCGACGGCGTAGCTCGAAGGCATGACGCGAACCTCGTCCTCAAGCCATGTTATCAAAATTTGATATCCCTTGCCAAAAATCAGGCGGGCACAGGGCGAAACCCGCAAATCAAGTGGTGCTTACCCTTGCAGCCGCAAGCTCCCAACCCCAGCAGCTCCCTCACGTCCTACAGCCGGAACAGCGCTCAAGCGGCTTTCACGAGGCCGGAAAGCCACGTTGGCAGCTCCGCCCCCTACGCCCCACAATCCGCGCGCTTGCGGGCCATCGGCAGCACTAGCCAGCCGCCGGTGCTGCCGGTGGCGCGCCAGAGGGTGAGGCGCAGGGCATCGAGCAGGAGCTTGCGGCGCTCCAAGGCGCTGGGGGGTGGCGGCGGCGACGGGGCCACGGCCAGCCCGCAGCTGCCCAAGGCCAGGCGAGCCACAGGCCGGCGGCCGAGAGCACCACCAGAGAAGCAGCCAGGGGCTGGAGCCGCATCAGGCCGGGTACTGCCAGCGGCATGTATCGCAGATCAAGTGCCGAAGGCCTTCAGGGTGCGGCGGATGTCCTTGAGCAACAGCACCAGATGGAGGGGATCCGTGGGTGAGCGCTGGAACTCTGGAATCAGATGCTCGTAGAACCCCCGGGCTTGCTCTGATTCGGCATGCACCAGCAACGCGCGACAGCCAATGGCATCGCTGAGGCTGGCCACGCGTGTGATCACATCAGCCAGCAGGGCAGCTCCAAGACCTTGACCTTCATGGCGTTGATCCACCCCCAGGCGCGCCAGCAAGGCCACGGGCTGGGGATAGCGGCCGGCACCGCGGCGCAGCCGCTCAGGCAGATCGGCGATGGCCACGCTCGCCATGCACCAGACGTAATAGGCCACCACGGCTGGCTGATCGACGGGAGACACAACGAACACCCTGGTGGCGCCGGTTCCATGGGCCTGCCGGGCCATCTCCACCAGCCAGGCTGTTTGCGCCTGGGAGCGACATTGGAATCCGCCGAGCTGATGGCTGGCCGCCAGCAGCACCGGCGGCCGGTATCCACTCATGCCTGCGGCACAAAGGGTGAAGGCCGCTCCAACAGACGCTTCAGACCAGGCAGGACGCGGGCGGGGCAACTGTTGATCCGCTCCCATTCCTGTTGGGCAGCGGCATCGAGAACAAAGTGCTCACGATCAGCCAGCACTTGCTGGGCTGCCAGGCGGCCTTGGCTGAGCAAAAAGGAACTGCGATCGGTGCTGAGAGCAGCGGCGGCCCGATCCAGCAGATCGCGATCGGCCTGACTGGCCCTCAACTCAATGCGGCTCGCCTTGAGCGGCCGGGAGGACGGAGGCGGGACTCGGACCATGGAACGCAGCGAGCAACGAAACGTACGGGCATTGTACGGCATCTGAAGCGCGGTGCTTGCCATCACGCTGCAAACCCGCCGTATTCATCCAGCAGGGAAATCACATCTCGGACACGTTGGGCGTTTGGTCGCTGGGCTCGAGTTGGTGGCGGAGCTGGACGAGATTGCACTGAGCTTGGCGTTGAGCTCGGCGAGCCGTTCGTTCTCGCTCTCGATCTGCGAGATCTCGATCTTCAGCCGCCTCATCCGCTGCTCGTGATCGATCTTCCGCTGCTCGTGAACGATCTCTCTCAGCTCGTAGTCGACAACGGGTCGCCAGTTGAGCAACTGCTTCGCAGAAGCCTGCGGCTACGCCAAGCAGCGGCGGAACCAGGGCAGCGAGGAGTAGTACTCCGATTTATCGAAACAGCCATTGCTGATTGAGGGCGACGGCGCCGATGAAGGGGATGCGGACATGGCTGTAAGACGAGAAAAGAGTGATCAGCGCCAGCAGGCCGCCCAGGATCAGGGTGATCCAACCCTGGATTTCGAACAGAAAAACCCTACCCACGCCGAACCATCGCCGCCGAGCTCATAATACACCTGTACTGGCCAGTAAGAACACAGCGCGGGGTTGTCCGGCGGGTGGCACTCCCGATCCATGGGGGAGTGACGAAGCCCACCCACACTCCGCCAGTCACAGCGCGAGGCGCAGATCAAGTGGTGCTTGTCCTCGCAGCTGCAAGCGCATCCCGCCGGAACAAGGGCCTGGGCCATCCGCAGCTGAAAACTCCCTAACCAGCAGCGGCCTCACGACCTGCAGCCGGAACAGTGCTCAAGCGGCTTTCACGGGGCCGCCGGCTTCAAGCGCCGCAGCCTTCACACCCGCGGCCAGAAAGCCGCGTAGGCCGCTCCCCCTAAACCCCACAATCCGCCCGTTTGCGGGCAACAACCTCGGACGCCAGCCAGGCGCCGGTGCTCCCGGTGGCGCGCCAGAGGGTGAGGCGCAGGGCATCCCGAAGAAGCTTGCGGCGTTCACCGGGGCTGGAGGTAGGCAAATCGGCCGGGCCAACGCGAATGCCTTGGCTGCCGAGGGCAATGCGAGCGAGGGTCACGGCGCGGGCGGTGTGATCGGGATCGGTGGCAATCCACACCCGGACATTGCGGGCGAGGACTGGTGGCGCAACCAGTGGACGAGCGCGGTGATCTGCGTGGCGGTGTCGTAGCGCGGCGGCAGCGGATCAGCAGGCGCTCCCCGGTTCCTGCAGCAGTTGCTGCCGGTAACACTCGGCCTGGTTTAGCGGGTGGGCGTGCCATCAAGCACCACGATCAGTTCCAGCGGGCAGGCCCTGATCGGCCAGCCAGCGAGCTGGGGCTGGGGCTCAACACGATGGCGCGAGAGGGCTGGATCACGAGGGCGAACCGCCAGCGAGATCAGCGAGCTCGGTAGCAATCAACTGTAGAAATCTCCTGTGGAGGGGGGTGGGGTCGAGCCAGACAAGTGCTCCCGCTCGAAGCGCTCGAGCCTGGAGTTGGCTTGCTCGAGCCGCGCGATCTCGCTCTCGAGCTGTTTCATCCGCTTCTTGTGCTCGATCTTTCTGTTCTTGCACTCGATCTTCCTGTTCTCGTGCTCGATCTTCCTGTTCTCGTGCTCGATCTTCCTGCGCTCGAATTCGATCTCGCGAATCTCGTATTCGACGACGGGATGCCAATTGAGCCTCGACAACCAGCGTCGCCAGCGAGGCAGCGAGGACAGAAACTCCGATTTGCTTATTGAGCTGGAGGGTTGGGCCCCAAAAGAAGTCGACATGGTCATAACCCGTGAAAAGTGTGATCAGGGCGAGCAGAAGGCCAGCAATGAGCGTGATCGCGCCCTGTAGGTCAAATCCCAAAACCACCGTAGCCAGCCCAAACCCTGAACTCAGGATAGTACATGCAAACTAGCAGGGCATCCGTGAAATCCCTGGTGGCCCGCCCCACGACCTAAAGCCCTAAACCCCACAATCCGCCCGTTTGCGGGCAACAACCTGGGGCGCCAGCCAAGCGCCAGTGCTCCCAGTGGTGCGCCAAAGAGTGAGGCGCAAAGCATCCCGAAGCAGCTTGCGGTGCTCGCTGGGGCTGGGGGTAGGCAAATCGGCCGGACCAACGCGAATGCCCTGGCTGCCAAGGGCGATGCGGGCGAGGACTACGGCGCGGGCGGTGTGATCGGGATCGGTGGCAATCCACACCCGGGCAATGCGGGGCGAGGGCTGGTGGCGCAACCAGTGGGCGAGGGCGGTGATCTGGGTGGCGGTGTCGAAGCCCTCGGAGTTGTTGGGTGTGTTCTGGGGTGGGGTCGAGCTGGTGCTGGGGCTTGCTGCAGCCTGAAACATATGAATCATTTACTCCCGTAGGTCGCGTCGTGATCCGGGGCAATGGTGAGAAGCCGCATGTACTCACCCTCACGATGCGCTGTTGCCCTGCGTGAACGGCTAATCCGCAGAGAGTAGACAGCATCGATTCCAGCAAGTGGCTTAATGCTTGTGATCTTCTCCCACTTGATCCCTGGGTCGCGATAGAGCTGGTTCCAGGTGAGCTGGCGGATCTTGTTGAGGGTGTCGAGAGCCGCATGGCGCTCAGCCTTCTGCAGCGTGAGCAACTGCTCCTGAAACACCGGGTTGTTCAGATCCAGCCTGATGCAGCCTTCAGGCTTCATCACAGCCAAGGCGCGTCAGGGTTTCATCCAGATCGGCATCCGCTGGTGGGTGACTGGCGGACCAGACCATCGCAGCCTGCAGGGCTGCTGCGGCAGCGGGTTCGTGTAACCAGCGCTCATTGTCTGGAATCACTGTGGCGGTGCGAACGATCCAGACACCCGGCTCAGGCTCTTCCACAAGAACATGGCGGCCGGCGTACTGCTTGCCCAGCGAGATCTGGCCATTGCTGCCGACGAGCTTGATGGCGGGCGGATGGAGCGCGGAAGCCATGGCGAGCGAGGGCGACAGCATTCAGTCTATCGCGACTTTCGTGCGGCACCAAAAAAAAGGGGGGGTGGCCTGAGCACGGAGAGGCCCAGCAAGGTGCTGCCACCCCTACACCCCACAATCCGCCCGTTTGCGGGCAACAACCTGGGGAGCCAGCCAAGCGCCGGTGCTGCCAGTGGCGCGCCAGAGGGTGAGGCGCAGGGCATCCCGAAGCAGCTTGCGGTGCTCGCTAGGGCTGGGGGTAGGCAAATCGGTCGGGCCAACGCGAATGCCCTGGCTGCCAAGGGCAATGCGGGGCGAGGGCTGGTGGCGCAACCAGTGGGCGAGGGCGGTGATCTGGGTGGCGGTGTCGAAGCCCTGCAGCAGTTCGGGGGTGGGCTGGGGTGGCGGCGTACCCCTGGGGCAGCGAATTAACAGCCGGCGAGGCGGCTGAGACAGCGCTTGGCCGATGCGATCGGCTGCGGCGAAGCGACCTGAGCCACCATCCAGCACCACCACCAGATCGCTACCAGGGCCAGGCCAGCCACAGCCCCGAGGCAAGGAACACAACGGCTCCGGGCAGAGCAGCTTTCACGGCTTCAGGGTCAAGCCTTCTCCGGGATCAGACGCACCGGGTGGGAGTTCCTGCGCGGCGAAACGGGTTTGGCGGCAGTTGAGCACTTCACCTGGGGCCAGGCAAGCGAGCGGGCCAAGACGAGAGCCACCAGCCATAGCGGCGTTGACACCGAGTTGGCTGTAGGCGCCGCAAATGGCATCGTGATCGACAACGGCGCCGCTATTCACCAGCACTCCCTGATCGAGAGAGGCATTGGCATTCACAACAGCACCGGCGAGAACAACTGAGCCAGGGCCGAGCTGGGCAGTGGCACTCACGATTGCTCTGGGATGCAGCACCACTCCGAGGGGAGCGGCCACCTGCTCAAGCACCTGCTGCCAGCTTTGACGGAAAGCCGGATTGCCAATAGCCACGACCACTTGATCGGGTGGGACCTCCTCGGAGGCCTCAAACAACCGATTCAGATCCCAGGCAAAAGACAGGACACCCAATACAGGTGTTCCGCTCACCAGGGTGCCTGCGGGCAAGGCGTCGTCGAGAAAACCCACGACGTGATCGCCACTGGCAGCAATGGCATCGCCAACGGAGCGGCCATGGCCGCCGGCTCCAAGGATTAACCAACGCTGGGCCATCAGCTGCGGGATGCGATAGCAAAGGGAACAGCCACCCTCTGATCGAGAAAGATGCCGAGCAATAGTTCAAAGGCAGAAAGCGTGATTAGCCAAGGCCAGCCACCGGCCAGATGGGCCACAGCCAGCACGGCCGTTGCACCGATATACAGACTGGACACGCGGGCATGGGGCCAGCCGGCCTGATGGAGGCGCTGGAACAGGTGAAGACGGTGGGCCTGAAACACCTGCTGCCCGGCGAGCAGACGGCGGGGCACGCAGAAAAAGGCGTCGCCGAGCAGGGGGGTGGCAACCAACAGCAACCCCAAAGCTTCTGACCAGTTGGGAGCCTGGAGCACCAGGCCGGCGAACACGGCGCCCAAGAAGGTGCTGCCCACATCCCCCATGAACACCTTGGCAGGGCTCCAGTTCCAAAGCAGAAAGCCAAGCAACGACCCCACTAATACCCAGAGGTGCCAAGGAGCAGCCAGCTCATAGGCCGCAGCGGCCATGGCTACGGCCATACAGCCGGCCACGAGCCCATCCAGACCATCCATGAAGTTGGTGAAGTTGATCACAGCGGTGACGGCAACCACCAGGAGCACCAGCGCAGGCAAGGAGGCAAGGGACGGAACCACCAGCCTGCTCATCAGCACAACGATAAGAGCAGTGGCCAGTTGCACGCCATAACGCCAGCTGGCAGGAAGGTTGTCGCGATCGTCGAGAAGACCAACCACAGCCAGCGGCAGAGCGAGGAGTTGCGTAGCCACCAGTGGGGACAGGCCCTCAAACAACAGCCCGAAGGCGCTGGCCACAACGGATACGAACACAAAGGCAATGCCGCCGCCACGCGGTGTGGGCTGAACGTGGGAACTGCGGGCGTTGGGCTGATCAAGCAAGCGCCTGTGCAACTGGGGAATCAGGAGACGCAACAGGCCCCAGCTCGCGGCGACGGCCCAAAGGAAAACGACGAACGGATGGTCCAAGGATCAGCGTGCCAAAGGCTGCAGAGGAAATGGCTGAGGCGGTTCGCCCAGATGCTGGTGGGCAGGCGTAAAACCGCTGAGGTCTGCCCCCATGCGCAGCACAGCTTCAAAAGCTTTGGGAGAGCGAATCAACAGTGGTGCGGCAAGCAGGAAGAACAAGCGGTTGGGGACAGGGAGAAGACGACATTGGCGGGCGGAATCGTCTTGAGGGAGTGAGCGCTGCAGTGCCAGGAGCATGTCTGTGTAGCTCAGCTCAGTATCGCCGCCAACCTCGATATAGTTGGGGTGGCCCGGATCCCAGTCGTTGTTAACAAGTCGGTTCGCCATCTGAAGAGCGACCGCGGCCAACTGGCTGGCGTGGACCGGTTGGCGCAGCCCAGTTTCCGCCGGCAATGGAAGCACAGGCAGGCGACGCAACAGCGCGATCAACTGGCTGAGGTTTTGGTCGCGATAGGGGCCCGCCTGGCCATAGATGAGGGTAGGGCGGAGGATGCGGCAAGGTACCTGCAGGCTCGAGCACGTGGCGAGTAGTTGCTGTTCTGCATCAACAAGACGTTTAACGAGCTGGCGGTCGAAGCGGTTGGCAGCAAAACGTTTGGTGAGCGCCGATGAGGAGGAACAGGCGATGACTCCCCGCATACCGCGCAGCCGCTCGGGAAAGTGGACGGCGAGCTGCTCAAGGAAAGGAGCCAGCAGCCAGATCGGCGCAAAACTGATCCATAGCCCGGGGCAATCAGACGGACCAGCGAGGCAGAAACCTGACGGATCGTGAAAGTTGGCCTGATAGCAGCCAGGAGCGCTGGCGTGGGGCTTGCGGGAATAAATCGCCACTGACCAGCCCGGAAGACAAGCAGCAGCTTGCTGACGAAGAACCTCTCCGCCAGGGGTGGATGCACCAAAAAGATGAAGTTTCATCGAGACACGCCCGTTGGTCAACGGTAAAGCAAGCTGAACATCCGCCGTATGTAGCGAGCCAAGAACGGAAACCACCAAACAGCGCCGAAAGTGCGCCGATAAGCCCAGCACACTTCCTGGAGGCGACGCTGAGTTTGCTGGCTGCTGATGCCAGAGTTGGCCATATGGACAAGTTCCAGATCGAGGCACTGCACACGCAGATCAGGGTGGCAACTGATCTGCAAGAAATAATCAAGATCTGCAGAGAGTCGAAATCCTGGGGCGTAGCGATCGAGGCGAGAGCGGGCAGGAGGGCCAAACAGTGTGGACTGGTGCGGCGGCGTGGAGCCCAGCAAAAGAGCTCGGCGATAGCCAGAGGCGCTTAGAACTGCTTGGTGATGAAAAGTAGTGAAGCGACCTAAGATTCCGGTGGCAGCATCGGCATAGCGACCGCCGCACACCACCAAATCAGGAACGACCCCATTCTCGACTAAACGCTGAAGTGCACCGATCAAATCTGCAAGCACAGTAGAAGAAGCTGCCCAGTCGTCGGAGCCCCAAAACAGTAGCCAATCTCCGGGAGCAGCAGCGGCAAACCCCTGATTCATGGCCCCAAAGATGCCCGCCTGAGTTGAATCCTGAGGCTCCCATTGGCAGCGGAGCTCGCCTTCACAACACTGCTTGAGCCATTTGCGGTGCTCCTGACCAGATGGGCCATCTATAAACAGTAGGCGCCAATGGGGCCAGCTTTGATCCTGAAGGGAGGCAAGCAGGCGAGGCAGCAAGCCGCAAGAATCCAGAGTAGGTACGACTATTAAAAGCGAAGGATAATTCACAGCCAATAGCTTTTCTCAGAATAGGCCGACACAGATGACCAATGACTCATACGAGAAGCCACTCGAAACAGGGGAAGGACAAACCAAAGCCGACTCTAGGCTAGGAAGAGTATCACGAAAGGCAAGACGAATGTTAATCAGCACAAGCCGAAGAACATATCATTAGACTTTCTAAGAACTGGCAATACAGGAACCAGCGAATGGATGGAGCGACTGAAGCAGTTGAAATACTTCTTCGCGGCACGCAGCACTAACCAGGGCGGCAACAGGAGAAAACCCGTGATAAATTGAGCAATGAAATGCACGCGCAAACCTTGGGCTTTTGTCATCACAAAGCACTGAAAACACGATGACGAACGAGTCGGCTAGACCCTTAAGCGAACGAGACATGATAAGCTTAAGTGATTAACCAAGAACCCCTGGACTAGAGATACCCCGCACATCGAGCACATCGGCACTGCTAATGAAGCAACAATGCAGCCACGGCAGCAATGCCCCCACCCTAAGTTATAAGCATTGCAAACAACAGAGGTTCATTCAATTTGAAGCAGCTTACAGTCAGTGAAAGACGGCATTACCGCGCTGCTGGAGGACTGAGCGGCCACAGCCGGAATGGGCGCTTTCTTGAACTTTGAGCTAAGCTTGTGCTAAGAAAGAATACCTTCAGGCGATTAGCCCAAAAGCGCAGGCATGTGCTGCTAATCAGCGAAAAATAGACGACAAGACGAGTGCCAAGCTAGACGAATGATTCGGATAAGAAAACTTTCTCTGAATTCTCGAAGGCCCCGAGAGGGATAAGTCAGCCAAGAGCCCTTCGTCTTCAAGTAGTATTTTGACTGCCTCAAGAATACTCTGAACGGAAAGTGGATCACAGTAAAGTGCGCTGTCTCCGGCAACCTCATATGTGGCACCATGATTACTAGTGATAACTGCAGCACCGCATGCTAGCGCTTCGGCAATGGCAATACCGAAACCTTCGTAAAGAGTAGGCGAAAGGAAAATATCGGCAGTACGCATAAGCTCGATCTTATGACCCTCGGTTACGTGCCCAAGTAGCTCAACACATTCAGACCCTGGCTGAGATCCTAGAAATTCAATAAACTTTTCATAGCCCGGCCCGGGGCGTCCAGCAATTTGCAAGCGCAAAGGATAGCCCAGCGAGAAAAGACGGCAGATGGCTTGAACTGATTTGGCGACACATTTACGCTCAATATTGTGCGTCTCCAGCCAGCTTAGCATTAGTATTGACTTAACTGATGAGGCAGGGTGCCGCGATGGATCAGACAACGGAAGCGGGCAATACTTCTCAGTATCAATGCCATGATAAACAATAAATGGGTTGTTTACCTTAAGATTGGCAATAACTGATTGGTATTCAGCATTTGAGACAAAAACATTTGCGTGCGCCAATCGAAGACTGGCCAAAACAAACATTTTGTAGAATATGCTTCGGCGAACAAAATCATTTCCTCTTGTAAGTGGAGTTGAGTAATGAAATGCACCGGCTACAATGCACTTTTTTCTTGAGATCCTCGACCACAGTACAGGTACAAGAGAATACGTCCACCACCAGACATAGACAAAGTCATAGCGCCGGAAAAAAAGGTCAAGATACGAGTTAGATATGATAACGTGATATCCCGAGTCTTCGAGAGCCCTAATATCTTGCTCATAATAGGTGATCTCACGGAGCAGACCAGGATTCTTGACATTGGCATAGAATAAGACTGTCTTAGTCACCAATACGCCCTCCATATCGCATTACTCTCCTCATAGATGTAAGGATAGACGCTCCAGCCGTAAAGGCCGAAGATTAGCACAAAGGAGAGGAGATAAATAATTACACAGTTTTTAGCAAAGCTTCCACCACAAACATAGGCTGAGTGCAAGCCGAAGAGCATAAAAATGGAAGCAATCCTGGAAATCACCTCAATATTTGCCAACCCAAAGCGAAGTAGAATTCCACAAAACAAGAAAACAAGTGAGACGGAGTATCGCGAAAGACGAGCATGCTGGGAAAGGGAGAAGACAGCAAGACCAGCAAATGGCAACACGTATCTAAATATGTTAGAAAGGCTGATTGTATAAGAGCCATCTGCATAACGTTCGTAGGAGATTCCGGTCAGGGCAAGTGAGGCAAAGAGTTTGGCTTTAAAGAACATGCCAAAAAAGACAATGGATAAAACAAGAAAAATGCGCCATTTAGAGCGCAGGAAATAAGCCGTTAAGGGAAGAATTGAAGAGTAGTGAACAAGCGCCGGCAAAGAAAAGCTAATTACAGACTTATGTTTCAAGAATATACTCATGAGCATTGCTGCAACAAGATATCTAACGGATACTACTCCAACCGGGCCTAGATAGACCGTAGTGAAAAACAAGTAGCATCGGTCTCCCCAGATAAAGCTTACTAGAAAGGAAAGTCCAAAAATAGTAACAAGGAAAGCCGAAGCATCCTTAAAGCATGCAACATACACTAAAGCAGCCAAAGAAAACAATGGTTCAAACAGGCTAGTGGCGGAGTTTTCGATTGATCTTATATAGTTTAGATGATCAAAGTTATCAGAGAGAGAGAAGCTGTATATAAGCAACGCAGTTGCAGTCGCAGACAAGGCAAACGACAGAGATTGCCTTCTAAACTGGAAAACTATGAGCGAGATCTGGAGGATAAGTATATATATTAGATACGTCATCTCACGGCAGGATGCTGCGAAGGATGGCCCTAAAGAAATAAATAGGGATTACTATTGAATGCCGCCAGATGCCGGACAAACCTGCATGGCAATACAAGACTTTTAGAAGAGAAAGAAAGTTTGGAAACAAGAACCTTGCTGTTGCACCCTCCAACCTGATGGAAGAAACAACATCCGACGATACATAGATTGGCCCAGAGGACTGGAGCAGAATTCGATACATATGGTCAAGATCTGCATGGATGCCTAGACCGGGATGGAAAAATAGACCTTTATTTATGAAGATGAAGCCTTGATGATGCAAGGGGAAAAGAAAGAAATCTCTGAACGACTTAAGATCTGGGACTCTGGATATATGGTATGTTGATTTTGGCATCTTCCTGACAGGGCACAAGATAACGTCATACTCAAAAGCTGTGCTTTCAAATATAGACTGTATAGAAGTAGGTTTCTCTAGCTTGTCATCCGCGCCCAGAAAAATACAATGAGCTCGATTGACTATTGCCAATGCCTTGTTCATTGCGTCATAAATACCATGATCCTTCTCTGATATCCAGTAGTCAATATATTTACTGTATTTCTTGATTATATCCAGAGTGCCATCGGTGGACCCACCGTCGACAATAATATACTGGAGGTTGGAGTATGTTTGAGTAATGACGCTGAGGATGGACTCTTCTATTAAAGGAGCGGCATTGTAAACCACCGTGATCACCACAAAGGGGGGGGAGGCGAAGCATTCGACTGGCTTATTCACAAAATGGGAGTCGGTTAACTTTGGATTCGAATGCAATGATAGAGGACCAATCATTAAAGAGCCTGTAGCAGGCTGGGGCATCATCCCATTGTGAGGTGTAAATCACGAGGCCAGTCCTCCTTGATCAGAGGGTTACCAGAGTTGAAAGAGCGGGTGTAATTTTTCGAGGCGGTGGGTTGCCTCGTTCATTCACCTTGGATGTTCCCGAATGACGTGGCAAGGCATGTCTGCATGAGTGCCTAGGTGGTGCTGCAGGTTTAAGCACCGACACCCGGGCGCTTGCGGTCTGAGTGATCGCTGTTGACTAAGCGGTGGCGGCTGGGTCAACGAGCGGCAGTTCATCAGCTGCAGCGGGAATCGTGGACATCGAGACGAGCGAGCAGATGCGGCGGCTCTCCAGCTGCCAGTACTCACCCTGCTTCGGCAGCACAGCTCCATCGAGGGGGGTGATCGCGGCGTTGTCGGGAAAGATGCCCACTACAAGTGTGCGTCGCTTGATCTCCTCGTTCACCCGCTCCAGCAGGTTGGCGCTCCACAGCTTTCGCCAGTGGCTCACTGGGAAGTTGCAGAACGACAGCACGACCTCGCGGGCTGAGGCCATGAGCTCTGCGGCACTGGGGAATTTGTCGGCGAGCATCGCGACCACTTGATCCCACTGCTCCTCCACAGCGGTGGCGCTGTGCTGGGTGAACACCGAGCGCAGGGCGGCGGCCACCTTTTCCTGCTGCGCCTTGGGCACCGTCCGCAGAAGGTTCCTGGCGAAATGGACGCGGCAGCGCTGCCAGGAACAACCCTGGAACATCCGGCCCACGGCACTGATCAGGCCCACATGGGCGTCAATCACCACCAGACGGACCCCAGTGGGGCGCTGTTTGAGGCTGGCCAATAACTCTCACCAGAAGTGCCCCCTCTCGCTGTAACCGACCTTGAGCCCAGCTGCTCACGGCGACCATGGGCATTGTGGCCCTTGGCGACGACGACGTCGCGGGAGCAGACCTGCAGCGCTTGACCAGCTGCCCGTGGAGATAGGTGGCATCAAGGTAGAGATACGGGCCAGGGCTGATTCCAAATCCGACACAGGCGTTCTCGCCGGTGCTGTCAGCATGGGTTGAGTTCGGCGGAGTCACCCCCTCCTTGTGCTTGAAAGCGCCTCCGCCGCAACCGACCTCGACCTAATCCGCGATCTGACGTCGATCCCAGATGCGCGGTTGCGGCGCGGCGTGCATTTTCCTTCCTGATAAGTAGGTCGCCATAAATAAAACGACCTAGGTTACGGTTTGTAAAGTTAGCTAAACTGATAGGGGCCGGGCAAAATAGCCATTCTTGGCAGCTCTATTCTCAATACCCT
>JBILLQ010000056.1:0-23205 GCA_044375975.1 Prochlorococcaceae cyanobacterium
CGGGTCTGGGGATCCACGGGGGATTGGCTTGGTTTCGCAGCCCCACGCTCCCATGGCTCCCCGCCCACCCAATGACTTGAGACCCATGCTGTTGCAAGGGTTCTCAGGAATGTGTCGGTCAGTCAGGGCGGCTGCAGTTGTGCGGTGGCGGCGGGCGCCAGGCTGCGTTGACTGCGGCGCCGCTCTGGCGCCAAGTCGCCGAGGCCGTCGCGCAACCTCTGGCGCCAGGGGGCGGCGGCGAAATCGGTGGAGAGGGGGGAGGGGATCAGGGCGTCCCGACGCCGGGGATGGGGGGCAGTTTGGGATGGCGGCTGGGTGGGGTGGGGCAGTTGGGACCGTTTAACTGAGGGGTAGTAGTTCTCTGTGGCTGTTAGTCTTAAGTCGGCTACACCCATGTGTTTAACCGAAGCCCCCTGGGCTTGCGCAACCTTGCCGACCTTGTGTAATGTCGGAAACTTATAGGCGGATCCGCCCATCAAACCCGGAATGGTTCCGACCTGCGTGAATTGCTTGTCATCGCAAGCGATCTCGCAGATGTCTGCCGCTTGCCTCCCGCTTTTATACGGCCAAAACGACGAAGAAGGGGGTATTATGCGGATCCGCCTAAGAAAGCGTTAGGCATATCTGGAGAAACACCTTGGCCGACTCCCTTGTTGTTGCAGCGAGGAGAAGCTTATGTTATGTTCTTGCAAACTATCTGATTCGCTAACCATGGCATCATCTACAAAGCTTTACAGAGTTCGTGAAGGGGCGATCTTCTCGGGAGTATGTCAAGGACTTGAGGTCTGCGGTAGAGGTAGTGCACTCGCATACAGAATCGCTTTTGTGTTCGGGGGGTTTTACATAATTGGACTAATTATATATATCATAATGGCGGCATCAACGCCTATAGCGACAAAAGAGCAGTTGCGAGTCTTCAAGGAAGAGAATGATTCTGAAGATCCTTCAACATTGATTCAAGCATCCGCACTTGATCAGCTGGAGGTGAAGCTCGCAAAAATTGAGGCAATGAAAACCCAGAATCTGATCACGCCAGAGGAAGCAGAAAAGCTCAGAGCAAAAGCCCTTGGGATTTAATACCATTTCCAAGTCGGATAAGCTATTAGCAAGTCAGAGAATTTTGTATAGAATGCCTTATGGTTCCAGTGAGCTGACTATCAAGTGAAATGTCTAACATCAAGATCCAGCGGCCGAGCCGAAATACCTGATGAGGTCATTGGGGTGGCTACCCGCCGCTGATTTTGAGCGTTGGCCTGCTAAATCCCGCAAGATATGCAACCAACAATTTACCCCTAAATCAAGCAAAAAATTGAAAATGGATTACAAAGAACTCAAGCAGGTGATTAAAGGTATCGCTGGTAAAGACCTTGAACGGAGAAAGAGTTGGTATTCTTCCGCCGCAGAGGCATATAACTTCGCAAGGCCTAAATACCCATGTGCACCAGTTGATAAGGCCATCAAAGTAGCTCAGCTTTCTTCGTCCTCCAGAATCCTTGAGATTGGCTGTGGCCCGGGAACGGCAACAACCTCCTTTGCGCAAATCGGCTGCAGCATGGTTTGCATTGAACCCAATCCAGATTTTTGTGAGTTGGCAAGAATGAATTGCCAATCATATCCATCGGTAAATGTGATCAACAAGTTTTTCGAGGAATGGAATCTAGAGCCTGAAGCATTTGATGCAGTTCTTGCCGCAAGCTCCATGCATTGGATCTCTGCCGAGATTGGCTACGCCAAAGCGAGTGGTGCACTAAAACAGGAAGACATTTTGACTGGGCTTGGCCAAATGATACTTGACTCTGGCGGGTTTCGAAACATGGTTACAGCAACTAAGGAGCCGATGAGATTCTCCTTTCTTACTTATCAACGTATCACATTGCACAGAAGACGCCGAGCTTTGGCAAGTAGTCTTATTGACAGCGTGAAATAAAGATTCGGTGGTAGGTAGCATGAATGCCCGATAGCTGATAAGATCCTGGCTATGGATTAAACTGTGGCCGCGCACCATCCATCCATTCTCGCTAGGCGCTTCAAGACTACCCATGATCGCAGCAGCCACGCACTACCTGTCTAATCTCTCTAATGGCAAGCTGGTGTTGTGGTGCTATTTGATCTGGTGGGGAGCCGCCGTCTTCCATCATTTTGATCCATCGCCAAGTATTTGGTTGAACTCGGTTGGTATCAGCGCAGTTATTGGGGTAGCACTGATTCTCAGCGTTGGCGGGTTCAAGGCTGCTACGCGAGATCGCTGGCAAACCTTTCGCCTGTTCGCCATGCCCTTCTGCGTGTCGAGTTTTTCATCTCTTATCAAGGGCAAAGGCTTCATTCTTGTTTTCCCACCATCGCTCTCAGAATTGGCTACTGCGGTGGGCCTCTGCGCGGCTTTTGCGGTAATAGTTATATGGCTTAGGAGGGCGCGTAGTGTAGCAAGCATCCTTTGACTGTACAAGCCTCAAAAAACTGCTATCACTTATATCTATGAGCTGAGCCAAGGCCTCTATGGCATCACCATTCTCGCTAAATCTTTGTAACACTGCGAACGCCATAATGAGCAGACCCGTTTAAGGTTTTGTTAGCCGGCACATGCGACATGCAACAGACACTAACCCCAGAAGAGTTTCTCGCCGTAGTCGACAAGACTCCGTTGGTTTCGATCGACTTGGTTGTGCGCGACCAGCAGCGCCGCGTTCTTCTCGGTATTCGAGTTAATGAACCGGCGCGCGGATTCTGGTTTGTACCTGGTGGCCGCATCATGAAGGGTGAGACATTGGATGAAGCGTTCTCTCGGATTTCGGTAAAGGAACTAGGGGTGCACAGCTCGCTCGCAGAAGCAAGACTTGTTGGTGCGTTTACCCATCAATACGATACTAACTTTGCTGGCATTGCAGGGATAGGCACGCACTACGTGGTCTTGGCCTATGAGTTTGAGCTAGCGCTCGTGCTCGAGCAGATTCCTCAACAGCAGCACTCGGGCTACAGGTGGTGGACCTCTTCTGAAGCGGCTAGTTCAGAGGATGTACATTCAAATAATCTGCCCTACTTTTTGCCTGCAGAAGGCGAATAACTCCCTCTCGCTATCGTTGCGGCCCCAGGTGCGCCAGCCCTCACCATGATGCCAGCGACGAACCGGCAAAACCCTCGCCACTAATGCAACCGCTTCTAAACAATAAAAAGGGCCGCTTGCGGCCCTGGTGAATTAGTTGGTTAGGCGGTGAGGTAGCCGTTTAGTCGAACTGATTGGGCGCGAATGCCTTCGAGGGCTTTGCGTTCCAGGTTGCGGGTTTTGTCGCGGCTCATGCCTAGGGTTTTGGCGATTGAGCTAAGGCTCATCGGCTCTACCAAATCAATGCCGTAGCGCATCTTTAGCACTTTTCCCTGCAATTCTGGTAGCTGTTCCAGCAGGCTGCGCAGGTCTCCCTTGAGGCATTCGTCATCGAGGCGATCGGCGGGCAGTTCGTCATCGCCGGCCAGCAGGTCTAGCAGTTCGGTGTCGTCGCCATCGCCTACTTTTGTTTCCAGGCTCACCGGGGTGCGGGCCCGACACAGCAGTTCCTTTACCTCCTCCTCCGGCAATTCAACCGCTATGGCCAGTTCGGTGACGCTGGGGGTGCGGCCCAGTTCCTGGCTGAGTTCCCGCTGGCCTTTCTTTAGCTTGTTGAGCAGTTCGGTGATGTGGATCGGCAGCCGGATACTGCGGCTCTTTTCGGCAATCGCCCGGGTGATTCCCTGGCGGATCCACCAATAGGCATAGGTGGAAAACTTGTAGCCGCGGCTGGGGTCAAATTTTTCTACGCCGCGCACCAGGCCGATGGTGCCCTCCTGGATTAAATCCAGCAGTTCCATATTGCGGCGCGTGTACTTCTTGGCCACGCTCACCACCAGCCGCAGGTTGGCGGCCACCATCCGCTCCTTGGCCCGTCGCCCGGAGCTGATTCGCTTTTTCAGCTGCGCCAGGTTCAGGCCTGCCGCCTCCGCCAGCTGTTCTTCGTTGGGCTCTTCTCCACCGCTGCGCAGGCGCAGTTCTTCGCGTAGATCTTCAATCGCCATCAATTCCTGCACCTGACGGCCCAGGGTGATCTCTTGCTCATGGCTGAGTAGGGGCACTCGGCCGATATCGCGCAGATAGCAACGCACCAGGTCGCCACCACCCAGGTGGGAACCATCGGCTGCGGCCACAGGCAAGGAGGGCATGGGCTCGAAAAGTTACGAAACACTTTGGTTTCGTAACGTTATCACCGTTTACCGGCGGGCAGCATGGGAGGCCGATAACGCCTGCTGATTGCTTCGTTAATGGCCGCTGAACGGTTGCAGAAACTGATTGCCGCGGCGGGGCTCTGCTCCAGGCGCCAGGCCGATGCGCTGCTCAGCGCCGGCCGCGTGCTGGTGGATGGTCGCGTCGCCCAGTTGGGCGAACGGGTCGATCTCAATTCGGTGAGCGTCAGCGTTGACGGCCAGCCCCTGCTCTCCCCGCCAGAGCCGCTGCTGTTGCTGTTGAACAAGCCCGTGGGGGTGATCAGCAGCTGCGCCGATCCCCGGGGCCGCACCACCGTGCTCGATCTGCTGCCCAGCCAGTTGAGTCGGGGCCAGGGGCTGCATCCGGTGGGTCGCCTCGATGCCGACAGCCGCGGCGCCCTTTTGCTCACCAACCAGGGGGCGATCACCCTGCGACTCACCCACCCCCGCTACGGCCATCGCAAGACCTATCGGGTGTGGGTGGAGGGCCAGCCAGGCTCCGCCACCCTGGAGCGCTGGCGCCGGGGCGTGGCGCTCGACGGCCAGCCCGCCCAGCCGGTGGCCGTGAAGCTGCGGCGCGGCTCTGGGCAGAGCAGCTGTTTGGAACTGGTGATGGGGGAGGGTCGCAACCGGCAAATCCGCCGTACCGCAGCCCTGTTGGGCCATCCTGTACTCGATCTCCAGCGGATCGCCATTGGCGATCTGCGGCTCAACGACCTGCCAGAAGGCCAGTGGCGACGCCTCGATCACCAAGAATGGCAAGCCCTGAGCCAGCCGATCTGACCGCGCCGCGCCCCCCGCTGCCCGCTCGCCTGCTCCGCTGGTGGCGGCGCCGCTCCCTGGAGCAGGGCCAGCTGCAGCCGCCAGCGGTGGATCCCTTGATCGCCGCCGGCCTGCATCTGCGTCAACAGCGAGAAGCCCAGGGCCTCAGCCTGCGGGATCTGGCCCGCGATACCCGCATCAGCACGCCGGTGCTGGAGGCCCTGGAGCGCGGTTGGCGCGATCGCCTGCCGGAACCGGCCTACCTGCGCACGATGCTGCCCTTGATTGAGCGGCGGCTGCAGCTGCGGCCCGGCTGCCTCGATCCCCTGCTGCCCGAGAGCGCTCCACTGCTGCCGGGGCCGCGGCGCGATCCGCTGCTGAGCCGGTTTACGCCCGGTTCGATCGAAGTTTTCAGCAGCTGGCAGGGCACGGTGCTCTACGGCCTGCTGATCCTGGCCTTGATCTACGGCCTCAACTTGAGCCAGCAGCGGCTGGCGGCGGCGGGCCTGCTCAGCCTCAAGCCGATTCCGCCCCTGCCGCCGAGCGAACAGCTGCGGCCGGCCCGCCCGGAACTGGCGCTGCTGGCGGCGATGCCCGAACTGCGCCCCCTGGATCGGCGGGGCAGCCAGCTGGTTCTGCGCCAACTCCTGGCCGATTTGCGGGCCAATCGTCAGCTCAGCCCAGCCGCCTCCAGCTCAGCCGGCAGGCAAGCCGCCAAGCCAGGCCAGGTCGCCACTGGCGCTGCCCCCACTGGCACTACCCCAGTTGCCGCTGCCGGTAATGGCCTGCTCAGCTTGCAATTGCAGCAGGTAAGTCGGGTGCGGCTCAAGGGCGCCCAGGGGCTGCGCAGCGACCTCCAGGGCATAACCGGCAACCTGGAGCTAAACCTGGCCCCGGGTTTTGAGTTGCAGATCGAGCCTCCCCCCCTGGATCCGGCCCAGGTGGTCTGGAATGGCACCCCCCTGGAACCCCTGCCTGGCCAGGCCCCCGGCCGCTATCGGCTCGCCCCAGCGGTGGCGCCAGCAGCTCCCTAGTTGCTGGGTCCTTGGCCGCGGCCCATAGAGCTCTGGCCGTGGCAGGCCCCTTTAGTTGCTGGGTCCTTGGCCGCGGCCGTAGCGACCGGCCATGGCGCCATAGCCGCCCAGGGCCCCCGCCAGGCTGGCGATCGAACGATCCAGCCGCCAACTCCAGTTGCCCTCGGTGGTGCCCGGCGTGTTGAAGCGGGCCTGGTCGTCTAGTTCCAGCAGGTCTTGCAGCGGCACCACCACCAGATCGGCACTGCTGGCCAGGGCCAGCTCCAGCAACTGCCAACCCGGGGCGTGCACGCCGCCCCCCACCGCCGCCTCCACCCGGGCGCGGGCCTCGGGGTTTAGCTGTTGCCACCAGCCGATGCTGGTGGCGTTGTCGTGGGTGCCCGTATACACCACCCAGCGCCTGCCCTTGATATTCCCCGGCAGGTAGGGGTTGGTGGGATCGCCGTCAAAGGCAAATTGGAGGATCTTCATGCCCGGCAGCTCAAAGCTGTCCCGCAGGGCCTCCACCGGCGGTGTGATCACGCCCAGGTCTTCCGCGATGATCGGCAGCCGACCGGCCTGCAGCTGGCGGGCCAGCAGGCAGCGCAGCCACAGCAGCGCCAACAGGGGGCCACCGGGGGAGAGCCGCCAGTGGCCCCCCTCGGCGGTGTCGTCTTTGCCGGGCACGCTCCAAAAAGCCTGCAGGGCCCGGAAGTGATCCAGCCTGAGCAGATCGAATAGCTCCAACTGGCGCTGCAGTCTGGCCAGCCACCAGCTGAATCCAGTTAGCCAGTGGCGCGGCCAGTGATAAACCGGAGTGCCCCACAGCTGGCCGGTGGCGGAGAAATAATCCGGTGGCACGCCGCTCTGCTGGCGCAGCCTGCCGGCCGCCCCCAGTTCGAACAGGGCCGGACAGCTCCAGACATCGGCGCTGTCGTGGGCCACATAAAAAGGCAGATCTCCCACCAGCTCCACCCCATGGCTGTGGGCGGCTTGGCGCAACTGCTGCCACTGCCGCTGCAGTTGCCACTGCACCAGCGCCTCCCGCAGCAGGGCCGGCGCCTGGTCCTGGTCGAAGCGGACCAGGGCCTGGCGCTGGCGCTGGGCCAGGGGCTCGGGCCACTGCCACCAGGGGCGACCCCGCTGCAGCTCCCGCAACACCATGAAGCGGCAATGATCCATGAGCCAGTGGCGCTCGCTGCGGCGCCAGCGCTTGAACGCCCGCTTGCGAGCGGCGGGCTGCCGCGACCAGCAGCGCAGCAGCCCCGCCGCCAGATCGCCGCTCTCTGACTGGGGAGCCCCTGGGTATGCAGGATCTGGATATGCAGTGGTATCGCAAGCATCCAAAAAACCCTCGTTCACCAGCAGCTCGGCGTCGAGCAGTTTGGGGTTGAGCGCCGAACCGCTGGGGGAGCTGTAGGGGGAGCCGGTGCCGTCGGTGGGAGCCAGCGGCAGCAACTGCCAGGCTGCCACGCCACTGCGCCCCAGCAGCTCAATCCAGGCCAGAGCGCTGGCCCCAAAGCCACCGCTGGCCCCGGGCCCCGGCAGGGAGGTGGGATGCAGCAGCACTCCGCAACGGCGTTTGTTTCTCACTCCGTGGTTAATCACTTCGCCGGCAGCCGATAGCGGCTGATGATTTTTTTGGCGAAGGCGGGGATCTGCGCCTCTGCCTTTTCCGGATGGTGGCGCCGCAGCCAGAGGGCATTGCGGGTGAAGTGGGAATCGATCGAAAAGCGGCCATATTCAAGCCCCTTGGGCCCGAAGCGCTGCACGAAAAAGCCCACCAATTGGGCCAACCAGAGGGGCAGTTTCAGGGCCTTGTCGTAGGCCTCAATCCCCTGCTGCACGGCGGCGCGACGATCGCCGCCACTGGTTACCTCGGCCGTTTCCAGCTCGGGTTCCACCAGCTCCAGCAATTGCTGGCCCCTGGCATTGCGCACGGTGAGCCATTGGTTGCCGAACGCGGCGCCCATGTAACCCACCACCAGATCGGCGCCGGCATTGGTGTAATCGAAACAGCTCAGGCAGCTGGGGGCGAAGACATCCTTGAGTTTTGGTGTATCCAGCGCAAAGAAAGGCAGGGTTTCGCTGCTGCCATCGCTGTGGCGGAAGTGAATGCGGAAGTCCTGCATGAACTCGTAGTGCACCACCGTGGCCGGCGAGCGGCTGGCACTTTCCAGGAAGGTCTGCAGACCGGCTCGGCTCACGTTGTCCACGCAGGGCAGCCCGAGCACGTAGAGCTCATCGAGGGGGAGGCTGGCCTGCACCGCCCGCAGCGCCTGAATTTGACAGCCCACGCCGATGGCCAGCAGCCGGCGGATGCCGCTGCCGGGCAACTGCTCCAGCACCTCCAAATTGGGAGACAGGGTGGGCTTGTTCACCCGCGCCGCCAGCACCTGCTCGGGGGTGCGGGCCAGCAGGGGCACCGGCGTAAACCGATCGTCGGGGCTTTGGCCCACGCAGAGCACCGCATCCACCAGGCCCCGCTCCAGGGCGAGCACGCCGATGCGGCTCACGATGCCGGTCCACTGGGCGCCATCGATCGGCTGGCGCAACCGGCCGGTGAGCATCCGCTGCTGCACACCGAAATAAAGCTCGTCTTCCTGGTCGAGGTCGCGGCTGCGGCCGTGGGCCGCCGTTTCCATCGCCTCGAAGCGCTGGTTCAAAAAGGCGCAGCTCTGCTTCACATAGGCCACCCAGCGGCTGTCGCAAAGACCGCACTGGCTGCACAGGTCTTTGGCGGGATAGACGCTGCCCTTGGCCAGGGGCCTGGCGCGCTCGTGGGGAAGGGCGGTTGGCATGGCGCCCAACCTAAGCGGCGCTACTACGGGTTGGCGGCCCAGCAAGGAGAGCTGGCCGGCGCGAACCTTTCGTTTCACACCCTTGGCTGCTGCGGCTCGATTGCGCTGGGCCAGAGTGGAGAGGCGAATGGCCAGACAGCCCCGATCCGCTAGCCCTATGCCGCCGGCCCAGCTGTTGCCTAGCCGCCGCCGGCGAACTGTGCTGCGCCTGTCGGCGGCGGGCTTTGGCCTGCTGGTGGGCTTGGCGCTGCTGGCCGAGCTCTGGCCCAAGCCGGATCGAGCCCTGGTCAGCAAAACCCTGCAGAGCCCAGCCGATCTGGCCCCCCTGCCCAGCAGAGCGATCACCTTGCTGGTGATCGGCAGCGATGCCGATCGCCTGGGGGCCAGCCAAAATGGCGCCGCACCGGCGGGCCTCGCCAATGCCGACAGCCTGTTGTTGGTGCGGGTAAACCCGGATGGTCCCACCCAGCTGCTCAGCCTGGCCCCCGAGTTGGCGGTGAACCTGCCGGGCCAGAGCAAGAGCCAATCCCTCGGCAGTTTGTATCGGCAGGGGGGCGTGGCGCTCACGGCAGAGGCGCTGCGGGAACTGTTGGGGCTGGAGGCCCATGAACCGGATCGCTACCTGGTGCTGAGCCGCTCCGCCCTGCGCCGCCTGGTGGATGACCTGGGCGGCATTGAGGTGAACCCGCCCCAGGCGATGCGCTATCGGGATCGCAGCCAAAAGCTCAGCATTTCCCTGCAGGCCGGGCTCCAACACCTCAAGGGTGAGCAGGTGGAACAGCTGCTGCGCTATCGCGATCCCCAGCAGCCGGTGGAAAGCCGCCTGGTCAACCAGCAGGAGACCCTGCGCGCCCTGCTGCGCAGCCTGGCCCAGCCGGCCCAGTTGTTCAACCTGCCCGGCCTGGTTGGAGGGCTCCAGGCGGAGTTGGCCACCAATTTGAGCGAGGCGGAAGCCCTCAGCCTGCTGGCGGCCAGCTTGAGCCGGGTGGATGCGGTCAACTACAGCACCCTGCCGCTCGCTCCGGTCAAGCCGAGCCATGGCCCCCTGCGCCAGTTGGCCAGCGGCGCCCAACCGCCCCTCTGGCCGCCGGCAGGATCAGCTTCCCAGCGGCCCTAGGGGGCCTGGCTGCTTCACCTAGGCCGCTTCACCTGGCTGCTTCAAAGGCTGCTCAGATGGGCCAGGCGCAGGCTCAAGGCCGCCGCCAGGTCGCAGCCCACCGCCACCCCAGCACCAGCCAGGCCCCCGAGCCAGGGCAGGCCATCGAGGCGGCGCTGCTGCGCTTGCCAGGGCTCACCCCACTGGACCAGGCCCGCCAGCGGCACCCCCTTGGCCTGCAGCAGGGCTGTGGTGGCGCAGGCAACGCCGGTGGCCAGTTGCTCGGCGCCGATCAGCAGCAATACCGGCTGGCGCCAGGCCCCCAGGGCCTCCGCCCAGGGGCGACCGTCCGGCGGTAGCAGGCCCGGATCCCAGCCCAGGCAAACCAGGCAGGCTTTGGGGTAGGCGTCTGGGGCCGCCAGGGCCGCCAGGGCTATATCAGCTCCATCCGCCTCCGCCTCCCAGCTCGCCAGGGACAGGCCAAGTGCTGCGGCCAATGGCGGGGCCGCCTCGGCTAGCAGCTCAGTAACCGCCATCCGGGTGCCGGTGGCGGCCAGCAGGATCGGGCCGGGTTGAAAAAGGCAGGCGGAGGTCATGGGATTGGCAATGTCTAGGCCGGCTCGCTTCTACGATCGGTATTCAGCCGTCGCAGCCGGGCCTGCCGTGACCAGTTTCATGACCGCTGACCGGGTGGCGAACGAGAGCAACGGCCTGCAGGCCAGCCATGACACGCGGCGGTTGCGGCTGTTCAGTGGCACATCCAACCCAGACCTGGCCAGTGAAATTGGAGCTTATCTGGGGGTTCCCGATGGCCCCAGGGTGATCAAACGCTTCGCCGATGGCGAGCTCTATATACAAATTCAAGAATCTATCCGGGGCTGCGACGTATTTCTAATTCAGCCCACCTGCGCTCCGGTGAACGATCACCTGATGGAGTTGCTGATCATGGTGGACGCCTGCAAGCGGGCCAGCTGCCGTCAAGTAACGGCGGTGATCCCCTATTACGGCTATGCCCGCGCCGATCGTAAAACCGCAGGCAGGGAGTCAATTACCGCCAAATTAGTGGCCAATCTGCTCACAAAATCCGGGGTGGATCGGGTGCTGGCGATGGATCTTCATTCCTCTCAAATTCAGGGGTATTTCGATATTCCATGCGACCACATCTTTGGTTCGCCTGTGCTGGTGGATTATCTCCGCTCTCGCGCCCAGGGGGAGGTGGTGGTGGTGTCCCCGGATGTGGGTGGTGTGGCCAGGGCCCGGGCCTTTGCCAAGCAGATGAATGACGCTCCCCTGGCAATCATCGATAAGCGCCGCTCGGCTCACAACGTGGCGGAAAGCCTAACTGTGATCGGCGATGTTGTTGGCAAAACCGCCATCCTCATCGACGACATGATTGACACCGGCGGTACTATTTCCCAAGGTGCCAAGCTGCTGCAGCGCACCGGCGCGGCCAAGATCTTTTGCTGCGCCACCCATGCGGTGTTTTCGCCGCCGGCGATTGAACGCCTCTCCCAGCCAGGCCTGTTTGAAGAGGTGGTGGTCACCAACAGCATCCCTGTGCAACGGGAATTTCATTTCCCCCAGCTGAAGGTGCTTTCTGTGGCCAATATGCTGGGAGAAGCGATCTGGCGGATTCACCAGGAGAGCTCGGTGAGCTCGATGTTTCGCTGACCTGACTTGCCCGCAATTTTTATACCTAGGCTTAGAGCTACAGCTTGCTATACAATTTTCCTAAATTTATGTGTTTGCAATGGCTCCCCCTGGGGCGCGGCTGGTTGCATTCCGGCCAGCCTCAGGCTGGCTCAGCCAGGGATTTTCGGCGGCGGCTTGGCTGCCGGTTGCGGAGGCTGGTGGTGGCTTTGCCCCTGGGGGCGGTGTCATTTGCCGGCTTGCCTTCAGCTAGCTTTTCTTTAGCCACTGCACCCCTGGCTGGCTTGGCGCTGGCCCCAGCTGCCCAGGCTGAGCCCCTGGCCCAGGTGCCGCCACTTCCCCAGCTGCCACTGCCCCAGCTGCCACTGGCCCTGCCGCAGTTGCCGCCCCTACCCCAAATAGCCATACCCCAAGCAGTCATACCCCAAGCAGCCATACCCCAAACAAATTTTCCCCAGACGGCTCTACCCCAGGCTTCGCTATCGGTTCTCCAGCCCCAGCAGGGTGGCTTGCCGCAGCCGGGGTCAGGCCAGCGACGGCTAGGTGTTTGGCTCACCAATAGTCCAAGCCCCCTCTATTACGATCGGGACAGGATTGAGCGGGCGGTGGCCGAACTGGCGGAGGCCGGTTTCAATACTCTTTACCCCAATGTGTGGAGTCGCGGCACCACTTTTCATCGCTCCAGCTATGCGCCGATGGAGCAGGAGCTGCAACGGGTAAACCCCAATCTCGATCCGATCTGCCGGTTCACCAGCGCAGCCCACCGCCGCGGCCTGCAGGTAATTCCCTGGTTTGAATATGGGCTGATGGAACCGGCGGATGCCGAGGTGGCACAGCGTCATCCCGATTGGCTGCAGCAACGCCTGGATGGCAGCAGCACCATGACCATGCATGGCAAGCCGATGGTGTGGCTCAATCCCGCCCATCCTGAGGTGCGGCGTCGATTTATCGGCCTGATCGCCGAGATTGTGCAGCGCTGCTCCGTCGACGGCATTCAGCTAGATGATCACTTCGCCTGGCCCGTCGAACTGGGCTATGACCCCTACACCCGCGCCCTCTATCGCACTGAAACCGGTAGTGAACCACCGGCGAATGCCAATGATCGGTTCTGGATGCGCTGGCGGCGGCAGCAGCTCACGGGCCTGCTGCGGGAGCTGCGCCAGCGGCTGCAGCAATTGGATGGCCAGGGGCAGAGCCTCTCCCGCCGGCGAGTGATCAGTCTCTCGCCGGGGCCATTTCGCTTCGCTTACAACACCTGGCTGCAGGATTGGGAGCTGTGGTCCCTTGGCGGCTTGGTGGACGAGTTGGTGGTACAGAACTATGCCTATTCAGTGGCGGGTTTTGGGCGCGATCTGCAACAGCCGGCCCTGCTAAAGGCCAAGCAATGGGGGTTGCCGGTGGACATCGGCATATTGGCCGGCTTTGGCGGCCGCGCCACGTCGATGGCCACCGTTGCCGAAAAGACCCGACTGGCCCTGCAATCGGGCCATGGGGTGATCTATTTCTATTGGGAAGGCTTATGGGGAGTGCATGCCGGACCAGAAACCGGTGAATTAAGACGCAGCGGCTTCCGTGATTTGTTCCAGTAGATTTGATTATTCCCCGAGGCACTGGTCCACCACCTCGCGGCTATTGGTGGACAGCTCGCCGTCCCGCAGCTTTTGCAGCGCTGAACGCATCAGCTGCTGGCGGCTGGGGCCATAGCTGCGCCAGCGGCTGAACACCTTGGCCATCCGCGAGGCGGTGATCGGATTGCGTTGATCCAGGCTGCGGATTTGATCGGCCATAAAGGCGTAGCCACTGCCGTCGGCGGCATGGAACACCGGGGCATTGGCGGCCAGGCCCCCCAGCACGGCCCGCACTGAATTGGGTGCCGCTGGATCGAAGCGGGGGTGGGCCAGCAGGCGCCGCACCCGCTCCAGGCCATCGGTGAAGGGTGCCGCCGCCTCCAGGGAGAACCAGGCATCGAGGATCACCGGGCGCTCCTGCCAGCGGTCGTAGAAGCAGTTGATCGCCGCTTGCCGCTCGGGGATTTGGTGGCACTGCAGGGCCCGCAGGCCGGCCCGGGCCAGCGACATCGAGGGCCCGGCCACCGCCTGGCCAGCGGCGGCGATCACCTCCTCATCACCGGCGGCGGTGCGCCAGCTCCACAGGCTGGCGGTGAGCCGGCGATCGCCACTGCCCGCCGGCCAGGCCAGGGGCCATTGGGCGCTGCAGCTGGCCAGAGTTGTGCCGATCGCCCCCGCTAGCGACTCGCCGAACAGGCGCTGCAGGGCGAGCAGGGCGGCAAACAGGGCCGGTGGATCTGGCGCCATCGCCTTGGCCGTGGCCGCATCCTCCAGTTCCGGCATGCCGGGCAGGGCCAGCAGCAAGCTCCTGCTGGCCTGCGACAGGCTGGGGTCGGCCAGGATGCGGCCAAAGGCATCGATCAACTCCTCCTCCAGCAGCGGATCGGGGCTGCCGGCGGCCCGGGCCAAAACCGCTTGGCGCAGCAGAATTTGGCCGGCATCCCAGCGGGCGAAGGGGTCGCTGTCGTGGGCCAGCAGGTGCACCAGCTCGGCGGTGGGCCGGCCGATCTCCAGCTTCACTGGCGCTGAGAAGCGCCGCAGCAGCGACAGGGCCGGTGGATGAGACTGCACCGGTAAGCCCACCAGCCGCAGCCGCTGTTCGGCCTGATCGATCACCACTAGCCGGCTGAGGCGGCCCCAGCTGGGGGCCATGGCGGCGGCCTGGGCCTGGTCGGCGGTTTCGGGGGCCAGTTGAACCGCCAGGGGCTGGCCGGCTTGATCCACCAGGCCCAGGACCAGGGGAATCACCAGCGGCTGCTTGTGGGGTTGGCCAGGGGTGGCGGGGGTGTGCTGGCGAATCAGCAGCTCCAACTCCCCGGTTTGGCCGTCCCAGTGGCGATGGATCTGCAGGCTGGGGGTGCCGGCCTGGCCATACCAGTGTCGAAATTGCTGGAAATCAAAGCGCGGCAGCTGGGGATTGGCGGCCCAGGCGCTGGCGGCGGCATCCTCCATGGCCTGCACGAAGTCGTTGCAGGTGGCGGCACTGCCGTCGTGGCGCTGCACGTAAAGCGCCATCCCCTGCATGAAGGTGGTCTCCCCCAGCAGTGTGTGCAGGCAGCGAATCACCTCCGCGCCCTTTTCGTAAATCGTGGTGGTATAAAAATTATCGATCGCCTGATAGGCATCTGGCTGCACGGGATGGGCCGTGGGGCCAGCGTCCTCTCGAAACTGGGTATTGCGCAGCATCGATACATTCTCGATGCGATTTAGCGCATCCCCATGCAGGTCCGCCGTGAAGCTCTGGTCGCGAAATACGGTCAGCCCCTCTTTCAGCGACAGCTGAAACCAGTCGCGGCAGGTGATCCGGTTACCGGTCCAGTTGTGAAAATATTCGTGGGCGATGACGCTCTCGATCCGTTCCAGTTCGTCATCGGTGGCGGTTTCGGCATCGGCGAGAACTAGTTTGGAATTAAAGATATTGAGACTCTTGTTTTCCATGGCGCCCATGTTGAAATGGCGCACCGCCACGATGTTGAATTCATCGAGGTCGTATTCGAGCCCATAGCGCTGCTCGTCCCAGGCCATCGACCGCTTCAGGGAGGCCATGGCGTGGGCGGTGTAGGCCCCATCGCCCGGCTCCACGTGCAGCCGCAAGCTCACCTGGCGCCCGCTGGCGGTGGTGAAGCTGTCCCGCACCTCCTCGAGCCGACCCGCCACCAGGGCAAATAGGTAGGAGGGTTTGGCGTAGGGGTCGTCCCAGATCGCGTAGTGGCGGGCCTCGCCGCTCACCGGATCGGCGGGTAGCTCGCCGGTCTCCAGGCAATTGCCATTGGAGAGCAGCACCGGAGCGCTCTCTTTGGAGGCCTCAATGCGCACTTGAAAGCGGCTGAGCAGATCGGGACGATCCGGGTGGAAGGTGATCCGGCGAAAACCCTCCGCCTCGCACTGGGTGGTGAACATGCCGCCACTCACGTACAGCCCCTCCAGGCTGGAGTTGCTGTGGGGGTGGATGCGCACCCGGCTGGACAGCACGAACGGCTCCTCCGGCGGCTCCTGGATCAGCAGCTGCCCATCGTTGAGCTGATAGGCCCCGGGGGGAAGGGGCTGGCCATTCAGCCGCAGCTCCAACAGCTGCAGACCCACCCCCTGGAGCAGCAGCGGACCGGGTTCGCTGGCGGGGTTGGGCCGGAAGGCCAAGCGGGCTTCCACCAGGGCGTGGTCGCCATGGAGGGCCACGCTGAGGTCGGTGCGCTCCAGCAGTTGGGGCGCCGGACGGTAATCGGCTAGGTGCACGGTGGCCATGGCTGATTCAGCGGGATATGGGTTGGACCGACTTGCTGGCCGCGGCGGCCCCAGGGCCAGCTGCAGGGCCTGATCTAGCTCCTGCTCCTGCTCCTGCTCCAGGACCAGATTCAGAGTTGGCCTGCTTCAGGGCTTCTTGTACCCGCTTCATCACCTCGGCGGGCACCTGCTTGGGACAGATCTCGGCGGCGCCGAGCACCGCGGAGTTGATCGCCCCCTTGCGCAGCTCGGCGTCGCTGAGGGGCTTGGCACCTATCTGGGCGATGGCACTGCCATGTTGGCCATGGATTAGTTGGGCGATCGTCTCGCCGGCAATGCCCACGGCCTTGTCGAAATCGATTCCGGCAGCCCGGGCGATGCAGACATTCACCGCGGCGATGCGGGTGTAGAGCCCCATCTCGGCATCGCTGGCCGGGGTGGCGGCGCCGGGCCCGGCACTGGCTGGGGCTGGATTGGCTGGAGCTGGACTGGTGGGGGCTGCGGCAGTTGGCAATGGGTTAAGCAATAGCGGCAGCAGCAGCGCCACCAACCAGAGCTGGCGGCAACGGCGAATCAAGGCGGACAAGACTTCTGGTGACTGGTTGCTAGCCATGCTGCTCCATTGTCTTGATCGCCGCTGGCCCAGATCGCCGCTGGCCCAGATCACCGCTGGCCCAGATCACCGCTGGTCCAGATCGCGGCTGGCCCAGATCGCGGCTGCTGCAGGGAGCCGCTTAAGGGCGGCGGCAGTGGCTTCTGATTCAGGCAGAAGTCTGGATTTAGGGCAGAGTCTGGATTGCTGGTAATGACTGGATGCTTAGCGGCGGCTGGATTGGGGGCGATGGGGCGTGAATCTGCCTCCCCTTAACTTGTTGGATGTGAACGGGCCAAATACACCAGCCGTCGTTGCCGGGAGTCCTGCTGATCCCGTGCGTCCGCAGCTCCAGCTGCTGTTGGTGGCTGACCGGTTTCATCTGGCCAGCCCGGATCTGCGCGCCCTGCTCCAGTACCTGAACGGCGAGGAATGCGGTTTCGAGGTGCGGCTCGAGATTGCCGATCCAGCGCTCCAGCCCGAATTGCTGGAACTGCATCGCCTGGTGGCTACCCCGGCCCTGGTGAAGCTCGAACCCCAGCCCCGCCAGGTGTTGGCCGGCAACACGATCAGCGTGCAGCTGCGCGCCTGCCTGCCCCGCTGGCAGCAGTTTGAGGTGGTCTCCAGCCTGGGCAGGAGCCTGCCGCCGGCGGAATTAGATGGCAGCCGCAGTCAGAGGGAACTGCAGCTGGAGGACCAGCTGTTGGTGCTGCGCCAGGAGAACGAAACCCTGATCGGGCGCCTTGATGTGCAGGAGCGGCTGCTGCGCATGGTGGCCCACGAGCTGCGCACGCCGCTCACTGCCGCCAAGTTGGCGCTCCAGAGCCATGACCTGGGCCAGATCGACTCGGGCTGGTTGCTGGATGTGATCCGCCGCCGCCTCGATGACATCCAGGCGCTCTCGGAAGATCTGCTGGAGGTGGGCACCACCCGCTGGGAGGCCCTGTTCAATCCCCAGCGCCTGGCCCTGGGCAGCGTGGCGGCCGAGGCGATCCTGGAGCTGGAGAAGTTGTGGATCGGCCGCGACCTGGAACTGGTCACCGACATCCCCAAGGATCTGCCGGATGTCCATGCCGACCAACGGCGCATGCGCCAGGTGCTGCTCAACCTGCTGGAGAACGCTTTCAAGTACACCCCCGATGGCGGCCAGGTCTGCCTTTCGCTGATGCATCGCACCAGCCAGTGGGTGCAGGTCAGCGTCTGTGACAGCGGCCCGGGCATCCCCAGCGAAGAGCAGCAGCGGATCTTCCTGGATCGGGTCCGCCTGCCCCAGACCGCCGCTGGCACCTCCGGTTATGGGGTTGGCCTATCGGTCTGTCGGCGGATCACCGAGGTGCACGAGGGCCGCATCTGGGTGGTGTCGGAGCCGGGAGAGGGGGCCTGCTTTCACTTCACAGTGCCGGTTTGGAGTGGCCAGAGCTGACCCGTCCTTGACGAAGGGCACCGTGGACCCGTAGCTTCCATTACATCAGCGCTCTGGGTCGTTTTCGACCTGCTCTCCAGGCGGAATTCCTAGGAATCCCTATCTGTGAGTAACCTGCGCTGTGGCCTCGCCCCCATCGTCTAGAGGCCTAGGACACCTCCCTTTCACGGAGGCGACAGGGGTTCGAATCCCCTTGGGGGTATTGACTAGTTTAGTGTTAGAGCCCATTTCTGTGCTCCTTCTTGTGAGATTTAGGAATTTATTTTAGGGCGCATCGAAAATACCAAGCTTTTCGATGCCGCACCGCGAGCAGCATTTCAACTTTTAGTCTTCACCTAGCTCTGGCGAGCGGAATGGGTAATTCTTAGGTGCTCTTTGCTAGCGTTGGCTTATTGGCTTCACTTATGTTTGCAGTCTTTTGGCGACTGTCCGAAAAGTGTTCGCTCCAGCAGTGGCTACATGGATCCGGGTCATTGGGCCTGCCTGGGCGGCATTTTTAAACCTGGCCATGCAGCTGGCCAAAAGCCGTTGGAGTGCTGGGGGTGGAGTGGATCGTGGTGCTCTCCAGGCCTGCGGCCACCGCAGTTCCCCAGCCCGGGGAGCGAGGCTTTCGCTCCAGAATTTACACTGGACTGAACATGTATGTGGCATTCGCACCGCCACCGTCATCGTCATCGTCATCGTCATCGTCATCGTAACCGTCACCGTCACCGCCTCTGACGGTTGGAGAGCGTCTGGGCGAAAGAATGCATAAATCCCTGAGCCATCAATTTACTATTCGGATACCATGAGCAGCAAAGTGATTGCTTAGGGGCGAATTTGTAAATTCTCTAAAATCTAGACCAGTCAGAGGGCGAGAAATTTAAATTGTCAGCCGATCCCAATTAATTCACAAAAAAAGGGGGCCATATAAATGGCCCCCTTTGCTACTCAAGAATTACTAGCTAAACAGAGCTAAACGGCTGGCAGTCATGTTAGTAAAGCCGCTGGTAATAGTGGCAAATTGCTGACTGAGTTCTGAGCCATTGCCATCAGCATCGTAGAAGAGAGCTCCTGTGGTTGAATCGTAGCGGATACGCTGGGTGCTATTTTCAAATGCGGTACCATTAATAACCTGATCAGCTGAGACTGAAGTAGCAGCTCCAAAGCCAGTAAAAATAGCTTTGCTCATTGAAATTATATCTCCTTGAGTAGAGCTAAAATCGGTAAGCGTATCTATATTTGTAGATCCTAAAGCCGTGTTGAAGTAGAATCGATCGAGGCCAAGACCACCAGTAAGGGTGTCATTGCCAAGTCCACCGAACAGACTGTCATTGCCGGCGCCACCGTCGAGACTATTATTACCACTATTTCCGGTGATACCATTGGCGACGCTACTGCCAGTGCCATTTATATTGCTGCTGCCAGTAAGGGTTAGATTTTCTACGTTGTTATAGGAAGCCAGAGCAAGTGACAAGGTTATCGATGAATTAACATGATCAGTGCCTTCCCCGGATGCTTCTGTGACCACATCCAAGAGTGAATCAACTGTATATGAATCATTGCCAGTCCCACCCACCATGGTGTCATTGCCAAGTCCACCGTTCAGACTGTCATTGCCGGCGCCACCGTCGAGACTATTATTACCACTATTTCCGGTGATACCATTGGCGACGCTACTGCCAGTGCCATTTATATTGCTACTGCCAGTAAGGGTTAGATTTTCTACGTTGTTATAGGAAGCCAGAGCAAGTGACAAGGTTATCGATGAATTAACAAGATCAGTGCCTTCCCCGGATGCTTCTGTGACCACATCCAAGAGTGAATCAACTGTATATGAATCATTGCCAGTCCCACCCACCATGGTGTCATTACCGGCACTACCGGTGAGGGTGTCATTGCCATCGCCACCCAACAAGCTGTCGTTGCCGTTACCACCAGTCAGGGTGTCATTGCCAGCTCCACCAGATAGGGTGTCACTGCCAGAGCCACCAGTGATGCTATTGGCATTGCCATCACCGGTTAATGTTAATGCCACAGTGGCCGAGGTGGTGGTGGTGGCAATAATATTTTCAAATCCAGTTACATTTGCAGTATCAGAAGCACCACTTTGGTCGCTATTAGCAAGATTTATGGTGGTGGAAGAGGTGACGGTAAGTATTAAGGTATCACCGGTGCCAGTGCCACCATCAATTACAGCGTCTGCGGCATCATAAGTAATAGTGTCATTGCCGGCGCCACCATAAAGACTATCAACTCCAGCGGCACCAATGATCGTATCATTGCCTGCTCCACCAGAGAGCAGGTTCGCATTTGAGTTACCCGTTAAGGATACACCTGCAGTAGATCCAGTGGCATTAACATTCTCAAAACCAGTTAGAGTAGCCGTATCTAAAGTGCTCTGATCGGCATTAGCAAGATTTATCGTCACAAGACTGCTTGCATTTAGCACCAATGTATCGGTGCCGGAGCCGCCATCAATGGTTGCATCATCGCCGTCATAGGTAATCGTGTCATTACCAGCGCCACCGTAGAGACTATCGATACCAGCGGCTCCAATAATCGTATTATCGCCTGCTCCACCATAGAGCAGGTTCGCGCTTGAGTTACCCGTCAAGGAAACGCCGGCGGAAGATCCTCTAGCATCAACATTCTCAAAACCAGTAATTGTTACTTCATCTCCAACGCCCTGATCTTCATTAGCAAGATTTATCGTGACAAGACTGCTTGCATTGAGTATTAGGGTGTCGCTACCGATGCCGCCATCAATGGTGGCATCGGCACTGTCATAGGTAATCGTGTCATTACCAGCGCCACCGTAGAGGCTATCGATACCAGCGGCTCCAATAATCGTATTATTGCCTGCTCCACCAGAGAGCAGGTTCGCGCTCGAGTTACCCGTCAAGGAAACGCCGGCGGAAGATCCAGTGGCATTAACATTCTCAAAACCAGTAATTATTGCTGTATCTCCAGTACTCTGATCGGCATTGTCAAGATTTATCGTGACAAGGCTGCTGGCATTGAGTATTAGGGTGTCGCTACCGATGCCACCATCAATGGTGGCATCGGCTCCGTCATAGGTGATCGCGTCGTTGCCGGCGCCACCGTAGAGGCTATCGATACCAGCGGCTCCAATAATCGTATTATCGCCTGCTCCACCATAGAGCAGGTTCGCGCTTGAGTTACCCGTCAAGGAAACGCCGGCGGAAGATCCTCTAGCATCAACATTCTCAAAACCAGTAATTGTTACCGCATCTCCAACACCCTGATCGGCACTTTCAAGATTTATCGTCACAAGGCTGCTTGCATTTAGCAGCAGTGTATCGGTGCCGAGGCCGCCATCAATAGTGGCATCATCGCCGTCATAGGTGATCAAGTCATTTCCGGCACCACCGATGAGAATATCATTGCCGTCACCACCAATTAACGTATCATTTCCAGAGCCACTAACAAGGCTATTGGCATTGCTGTCGCCTGTAAGGCTGACACCAACAGTAATAGAACTAGCATTAATATTTTCAATGCCGCTTACTGTTGCGGAATCACCGTCAGTCTGATCAGTATTGGCAAGGTTAATCGTTAAAGCGCTAGAAACTATCAAGGTGTCAGAACCTGTGCCGCCATCTATTATGGCATCAGCGCTTTGGTAGGTGATGGTGTCATTGCCTGCGCCGCCGTAGATGCTATCACTGCCGGCCCCGCCATCTAGAACATTATCACCAGCGTTACCAGTGATGATGTTGGCCACGCTATTACCAGTACCATTAATGTTATCACTTCCTGTTAGAGTAAGGTTTTCCAGGTTTGCAGAAAGGCTTAAAGTTGTAGAGGCTTCCACGGTATCCGTGCCAGCCGAGGTGTCTTCGAAAATAACCGTAGAGAAGTTGTCAACAATATATAAATCGTCGCCTATGCCCCCGGCAAGCAAGTTAGTGCCAGTGCCGCCATCAAGAGTATCATTGCCTGCTCCACCGATAAGGGTATCAGAACCAGATCCACCCCATAATTTATTGGCGTTGGTATCGCCGGTTATACCAAGGTTAACTGTGGCACCCCTGCCGTCTACATAGTCGAATCCAGTCAGGGTAACAGAATCAGTATTGCCGCTTTGATCGCTTGCATTAGACAAATCTATCGGTACGGCGGTTGTTAATACCAGGGTGTCTATATCTGTGCCACCATCAATTGAGAATGCTGTGGCTACATATGTAATTGTATCGTTGCCAGCGCCACCGGCAATGCTGTCAGCACCTGTACCGCCGTTGATAGTATCGGCGCCGGAACCACCGGTAATGCTATTTGCGGCTGTATCACCAGTTAGCGATACCGCCACAGTGGCGGTGCTGGCGTTGATATTTTCAAAGCCAGTAACTACCGCAGTATCACCGCTGCTCTGATCTAAAGTGATAGACAAATCAATCGTGGCGGCATCAGTAACAATCAGGGTGTCATTACCGGAGCCAGCGGCAATCGAGGCGTCGATGGCGTCGTAGGTAATCGTGTCATTGCCGGCACCACCATCAAGGCTGTCTCTGCCGGCAGCGCCGATGATAGTATCATTGCCTAAGCCACCAATAAGATTATTGGCAGTTGAATTACCTTCTAGATATATATATGTTGAGACAGCACTGGCATCCACATTGTCAATGCCAGTCACCTCAGCTTCATCACCTGTGCTTTGGTCGGAATTGCTCAGGTAAATTGTTACTGCTGAGCTGGTAATTAAAGTATCGATCCCTTCACCACCGGCAATGGTGGCGTCGGTGCTGTCGTAGGTAATCGTGTCGTTACCGGCTCCAGCGGAGATGGTGTCGCTGCCGAAACCGCCAATGATCGTGTCATTACCAGAGCCACCGGTGAGCACGTTCGCTTCTGCATCACCGGTTATCGATACCGCTGCGGCAGCACCGCTGGCATCGACATTTTCAAAACCAGTTACTTCTGCGATATCAGCAATGCCACTCTGATCCGCAGTAGACAGATCAATCGTGGCGGCACCAGTAACAACCAGGGTGTCATTGCCATCGCCAGCGGCAATCGAGGCATCGGTGCCGTCGTAGACAATTGCGTCGTTGCCGGCACCACCTGAGAGGCTGTCGGTGTCTGCACCGCCAATGATTGTGTCGTTGCCGTCACCGCCAAAGATTGTGTCATTGCCAACGCCACCATCGATAGTGTTGTTGCCACTATTGCCAGTAATAAGGTTGGCAATGCCGTTGCCGGTGCCAGAAATGTTTGCTGTTCCGCTAAGGGTAAGTGTTTCAATATTGCCGGAAAGGGTATAATTTACAGTACTGGTTACCTGATCATCGCCGCCATCTATGGCCTCCTGGATTTGATCGTTTGTGTTGTCAACAAAATAGGTATCGT
>JBILLQ010000057.1:0-23067 GCA_044375975.1 Prochlorococcaceae cyanobacterium
TTCTATCCTGGTGTCCATGGCACAGTGGAACCACTCCGATCCATCTCGAACTCGGCTGTGAAACGCTGTTGCGCCGACGATATTTGGGGGGTAGCCCCCTGAGAAAATAGGTCGATGCCAGGTAAAACTTTCATCCAAAATCAACAAGCTCAGCATGAAACAGGATTCTGTTTTGTGCTGAGCTTTTGATTGTGCCTGGCTTTTTAATCTTCTGGGCCCTGCCCGTGCAAGCCATGGCTATTTGGCTGCCACGCCTATTTGGCTGCCATGCCTATGCCGGCTGGTCTTATGGGGCAGTGACTGGCTGCAAACGCGGTAATGGCTAGCAGCGAGGAAATAGCTCCAACATGGGCGGCAAGAGCTGTCAGCGTGGCAATGGCCTACTAGGGCGGCAGCTGTGTCATGGCTGGGGGGCTAGGGCTGCAGTGGCTACCAGAGCTGCGGTGGCTGCTAGCGAGGTAATAGCTCCCAGGGCTGCAGTGGCTACCAGGGCTGCGCTGACAGCTAGCGAGGTAATGGCTACCGGCGTGACAGCTGTGTCATGGCTTGGGGGTAGGGCTGCGGTGGCTGCTAGGGCTGCAAAAGCTCCTAGTGAGGCAATGGCTATCAGAGCAGCGATGGGAGCAAGGGATGCAATGGCTATCAGGGCGGTGATGGCTCCAATGGCTCCAATGGTTAATAGAGCAGTCAATAGCTCCCATAGCTGCCAATGGCTACCAAGGATGCGGTGACTCCAGGAGTGGAAATGGCTCAAACAAGGACAGAGATAGCTGCCAGGGCTGCCAGTAGCCACTAGGAGCCTATTTCGAGTAGATTGCTAGACAAAAATCGAAGGCTTTTCCAACGTAATCGAAACTCAGGCCGGAATCGAGCTGAGGAAGTGGTGAATTAATTTTTGCGCTGGTTCGCCGAAATCGCAGTTTCCGCAATCGAGCTCATCTATCAGACGCCACTGAGACGAGATTGCTATTGAGACTTCCCGAGACCGCATTCGGCGTGGGTATGGAACGACTTGGTTCGTTTTGCTCGTAACTGCCTATGTGCAACACGCCCCTGGAGAAACAATGGCTTTTGGCGTGACAATAGTCCCCGGAAAAACACTAGCTGTCAGGGCTGTCATGTTTCCAGCAGTCAATAGCTCCTTGGCGGTCAATAGCTGCCAGTTCGGCCAATGGCTGCTAGAATCAAGTGGTTTTGCTGCCTTTGGTTTTGGATTTATGCCCGGATTAGAGTATTCGATTTTGCTTGCTTTTGGTGCATTTGTTTTCCGGATTGTTGCTGGGCGTCGCGCGGCGTTGTGGGCTGCAGTTGCTAGCAGGTGGCTGGTGTGTGGGTGGGCTCCTTGGGTTAAGGTTTGGGTGCTTGACGTCGGGGGGCTCGGGAAATTATAGTTCGCAGATCTGTTGCTTTGTGTCTAGTGTAGGGATGATCGCTTCTGCCCCCGGTGAAGATTTGTTCAATTGACTATGAAAGCTGATCGTGGTGCCCTCTTCTGTGGGTCTGGCAGTTTTAATTATTTAGAAGCGGCTTTCATCTCGGCCTTAGCGCTTCGCCAGCACGAGCCCGATCTTCCGATCACTGTGTTCTCCGACCTGCCGGGCCTGAATTATGTAGATCTGGAGGATACTTGCATAAATATGTGCTTGGTTTCGCCTCAAGTTGCTCCAGGTTCCGATGCTTTTGCCTCCCGCTGGGTTAAGACACGCTTGGCCAAGTTGAGCCCATATTGCAATAGCCTCTATGTGGATGCGGACATGTTGGCCATGCAGCCACTCGGGGATCTATGGCAGGTGCTTGATAGGTCTCCCATCGGCTTAGTGCGCGATCGACTGCCTTTGGTGAGCTTGTGCGACCATGTTGCCCATGAGGAGAAAACTTTGACTTTGGATGCGGTGGGCGGTGATGCCACTCATTTCAATAGTGGCTTGATTTTGTGGCGATCTGAGCAGGCAACTGATAGCCTTTTTGACCACTGGCATCAGCAGTGGTGCCGCTTCGCTCGCCAGGATCAACTGGCGCTGGTGAGGGCAATATCTAGTAGCGAAATCCAGGTGGAAACTTTGCCTAATAGTTATAATTTGTCCCCCCGCGATGCCCGTGGCCGCCAGGTGCATTTCCTGCATCGCTGGGGTGGCACTGTGGAGCGGGGCATCTTTCGCCGTTTTGCGGCTGCCCGCTTGCCTGCGGTGGTTGCCGATGCCCAGAAGCGTTTAGAAGTTTTTAAGCACTTGTTGATCAGTGGTGCTGGCTGTCATTCTGGTTGATGCCTAGGGATTTAATGTTATCAGGGCAGCTCGAAAAATTCAAGAATCTCACCGCTCTCATGAACTGAGAAGCATTGCGGTGACTGGCTGGTCTACGACTCGCAGGAGCCAATCTGGCAACTTTCGAAGTGCCAATTATTTGGCTATTTTCCTGTCATCACTTGGCCATCACTTGGTCATCACCTGGTCATCGTTTTTGTTGTTGTCGGGATGTCGTCGGTATATTGTATGACCATCTTGCGCCATTCTTGAATTTTCAGCACTATGCTCATCTTCCAGGTACCTGGTGATCATGTCGGTGGCTGACGGGCCTATTGCTGACGGGCCTGAGGTTGTCGTGGCTGTGGCTGATGGGCCTGGGCTGGATCCAGCAACAGCGTTGGCGAGCGGTTGTTGGGTTAAGTGGATCGGTGGTGCCAGCAACCAGGATTTGGCCGCGATTGAAGATCTGGCTGGGATCTATGCCCTTGCGGGGGTGCATTGCCTGGATGTGGCGGCCGACCCGGCGGTGGTGGCCGCGGCCCGCAGAGGCGTGGTTCGGGCTGAGCAGTGGCTTGGTCATCCCTTTGGCCCTGTTCGCCCGTGGCTGATGGTGAGCCTTAGCGACGGTGTTGACCCTCATTTCCGCAAAGCCTGGTTTGATCCGCGGCGCTGTCCACCCGATTGCCCTAGGCCCTGCGAGCGGGTCTGCCCCGCCGAGGCGATTGGCGGCTTGGTAAAGGGCCATGGCGGCGTATGGGCGGAGCGCTGCTATGGATGCGGGCGCTGTCTACCTGCTTGCCCCCTCGGCCTGATCGAAGAGCGCCAACAGTTGCTGCCGGCCGAGGCGGTGGCCAGCCTGTTGGCAGAGATTCAGCCCGATGCGGTGGAGTTACACACCTGCATTGGTCGCGGCGAGGCTTTCGGCGAGCGGGTACTGCAGCTGCGCCGCTCTGGCGTGCCGCTGCAACGCTTGGCGGTGAGCTGTGGTTTGGAGCCGGCGGCCGGGGCCGCCGTGAACTTGGCCTCTGTTCCGCCCACGCCGTCCCAATTGGCGGCTGAACTTTGGCAGCGCTATGCCGTGGTGCGCGCCGCTGGATTTGCGCCGCTCTGGCAGCTCGATGGCCGGCCGATGCGGGGCGATCTGGGGGCCGGGACGGCCCATGCCGCTGTGAACCTATTGCGGCAGCTGGGCCCTCTGGCGCCTCCAGGGCCTCTGCAGTTGGCCGGCGGCACCAATGCCCGCAGCTTGGAGCTGTTGAATCGGCAGCGGCTGGGCCCGTTGGCGGTGGCTGGCGTGGCCTTCGGCGGCGTGGCTCGCAGCCTGCTGCAACCGCTGCTGCGTCAGGCCCAGGAGCGCGGCCAGTCCCTGCTCAGCGATCGGGAGCTGGGCTCGCAAGCCCTGGCGCTTGCCCGCGAGCTGGTGCGTCCCTGGCTGCAACGCAATCACCGCTAGAACGGGCTAGACCCGCAGGTCGCTCCATAGCCAGCCAGCGCATTACCGAAGCCAGCCAGCGCATTACCGACGATCTCGACCGTTTGCTGGCGGTGTTGCCAGTGGCAGTACGCCAGGCCCTGGCGCCGCCAGAGGCCCGTGATTCCCTGCTGGAGGTGGTGCTCGACCTGGGCAGGGTGCCGGAAGCCCGCTATCCAGGCCGGGCGGTGGCCCTGGCCACTCAGCCGGTGGAGCGGGCGGATTTAGCGGCGGTGGTGAACCAGCTGGGTGCCTTCGGAGGCGATAACCGAGCTGGGATCGAGCGCACTTTGCATCGCATCAGCGCTATCCGCAACCGCACCGGCGAGGTGGTGGGCCTCACTTGCCGGGTGGGGCGGGCCGTGTTTGGCACAGTGGTGATGGTGCGGGATTTGCTGGATTCGGGCCATTCGTTATTGCTGATGGGCCGTCCTGGTGTGGGCAAGACCACCGCCCTGCGCGAGATCGCCCGGGTGCTGGCCGATGAGCTCAATAAGCGGGTGATAGTAATAGATACAAGCAATGAGATCGCCGGGGATGGCGACATCCCTCATCCGGCCATTGGTCGGGCCCGTAGGATGCAAGTTGCTCGCCCTGAGTTGCAACACCAGGTGATGATTGAGGCGGTAGAAAACCACATGCCTGAAGTGATCGTGATCGATGAGATTGGTACCGAGCTGGAGGCCCAGGCCGCCCGTACCATCGCTGAGCGGGGCGTGATTTTGGTGGCCACCGCCCATGGCAATGAGTTGGCCAATCTGATCAAGAATCCAACGCTTGCCGACTTGGTGGGTGGTATTCAGTCGGTGACCCTGGGCGATGAGGAGGCGCGTCGCCGCCGCACCCAGAAAACAGTGTTGGAGCGGGCAGCTGAACCCACTTTCCCGCTCGCTGTGGAAATGCACGCGCGCGATCGCTGGTTGGTGCACACCGATGTAGCTCGAACCGTGGATGCCCTGTTGCGCGGCCAGTCGGTGCGGGCCCAAGTGCGCGAACTTGGCGCCGACGGCCAGGTCCGTCTGCAGCGGCCGGTCGATGTAATTGGACTGGCTGGCACCGAGGCGCAGCCGCCCCTGCCGCCAGCCCCCCGGGCGGCGGTTGGGCCGCGCCTGGCCCAGCGGCCCTTACCTCCTTTGGAGGCTCGGCAGACCCTGCCTCCTCTGGAGGCTCGGCGCTCCCTCCCTGGGCGCTCTGACGCTGGGGCCAGGTCTGCATTGGCTGGGGAAGAGCTGCCCAGCCATCGCCGGGCAGCTGTTTGGGCGGCTACGGCTAGGCAGGTTTCTGCCCTTGCAGCCCCAGCATCTGGGGTTGCTGTTTCTGGGGCCCCAGCCTCTGGGGCCCCAGACTTTGGGGCTGCTGACTTTGGAGCTGTTGCTGCTGGAGCCAGCGCTCCAGTCAGCGCTAATCGGGGGGGCTCTGAGGAGTTTCTAGAGGGTTCCTGGATCGTTGGCCAGCGGCCGGCGGCAGCTGAGCTGCCGCTGCGGGTCTACGGCGCCGGCATCAGTCGCTCGTTGGTGGAGCAGGTGTCTCGGGCGCGGCGGCTGCCGGTGGAAGCGGCCGGCAGCGTCGAGCTCGCCGATGTGGTGCTGAGTGTGCGCCAGCAGCTCGGCCGTGATCCCCATGTGCGTCGCCAGGCCCAGGAGTTGGGCATTCCGATCCTGGTGATCAAGAGCGCCTCCATGCCCCAGATCCAGAGGGGGCTGGAGCGGCTGCTGGATCGCCGCCAGCCCGAGAACAGGGAGCTGGCCCTCCAGGTTCCAGGCGGTGACGTCGACGACGATCTGGCGGCGCTGGAGGAATGCCGACTGGCGGTGGAGCAGGTGGTGCTACCCCAGGGGCAGCCGGTGGAACTGTTGCCCCGCAGTGAGCGGGTGCGGCGCCTGCAGGCCGAGCTGGCGGCCCATTACCGCCTGCGCTCGGCCGATTTTGGGCGGGGCCCTGAGCGGCGTTTGCGGGTATTCCCGGCCTGAGGGGGGGGCTGAGTTGACGAAGGCCCCGCCGCTGTGGGTAACTAACTGAGCACCAGCGTCACTGGCGCTGGAGTTCGCTCCATTGGGCCGTCGCCAAGCGGTAAGGCAGCGGGTTTTGGTCCCGCCATTCCTAGGTTCGAATCCTAGCGGCCCAGTTTTTGTAAGCTTTCTGGCCTGTGCCAGCTATTGGTTCACTCCCTGGCCTGGAAAGCTCTTCTGGCCTGGACGGTTATCTAGCCAGCGTTCCTGGTGGCCTGCAGGAGCCAGGTGACACGCCTCTGCTTGTGTTTGATTTTGACGGGGTGCTGGTGGATGGCATGGCCGAGTACTGGTGGTCCGCCCGCCGGGCGGTGCAGCAGCTGGCACCCCACCTGGACCTGCCGGAGCAGGCGCCGCCGGGTTTTTCCCTGCTCCGCCCCCTGATCCACAAGGGCTGGGAGATGGTGTTGATGGTGGCCGAACTCTCCCGGCCAGATCTGGATATCGCCCACCTGCAGGCGCACTACGCCGAGGCACTGCAGCCGACCCTGCGGCGTTGGGGTTGGCAGCCCGAGCCCCTTCAGCGAGCCCTGGAGCAGGTTCGTGTTGCCGCCATCGCCGCCGATCGAGCCGCCTGGCTGGCATTGCATCGCTTCTATCCCGGCGTGCCCGAGCGGCTGCGGGACCTGGAGCGAGAGGGCGCCACCTGGATGGTGCTGACCACCAAGGGTGGCATTTTTGCTCAGGAGTTGCTGCAGGCGGCCGGCTTGCAGCCGCTGGCGGTTTGCGGCCACGAGCAGGGCAGCAAACCTGAGGTACTGGCCCAGTTGGATCCGAGCTCTCGGCCGATTTGGTTTGTCGAGGATCGGCGACCGACCCTGGAGCTGGTGCGCGCCACCCCGGGCCTGGAGGCGGTGCGCTGTTTTTTGGTGAGCTGGGGGTACTTGGCCCCGGCAGACCGAGAGGCTCTGCCCCAGGCCATCCAGCTGCTGGAACCACATCATTTCGCCGCCCCCCTGGCGCAATGGCCCTGAATCGCTAAGGTACGTAAGTACTAACGGTCGGCGGGGACGCCGGCTGGTTTGTGGGGCACTTGTTCTGCTGGGGGCGCAGGATGGCGGTGCGGGGGTTCTGGGATCGTCCCGGGTCGCCGGTCCGTTCCATCCCTCAGAAAACAGCCGCCTGCGCTTCGCTCTATTCCTATTCGCTCGCCAGTCATTGTTGCCATGCCCGCTGATTCCAAGGCCGCTGATGCCAAAGCCGCCGCCGCTGTAGCCCGAGCCGCGGCGGAGCGCGATAAGGCCCTTGGTCTGGTGTTGAACCAGATCGAGCGCAACTTCGGTAAGGGGTCGATCATGCGCCTGGGGGATGCCTCCCGCATGCGGGTGGAAACGATCAGTACCGGTGCCCTCACCCTCGATCTGGCCCTTGGGGGCGGCTATCCCAAGGGGCGGGTGGTGGAGGTTTACGGACCGGAGAGTTCTGGCAAGACCACCCTCACCCTGCATGCCATCGCCGAGGTGCAAAAGCGTGGCGGTGTGGCTGCTTTTGTCGATGCCGAGCATGCCCTCGATCCGGTGTATGCGGCTTGCCTGGGGGTAGATGTAGAAAACTTGCTGGTCTCCCAGCCAGATACCGGTGAGATGGCTCTGGAAATCGTGGATCAGCTGGTCCGTTCCGCCGCCGTAGACATCGTCGTGGTCGACTCGGTGGCAGCCCTAACGCCCCGGGCCGAGATCGAAGGGGAAATGGGTGACTTGGCGGTGGGTAGTCAGGCTCGCCTGATGAGCCAAGCGATGCGAAAGATCACTGGCAATATCGGTAAATCCCGCTGTACGGTGATCTTCCTTAACCAGCTGCGGCAGAAGATTGGTGTCATCTATGGCAGCCCCGAAACCACTACAGGTGGCAATGCTCTGAAGTTTTATGCCTCGGTTCGACTTGATATTCGTCGCATTCAGACCCTCAAGCGTGGCACCGAGGAGTATGGTATTCGCGCCAAGGTAAAGGTGGCCAAGAATAAAGTGGCCCCTCCATTTCGCATCGCCGAGTTTGACATCTTGTTTGGTCGTGGCATAAGTATTCTCGGCTGCCTGCTGGATCTAGCTGAGGAAACCGGTGTGGTGATCCGGAAGGGTGCCTGGTATAGCTATGAGGGCGACAATATTGGCCAGGGTCGTGATAACACGATTGCTTGGCTTGAGCAGAATCCTGAGCAAAAGGAGGTGATTGAGCAACGCACTCGCCAAAAGCTCACCGAGGGCTCAGAAGTGAAGGCGAATTCGATGAAGCCCCTGGCGGCCGCCGCTAAGGCAGGCGTGGAGGCAACAATTGAAGAGGAGGTGGAAGCGGAAGCGGAATATTCAGATGTCGAGGAGGTGGCCTACGAGAGCTAATGGCATCATTGGCTAAGAGCCCTATGGCACTCCGCTCAAGCCACCGCTGGCTCTTGGCCGGGTTGCGATAGGAAAATCTTTGCCTTGGCTGTTGCGATAGGTTGCGATTTGCCCTATCGGAAGGCTGAGATGTATTGGCAATACTGGGATGTAGCGGGGGCTGCTACCGGCGGTGGGGCTACCGAGATGTAGCGGGGGCTGTTGCCGGCGGTGGGGCTGTTCCGATGTATTGGGGCTGCTGTTGCGATGTGGGGTGGGGTGGCTGTTGCTATGGGGAGAAGCCGAGCTTCGGGGGCTGCTCGGGGCAGGCGTTATCGCCTGGGGACGGTGGTTGCTGGGTTCGCTCCCACCTGTTGCAGCAATTGGGCTACCCGTTGCAGTTCCTGGATGGCTTCGGCGCCTTCGAGCTTCACTAGCTCGTGGCCGTCGCGGGATTCAACCCAGCTGATGCCGAAATCCGAGACCAAAAAACGCACCATGTGGTTGGAGCCCAGGTTGGCGACAAAGGAGGCCCCATGGCCTTCGCGGCCATCGCCGCAGACGTAGCAGCTGGCGGAACAACCCTGCTGCTGGAGGGTTCGGGCCAAGGCCTGCAGGCTCATGACCAGGTCTTGCACCACGTTGCGGTACTGCTCGGAGAGACGGGCAAACATCTATCGGCCTCAGGCGTGGCGACAATCCTAAGGTTTTCTTCAGATTTTGGCTGACTAAGTCAAGATGCTGACGGAAATCGCCGCATTCAGGCTGAGACCCGTCAGGCCGCTCAGGTGCGCCAGACTTGTCAGACCCGCAAGGGACTCCAGAGACTCCAGGCACGCCGCCTCCCCAAGACCCGCTAGGGACTCCAGGCACCCCGCACCCGCCGGACCCGCCAGCTGCGCCGGACCCGCCAGCTGCGCCGGATCCGTCAGTGCTCCCAGCTGTTTAGCTGTTATCCAGGCTGCCCTTAGCCGTCCGAAAGGCTCCACCAGCCCGCCGCCGGTCCAACGAAGCGCACGATCAGCCAGAGCAGCACAAGGCCACCAATCCCCACCCAGGCACCGCGGCTGGTGAGCTCCACAAACCGATCCGCCTGCTGGCGTGTGAGCGGAAACCAGGCCACTATCCGCGGCGAGTTGTCCACCGGGCGGCTCTTGTCTGTTTTGGGTGGCAGCCCCTGGATCGCGCGGCGCTTCGCTTCCCCCATCGGCCCAGTTGCGAACGGCCTGGTCAGGCTAGGAATGCATCGTCCCTGGATGAACCGTTCCTGGCGGCTCAGGTTCCCAGCGATGCTTTGCCTGGAGACCAAGGGCTGATCGGCCCGCGCTGCCTGCGATTCGCTGATTTCCGGTTACCCCAGGCCCGCAAGGCTTGCTGATCTGGGTAATTACGTCTGGGCTTCATTGGCCGTAACTCGGGTTTGCCGCAGCTGCCTCAATGCTGCCGCCATTGGCGGAACTCTGCGGAGAACTAGTGGGGTAATAGGCGGCTGAGGCCCACCCAGGGCTCCAGGGCGGTAAATACCTGCCGCCCCCAGCTGCGGCTGCGCAGGCGGCCATCCAGCACGGCCAGACGGCCATTGCCATGGCGCCGCAGCTGGGCCAGGCCCCGCTGCAATTTGCCCAGGCTGTCGGGTAGGAGGCGCTCCCGGAACCAGTCGCGCTCCTGGCGTCGCAGCGCTTCCACCCGGGCGGCGGTGAGCGGATCTTCCAGGCTGGCTATGGGCAAAAGGGCAATCACCACCTGGGCGGGCAGCGGCAGGCGCTGTTGCTGGGATAGCCACCAGTCCCAGCTGGCACAGATCACGCCATTGGCTGCGGCTGCGGTGCACTGGTGCACCACCCGGCTGCCGAACTCGGCGGCCAGGCCACTGGTGAGCGATAACCGCAGCGCCTGGTCGTCGATAAGCACCACCGTTAGCCCGGCGACTCCCAATACCAGCCGCCGGCTTTGCTCCAGCAGGTGTTCGCCGTAGTTGGGGCTATTGGGTAGGGGCTGGCGCAGCGGCACATACAGGGGTAGGGGGTCGGCCAGGGGTGGATCTCCCAAGCTCACCTCCACCGTGGCGGTTAAACCCAGGCTGGCGGCTCCAGCGGCTGGTTCCCCCACCAGGATTGCGCCGCGGCCATCAAGCAGGCCCTTCAGTACCTGCAGTGGCTCCAGGGGCTGACGGTGGAGCTGCCAGGCCAGCTCACCGCTCCGCAGTTCCACCCAACTGGCCCAGCCAGCGCCCGCCGCCAGCCAGCGGGGCCAGGGATCGGGCAGGGCCGGCAACAGCGCCAGCAGATGGCGCAGGGGGGTTTCGTCCTCCTCCCGCAGCGGCACCAGTCGCTGGGTACCGCCGCCCGGATGGCGCAGCACCTGGCGGCTCAGTCGCCCATGGAGTTCCAGCAGGCTGGCTTCCGCTGCCGGATGGGCCCGTCTGAGGTCATCCCAGTGGCCGGGGTTGATCGTTACCTCCAGGGCTTGACGCAGCTGGCCGTCGAGTAGCTCCACCTCCGGCAACACCAGTTGGCGATCCCCCAGCCCATCCCGCTGCCACAGCCGGATCAGCTCACCGTGGTCCAGCAGCCATACCCGGGCGGCGGCCGGAGGCTGCGGGCCCTCGCAGCAGGGCAGGGCCAGGCCCGCCGCCGCCAGCCGGGGCAGCTCCACCTCCAGCAGGCGGCGGCGCAGTTCGGGGCTGGCCACCAGGGCCAGGGGTTCATCGCTGAGGGCCAGGGGCACCAGCAGCCCCAGCCACCAGCTGGGATCGCTGCCGGGGGCCAGGCGCACCAGGGTGTGGTCGTGGCGGCGCAGGCTCCGCGCCACCAGTCGGCTCAAGCTGAGGTGGTGGGGCCAGGCCCGCCGCCCTTCTCGGTGGAGCAATTGCTTTAGCTCTTGGTGTGCGCGGGCTTCCAGCATCGAGCGCAGACCAACAGGTGTTTGATCGTAGGAAGCTGGCCCCAGCCCAGGGCAGCAGCGATGACAACAGCGAGTGTTCCCCATGACAGCAACGGGCCGGCCTGGCCTGAGCCGGGGCCGGTCTGGCCTGAGCCTGCCTTGGCTGAGCCCAGGCCGGTGGGGCTGGTGGGGCTGGGGCTGATCGGCGGCTCGATCGGGCTGGATCTACGCGCCCTGGGCGTGCCGGTGCGGGCCCTGGTGCATCGGCAGAGCACCGCTGAACGGGCTCTGGAGCGGGGCTTGGCCGATCTGGTGAGCACCGACGGAGCTGTGCTGGCCGACTGCGAATTGGTGATTTTGGCGCTGCCCTTGGATCGGCTGCTCGATCCACCACCAGGGCTGCTGGCGGCCCTGCCCGCCCAGGCCGTGGTCACCGACGTGGGCTCGGTGAAGGCGCCGGTGTTGGCCCGTTGGCAGCCGCTGCATCGGCGCTTTGTGGCCAGTCATCCGATGGCTGGCACCTCCGAGGCTGGCGTGGAGGCCGGCCTGCGCGGCTTATTCGCGGGACGGCCCTGGGTGGCAACGCCCACCGCCAGCACCGATCAAGAGGCGCTGGAGCGGGTGCGGGCCCTGGCTGCAGCTCTCGGGGCCCGCTGGCTGGTCAGCGATGCCGGCGACCACGATCGGGCCGTGGCCCTGATCTCCCACCTGCCGGTGTTGGTGAGCGCGGCGCTGCTGCAGGCGGCGGAGCGGGGCGCCAGCGGTGCCGACAGGGCGGCGCTGGTGCGGGCCCTGGCTTCCACTGGTTTTGCCGACACCACCCGGGTGGGGGGCGGCAATCCAGAGCTGGGCAGCTTGATGGCCCGCTGTAATCGAGAGGCGGTGCTGGAAGCCCTGGGTCACTACCGCCAGGCGATTGAATCGTTGGAGCAGCGGTTGCAGCAGCAGCAGTGGCCAGAACTGCAGGCCGAGCTGAGCCACTGCCACCAGCTCAGGCCTGAGTTTCTCTAGGGCGGTTCTGGAAAATTCTTGCTCGGTCCATGGCGCTTTTGCTGCTGCATGCCGCTCAGGCCGCTCAGCTGGCAAGGCCATCGAAATCGTTGTTTTCCAGCGTCTCCCCAGGGGATTTGATTATTGAGTTGGCTTTATCTCTGGCTTGATTACCTGTCTCTGTATTGGCCTGCCTTGCCTGGAGGCAGTTCAGTTCAGCGTCAAGGCGTGGCCGCGGCGGTTCAGTAGTTGGCGGGCGGCCGTCAGGGCCGAGAGGCTCACCCCAGCGGTGCCTTCGCCGGGATAGATGGAATCGCCGCAGAGCCAGAGGCCGGGTAATGGGGTGCGGCTGGCCAGGCCAAAGGGGCCAAAGCGACTGGGGTGCTGGCCGATTCCGCCCACATAGCCGTAGGGCCTGCCGGTCCAGTGGGCAAAGCTCCTGGGGGTGGCCAGTTCTGCGTGCAGCCAGTCGTGGGGCGCGATGCCCAGCAGCTTGAACAACCCCTGCTGCATGCCCTGCAGCGCCAGCTGCTTGCGGGCGGCGTAGTCGGCGGCATCGCCCGCAAGCCAGGGCTTGGCGGCGGTGAACACGCTGGCGATCACGGTGGCCTGGCCGGCGGGGGCGCGGCCGTCGCCCTCCAGGCTCACCGATACGAACAGCGGGCCTGGATCGGACCAGTCGAGTTGCAGATGGCCGTGGACCGCCACCGCCGGTAGCTGGCGGCGGTGAACGGCGCCATAGAGCACCAGGGCCCCGGATGGTTCGCCGCAATCCTCGATGCGGCGGGCGTAGTGGGCCGGCATGGCGGGCCCCAGCAGCGCCGCCAGGGCCTGGGGGGGCAGGCTGCAGACCACATCGGCGGCCTCCACCACCAGGGTTTTGCCGCCGGGACCGCTGGCCTCTATGCGCCAGCCGCCAGCCCCCGCCTTGCCACCCGGGCCGGCCAGGGGCCGCAGGCTCTGGACGCGCTGGCGCAGGCGCAGCTCACCCCCCCAACGGGTCAGGGCCTGCTCCAGGCAGCTGGCCAGGGCCTGCATCGATCCCTCTAGATGCCAGAGGCCCAGGGGCTCCTGGGCGATGGCCAGCACCGTGGCGCCATAGAGGGCGGCGGTGCGATCGGCCGGTTCTTGGGAATAGAGCTTCAGCTGTAGATCGAGAAAGCGCCTTAGGCGGCTATCGCCACTGCAGCCGCATAGCCACAACAGATCGGCGACCGTGCTGCCCGCCAGCAGACCACTGGCCAGGTTGTTTGGCTTCAGGGCCCCCAACAGTTGGCCGAGATCCCAGAGATTGCGAGGCGGCAGCACCGGGTCGCCAGCGGCAAAGGCCCAGTTGGCGCGATGCAGGGCATCGGTGAGTTGCCAGAACCTCTGGCTGCCTGGGAACTGGCTGCAGCGTTCGGCTTGCCAGCGGTTGGCATCGCGCCAGATCTGGATCGGGGCGCTGCCATCGTTTAGTTGCACCACGCAGGCGGGATCCAGGGGGCTGGCGGCCGGTGGTTCCACCTGCAGGTGGGCCAGCAGTCGGGCATGGCTGCCACCCGGCTCCAGGCCCGCCACCTGGGTGGCCCCCACGTCAAAGTTGTATGGGCCGCGGCGGAAACTGCCGGCGCAGCCGCCGCTCTGGTGATGGGCCTCCAGCAGCAGCACCCGCTGGCCGGCCCGGGCCAGCAGCGCCGCCGCCGTGAGCCCGGCGATGCCGGCGCCCACCACCACTATTTGATCTTTGACCTGATCGGCCCGGTGGATGGCGTGCGACTGGCTCATCGGGGGGCACCGGTTAGCCGTTTACCTGCCAGCTCTTTACTGGCCAGCTCGTTACTGGCCCGCTGTCTACTGGCCCGCTCTTTGCTGGTCCTCTCTTTGATGGGTCCGCTGGCGGTCTCTGTATTGCCCAGCTCTCTGCTGCCCGTGCTGTTGGCCAAAGAGCTACTCATAGTGCTAGATGACGGCATGCTGGCAGGGTCCTGGTATCCATCGTCCGCTGGCCGCCCCCGCCCCCGCTGATCTGGCTAGCTGGCTGCAGGCGCAGTTGGGCTGGGATGCAGCCAATTTGTCTCTGCAGCCCCTGGCGGGGGGCTGTATCCACAGGGCCTGGCGCCTGCAGGGGCAGGGGGGCCAGCGACTGTTTATCAAGACCAACCAAGCCAGCGCCCTACCCCTGCTGCAGGCCGAGGCCGAGGGGCTGGTCGCCCTGGCCGGCATGGCTGCCGAGAGTGTGGCTGGCCAGAGTGTGGCTGCCGGGATTGATCAGCTCACCGTGCCCACCCCCCTGGCTTTGGGCCGGGTGGGTGATTGGTCTGTGTTGGTGCTGCCCTGGCTCGATCTAGGCGGCGATCAGGGCTGGACGCAATTGGGTGTCAGCCTGGCGCGGCTGCATCGCCAGTCGCAGCTGGCCCATGGCGGCCAGGGATTTGGTTGGCAAGCCGACAACTACATCGGCTCGACGATCCAACTCAATGGTTGGCTGCCCGATTGGGGCGAATTTTTCGCCCAGCGACGGCTGGCCCCCCAGTTGGCGCTGCTGGAGCACTCGGGCCGATCCATGCCCGGGGCCGAGCGGTTGTTGGCGCTGGTGCCCCAGTGGCTGGCGGGCCATGGGGCCCTGCCCGTACTTGTGCATGGCGATCTGTGGAGCGGCAATGCCGGTGTCCTGAGGGGCGGCGGAGCCAGCATTTTTGACCCTGCCTGCCATTGGGCCGACCGGGAGGTGGATCTGGCGATGGCGCAGTTGTTCGGGGGATTCCCCAAGGCGTTTTTCTCGGGCTACCAACAGCAGTGGCCCCTGCCGCCAGGGGCTGCGGCCCGAGTGCCGCTCTACAACCTCTATCACCTACTAAACCACGCTAATTTGTTTGGTGGCGGCTATGCCGGCCAGGCCGAGGCTGTAATCAAGTCTTTGTTGGCCCGGCAGCCGCTGGGCTGATTTGTCTAGTGGCGGCCGGGGGTAATCATTTGGCGCTAAATTATTTATGATTGGTAAACTGTGCCTAGCTCGCTAAGTCATAGCTCGCTAAGTCATAGCTCGCTAAGTCATAGCTCGCTAAGTCATAGCTCGCTAAGTCATAGCTCGCTAGGCCCTGGCTCGCTCAGGTCTGGATCAATCAGCCCAGGTATTCCTGGCGCATGGTCTGGATGCGGGTCACTACGGCATTGCGCTTTTCAGCGGTGGTGAGGTTCTTCCAGCTCCACTGGCCCACCACGACCAAGCCGAGCAGTTCCAGCAGGCCTGGCACCACGGGCAGCAGGTTGATGGTGTCCAACACGCCCTTGATCAGGATCTGGGCCACGATCACCACCAGGATCACGCCGGAGGCCTTGCCGATCCGACCCATCTGGCTCCAGTCCACCTGATTGAGGGTCTGGTTCAGTTTGGAGATGATCTCGCCGTAGCGCTCCTTGAAATTGATCGATGCCACCCCAGGTGCTTCCGCACTGCTTGGGGCAGCGCTGTCGGCGCTGGTGGTGGCGTCGCTCTCGAGAGTTTCAGTGCTGCTGTCGCTCATCGACGGCGATCCCCAGAAGTTGATTTGCCCATAAGGTATCCGGGTGACCTTCCAGAAGCCAGCACAGGTTGAGGCGCGTGCGGAGCTGCTCACCATGTTGGGCCTCTGGCTGGAGGCCGTAGCGCCCGAGGAGGGCTGTGCCCTGCTGGTGGGTAGACGGCTTGAGGCCTGTTGGCGGCTGGAGCGGCTCTGGCCCTGCTGCAATGTCTGGCCGGAATTGGCGCGGCGTGATCAGCGTTTCGCCATCGATCCCCGCGAGCAGCTGCAGGCCCAGAAATGGGCGCGCGGTTTGGGGCTGGAGTTGCTCGGTTCGGCCCACAGCCACCCGACCACGGCGCCCTTGCCCTCCGCCAGCGACCGCGCCTTCACGGTGCCGCCTGCCCTGATGCTGATCCGCGGCCCGAGCCAGCTGGACCAGCGGCCCGAGACGCTCTGCTGGTGGCTGGAGGAGGGGGAGCGGCCACCGCAGCTGCTGCCCTGTAGGTAGCTGGACGCCTAGGCAGTTGGATGTCTAGGCAGCGGGAAGGTAGGAGCGGGCGGCGAGGGAGAATGGATGCCAAGACGGGTTGGGGGCCAGGGCCACCGCCCCAGTTCCCCGGCCAGCCATGCTTCCCCCCGATATCTCCGACGTTCAGCTCAGTCCCGATGAGCTGGCCCGCTTCTCCCGGCATTTGATCCTGCCGGAAGTGGGCATGGCGGGTCAAAAGCGGCTCAAGGCCGCCTCAGTGCTCTGCGTGGGCACCGGCGGCCTCGGTTCGCCCCTGTTGCTCTATCTGGCCGCCGCTGGCGTGGGTCGCATCGGCATCGTCGATTTCGATGTGGTGGACCATTCCAACCTGCAGCGCCAGGTGATCCACGGCACCAGCTGGGTGGGTAAACCCAAGATCGAGTCGGCCAAGGCCCGCATCCTGGAGATCAACCCCCACTGCCAAGTGGATCTGTACCCCACGGCGCTCAGCAGTGAGAACGCCCTGGAAATCATTGAGCCCTACGACCTCGTTTGCGACGGCACCGATAACTTCCCCACCCGCTACCTGGTGAACGACGCCTGTGTGCTGTTGGGCAAGCCCAATGTGTATGGCTCGATCTTCCGCTTTGAGGGGCAGGCCACGGTATTCAACCTCGATGAGCAAAGTCCCAACTATCGGGATCTGTTTCCGGAGCCGCCGCCGCCGGGCATGGTGCCCTCCTGCGCCGAGGGCGGCGTGGTGGGTGTTTTGCCAGGCATCATCGGTGTGATTCAAGCAACTGAGGCGGTGAAGATCATCACCGGCATCGGCACCACCCTCAGCGGTCGGCTGTTGTTATTCGATGCCCTGGGCATGAAGTTCCGCGAATTGAAGTTGCGGCCCAGCCCCGAGCGGCCGGTGATTGACAAGCTGATTGATTATCAACAGTTTTGTGGGGTGGCCGGCAGCGCCCCGGGCCAGGAGGAGGCCGGCGCCGTGGCAAGTATTTCGGTTACCGAGTTGAAAACCCTGCTCGATCAGCAGTCTGACGATCTGCTGTTGCTCGATGTGCGCAATCCCAATGAGGCCGAAATTGCCCATATTGAGGGCGCGGTGCTGGTGCCTTTAGATCGCATCGAAACTGGTGAAGCGATAGAAGAGGTGCGTCGTCTGGCGGCCAATCGCAGGCTCTATGTGCATTGCAAATTGGGCGGCCGTTCCGCCAAGGCGCTGATCGCCCTCGGCCGCCACGGCATTGAAGGCATCAACGTGGCCGGTGGCATCGACGCCTGGAGCAAAGAGGTGGACCCCAGCGTGCCCCGTTATTGAGCCGCCTGTGATCAGCTGTCGTATTGGCATCGTTGCTCCGCCTGCTACAGGTCATCTAAACCCCATGCTGGCTCTGGCGCTGGAGCTACAGCGACGCGGCCATCAAGTGGTGTTGTTCACGGTGGCCGATGCTGCCCCCAGGTTGGCCGGGCTGCCGCTGGAGTTGGTAACCATCGGCGTAGAAGCCTTCCCGCTGGGCAGTGTTGAGGCGGCCTATGCCGAGCTTGGCCGCCTCAGTGGTGTTGCCGGGTTGCGCTATTCGGTGGCTTACTTTCGGCGGGAGCTGGCGATGCTGCACGATCAGCTCCCAGCTGCGATTACCGCGGCGGGCATCCAGTTACTGCTGGTGGATCAGCTGAGCCCGGCGGGCGCCATGGTGGCCGAGAAGCTGGGTATCCCTTTCGTTACCATCTCCAACGCTTTGCCGATCAACCGAGAAGCGGCAGTACCCCCCTATTTCACTGGTTGGTTGCCGAGCAGAGCGCCGTGGGCCCGCTGGCGCAATCAGTTGGGCAATGCCCTGCTCGATCGGCTCACCGTTTCCTTGTGGCGGGATCTGCAGGAGCAGCGGCGGCGCTGGGGGTTGCCAAGTTGTCGGCATAAGGAGCAGTTGCAATCGCCGCTGTTGCAGTTAGCCCAGCTGCCCCGCGCCTTTGATTTTCCCCGGCAGCGGCTGGCAGGCCATTTTCACTATGTGGGTCGCCTGGCTGATCCATCTGGCCGCGAGCCATTATTGCCTGATTGCTTGAACTTCCCCTGGGATCGGCTTGATGGGCGGCCCCTGATCTACGCCTCGCTGGGCACCCTGCAAAATGGCAAGCCGGAAATCTTTGAGCAGATTGCCGCTGCTTGTCTTCCTTTAGATGCCCAGCTCGTGATCTCGATGGGCAATCCCAAAGCTATGCCTTTGGATTTACCTGGTGAGCCGCTGGTGGTAGCTTATGCGCCCCATCAACAGTTGATCGCCCGCTCTGCCTTAGTGATCACCCATGCCGGACTGAATACCACCATCACCGCCCTGGGTTGCGGCGTACCTTTACTGGCGATCCCAATCACCAATGAACAGCCAGGTATTGCCGCCAGGGTTGCCTACTGTGGTGCAGGGCGCGTGCTGCCCTTGCGTCAGCTTCGCGTTGAAAAATTAACGGCCATGGCCCAGGACGTGCTCCATAATCCTGTCTACCGGCAAAACGCACAGCGCCTGGGGCGGGAGATAGAGGCGGCCGGCGGAGTGGGACGCGCTGCTGATTTGATCGAGGCTTGTTTGTAGGGGTTAAACGTATGTGGGGAAATGATGATTGAGCCATCCAGCGAGCATCACCGGATCGAGCTGACCGGGGCGAGATGACTGGTTCAAGCTGCCCCAGCGGAGGTCACTGCACTCTTGAACCATGGCGGGGCCGTCACCCCATCTAAATTCTTGATCGTTCTCCTCGAGTTCCAGATCAATGGCCATGCCAGCCCTTCATTTAGATCGCCCTGTTGGTTCCCCGGCCTGGCGGCGCAGCGGCCCCATGGCCCTGCTGGCTCTGGCCTTCACCTTGGGCGTGGAAGCGGGGGCAGCCCAGGCCCAGTCGTGCACCTTCCTGCAACCGATCGGTGGCAACGGCGCCACGCCGATCGTGAGCAAGTCGGTGGGGCGGGGCAAGTTGTTCGGCAAGACCAACTGGAACACCGATTTCATCGTTGACAAGCCTTACGGCAGCTACAAGCTGTTCTTCACTGCCAATTCCTCCGATGCCAACGCTATGTATCCGGTGGAAGGCTTCATGAAGTTCAGCGATGGCTCGAATTTACAGGTGATCAATACCCAGATGAATCCGCCGATCGGCACTGGCAAGATGTTTGGCCCCTTTGCCAGCGTGCCAGGTAAGCAAACCAGTCAAATTAATTTCAAAGTGGGCGCCAGCAGCGATCCCGATGCCCTGGGCTTCAGCTATCGCATCTCCGTGCAGGGCTGCCGATGAGCAGCTAGCTCAACACCATGCACTGGCTCAACGCCTAGATAGCCAGGGCTCGCTTCACCCCGGCGTCGGCTCCCTCCTGGGCCCCGGCGCCGGCCCCAACGTCGACTCAGGCGTCGGCTCCAGGATCGGCCCCGGCGCTATCACTACGGCAGCCATGGGGGCGCGAGCGCACCAGCAGGCCATCCTTGGGCGAAGGGCTGGGAATGATCGCCAGCGCCAGGTCCTGATCCGGCTGCAGCTCCAGGCTGAGCTGTTTGAGCATCCCCACCGCCAGCAGGCGGATCTCCAGCTCGGCCAGGGCCTTGCCCAGGCACACTCGCTCGCCGCCGCCAAAGGGCAGCAGCGTGGCGGAGCTGTCCCCGGCCAGATGCCGCTGCGGCCGGAAGACCTCCAAATCCTCTTCCCCCCTGCCGTGGCGTTGGCTGCCGTTGCGATTGCTGCCGTGGAGATGGTTGCTGTGGCGATGGCTGGCCACGATGCTCACCTGCACCACCCGGTTGGCGGGCACCAGCACGCCCGCCAGGGCAATGGGCTCCCGGGTCCGGCGGAAGAAGCCCCCCACCGGTGGGGTCAGCCGCATCACCTCCTTCACCACCGCATCGAGCCGCGGGGCCCGGATGGGGTCGTAGGCCCCCAGGACCTCCCCCGGCGGTGGCGGCCACACCAGCGTGTCCAGTTCCTCCTGCAGCCAGGCCAGCTCGGCTGGATGTCGCAGCAGCGTGAGCAGCAGGCAACTCAGCGAGGAGGCGGTGGTTTCGTAACCGGCGAACAGCAGCAGCAGCAACTGCTCCACCACGTCGTCATCGGCCAGGGGCAGGCCGGCCTCATCCAGCCCACCGGCCAACAGATCCAGGCCGCCGGCGGCGAGGGTCTGGCCGGCGGCGGTTGAGGCCTGGGCCCGCTGGAGCACGGCGCCCAGGCGCCGCAGCAGGCGCTGGCGGGCCTGGCGGGCCAGGGCGTAGGGGCTGCCGGGCAGGGGGAAGGGCAGGGAGAACAGGCCCCGGCACCAGGTTTCGAAATCCACGAACAGGGCATCGCGATCGACCGCATCGAGCCCCAGCACCGTGCTGGCGATCACGCTGAAGGCAAAGCGCCGCAGCTTTGGCACCAGGGCCTCGGCCGTGGTGGAGCTCAACAATTCCAAGCTGAGGTCGTCCACCAGGGCCACGATCGCTGGGCTATAGCGCTTCAGGGCGGCGGCGGCGAACAGCTGGCCCACCACCCGCCGGCGGGCCCTGTGCTCGGCGCCGTTGCGGTTGGCCAGGGACAGGGAACCCAACAGTTCCCGCACGCTGTCCGGCCACCAGCCCTCGACAGCATCCCCCTGGGCGAACAGGTCGGCGATCGCCCGTTCCCCCCGGATGAACACGGTGCGCTGCCCCAGCAGGCTGGTTTCATACACATCCCCATAGCGCTCGAAGCGGGAGCGGGCGAAATCGGGATCCCGAAAGAAGGCGAGCGTCTCCAGCACTCCGCTAACCGCTGGGGTGCTCGGCAGGGGGGCAAGGGTGGTGGGATCCAGGGGCAACCAAAGACATCCAGGCAGTGCCCAGGCTGGCGGAAAGCCGCCGCCACCGCGTAAGTCCCACAGCTGCAAGGCTGAAGCCACCTGGGGTCCAAACCATGGCGGGGGAATTCACTGTCGCGGTGGCCCTGGAGGGGCAGCTGCGCCTCGATGACCAGCCGGCCTTCCATGCCGCCGTAGCCCTGGCCCGCCGCCAGGGCGGCGGCCAGCTGATCGTGCTGGCTTGCCGGCCGGCCGGCCAACGCCTGCGGGGTCCCCACCAGCGCCGGCTGGAGGCCCAGGCCCTGGCCCAGCTGCGGGCCCGCCTGGCGGCCGAGGCCATTCCGCTGCTGCATTTCCCGCAGCACTCCACGGCGGCGGCGCTGGAGGCGATTCGTCCCCTGGTGCGCCCCGCCGCGGTGCTGTATTGCCAGGAGAGCTGGCTGTTTGGCGACTGGCCGGTGGAGTCCGGCAACTTTCCCAAGGTGTTCTCGGATTTCCGGCGGCGGTTGGAGCGGTCGCCGGAGCCACCGCTGCCGCCGCCGGAGCTGCGGGGTCTGGGGGGTGCAGTCCTGGACTGGCCACCGACCTGGCCGGCGCCAGCGGCCCAGGCCTGCGACCCCCGCAGCGCCTTTCCCTTCAGCGGCGACGAAGCCAGCGCCCTGGCGCGGCTACGGCATTTTTTGTTTGATTCCGATGGCCTGCGGCACTACAAGGCCAGCCGCAATGGCCTGGTGGGGACGGAATTCTCCTCGAAATTTTCGCCCTTCCTGGGAATTGGTTCCCTGTCGGTGCGGCGGATCTGGCAGGAGCTGCTCCGCTACGAGGCCCTCCAGCGCACCGATGCGGGCGGCACCGATGCGGGCGGCGATGGAGCTGATCAGTCCACAGGGGAGGGCTCAGGGAAAGGCGCAGGGGAGGGCTGCGAGTGGATGCGGCAGGAACTGCTCTGGCGCGAGTTCTTCCTCTGGTCGGAGCGGCGCCATGGGGCCAGCTTCCATGCCCCCGGCGGCATCCAGGGCCGTCCACCCCAGGGGGAGCCCGATCGGGAGCGCTTTCGGCGCTGGACCCTCGCCGACTGCGGCCATCCCTTGATCGATGCCCAGCTGCGGGAATTACTGGCCACGGGCTACCTCTCCAACCGGGGCCGCCAGTGGGTGGCCTCCCACTTCGTGAACGAGCTGCGGCTGCCCTGGACCTGGGGCGCCCGCTTCTTTGAGTGGATGCTGATCGATGCCCACCCGGCCCTGAACAGCGGCAACTGGGCCTATCTGGCCGGCGTGGGCTCCGACCCCCGCAGCTTCGGGGGCAGTCCCCGGCGCTTTGATCTGGAGCGGCAGGTGAGCATCTATGACCCCCAGGAGCTGCACCGGCAGCTGTGGTCGCATCGCTGAAACCCTGGTCCATGCCTCCGGAAGATCAGACCATCGGGAAGGTAAGACCATCGGGAAGGTTAGCTCATGGCGCCTTTTCTTTCTTCCAGAGTTTATGCTCAAGCTGGCGATTTTTGCGAATCAGCTCCTGATTCTTGCGCTGGAGTTCCCGCTGCTCAGCCATGCTCGGACCGCTGGGGCCATTGGCATCCTCGGCTATTAGACGTCAGCGGGCAAGCTGCCTGGGACAGCGGATTTGGTCCCGCACAGCGGCGGCATGAGTCGTTTTCATGGTCGTCGGTTAGGCCTCTGGTGAATGGGTCAAACCGAGTGGACAACTTTGCTGGCAGAGGGGGCGGCAATCAACGTCGTGTAGTCATTGAAGATGAGTTCGTTCCTTTCGAGCTTGAGTCGCTGACAAAGAAGAGGCAGATCGTCTTGAAACAAGGCAAAGCGTCGTGCCATGGCAGAACCTCCTGGCATGAGGACTTCAGGTGTTGGGCAGTTAGTCTGCAGCCAGTTTCTTACCACTTTGATGGCCGTCTCTGGCAGGTCGTCATGCGAGCGAATATCCTGCCCGGCAATATCGGAACAAAACTGCTGATAGCGATAGCGGGCACGATCAAGGACGAGGCAAGCTTTTAGCTTGTCTGTCCTCGAGCCAAACCGCCTGGCGCCAAGGAAGAGGCCAAGCTCCAAGGGCATGTTGAAGCGTGGCAGGCCAGTATCGGCCCCAACTTCAGTGCGAGAAATGTCATGAATTCCATATCTGCAGTCTTTGATGATCTTGGCAATCTTATCCATGCGGACTTCAGCCGAGTCTTCCGCTTCAAGGGCCGAGCGCGCGATATAGCCACAATCATGGATTGCGAAGACCAACGCCTCCATCAAAGGGGCAGTACGCATTCAGGGGTCGCGACAGCCGGCCGTGAACTTCGGCTCTGCTGAGCCGTTGACAACGGCTTGAATCCCGGTTGCCTCTCAGGCAGAATCCGTCTGTGATGTGCACACCCCCGGCTGGCATT
>JBILLQ010000012.1:0-60467 GCA_044375975.1 Prochlorococcaceae cyanobacterium
GAAGCTCCTGCATGGAGTCCTTCATTAAGCAATTCCATGAGCTGACTTCTATTTTCGGCTTCGATCAATGCTCCTCGTCCCGAGGCCACAGTTGATCGAGCTTTTTTGAGAGCATCAGCAATGTTGCTGCCTCTGTAAGTGCCTTTTCTTTTTTCTGAAGTTCACGCTCAAGCTGACGATTTTTGCGAATCAGTTCCTGATTCTTGCGTTGGAGTTCTCTCTGGTCATCCATGCTCGGAGCGCTGGGGCCATTGGCATCCTCAGCTATTTGGCGCCAACGGGCAAGTTGTTTTGGGTAAAGCCCTCGCTGCCTGCAGAAGGATCCCAAGTCGGTGCCACTGAGGGCAGCGGCTTGGATCACGGCCGCCAGCTTGTCGGCAGCGCTCCACTGCTCAGGTGCCTTGCTGCTCGCCGGCACCAGCTGGCCTTCCAGTTTCCAGCGATGGCGCCAGCTATAGAGGGTTGGGGCCGCAATGCCCGTGCTGCGGGCGATCTCAGCCACGCTCTCCCGGTTTGGCGGGCTCATTCGCTCGCGGATTTGGTCCCGCACAGCGGGGTCATAAGTCGTTTTCATGGTCGTCGGTTAGGCCCCTGGTGGATGGGTCAAACCGAGTGGACAACTTTGCTGACACAGGGGGGATCCACTACTCAGACTCTGGAAAACCGCCATCGCGGCGATCCCGCTACCCGGTAACCCTTGCGGCATCAGAGCCCCATTCGGCTTGGCTCGGGTTTCTCAGAGCTTCCCAAAATCAACCGCAGAGTGAACCGGCAAATATCACAAATATCAATAAAATGTATACCTTGGAAACATCAGTCATTTGAGAAGCCAGCCGCGGGCTCACCGTGGAGGTTCAAAAAAACCTGCGACTGGACAGATGCGGAAAAGCTCCCTACGAACCAAGCCTTTAGGGCACCTCGAAAAATTCCCATTCGGCTTTTGCGAGTCAGAGGCAAGCAAATCGCTGGAACGCTTCTCGTGTCACGAGAGCGGTGAAATCTGGGTTTTTCGAGGTGCCTTTTAGAAATAGATCAGCTGTAGAAAAAGGCGATCTCCTTTTCCTTGAGGCCCTCCCAACCAGCGGCCTTGAGGCGGGCATCGAGGCTGGCTTGATCGAAGTGCTTGCAACCGGTCTTAACGATGCGGTTGCGCATTGATTTCTTGACGCCGCTGCGGGCGCGCTGGCTTTCCAGCTCCATCACCTCCTGGTAGAGGGAAAGCATCTCGGCTGGGATCGGAGTGCCGTCTAGGTCGATGCCCTGTTGGATGGCGGCGTCGACGCCGTCTGGACCGGCGATGGCCATGGTGCTCTAGGCAAGTGCATAGTGAGGTTAGGCGCTGAAGTAGCGCGCCTTGCTGTGCAGGGCCACCAGGGCAGTGGTGCTCTGCTCAGGCTCCAGTTGATCGCTCTCATCCATTGACAGACCAATGCGGCTGGCGCCCAGCCAGTCAAGTTGCTGCCGGGAATCGGGCACGTTCGGACAGGCGGGATAGCCAAAGGAGTAGCGACTACCGCGATAGCGCTGGGCCAGTACCTCTCTTAACAGCTGGGGCTCCTGGGCAGCAAAGCCAAGTTCACGCCTGATACGGGCATGGGCCCACTCGGCCAGGGCCTCGGCCATCTGGACAGACAGGCCATGGAAATAGAGATAGTCAGTATATTGGTTAGCCTTAAATAGCTTTTGGGCAAATACAGTGGCTTGCTCGCCCATGGTTACCGCCTGCATAGCCAATACATCTGATGGCAATTTCTCGCCACTGGGGCCTGGTACCAGATCGCGATAAAAATCAGCGATGCAATAGCGGTTTCCGGAGCGCTGGCGGGGCAGCTCAAAGCCGCCCAACGGCTGCCTGGCCTCACCAGCAGCAGCGCCAGGCGCCAGTCCAGCTGGATCGAACACCCGCAGGCTGTTGCCAGAGCGGCCACAGGGGTAGTAGCCATAAACCACCCGCGGGGTGAGCAAGCCCTCAGCCAAGCAGCGCTGCTGCCACTGCCTCAGCACTGGCTCGGCCTTTTCGGCCAACATGGCTTCATACTCCTGGCGGCTCTGTTGCTGGCTTTTGCGCAGTTGCCACTGGCCTGCAAACAGGGCGTTGCGATCGAGATAGGTGAACACCTCCTCCAGATCAATGGCGCTCTCCAGCAGTACACAACTACCCCAAAAAGGTGGTGCCAGGGCTGGCTCCTCGGGCACCACCTCAGAGCGTTGATCATTGGCCACCGCAGGGTCTGCCGCACTGGCAGAAGCAGTTGGCGCCTGGCCCAGGCCACTCTCCTCTGGCTCGGCTGCCTGGGGCAGAGGGGACACTTTGCCGCTTTCATCCCTGGAGTCAGCTAGACCCAGACCCTCGGGCACCGCAGCCAGGAAACCGCGTTGATCGTCCCAGCTGGTGGCTCGCTTGGCCTCCATCAGCGCATCCATGAAACGCAGATCGATGAAGGCATCGCGGCCATAGATCACTTGACCTCGGTAGGCGGCGCGGCAGTCGCCATGGACAAAGCGAGGGGTAAGGGCCGCCCCACCAAGGATTACGGGCACCGAAATACCCTCCTTATTAAATGCCTCCAGGTTGTCCTTCATGAAAGCCGTAGATTTCACCAGCAGGCCACTCATGGCGATGCAATCAGCCCGATGCTCCCGCTGGGCTTCAACAATTGCCTCGCAACTTTGCTTGATACCCAGATTTACAACATCATATCCATTGTTGGTTAAAATAATGTCTACAAGATTTTTGCCAATATCATGGACATCGCCTTTGACGGTGGCAATCAATAGCTTCCCCTTGCTGCTGCTCTTTTTCTCTCCATCCGGACCTTCAAGTTTATCCATGAAGGGCTCAAGGTAGGCAACTGCGGCCTTCATGGTCTCGGCACTTTGCAGCACGAAAGGCAGTTGCATTTGGCCGGAGCCAAACAGTTCACCCACCACCTTCATGCCATCCAGCAAAAAGCTATTGATGATCTGCAGCGGTGGATAAGATTCCATCGCCAACTGCAGGGCCGCCTCCAAGCCAATGCGTTCGCCATCGATAATCTGCTGCTTGAGGCGCTCCTCCACGGGCAGATCAGCCAGGGAAGGGCCAGAAGCTCTGGCATCTTTTGCTGTAACCCCCTCAAATAGAGTAGTGAGTTCTGTTAGGGGATCATAGTTGCAAACACCCTGGTCAAAACGTCGACGATCGTAGATTAGATCGCGGCAAACCTGTTGATGCTCTTCACTGATTTTGGCCAGGGGCAGGATTTTGACCGGGCTGACAATTGCCGCATCCATGCCGGCTTCGCAGCAGTCATGCAGGAATACACTATTTAGAACAATACGAGCAGCAGGAGAGAGGCCAAAACTCACATTGCTGATGCCCAGCACCACATGCACTGCCGGTAAGTTCTGGCGAATCAGCCGGATTGCTTCAATGGTTGCCGCAGCATTTTTGCGATCTTCCTCGATGCCAGTGGAGATAGGTAGAGCTAGCGGATCATAAAAGATTTCATGGGCCGGGATGCCTGCCGCCAGGGCATCCCGATAGGCCCGCTGGGCAATGGCGAATTTGCGCTCCGCCGAGCGGGCCATACCCTCTTCGTCGATGGTGCCCACCACCAGACCAGCGCCATAGGCCTTAGCCAGCTCTAATACCTTAATAAAGCGTTCATCACCATCTTCATAATTAGTTGAATTTAGCAGGCATTTTCCGCCGGACATCTTCAAGCCGGCTTCCATTTTTTGCCACTCTGTCGAATCGAGCATCAGCGGCAAATTTACGTTAGTCACCAGACGACTCACTAACTCCCGCATATCGCTCTCGCCATCACGCCCGACATAATCTACATTTACATCCAGGATGTGGGCATTCTCCTTTACTTGGTCACGGGCAACTGCCACCAGGCCATCCCAGTCCTCCTGATTAAGCAGATCGCGAACTTTTTTGCTGCCACTGGCATTGAGGCGTTCGCCAATGATCAGAAAAGAGTTGTCCTGGTGATAGGGAGTAGTGGCGTAGATAGAGGCGGCTGCCGCCTCCGCCTGCAGTAGCGGTCGCTGGTGGCGATTGGCCGGGGTGCGCACCTGACGGGCCGCCGGCTTAAGTTCAGCAGTAAGTTCAGCTAGGCTACCAATGTGGGCCGGTGTGGTGCCACAACAGCCTCCGATTACCTGTACACCGAGATCTTCTACGAAGTGCATTAACTGCATCTTCATCTCGATCGGCGTAAGCCTGTAGTGGGCTACACCGCCAATGTTTTCAGGCAGTCCCGCGTTGGGAATACAGCTAACCACAAAAGGGCTATGGGCACTTAGATATTTTATGTGCCCTTTCATCTGCTCTGGGCCGGTGGCACAATTAAGCCCGAGAATATCAATGGGGAATGGTTCTAAAATTGACACCACGGCGGCGATATCTGAACCAACCAGCATCGTGCCGGTGGTTTCCATCGTCACGCTCACCATCAGGGGCCGGCGTTGACCACATTTAGCAAAGGCGGCCTCTATACCCTGCAGGGCAGCCTTGATCTGCAATACATCCTGACAGGTTTCGACAATAAAGAGGTCCACATTTCCAGCCAGCAGACCCTCGGCCTGCTCCTGGAAAGAGGCCCGCATGCTGTCAAAATCGATATGACCAAGGGTGGGTAATTTGGTGGTGGGTCCGATCGAACCGGCCACAAAGCGCGGCTTCTCCGGGGTGCTGTAGGCGTCGGCCACCTCCCGGGCCAATTCCGCAGCACGCTGGTTAATGGCAAAGGCCTGGTCAGCAATATCGTATTCCGCTAGCACCAGTGAAGTGGCACCAAATGTATCAGTTTCAATTACATCGCAACCCACCTCAAGGAATTGGCGATGTACGGCCTGCACCGCATCCGGTCGCGTGAATACCAGATATTCATTGCAACCTTCCAGGGCCGCACCGCCGAAATCCTCAGCGCTGAGGTTCATCTGTTGCAGCGAGGTGCCGGTGGCGCCGTCAAACACCAACACCGGTCGATCGGGGCCATGCAACCGCTCTAGAAAGGCGCTCACCTGGCCAGGGCCGTCATCGCCGGCAGTGGCTAGAGGCTTGGCGACCGCTAAAGCTTTGGCACCATCTAAAGCGCTAGCGCCCAGTGAAGCTTTGACCTCAACGGTGACAGCAGAGCTGTCGGCGGTGGAGCTGGCGGCGGTGGATTTGGCCATTGGTGAATCCTGGCTGGGGCTGGGGCTCAGGGATCGAGGCGAACCCGCTGCACCCAATGTTCATAGGCGGGATCGCGGCCTTCTGTGATCGCCGTGAGCCTTTCGCGAATTTTTTCCATTATCGGCCGGGTGGCGGATAGGTCGGTGGATTCCACCCGCCGCACCGGCGTCACCTTGGCGGCAGTGCCACTGAGAAATACCTCATCCGCCACAAATAACTCACTCTTATCTACCGGCCTTTCGATCACTTCGATGCCCATGGCTCGGGCGAGTTCCATGACACTGGCCCGGGTGATGCCCTCTAAAATATCCTGATCAACTCCAGGGGTGATCAACACTCCATCGCGGACAATGAACAGGTTCATGCCGCTTGCCTCACTCACCTTGCCGCGGCTGTTGAGCAACAGAGCTTCGTCGAAGCCGCTCTTCACCGCTTCTGTCTTGGCTAGGGAACTGGTGATGTAGGCACCGCTGATCTTGCCGCGCAGGGGCAGGGAACGATCCTCCTGGCGCGTCCAGGAGCTAATCCGGCAGCTCACCCCCTCGGGGGAGAGGTAGTCACCCAATTCCAAACCATAGATCAGGAAATCAGTTTCAATATTATGCAGCCTAGGGGCAATGCCCAGATCACTTGTGTAAACGAAAGGCCGCAGGTAAACAGGGCAGCTGGGCTTATTGGCCTGCAGGAAGGCGTGGATGGCGTCATGGATCGTCTGCTCGCTCAGCTCGGTGAGCAACAGCCGAGCGCTTTGGCTCAGCCGCCGCGCATGGCGGTCGGCGCGAAACAGCAGGATTTCGCCGGGATCGGCTGGATTGGGCAGGGCCCGCATGCCGCCAAATGCGCCTGTGCCGTAATGGAGGGCATGGGTGGCCACCGACACGGTCGCTTCCGCGAAGGGGACGCAGCGTCCGCCGAACCAGGCGTAGGGCAGGAACTGGTGCATGGCTGGCGGTGCGAACTGTTAGGCCTGGCAGGTTCCGATCTTCTCACCGCACCAGCAGGATGGGGAGATGCACAGGCTGGCGACAATCCCCGGTGGTGACGACGAGGCAGATGCCAAGGCCTTGATCGAGCAACCACCGGCAGCGGTGCTGCTGCTGAGCAGCGCCGATACCGACCTACTGGCGATCGATCAACTGCTGGCCAGCCAGCCTGAATTGCTGGGCTGCGAGCTGCGGGCCCTCAACCTGGCGGGGCTGGCCCATCCGGCCGTGGTGGATCACTACCTGGCCAGCACCGGCCGCCAGGCCCAGCTGGTGGTGGTGCGGTTGCTGGGCGGCAGGGGCCACTGGAGCTATGGCCTGGAAGCCCTGGGGCGCTGGGCCCAGCAGCCCGGTGCCGGCGGTGCCGGCAGGCAGCTGTTGGTGCTGGCCGGCACGGCTGATGACGATCGGGAGCTGGCGGAACTGGGCACGGTGGACCCCAAGTTGGCGATGGCCCTCGCCGCCTGCCTGCGCATTGGCGGACCCGCCAACCTTCGCCAATTGCTGCTGGTATTGAGGGCCCTCCTAGAGGGCCGCCAACCACAGCTCCCCCAGCCCGAGCCCCTGGCCGATCCCCTGCCCCATGACTGGCGCCAGGAAGCGGGGCCGCGGGTGGGCTTGATCGTCTATCGGGCCCTGCTCCAGGCCGGAGATCTGGAGTTGATGCAGGCCGCCCTCGCCGCCCTGCGCGGCCAGGGTCTGGCACCGCGGGCGATCTGGGTAAGTGGCCTGCGGGAGCCGGGGGTGCAGCGGGGCGTTGCCGATCTGCTGGAGCGAGAAGCGGTGCAAGCCGTGTTGTGCTGCACCTCCTTCGCCTCGGTGCAGTTTGCCGAGGCCGGCCTTGGCGCTCCCCTGTGGGAGCGGCTGGGGGTGCCGGTGTTTCAGGTGCTCAGTTGCGGCCGCAGCAGGGCCAGTTGGCAGGCCAGCAGCATCGGCCTGGGGCCCACGGAGCTAGGGCTGCAGGTGGCCCTGCCCGAACTGGACGGCCGCATCACCACCCGCATCGGCGCCTTCAAAGAGAGCCAAGGCGCCAGCCCAAGGCTGGCTTCCGCCCTGCCGCGCTACCGAGCCGATAGCGAACGGCTCAGCTGGATCGCCCAGCTGGCCGCCAACTGGATTCAACTGCGCCAAACGCCAGCGCCGGAGCGCCGGGTGGCCCTGGTGCTGGCCAACTACCCCACCCGCAATGCGCGCCTGGCCAATGGGGTGGGCCTGGATACGCCGGCCTCCACCGCCTTGATGCTGCAGTGGCTGCAGCAGGCCGGCTACACCACCGGCGAGCAGCTACCGGCCGATGGCGCCGCCCTGATCGCCCTGCTGCTGGCCGGCCGCAGCAACGACCCGGAGAGTGGCCACCGCCCCCCCCTCAGCCATCTCCCCCTTGCTAGTTACCAAAACTGGTATCGCCAGCTGCCAGCGGCGGGTCGAGCGCGGCTGGAGCAGGTGTGGGGCCCACCGGAGGCCGATGCCGCCCTGGAGCGAGACGCCGCCGGCCAGCCAGCTTTTGCCATTGCGGGCGCCCGGTTTGGCCAGGTGGTGGTGCTGGTGCAACCAGAACGGGGCTATGACCGCGACCCCAGCCTCAGCTACCACTGCCCCGACCTGCCGCCCACCCACGCCTACCTGGCCCAATACCTCTGGTTGCGCGGCAGCTTTGCCGCCCAAGTGGTGGTGCATGTGGGCAAGCACGGCAATTTGGAGTGGTTGCCGGGCAAGGGCCTCGGCCTCTCGGATGCCTGCTTCCCCGAGTGGGCTTTAGGTCCGCTGCCCCATCTCTATCCCTTCATCGTCAATGACCCGGGGGAGGGCAGCCAGGCCAAGCGGCGCGCCCAGGCGGTAATCCTCGATCACCTCACTCCCCCCCTGGGCCGGGCGGGCCTGCACGGGGAGCTACAACAGCTGGAGGCGCTGCTAGACGAGTACTGGCAGGCTAGAGAGTTGGGCGGTGAGCGCAGCCTGGGCCTGGGACAGCAATTAGCGCAGCGCCTGCAGCAAATGCAGTTGCCCCTGGAATTGCCCCTGCAATTACCCCAGGCAACAGGCCCAGAGCAAGGGGCGGAACGCCTGGCCAGGGGCGCACAGCTGGCTAAGGGAGAGCAGCTGGAAGCGCAACTAAACGCAGCCGATGGCTATCTCTGCGAACTCAAAGAAGCCCAGATCCGGCTGGGATTGCACACCTACGGCCAATTACCAGCAGCTGAACGCCTCACCGAGCTGCTGCTCTGCCTGGCCCGGGCGCCCCAGGAGGGCCAGCCCGGGTTTACCCAGGCAATCGCCCAGGATCTGGGGCTCAGCCTGGATCCCTGGACCGATGCCGATGCTGCCCCCCTCCAGCCCCAGGACCTGCAATTGCTGGCCGCCTACAGCGAGCGGCCGCTGCGGCTGGTGGGGGACGCGGTGGAGCTGTTGGAACAGCGGGCCCTGGAGCTGTTGCAAGCCCTGGTGAATACCGAGGCGATGGGCGAATCCACCTCGGGCGAACTCAACGTGGCCGAATGCAAGGCGGGCGAATGCAAGGCCGTCAGCCCCTGGGGGCCAGCGGGCCCGGCCGGCCAGGCCGCCCTGGAGCGCCTTAGCCGGCAGCTGCTGCCGCGACTGCTGGCCTGCGCGGAAGCCGAACGCTCCGCCTTTTTGAACGGTGTGGCGGGCCAGCGCATCGCCGCCGGGCCCTCCGGTGCCCCCACCCGCGGCAGGCCCGACCTGCTGCCCACCGGCCGCAACTTCTACAGCCTCGATCTGCGGGGTCTGCCGACAGAGGCGGCCTGGGATCTGGGCCGCCGCAGCGCCGAACTGCTGTTGGAGCTGCACCTGCAGGAGCAGGGGGAACACCTCCAAACCCTTGCCCTGAGTGTCTGGGGCACGGCGACGATGCGCAACGGCGGCGAGGACATCGCCCAGGCCCTGGCCTTGATGGGGGTGCGACCGGTGTGGGATGGCCCGAGCCGGCGCCTGGTGGATATCGAGCTGATTCCCCTATCGCTTTTGGCGCGTCCCCGGGTGGATGTAACCCTGCGCATCTCAGGCTTGTTCCGCGATGCCTTCCCCCAGCTGGTGAGCTGGTTCAACCGCGCCTGTAATTTGGTCGCCCAATTAGACGAGAACGAAGCCGATAATCCCCTGGCCGCCACCGCCCGCCGCGAGGGTCGCTGGGGGCGGGTGTACGGCTCGGCGCCCGGGGCCTATGGAGCCGGGCTGCAGGGGCTGATCGATAGCGGCCAGTGGGAAAGCCGCGCTGATCTAGCGGAGGCTTTTCTCAATTGGAGCAGCTGGCGCTACGACAGCCCAGGCCTGGCGGCGGGCGATCCATCCGGCCTCGGAATCGAGGCCCAGGCCGATCGCGCTGGCCTGGAGCAGCGCCTGCAGCAGGTGCAGGTAATCCTGCACAACCAGGACAACCGCGAACACGACCTACTCGATTCCGATGACTACTATCAATTCCAGGGGGGATTGAGCGCCGCCGCCGAGCGGCTCCAGGGCCAGGCCCCAGCACTCTGGTTTGCGGATCACTCGCGGCCAGAGCGGCCAAGGGTCCATCGCCTGGAGTGGGAATTGGACAAGGTGTTGCGCTCCCGCGTACTCAATCCGCGCTGGATCGAGGGGATGCAGCGCCATGGTTATAAGGGGGGCTTTGAGATGGCGGCCAGCCTGGATTACCTGTTTGCCTATGACGCCAGCACCGGCCGTGTTCCCGACTGGAGCTACGGCAGCATCTGCGAGCAGTGGCTAAACAATGATCAAGTAAGAGAATTTCTAGAGCGCTGCAACCCATGGGCCCTCAGGGATATGGCCGAAAGATTGCTAGAGGCGCACCACCGGGGCCTCTGGCAGAGGGCAGCCCAAGAGCAACTGGATAAGTTGCGGGAGCTGGTGGTAAGTAGTGACGGATTAATTGAACAGAAGTAGTGGTAGAGAGCCGCGCAGACCTGGTCAAATACCAAGCACATAGAACGAACCGCTCCATGAAACATCAACGCTGAATATCAGTAACCAAAAAACTGCCCAGAACAAACAGCGACAAATATCTATCTCCGAAATGCGGCGCTAAGGCTGACCGCCTAGCGCCAGCATCGGTGAGCTGAACCGAGGCTCAGCCGTTCAGCTCCTTGACCATTTTTTTGAACGGATCAATTGAGCCGGGCTTGGCGGTGGACTGTTGGATGTAAGTGGCCTGCACCGGTTTGGCGGCCTCCGCCTGCTCTTGTTCCAGCTTGGTGGCAGCGGGACCACCGGGATTGTTGACGGCATCTGATGAACCGCGGCGCAGCTTCTCCTGAGCAGCCGCGGACATCGGCTTGGCAAAGGTTTTCTTCACCGGTTTGGGTACACCGCCGGTGAGGCTGATTTCCTCTTCGCTGGTGGTGCTGCCGCCCAGGCCAGGGGTAATTTGCTTCAATTCGGCCTCCATGGAAGCCACCTCGAGCACCCGCTCCTTGGTGCCAGGGCTGTCGGCGGTGCCTGGGAAGGTGCGGCGGATGGTGTTCGAGCGGCGCATGAAGTTGACGTCGCCCAGGCTGCTGGCGGCATCGGGCTCCAGGAAGACCGTCTCCACTTCCTGCTTCGCCTTCGGCTTGGCCGGAGGCTTGGAACTGCCGGCACCACCGCCGGATGCAAAGAGGCGATCGAACAGACCCATCGGCAGTGAAGGGGAAAGCTTGTATAAACCCTAGCGGCCACGCAGCGAGAAACCGTGGGTATCGGTGCCACAACTCAACAAGAGTCCATGCTTGGCAAGGCTGTCGGCAATCGCCTCACACACCAGGGGGGTGGGTTGCCAGCGCTCCTGCATGTCGTAGTCGTACCAGGCCTCGGCGCCATCGAAACCGAGCCGGACCGCCGCCGCGATCATCCGCTGGAAGGGAAGGCGGTAGCGGGCGGGGTGGGCCAACAGCGCCAGCCCGCCGGCGGCGTGGGTGGCATCCAGCACCGCCTCGGCCCTCAAAGCATCACCAGCCACCGCATTGCCCTGCAGGTAGGGGGTGAGGCTGGGATGTACCGCTTCAAAACCCAGGGCCAGCACGTGCACCAGACAGCCCTCCAGCAGGCAGCTGATCTCCACGCCGCGCCAAAGGCTGGGTACTGGATCACCCAGCGCCGCCGCCCGCTCGAAGTGGTCGGCGATCGGCCCATAGGCCTCAAGGCTGTGGTGGTCGGTAACCGCCATGTGCTCTAGCCCAATCTCCAGGGCCTGCCGGGCCAGCTCGCCGGGGGCCATGGCGCCATCTGAATGGTGGGTGTGGCAGTGGAAGTTGAACTGGCTGGGGCAGCTGCTGGGCTGCACGCGCCTGAGCACCGCCGCCAGGGGATGGGAATGGCTCATCCCACAGCTCCGTCAGGCAATTCCGCCGCCAGCCGCTCCGCCCTTAGCCGCCGCCAGCGGGCATAGAACTGGATTGAGGCGGCCATGAACAGCACCAGGGCCACGATCAACCAGGTGGCAGCACCGGTGGGGAACTGGTTTTTGAACACCACCAGCATCACTACGATCACCAGCAACAGGGTGGGCAGTTCATTGAGAGCCCGCAATTGCTTGGCAGACCAACCGCACTGGCCCCGTTGCAACTGGCCCATCAATCGGTAACAGAAGCCGTGATAAGCCAGCAATGCCAACACAAATGCGAGCTTGGCGTGCATCCAGCCCTGATGCAGCCAGGCGGGATTGACACTAAGCAGGCCCAAGGCGCAGACCACCGCCACCACCATGCCAGGAGTGGTGATGATGTTGGCCAGGCGCCGTTCCATCAGGGCGTACTGGCTTTGGAAGGCAACCCGGAGCGTTGGCTCCAGCTCAGCCGCCTCCTGGTGATAGATAAACAGCCTCACCAGGTAAAACAAGCCTGCGAACCACACCACCACCCCCACGATGTGGAGGGTTTTGAACCACAAATAGGCCTCGGGGGGCCAAATCAAGGCCAGCGAACCTGCGGTGGAAAAAGGCATGCGCGGACGCGGTTGTTGAGCCGGGTGCGCAACTGAAGCTAAGCCCAGAGGGGCGAGGGCGGCTGTAATCCGGCCATCGGCAGCTGCGCCGGCAGCATCTCCGGCGTTGACAGCCCCACCGGTTCAGCTGGGGAGGGGGAGCTGGGGGCCAGGCGACAGGCGCGCCGGGCCACCGCCGCCGCGTAGCCCCGCTCCACCGGCCCCTGGCGGGGGCTGATCAAGCCATCGCGACAGTCCACCACCAGCCGCTCGCGCTGACCGCTTTGGTCGCTGACCCGCAGCCGCAATTGCCAAGGGAACTGGGGGCTGCGGCTGAATTGATCGCCACACACCGGGCCAAGGCACAGCCCCGGGGCGGCGGCAAGCGGCGATACAAAACAGCAGAAACTGATCCACAGGCAGATACAAACCAGGACAGGGCCAGGTCGCCAGCTCAAGCGCAGAGCCTTGAGCAGCAGTGCCCACCGCCTGATCAGCAGTGCCCACCGCCTGATCAGCAGTGCCCACCGCCTGATCAGCAGTGCCCACCAACTGATCAGCATTACCCAGCAACCGGCGTTCAACAGGCCAACTCCAGCCAGTGCTCGGGGTTGGAGTTGGCCTGCTCAGGGGCCGGAGCATCAATTTCGATTGGCGGCTGAGCTGCTGATGGATTTGGGGTTGAGCAATTCTCTGCACTCTTGCTCAATACTGGAATCTCGGCCCCCTCAAAAAGCTGCTGATCAGGGATCGGATCCTCAAAAATCTGATGATCGGGGATTTGATGATCGGGGATTTGACCTTCAAAAATTTGATCTTCAAAAAACTGATCGTCAGGGATCTGGTCGAAATCACTGGGTTGCTGCGCTTCTTGGGGGTGGAAGTACTCCCAGATTTGAGTGGCCAGCACGGCACCGACGCCAGGGGCGGCGGCGAGGGTTTGCTGACTGGCCAGTTGGATGGCATCGATGGAACGGAAGTGGGCCAGCAGCTCCTTGACCCGCTTGGGCCCGAGCCCGGGGATATCGGAGAGCCGCGAGCGCTTCATGCGCTCGCCCCGCTGCTGGCGATGGAAACTGACGGCAAAGCGGTGGGCCTCATCCCGCAGGCGCCGCAACACCTGCACCCCCAATTGCTCAGCCTCGCTGACCAGGGGCTGCTTGGCACCGGGCAGAAACACCTCCTCCCTTTGCTTGGCCAGGGAGCACACCAATAACTCGTCATCGAGACGCAATTCCCGCAGGGCCTCCATCACCGCCGATAGCTGGCCCTTGCCGCCGTCAATCATCACCAGGTCGGGCCAGTCATTGAAACCGGCGGTATGCAGGGCACTGGCTGCCCCCAACCGCAGCTGCTGGAGATCCGCCCCCTCCGCCTTGGCCTGGGCCCAGCGCCGGAAGCGGCGGCGCATGATCTCGGCCATGGCCATGAAGTCGTCCGAGTGGCCGGCGCGAATCGAACTACTCTGAATTTTGTACTTGCGATAATGCTGCTTAGCCGGCAGACCGTCGATGAATACCACCTGGGAAGCCACAGCATCGCTGCCCTGGATGTGGCTGATGTCATAGCCCTCGATACGGCGAGGCGGATTGGCCAATTCGAGCAACTGGGCCAGATCCTCTAAAGCCAGCAGGTTCTGTTCACTGGCCCGCTGGGCACGTTGCAACTCATAGCTGGCGTTGCGCACCACCAACTCGATCAACTCCAGCTTGGGGGCCCGCTGCGGCACCGCTAAGTGCACCCGGCGACCGCGCTGCTCGCTGAGCCAGGTTTCAATCAAAGACTGCTGGGGCAGTGGGTAATGGAGCAATACTTCGGGCGGAATCTCCACAGACTCCACCTGGCTGTAGTGCTCTTCCACCACCCGCTGCAGGATCAGGCCCCAGTCACTTTCGGGCATACCCGCAGCGTCGGCGGTATAGCCCAGCCGGCCCACCAACTTGCCGGCGCGCATCTGAAACAACTGCACGGCGGCCACCCTGTCATCGGCGGCCAGGGCGATCACATCGCGACTAACCGAGCTATCGCCCAGGCTCATCTTTTGATCGGTAGTAAGACTATCTAGGCCCTGCAGTTGATCGCGCACCAGGGCGGCGGCCTCAAAGTCCAAGCGCTCGGCATAGCTCTCCATCTTCTGGTGAAGCAGCTGCAGCAACTCGTCATTGCGGCCCTGAAATACCATCGCCACCTGCCTGAGGCTGTGGTGATAGTCCTCGGAGCTGATCTTTTGCTGGCAGACGCCTGGACAGCGGCCGATGTCGTAATTGAGACAGGTGCGGTCTCTATATAAGGGTTGGGGGCGCTGCCGCAGCGGGAATACCCGCTTCACCAGGGTCAGGGTGCGGCGCAGCAGGCCCACATCAACGTAGGGACCATAAAAACGATCCAGGGGCTTACGGAAACGCCGCTGCCGGGTGATAAAAATACGCGGATAGGGCTCACTCCAGGTAATACAGAGATAGGGATATTTCTTATCATCCTTGAGCAGTACATTAAAATGAGGCTGGTGATTCTTGATTAGATTTGACTCAAGAGCTAGCGCTTCAGCTTCGGTATCGGTAACGATGAATTCAATCTCGCAGACCTGACGCACCATCAAGGTGATGCGGGGGCTATGGCCGTGGGCCGAGCCGGCCTGGAAGTAGCTGCGCACCCGATTGCGCAAAACCTTGGCCTTGCCGATATAGAGAATGCGATCGTCACCGTCGCGCATCAAGTAGCAACCTGGCTCCGAGGGCAGGTCCTTGAGCCGCTGCTGCAGCCTTTGCGGCTGTTGGAGCAGCGGCACACCGCCGAGGCCAGCAGGGGTATCCAGACTCACCCGCCGTAGGCCCAGCCGGTGCTGGCCAAATCCAGGGCCACCCCATCGCGCAGCAGCACCGCCGTCTTCACCTCAGCCACGAACACGGTGTGATCACCGGCCGCCACCTGACCCACCAGCTCGCATTCCACCGCCCCCAGGCCATCGCTGAGGATCGGCAGACCCAGTTCACCGCGCTGGTATGGGGCGGCATCAAAACGGCCTCCAATGCCCTTCTGGGGCTTGAAAAACACAGCCGCAAGGTCCTTTTGGCTCTGATCGAGCACGTTGAGGCTGAAGCGACCGGTGCGTTGGATCATGCCATTGCTGGTGCTGTCGGCCCGCACGGCGATCACCACCAGGGGCGGCTCGAAGGAGCCCTGGGTTACCCAGCTGGCGGTGAAGCCATTCACCTCCTCACCCTCGGCCACCCCGCAGATGAACAGACCATGGGGGATCTTGCGCAGCAGGGTTTTCTTGGCAGCGGCGTCAAGGGCCATGGGCGCAGGGGGTTGGGAAGCACTTTGACTCTAGGAATGGCTGGACAGCCCCGGCCCAGCAGCTCCAGTTACCAGCTGCGGCCCACCAGCTGCGGTCCAGTAACAGCCCCACAGGCCCCATAAGCTGGCTGTCATGCGAGCTCTCTACCCAGGCAGCTTCGACCCACTCACCCTCGGGCATCTCGATTTGATCGAGCGCAGCGCCCGCCTGTTCGATTCGGTGGTGGTGGCGGTGCTGCAAAACCCCAACAAGCAGGCGGCCTTCCCCCTGGAGCAAAGGCTGACGCAACTGCGGCAAGCCACGCGGCACCTCAGCGCGGTGGAGGTGGCCAGTTTCGATGGCCTCACCGTGGAGTTCGCCCGCCACTGCCAGGCCCAGGTGATCCTGCGAGGTCTGCGCGCCCTCAGTGATTTCGAATTTGAATTGCAAATAGCCCACACCAACCACAGTCTGGCTCCCCAGGTGGAGACCCTCTTCCTTGCCACCTCCGTGCAGCACAGCTTTCTAAGCAGCTCGGTGGTGAAGGAGGTGGCCCGCTTTGGCGGCGATGTGCGCCATCTGGTGCCGCCGGCGGTGGCCACTGACCTGGCCAGGCTCTTTAATCGGGTGGCTTCCGAGAGCACCCGCCAGGACCCCCATGGCTGAACCGATCATCGCCGTGCTCGAACAGCTCGACCAGCTCGAGGACATCGTGCTGGAGGGCAGCCGCATCCCCTTCAGCGGCGGTCGGCTGATAAATGAACAGGATGCCGTTGAAGTGATCGACGCCCTGCGCGATGCCCTGCCGGTGCAGCTGAACCAGGCGGTGGAGCTGATCCGCCAGCGCGAGGAGTTCATCGAAAAGGCCCGCTCCAAGGCAGAGGAGATCGTGGCCCAGGGAAGACGCGAGCGGGAGCAGCTGATCCAAACCGCCTCGGTGCGCCAGGAGGCGGAACGGCAGGTGTTGGAAATGCGTGAACAAACCCGCCAGCAATGCGAGCAGCTGCAGATGCAGGTGCGCCAGCAGGTAGCCCAAGCGGAGCAGGATCACCAGACCCGCCTGGCCCAGATGGAGCAGCAGTTTGCTGCGCGCCGCCAGCAGCTAGAGCAGGAGGCCGCCGACCGCAACCGCCAACTGGGGGAACAGCACGAGCGCAGCCGCCAGCAGGCGATGGGGGAGCTGGAACAAATGCGCCAAGAAGGCCTGAGGCTGCAAAGAGAAAGCCAGGTGGAAGCGGAGCGGTTGCAGAACGACGCCCTGCAATTCCGCCAGCAGACCCAACAGCAGTGCGATGCCCTGGTGAGCCGCAGCCGCCAGGAGGCCGCCGCCATCCAGGACGGCGCCAACAACTACGCCGAACAGGTGCTGGGGGAACTGGAGACTCGGCTCAAGGAAATGAGCCAAGTGGTGCTCGGGGGCAGACAGGAACTGGGCCGCATGATGGCCGCCCAAATCACCGCCGTCGACCGCCAGCGCTCACCCTTGGCAGTCGATCCACCAGCCCCATCCGCCCCCAGCCAGGGGAGCCGCAGCCGGCGGGTGGCCAACCGGCTCCGCAATGTGGCCGACCGCTTCGGCTGACTTTTAGCCTGGCTGGGCGCTGCATAGCTGGGTTTGGAGCACCTGGAGCAGCACCTGGCGAATCGTGTCATTGGGCACGCTGGCGCCGTTGCTGATCGTGCTCACGTAGCGGGGGCCATCGGCGGTCTCCAGCACCCCGCTGATCGAGCGCACTCCGGTGAGCGTGCCGGTTTTGGCAAATAGCCGACCTTCAATCGGGGTGCCGATGAACAGGTTGCGCAGGGTGCCACGCCGGCCTGCCACGGCCATGGAGGCCAGGTACTGGTTGGCATAGGGATGCTGATTCATCCTCAGCAGCAGGGCGGCCAGAAAACGACTGGTAAGCCGGTTACCGCGATCCAGGCCACTGCCATCGGCCACCATCACTCCCTCCATCGGCAATCCCTGCTCCGCCAACCACTGCATCTCACGGCTGCGGGCCTGCTGCAGGTCCCAGGTGCCAGCACCCTGGCGCAGGAGCACCTCAGCGGTGAAGTTGTGGCTCTCGGTATTGGCCAGGCTGAGCAGGTTGAACATCGGCGCCGAGGGCTCCTGGTGCACCAGCACCGCATCAGCGGGTATGGGTAGCCGGGAGGAAACCAGGCTGAGCTGGGCCTTGCTGCCCTGCTGGGCCAGGGATTTAGCCAGCAAGCTGCTCAACCGGGCCGGTGGATTGGCGACGGCGGCGTAGACGGCGTTACTGGTGACGGCCAGGCGGGTTACCGGGGCGCCGTAGGAGTAAAAGCGGTCGTCTTGATTCCAGCCCTGGGGCCACCAGGCCTGGGGTGGCTCCTCGGCCAGCTGCAGCCGCAGCAGCGTGGGCTGCACGCCATCGCCACCGTTGGCGTTGGCGTTGGCATTGGCATTGGTGGCAAGAGCGAGGCGGGCAAAGCGCTGCAACTGGGGCAGGGCCAGATCGGGATCGCCCTCGCCGGTGAGCCGAAAGCTGCCGTCGCCCAGGCGCCACAGCTGGGTATTGAGGCGATAGTCGGGGCCGAGACGATCCAGGGCGTAGGCCGTGCTCACCAGTTTTTGATTGGAGGCCGGCAGGCGCGGTGCCTGGCCATTGACATCGGCCAGCAACCTGCCCCGGGCATCGGCAACGCTGATGCTCCACACAGCTGCTTCGCCACCGACGATGGCCCGCAGGCGCTGCTGCAGGGCCGGGCAACTCACCTGGCCCTGCAGCAGCGGCAGCCCCAGGGGCGGCGGCGAGGCGGGCAGGGAGGCCAGGGGAACCTGGTACTGGCCCGGAGAGTATGGGCTGAGACTGGGGCCCCGGTGGATCTCAACTGGCTCGGATTGGGCAGCCTGGGCCTGATCCACCCCAGCTACCGCGGCTTTAACTAGCTGTGCCTGAGCTACCAGCTGCAGGGGCGCCAGAGGCTTTGCCACCGCAGACTTGGGCTGGTTAGCGAGTAGCGGTAGACCGGCCAGCAGGGTGAGGTGCCACAGGGCGAGGCTGGAGAGAACAGCGGCCATCTGCTTAGCCCCCCACCTGGAGGGCGGTGACGCTACCGCTCACCCGAAATGAATTGCCCTCCAGTTCAATCGGCGTACCAATTTTGAGATTCTGGTTGCCAAACACCACGCCGCCTTCGCCCTTGCGCCCCTGGCCGGCCAGCAAAAAGCGGGCATCCAGCGTACCGAAAGTGGCCTGATTGGGATCGATAGCGGTAACCACGCTGCCGTCGGGCTGCACCGCCACCAGCTTGCGCTGAAGGATTGCCACGTTCTTGATTTCCACAGAACCGTGGGGCTGGTTGCGAATCACGATCGCCACCTTTCCCTCCTGCCGCGCCGCCTCCACCAGCGAGGCTGGATTAGCCACTGGAATCCCCCTCACATCAACGGTGACGATCACGGGCACCACGTTGCCGGTGGCCCTGGCGATAGCACCGCTCAGCTTCGGACCCCAAATCACGCCTACGGCGGCGAACAGCACCGCCGCCGCCGCTCCCAGATCCACCAGGCTCCAAGAGCGGCCAAGTGGGGAGGTTCCGGTCTCAGCAGCCATCGGAGGATTCGGTTTTGCAGCACTTTACGGAGCTTGCCAAGCTGACACCAGAGCCCGGCTCGGCCCAGTGAGTTGGAACTAACGGCCCAAGCCCTCGATCAGGGCATCGAGAGCCCTGGAGACTCCCCCGCCAGGCCCATTCCGATGGGCTGAAACTAACGGCCCAAGCCCTCGATCAGGGCATCGAGAGCACGCAGATTGCCAGCCAGACCCAGTCCAGCGTCACCGGCGAGGGCCTCGGCGATCTGTTCGCTATCGGGCTTGCGTTCAAACAGCTCGGCCAGGCGGAAGCCATCGGCGTCTTCGCGATACAGCTGCCATTGGTCGGGGTAGGAGCGCCGCAGCACCCCTTCAGCCAGGGGCTGCAGGCAGTAGGCCGCCTGCCACTGGGCGCCAAAGCCGCGGCGGCGCTCGCGGGCCACGCTGCCGATGCCCACGGCGGCATCTTCCAAGCGGCCGTTGAGCGTCACCACGCCGCCCCGGTGCTGTTGGCAGAGCTGCTCAAAACTGCTGTAATCGGCGGGGGAGGGGGCCACCGCCAGCAGCAGCCCCTCGCTGGTGCCTTGGCCCTGCTGGCGCAGCAGGGAATTGAAATCGCCGCAGCGCTCCGCCAGGTCTGGTCCATCGCGCTTGGCCAGAGCCGCGGCGCCGGCATCGGCAAACAGCAGGCGCGGCTCCATACCCGCCGCCACTAATTGGCGGGTCAAGCGCAGCGCCAGCGGCAACAAGCGCAGGCCCTCAAAACGCCACTCCACAGTCCAGCGGCCGTTGGCATCGGCCGTTAGGGCGGCGAGCAGGGCCTCGCGGGCCTGGACTTCAGCGGCGGCCAGGTCGGCAGGGAGCACGGCAGCGGGGCGTCTGGCGGCGACCCTACCGAGCCTCCAACTCCGCCTGGGCCCGCGCCAGGGCATCGGGCACCGCGGCTAGATCCGCTGGCTGCAGCCAGGGGCCGAGGCTGAGGCGCAGGCCGCTGGCGGCGCGCTCGGCGCCGTAGCCCATGGCCAGCAGCACCGGGCTGGGGGCGGGCCGGTTGCCGCCGCCAGCGCAGGCGGAGCCACTGCTGGCGGCAATGCCCTGGCGCCAGAGCGCCTGCACCAGGGAGCGACCGGAAAGGGCACGGCCAAAGCGGTCCGCCAGCGTGAGGCTGATGTGATGGGGCAGGCGCTCTGGCGCCAGGCTCTGGCGTGGATCTGGACCGCTGAGCTCCACGCCGGGCAGGGCCAGCAAGGCGGCGAGCAGGGGATCGCGCAACCGGGCCAGGGGATCGCGGCCGCCGTGCTGGTGCAGCCGCTGCTGGCAGAGCGCCAGGGCGGCGGCAAAACCGGCCGCCAGCACCACAGGCTCGGTGCCGGCCCGCAGGCCCCGCTCCTGGCCGCCGCCGCCGATTTGGGAAACGGGTTCCAGCCCTGGGCGCAGCAGCAGCGCACCGATGCCGCGGGGGCCCTGAATTTTGTGAGCCGTGAAGCTGAGCAGATCGGCCGGCAGCCTGGCCCAGTCGATCAACTGATGACCCACCACCTGCACGGCATCGAGGTGCAGGGGAATGCCAGCGCCGCGGCATTGGGCGCCGATGCTCTCGATCGCCTGCAGGCTGCCCACCTCGCTCTGGCCCCAGATCAGGGACACCAGGCGGGTGGGGGGTGCCAGCAAACTCTCGGCCCAGTCGGGCAGCAGCCGGCCGCAGCCATCCACCGGCCAGCGGGCCAGGCTCCAGCCGCGCCGCGCCAGGCTGGCGGCGGCGGCCTCCACGGCCGGGTGTTCCAGGGCTGAAATCACCAATCTGGGCGGCTGGCCAGCGGCGGGCCCAGACCAGCGCTCAGCCAGCCCCAGCAGAGCCAAATGCACCGATTCGCTGCCTCCGGAAGTGAATACCAATTCCTGCGGCACCGCCCCCAGCTCTGCGGCGATGGCGGCGCGACTGCGTTCGAGGCACTCGGCGGCGGCCCAGCCGAGGCCGTGCAAGCTGGAGGGATTAGCCCAGGCCTTGGCACTGGCCTCGGCCATGGCAGCAAGCACCTCGGCAGCCGGAGGGGCGGTGGCACAGGCGTCGAGGTAGATGGCCATAACCCAGGCGCTCAGGCAGCTGTTTCGGGGCCAGGCGTATCCAGTCCAAGGGCATCCAGGCCAGGGGCATCCAGGCCAGATGCGTCCAGAGCGGAGCGACGCTGCCCCCGGGCGCGAGTGCGCGATTCGATCGAGTTGCTGGCCAGGGCCACCAGGTCGTCTAGGGAGCTGCTGTTGAGCATCTCCATGGTCTTGGCCCTAATGGCGGCCGTAGGGCAGTCGTCAGGCCTCTGGCAGCCGTGCACGCAGGCAACGGAGCAGTTGATTGTGGGATCCACCTGGCTTGCATCAGGCCCTGGCGCCTGGTCCTGGCGTTGCTGTTCAAAGGGCTGTTGCTCAAGCTCCTGTTGTTCGAGCTCAAGCTGTTCGAGATCCTTTTGCTCAAAAACCAGTTGCTCGCTTGGCTGCGTGTTGAGCTGCTGATCATTGAAATTGTCGGCCGGCGCCGGGCCCCAGAGCAGCGGCGAGAGCACGCCATCGAACACGGCCTCGGCCGGGCCGTCCATGAACAGGTGGTCGCTGGCCTCATCCCAGTGGATCGCCAGCGGACCGCCGGGCAGATCGAGCCGGGCGCGGCGCCCGGCGATGCCGAGGCGATGGCAAACCACCAAGGTGGCGCAGGCACCGGTGCCGCAGGCCAGGGTGGGGCCAGCGCCCCGCTCCCATACCCGCATCACCAGGTGGCTGGGGCTGAGGGCCTGGACAAAATGCACGTTGGTCTTGGCCGGGAAGCTGGGGTGCAGCTCCAGGGCGGCGCCAAAGCGCTCCAGATCCACCTGCTCCACATCGGCCACTGGAATCACCATGTGGGGATTGCCCATGCCGGCGGCGCCCACCTGAAAGCTTTCCCCAGCGGCTTCAATCAAGCCTTCGGGGATGCCAGAGGGGCCGATCTCCAGGGTGGTGGGAATGGCGGCGGGTTGCAGGAAGGGGGCGCCCATATCCACCCGAATCGTGCCGTCGCTCAGCAATTCGGGCACGATGCGGCCGGCGAGGGTGTCGATCTGCCACTGGCGACCGGGCTCGTCGCCGTCGCTGTCGGCCAGGAAGCGGGCCAGGCAACGGATGCCATTGCCACACATCTCCGGCTCGGTGCCATCGGCATTGAAGATGCGCATGCGCAGCTCGCCGCCGGCATTGGGGGGCAGAGCCAGGATCACGCCATCGCCACCCACCCCAAAGCGGCGGTCGCAGAGCAGCTGCACCTGCTCGGGGCAGAGCTCAAAGCAGAAATCCGTGCTGGGGGCATCGCGGCCGTCCAGCATCAAGAAATCGTTACCCAGACCTTGATACTTGCTGAAAGAAAGCACGATCCTGGTCTGGGCAGCTGAGCTGACAATCCTATGCAGAGCGTTTTGGGCCGAGGCGGCGGTGGCTTCGATGCCAGCCAGCCGGGCATTCGCCACATTCAAGGCCTGATCCGCCAGGGATCGCCGCTGAAGCTGACGCTCCTGGCTGGCGAGCAGGTACTGGGGGTGCTGCGCTGGCAAGACCAGGACTACCTGGCGATCAGCCAGGAGGGACTGCCTCTGACCCTGGTGAACCGCCACGCCATTGCCATGCTGCAGGCCCTGCCCTGAAGCGGGCCATTTGAACTGGCCTAGGGGCTGTCGCTGGGGAATGGCTAGGCCGGCTTGTCTGACTGGCCGGCCCACCTGGCGGGGGCAGCTGAATCGGCTGCTGAATGGGCTGCTGAATGGGCTGTGGCACCATCACAAACCAGTCCAGGGCCTGTCGTGAGCGAAGTGAGCCGCTATCAACCCCAGGCCATCGAGGGCAGCTGGCAACAGCTGTGGCAGGCGGCGGAGCTGGATGCCACCCCAGATGGGGCAAGCGATCTGGAGGCTGATGGGGCAGGTACCAGCCCCGAGAACTTCTACGCCCTATCGATGTTTCCCTACCCATCGGGGAACCTGCACATGGGCCATGTGCGCAACTACGTGATCACCGACGTGGTGGCACGGGTGCAGCGAATGCGCGGCAAGCAAGTGCTGCATCCGATGGGCTGGGATGCCTTTGGTCTGCCTGCAGAAAATGCGGCGATTGAAAGGGGTGTCGATCCAGGCGTCTGGACCGACCGCAACATCGCGGCGATGCGCGATCAGCTGCGCCAGCTGGGCCTGTCCATCGACTGGGATCGGGAGCTGGCCACCTGCCACAGCGACTACTACCGCTGGACCCAATGGCTGTTCCTGCAGTTTCTGGAGGCGGGGCTGGCCTACCAAAAGGAGGCCACCGTCAACTGGGACCCGGTGGACCAGACGGTGCTGGCCAACGAACAGGTGGATAGCGAGGGGCGCTCCTGGCGCTCCGGGGCCCTGGTGCAAAAGCGCCAGCTGCGCCAGTGGTTCCTGCGCATCACCACCTACGCCGACCAGCTGCTGGATGATCTGCCCAAGCTGACCGGCTGGCCGGAACGGGTGCGCACCATGCAGGCCAACTGGATTGGCCGCAGCAAAGGCGCCGAATTGCATTTTTCAGTAGTAGATGCCAGCGGCAAGAGCAGCGGCGAGCGAATCACGGTGTTCACTACCCGGCCGGACACCATCTACGGGGCCAGCTATATGGTGCTCGCACCGGAACATCCGCTGGTGGCCCAGCTCACCAGCAGCGAACATCAGCTGCAGGTGGAAGCCTTTTGCGATATTGTCAGTAGCCAGAGCGAGCAGGAACGCACGGCGGAAGACAAGCCCAAGCGGGGGGTGCCCCTGGGCTCGATGGTGCGCAATCCGGCCAGCGGCGAACTGCTGCCAATTTGGATCGCCGACTACGTGTTAGCCGAATACGGCACCGGAGCCGTGATGGGGGTGCCCGCCCATGACCAGCGCGATTTTGTATTCGCCCGCCAGTACGAACTGCCGGTAAAGCAGGTAATCATCCCCGAGGGCAGTGACGAACACGCCTATGAGGGTGGTGCCTGGACAGAAGCCGGGGTGCTGATCCACTCCGCTGAATTTAATGGCCTGAGAAGTAGCGAGGCCAAGCAGGCGATCACCGAGGCGGCTGAGCGGGGCGGCTGGGGCCAGGGCAGGGTGCAATACCGGCTGCGCGATTGGCTGATCTCCCGACAGCGCTACTGGGGTTGCCCAATTCCGGTGATCCACTGCCCCAGCTGCGGCGTGGTGCCGGTGCCAACCGCCCAGCTGCCAGTGGAGCTGCCCAATGCCGGCGCCTTCAGCGGCAAGGGCGGCTCGCCCCTGGCCCAGCAGAAGGAATGGCTGAACGTGGCCTGCCCGACCTGCGGCGAGCCCGCGCAGCGGGAAACGGACACCATGGATACCTTCATGTGCTCCAGCTGGTATTACCTGCGCTATAGCGATCCCCACAACACAGAACTACCGTTTGATCGCCAGAAGGTGGATCGCTGGCTGCCGGTGGATCAATACGTGGGCGGCATCGAACATGCAATCCTCCATTTACTCTATTCCCGCTTCTTTACCAAGGTGTTAAGAGATCGGGGGCTGCTGAGCTTTGACGAGCCATTTACCCGGCTACTCACCCAGGGAATGGTGCAGGGGATTACCTACAAAAACCCCGCAACAGGCAAGTATATCGCCCCAAGCGATGTGAAAGATGCAGACGATCCACGCGATCCGGTGAGCGGCGAAAGCCTGGAGACATTCTACGAAAAAATGTCTAAGTCAAAGTACAATGGAGTAGACCCAGCCCAGGTAATTGACCGGTACGGAGCCGATACGGCGCGCATGTTCATTTTGTTCAAAGCTCCGCCAGAGAAGGATTTGGAATGGGACGATGCCGACGTGGAGGGCCAATTCCGCTTTCTACAACGAATCTGGCGCCTGGTTGACGCCGCCATTGCCCGCGGAATAAGCTTAAATATTTTGGTGGATCCAAATGAATTGGCGGATCCAAAATCGCATGTGAATCCAAAAGCACTAATAGATTCGGAAGCACCAGAAAATCCAAAAATGCCAGTAGAATCCCAGGCGATTGGGCCAGCGGAACACAGCCCCAGCGAGCGGCAATTGCGCCGGGCCGTACATACGGCGATACAGGCAGTAAGCGAAGATCTAAGTGACGATTATCAGTTCAACACAGCCGTATCGGAACTGATGAAGCTCTGTAATGCCATGGTCGAAACCATGGCGGATGTCTCCGCTCCGGTGGCCACGGAGGCCCTGCACATTTTGCTGCTGTTGCTGGCCCCATTTGCCCCCCACCTGGCCGAGGAGCTGTGGCTGAAACTGGGGGGCCGCAGGGCAGATCAACCGCTCAGCCAGACCAGCATCCACCGCCAGCGCTGGCCCCAAGTGGATCCAGCAGCCCTGGTGCGCGACACCATCCCCCTGGTGATCCAGGTGAAGGGCAAAGTGCGGGGCAATTTGGAGGTACCCGCCGCCGCCGATGCGGCCACCCTGGAACAGCTGGCCCTGGCCAGCGAGGTGGCGATTAAGTGGCTGGAGGGCAAGCCACCGAGCCGGGTGATCGTGGTGCCAGGAAAACTGGTAAACCTGGTGCCCTAACCATGCTGGTGCCCTAACCATGGAAGAGACCGCACTGCTGGGCAGTTGGCAGTTATGGGCAGTGCTGGCCTCCATATTTGCGGCCGTCACGGGCCTGCTAAGCAAAGTTGGCGTACATGGCATCGATAGCAACCTGGCCACCCTGCTGCGCACCCTGGTGGTGCTGGTGGCCCTGGGCACGATGCTATTGCTGACGGGCCAGTTACAGGCCAGCAAATTTGGTGAATTACCCCGCAACAGCCTGCTGGCCCTGGGCCTATCGGGCTTGGCCACCGGCGCCTCCTGGCTTTGCTACTTCAAGGCACTGCAATTTGGTCCAATCGCCCGGGTGGCCTCGATCGACAAATTGAGCGTAGTGCTGGTGGCGATTTTCGGGGTAGTGCTGCTGGGTGAACAGCTGGGTTGGCGAGCCTGGCTAGGGGTGGCCCTAATCGGTGTGGGGGGCTTACTGGTGGCCCTGCCATAGCCCTGCAGTCAGGGAAGTAGTGATGTGATTACAGTACGATTACAGGGTGATTGCAGCAGGTTCGTCCAAGCGGCTCCCAGACGGGTGAGGCAGAAAAAGGAGCAGATTAAGTGATGGGCTGACTCGGATCCAAACCTTCTACTTCGCCATTAAACACCCTGCTAGCGGTAATGTCCTCGGCTTCAATAGTCATCAAGTCGATCCTGGTTAATGCGGAGCCCATGCGGGTAAACAAGCGGTTTGCCTGTCGCATACGAGCACGATCAATTGCATTGCGAATCGAGCGGGCATTAGCAAAGAAAGGCAGCTGCATTCGTCGTTGAATGTACTCAGCAAAAGCGGCGCAGGCCTCCCCGCTAAAGCGATAATTCTCAGCAGCCAGGATTATCCTGGCAATGGCAAACAACTCATCGGCGGAATAATCTGGAAAATCGATATGATTGGCTACCCGGGAGGAAAGGCCTGGATTAGACTGATAAAAGACGTCCATGCGCTCCTTGTAGCCAGCAAAAATAACCACCAGGTCATCGCGGTTGGCCTCCATCACTTGCAATAAAATCTCTATTGCTTCGGCGCCATAATCGCGTTCATTTTCGGGGCGATAAAGATAATATGCCTCATCGATGAATAAAACCCCGCCGATAGCTTTTTTTAGCATCTCCCTGGTTTTCGGTGCGGTATGGCCAATGTATTGACCGACAAGATCATCTCGGGTGGCCGTCACCACATGCCCCTTGCGCAGGTAGCCCAGGCCATGGAGAATTTTGCTCATCCGCTCCGCCACAGTGGTCTTACCCGTGCCGGGACGTCCAGTGAAGGACATGTGCAGGGAGGGTGGCGCAGTGCCCAGGCCCAGCTGCATGCGGGCACGATTGACCACCAGCAGGGCGGCGATTTCACGAATTCTGGCCTTGACGGGCTTGAGACCGATCAGCTCGCTATCCAGCTGATCCAGCACGGCCTGGATGCCGGCAGCCTCATAGGCCAAACGGAGATCTACATGCTCTGGCCAAGCAGCTGGACTGGCGTCTGAGCTACTGGCCTGGTCGGCAGAAAACACCATCGCAGCTCAGGCCTGGGGGAAATCATTCAGCAGGCCATCAATCCTCACTGCCATGGCCTGCTCGGCTTCGCCCACCAGTTGCTTGGCTTCCCCACCGGGCCTCAAGGTGAGGTTCACGTAGGTGCGACCGAAGCTGATGTCGGGAAATTGTTGTGTTTGCTCGGAAAGGGCATTCAGCCGTTCCAGAAAATCGCGGGTGCTCGAGTAGTCGGGAAACTCGATGCGGCGCTCCAGCCATTCGGGCTTATCTGGCTTGGGTCGCGGGGTCCAGGGTTGATCCATGTAGGCAAACCTAAACCGCAGCCAGGCAATCGGTGCGCCCCTTGGCCAGTCGAGCTGCCCAGGCGCCAGCGTAGTCGGCATTGGCCTGCTGCTGGGAAAGGTCTTTGGTCTGGAGGGAGTTGGGCAGGGTGCCGCGGATGGCGGCCTCGGTTACACAGAACATGGACTTCTGAAAACTGGTGCAGATCTTTACGCGAACGTCGGCTTCCCCCCTGGTGCGCTGCAGATACCAGCTGTGCAAGCTCTCGGGCAGATGGCGATACATGTCCTGCATCAACAGGCTGGGGGGAATGCCAGCACCCATGGTGGGCAGAGGATCGGCATAGAGGGCGCCATAGGTGAACGAGGCCTGATCTGGAGAAATCTGCTGGGCCTGGGCATTGAAGCTAACCGTACCCAAAAAAGGCATGCCCCTAAGGAATACAGCCTCCACATAGGGCACGGCCACATCAGCCAGAAAGCTGAGTCCAGCCTCTGGCGGCAATACCCACAGTTTGTGGCCCTGGATTTCCACGGCGTAGGTGATTGGATTGGCTGCGGCGGCCACTAAGCCGTGCTTTATGAACTCCACAACCTGTTCAATATTACCAACCTGTCCTTGGCGCTGAGCGCGGGCCAAATCTAGGAATAGATCGCTCATCACACGCCAAAACTGACCCAGGGCATGGGTGGTGGCGGCAGAGCGGATCAACTCCAAGAGAAATCCAGAAAAGAGGGGATGCAGCAGGGAAAGCAATGGATCTTTCCGACGCTTCTTTTCAATAATGACCTTGCAACTTTCCAGGAAAGGCGTGCTATCCAGGTAGGCGTCAAGACCACCAGTTGCATGCCAGAACATTGCCTTTTGGCAGTATTCAGCGTACTCAAAATTGATACGATCGTGATTTAAGTGACGCAAAATCTTGGCTGGACTTATATCCCCATCAAAAAAACGGAAGACAGGGAAAGGATTCAGGAACTGACGCTCAGCCTGATAAATCAAATTAATACTATAGGCGTCAAGCACCTCGCCATAGCTTTCCAAAACTCCCACAACCTCAAGTAGATGATCAGGAGTGTCAGCTAACAAAGTCTGCCCGGCCAGCAGGCGGCGCTGCAGTTCAGCAGCAGATACCAAGGGCTGAGATAAAGTAATCTGCGAGGAAGCCATCTTAAGATGCAACTCCGATGGGTAAGACTACGGACAAAGTAGACATAAGCTGTGCCATGGAATTAGTGGCTGCCTCCGTGATACTTGCCAAACTAGTTGGCCAAAGACCGATGAAAACAACCGCACCAGCCAAGACAAGAGAAGGGAATTGCTCAACAAGAGTCAAGGCGGGAATACGTATGTCTAAGGACCCAGAATTGGGATCAGCAGGGGTAACTGCTAACCGGCCAAAGAAAGCCCTATTGACAAGCAACAGGAAATACACAGCCGTCAAGGCAGAGCCAACCATGGAGAGCAACGTGGCGATAGGGAATTTTTCAATACTGCCTCGGAACAGCAAGAATTCTGATATAAAACCAGCCATCCCAGGTAGTCCGGCACTGGCCATAACTCCCAAAATCATTAATGTGCCGGTTAATGGCAAACCACGTTCGGGGTTTAAGAGGCCTCGCAATACATCTAAATTACGGGTTCCAGTGGCCTTGTAAACAACTCCAACCAATAGAAAAAGAAGGGCAGAAATCAATCCATGGCTCACCATCTGAAAGACACTACCCAGCAAGCTGACAGGGGTTGCCGCCGCTGCCGCAAGCAAGACATAACCCATATGGCCTACAGAGCTATAGGCAACCATCCGCTTCATGTCAACCTGGGCAATGGCAGCAAGAGATCCATATAACACTGAAATCGCCGCCCAGATAGCCATGGCAGGGGCTAAAACACTCCAAGCTTCAGGAAACAAGCCCATACCAAAACGTAAAATACCATAGGTTCCCAATTTTAACAACACACCAGCCAAAAGTACCGATACCGGTGTAGATGCTTCTGTGTGGGCATCAGGAAGCCAGGTATGAAAAGGAAAAAGGGGAACCTTAATACCAAATCCTATTAATAAAGCGGATAGCAGAAGTATTTGACCACCCATTGATAGCTGCATAGTGGTGACCGGAGTGAGGCTAAAATCAACGCTACCAGTTGCGAAGGCTAAGCCCAGGAAAGCGCCAAGAATCAACATCCCTGAAACAGCGGTAAAGATCAGGAATTTAGTGGCCGCATAAGCACGGTTACTACCACCCCAAACAGAAATTAATAGCCAAAGAGGAATTAGCTCTAACTCATAGAAAAGAAAGAACAGCAACAAATTTTGGGATAAGAAAGCACCATTAACGGCACCACTTATAGCTAATAGCAGGGCGAAGTACAAGCGTGGGCGCTGGCTGATGTCACGACTAACAAGGGCAGCAACCAGGGTAAGAACTGCATTTATTAGAACCAAAGGCAGGGATAAACCATCAATCCCCAGCCGATAGTCGAGGCCAAGACTACTTAACCAGTAAAGGCTTTCCTGAAGCTGCATGCCACCATCAGTGGAATCAAACAAAAAGAGTACCCTAAAACTCACCAACAGCTGAATGATCAGCAAGACAATCGCTATGCGTCTGGCAGCAACAGCAGAAAGTGTCCGAGGCCAAAGGCTGAGGCCAAAAGCGCCGAGAAATGGAATCAACAACAGCAGAGTAAGCATCAAAGTGTCTGCCAAGGAAAGGAGGGGAAGCTAGATGAATACATCAACTAAACCAAATTTGGATGGCAGTAAACAATAAAATAATCGCAAGGATTAAAGTAAGTACATAACTTTGCAACTGGCCACTAACTCCTTGTCGCAAGCCTTCTGCGGTGATAAACGAGAAACGCCCAATACCGTTAACAAATCCATTAACCACGGCCTGGTCAAACCAATTTGCCAGGCGGGCAAGACCTGCGACAAATGCGACAATAGTAGAGCGATAAATAGCTGGGGTATAAAAGTCTAATGCCAGCAAATCCTGCACAACTCGCAAAGCTTGTGTGCGGGATCTCGACCAAAAGCTATCGAGATGTAAAAGAGATCCGGAGACTAATCCAATTAAACCACTGCCAAAAACCAAGGCAGCCACCGGCAAGGAAAAGGAGTTGATGCCAGGGATTGGATCGAGGCGAACCATAATCAATGGCAATAAAACTACGATCACAGATAGGCTAACCATTGGCAAAGCCATTAACCAATTTACCTCTGGCGAACGCCTTGTTTTCGGCATTGATTTTCCGAGGAATACCGAACGGAAGAGTCTAGTAAGATTAAGAGCCGTCAGAAAATTAGTAACGATAAAAACTGAGGCCAATAAAGGTGAAGTAGTTTTAATCGATTCAACAATTAATCCATAACACCAGTAGCACCCGAGGGGTAGGAAACCAACGAGACCGGCACTGCCAACAAGAAATGCCAAAGTAGTAGCAGGCATTCGAGAACCCATGCCACCTAATTCAGTAATATCCTGGCAATTAGTAGTGGCAATTACACTGCCCACACTCATGAACAGCAGGGCCTTGGCTAGGCCATGAGCCAAAAGAAACAAAATAGCAATTGCCGGTTGTTGCAGGGCTATAGCTATAAAAACGAGGCCCAGGTAAGAAGTGGTGGAATAAGAACAAGCTCGTTTCAGATCCACCTGGGCGATAGCCACCAAGGCTCCACCAATAGCACTGATTGCTCCCACAGACAGCAGCACAGTGGTGGCCAAGGGAGCCTGCTGCAACAGCGGCATCAGCTTGATCAACACCAGGGCACCACAGGTGACTACCACGGAGTTGCGCAGGATGGAAGCGGGGTTTGGCCCCTCCATCGCCTCATCAAGCCAAAGGTGCATGGGAAACTGGGCACATTTACCCATGGGCCCAGCAATCAAGGCCAAACCCAGCAAATTGCTGGTGAGTGGAGCAAGCTTATGTTGAGCTGACCAGGCATAGAGATCAGTGAACTCCATCGAACCGGCCCAAGCGGATAGACATACCACCCCCATCAGCAGCAGTACGTCGCCTACTCGCTTAGTAAGAAAAGCATCTCTAGCTGCGGTAATAACCAGGGGCTGAGCATACCAAAATCCCACCAGCAAATAGGTGCTTAGAGTAAGCATTTCCAGCAGGAAATAGCTCATAAACAGGTTACTACTAAGCACAACGCCGGACATGGCACCTTCAAAAAAGCCCACCAGGCCATAGAAGCGAGCCAACGCCCATTCCTTGTCAAGATATCCCAGGGCAAATACCTGACAAATAAAACTCATGAACGTAACCAGCTCAAGGGCTGCCAGGTTAATGAGAGATAAGTCAAAGCCAATACGCAAATCTATATCTGCTACCTGAAACCAATCAAAAGATAGGTGCTGAGGACCCAGCTCCAGTACCTCACCAATAACTATGCTGCCGTGCACCACTGCCAGCAAGGTGACAAGAAGGTTCAAGTAGGCGGCTGGTCGGGGCCCGTTGCGTTTGATCCAGCCAGTGGCCCAGGGCAAAGACAGCACCATGCCGGCAAACCCATAGATAGGGATCAGCCAGACGGTTTGCAGAGGCAGTGGCAGGGCGGTGGGCAAGGGCGTAGGGGGAGGAAAGCGGCGGCGGTTGCTGGATAAGCAGTAGCTAGATTAACAGTGGCTAGATTAAGAGTGGCTAGATTAACAGTGGCTATTTAGTATTCACGTTAACCTTGGACTCACCTTAGCCTTAACCTTGGGAATTTGCAATAGGCATTTGCCATGGCAACTTGGGAAGGCAACTTGCCATGGGCAGTTCCAAGCAGAAGGTGCCCTGTGATCAGGGGGACCCTAGGGGATCCCAGGGGCCCAATGGGGGATGCAGCTCAAAAGCTAGCCCGAGCCTCAGAGCCAGGGCCGAAGCGAGACAGGTCCCGCAGCCAGACACTCAGCTCCTCCCCGTGGTGCTGCTCATCGTTCCACAAATCACGGAAGAAAGCCTCGTTCTTCTCGTCACCGATCAGCAGGCAAAAGCGCACCGCTTCGGCATAGTGATTAATCAGGTCCATTTCCAGGACCTGATTAAGTCGTAACAAACCGATCAGATCGGTCGCATGGGTAACAGGCCGCAGCTGAGAGGCGGCGGGAGCCACCCCCAGGGAGAGCATATGCTTGACAATTTTGTCAGCATGTTGCATCTCCTCGACGGTCTCATGCCGAAACCGACCAGCAGCTTCATGGTCACCCCAAAGATCCACAAGGGAAGCCTGGGTCATGTACTGCTGAACGGCAGAAAGTTCCAAACTCAAGGCGCGGCCGAGGTAACCAAGGACGCGCGGATGTTCGGCGCCCATCGAGCTCACAGGCGACGGGTTTCGCCAGTTCCGGTGAGCACATGCTCCACTTCGGAATGGGGTCTGGCGATGATGTGAGCAGCGACTAGACCATCGCCGACGCGCTCGCAGGCATCGGCACCGGCGCGAACGGCGGCGTTGACGGCACCGGTTTCACCGCGTACCAGAACGCTCACGTAGCCACCACCGACGAATTCGCGGGCGATCAAGGTAACTTCAGCTGCCTTGGTCATGGCGTCAGCCGCCTCAATGGCGGGCACCAAGCCGCGGGTTTCGATCATGCCGAGGGCGATGCCGTGGGGAGGAGGAGTCACAGGAGCACTGGTGAGTGAGGAAGGGGCTGGGCTTTTGCCGCCACTGGCGGCAGAACGGCCGCCAGTGGCGGCTACAGAGCGGCCGGAGCTGCGGCGGCCGGCGCTGGTGGGAGTGCTGCTCAAGGTGTTGGTGGCGGTGGTGCGAATGGGGGAACTGGTGGACCGGCGAGAATTGGCGTTGGCCGCCTGGGGAGCAGGGCTGCTCTGGCGGCGCTCGACAGTTTTTGGCGCTGGCTTGGCTGGCTCAGCCTGAGCTGGCTCAGCATTGGCTGGCGATGGGCTCGCCAGGGTGGTGCTAACAGCTGGCTCAGGGCTGGCCGGTTCTTGGATCACTGGCGCCATGGCTGCCAAAGCATTGCTTGCGGCAGCAGGGGTAGCTGCAGCGGCACTTACTCCAGCAGCAGCTGATTCATCAGCTGCTGCCGAGCTGGTGGCACTGGCGCTGGGCGTAGAAGCGGATTCGCTAGGCCCACCAATGCTGCTAAGACCAGCGGACTCGCCCATGGAGCTGCCGGTGGAACTAGCGCCTTCGGAAGGCTCCGAGGGGGCGTCGCTACTAGGAGGAGGATTGGCCATGGCAAGGGGGAGCGATGCGGTGATACGGAAGCAAGGCGGCAGGGCTAAGGCCGCAAGCGATTCAGCCGTCGGGCTCCCAGCAATCGATGATGCCGGCGATAGTTAGATCTGTGAACACGGTGGGCACTGGACAGGCCAGCCGAGCAGCTGAGCCACTGGCGGTAAACACCCAGTTGCCAGGGGCGGCTCCCACCGGATCCACGGCTACGCTCACTTTTCCCTTGGCATTGCGGAGCACCCGCAGGTTGCAATGATCCAAGCCACCAACGCGATAAGTGCAGACCAAGGAACCGGTTACCTGCATGATTTCCATTATTTCCCAGCCTCAGGATCCCAATGATCGATGATGCCTACGATCGTTAGATCGCTGGGATATGACTTACTGCCAGCCGCCTCACGGGCTGCCGAGCTGCCAACGCAAATCACCCAGTCACCCGGAACACAGCCCACGGCGTCTACGGCAACTTTTTTAGTGCTTCCATCCAGAACCACTTGCAGGTGTTTATGCTCAAAATCGCGGATGCGATTGGTAGAAACAAGTGGCTTAAGAACTTTGCAAATCAGCATTTCAATGTCCCCCTTGGCTGGCAAAGGTAATTGTAGAGCCCACCGCCTCTGCCGCCACATGACCATCCTGATCGCGAATGGTGAGTAAGGCGTGCAGCAGGCCCTGCTCAAACAGGTCTGCATAGCGATTTTCTATGGCCGCCTGTACCCGTTGGCAATTGCGGATCGCCCTCTCCCGAGCGCCAGGCACCTGGCCGTGATAGTCGAATCGCACCACCACAGGCACAGGCAAGCCGCGGGAAACATTAAGTCCTTTAAAAATTTTGACCCCTACATCCAGGTCGGCCGCCCCCTCCTCCACGGTATCCATGTAAGCGAAATAAGTAAGATTGCGCAGATGAATTTCCTTGAATCCTATGCCAACCCCAATGAAGCGCTCCGCATGGCTGGCGTCTCTGTAGCTGCTTCCATGGAACTTGCGCACATAGTCAATTTGAGAAATATTGTTTTCCACTAAGCGAGCGATCAGCTTAACCATACCGGGATCTGGGCTGGATGCTGCGGCATCATTTACCAGCTCTTCTATACGCCGGCGAGCTTCGCTAGCAGCGAGTGAACAGGTGGCTGCATATACATCAGCGACCGCTAGCCAACGATCTAGGTGGGTTGTGCCATCCATGCCTGGCACATGCACCCGCAGGGCATCGGTATCTGTATCCAGGCCGATTAACAAGAGATCTACCGATGCTCCACAGCAAAAGCTGTTCTCGACCGCCTGTTGAAAATCCCGCAGTCTGTGCAAACCACAGCTTGCAGCTTTGCTGTCGTCACTGCCATGGGCAGCACAACCTTCGTGAAGGGGTTCCTTAGAACTGAAGTGGTAAAGAACAACCTTTAAATAGCGGGTATCTTCATGAGCGGCATTAGGCAGAGCTTCGCGATAACGCTTATGTTCAGTTTTTACCCAGCGATTTACCGTGTTTTCCACGTCAAATAGGGCACCGGCGTGGGGGCGGCGTCGCACAGAGCTATAGGGCAGCCGCAGGGCATAGGCGATGGCGTGGGCTAGGCGTCCATCCGCACAGGGAGTGACATCCAACAGATGGAATCCGCAGTCAAGCAAAAACTGATTAAACGAAACAGCCGCCTGAGTATCTGGCATGCCTGCCAGGGGATCATTGTCGAAGAAGTTGGCGCTTGTCTGCTCATAGGACTGGAATACACACCAGGCAAATAGGGTGCGCATATCCAGCTGGCTAACCCAGGCTGTCTCCAGGATTGGCAGGGGTAGCTCATAGCCCAACTCAGCAAGGGCTAGTTGCTGGGCAATCTGAACAAAATCTGACTCGTGCTGCAGCGCTGACAGCTGCTTGAGCACTGGAACTATGCGATCAAAGGCTAACTTTACGTTATTATCATAGTCTTGAAGCCTGGAATTTGCCGCTTGATCGGTGAGTGGATGACAGGGGGAAGTAGAACTATTGGTCGCGTGGGTGGCAGCCAGGGACACGCTGGCACGATTTGCTCTTAATCGCGCTGAGCCAGGCGAACTTGTGTTTACTGGCGCTTTACCAGCTAAAACTGTATTTACCCGCCCTGGGGCAGAATTTACAGGCTGAATAATTACAGGCTGAGCAATACTGGCCTGCTCCGCCCTGGCCTTGTCACTGCGCGCTTGATTAATTCTGGCCTGAACCGCCTTGGCCTGGACAGCCTTGATCTGTTCAGGTGTGGCGGCCGCAGGACGAGCTTTGCCGGATCTGCCCCGCCCTGATTGAACCTGGGCGCCGGCAGCTCCAGTAACCAACTGCTGCTGCCGAGCCGGATTGCGACGGCCCTGGCGACGGGCGCCAGAGGCGACCGAGGGGGCTTGGGGTTGAGCTTGCTGCATGGCAGCTCGGGCTCGGGTACCCCTCAGGCGCAGGGGCTGCTGGCTAGAACCGCCCATAGGGTTCTGGTTTTCAGCTGAATCCAGCCCTGAGCTGGTGGCCGCTGCCTTGGATTGTCCTTGGGCGGAGCGGCGCGGCGCGGTGGGGGCCAGGGGTCCGCCGCGATTTAGCGACTGTCGGGGCATCGGCAGCTCAACCGCGGGCGCCGCCAGAGACGGTGATCAGCGAACCAGATTGGGTGTTACCACTGGAACCTGTCACGCGACTCACGGGCTCGGGCACCTGCTCATTGCGCTTGTTCTGAAAGCTGGGCATGGCACTCATCTGGCCGGGCCGGCTGGGGTTGCGGCGACGGGCGGAAACCCCTTCAGTGCCGGTGACGCGCTCGCCCCGATCCCAATCATCGCCAGTGATCTTTAGGCCAGCGGTGATTCCCTCTCCCGTAACTCGAGATAGCGCCCGAGCATCGGCGCTGGCAGGTGAATTGGCTGGGACACTTGCTTGGGCATTGCTGGAGGCGGCAGCGCTAGCGGCACCCCGGGCAGCCAGTTCAATCGGTCCGCGGGACCTCTGGTTACCACGGTGCTCCGAGCGGAACTGCTCGGTGCCGGTTACCTTGTCGCCGGCCATATCAAAAGGGCCGGTAACCCTGCTGCCGAATTCGTAGCTGCTGCCAGTAACAGTTGAGCGCTGGGGAGTGGAGCGCTGGGGGGCAGCAGGCGCCACTGGCTCGTTAACCAAAGCAGGCTGCTCCCTGGACACCTGGGCGGCTTGGGCAGGGGATTGAACGCTGAACTGCTGCCAGGGCTGCGTACCGCTGAGGGACTGGGGGAAGTCGGCATCCTGTTCAACGGCGGCACCGCAGGCTTCCACCAATTGATCAGCGCCCACATAGGGAGTGCCGGAGATCGGTTCACAGGCACCGCGCTGGGCGCCGGTCATCACACCACCAATGCCTGGCTGAATGCCACTCATGCGGCTGGCGCCGCGCACAGGGGTGCGGGAGCGGATGGCGCCGAGCTGCTGGCCGGAGCAGTAATCACTTGCCTGTTCCAGGCCGGCATAGGGGGTGCCGGTGACCACCTTGCAGGTGCCTGGCTCATCGCCAGTCACCTTGCTGGAACGGCCGGTACGGGTGCCGCTGACCACCTGGGTGCGGTTGGTGATGCTGAAACCCACCTTGGCCGCTTCCGGAGCGGGCCTGGAGCCGCAGAAACTGTCGTACTGCTTGCTGCCGATGTACTCATCGCCGGTGATCAACTTGCAGCTGCCGGCCTCGTCGCCGGTGACCAGGTCGCTGCGCCCCACGGTGGTGCCGGTGACACCGGTGCCGCGCAGGGTGTTTTCGTTGCCCACCTTGGCGGGGGCGCGGCCAGCGGCGGGCGGTTCGGAGCCCAGGTACTGGTCGCCGGTGAGCTGCAGACCTGAACCGGGTTCATCGCCGGTCACCTTCTGGGAGCGACCGACCATCACCCCTGAGACAGCCTGACCACCTTGGGTTTGGCTGAGGCCCACCTTGCGGGGGCTGGGGTTGGCGGTACCACCGCAGTAGATGGCCGATTGGTTTGCAGATATGTATTCGGTGCCGGTGATGTTTTTGCAGGTGCCCGGTTCATCGCCGGTCACCTTTTCGGAACGGCCCACTTCATTGCCGGTGACCCGGTTGCCGTGGCTGGTGTCGCTGATGCGCACCTTGGCGGGCTGGGTGGCCACGGGGCCGCTTTGACAGAAGGTTTGGAACACCTCGGCGCCGAGGTATTCGGTGCCGGTGATCGGCCGGCAGGTGGCGGCCTCATTGCCGGTGGTCTTTACAGAGCGATTGGCCTGGGTGCCGGTAACGATTTGGCCGCTGCTGGTTTCGCTGACCCCCACCTTCCAATGGGCGTCAGCGGTGGCCTGCTGCTTGGAGCCATGGCGGTTGGGGCCACAGGGCCGGGATCCAGAGCCGTTGCGGGCGCAACCAGCACTGCCCACCTTGGTCTTCAGTTCCCGCACCTTTTGAGCCAACTCGCGGCTGGTGAGGTCGGGGTTGCCTTGGCGAGCCATTGAGGCTGCGGTGCTGCTGGTGGAGATCGTTGCCGACTTGCCGCGCTTGGAGAGAGCTTCGCGGCGGGCGAGCACCAGGGCCCGGCTGGGGTTGTATTGGGCGCTTCGCTTGGGGCTGGCGCTGCGGCGATCGCCCTCGGGGCGATTGGCCAGGGAGTCACCCAACCGCGATTCACCTAGCCGGGAGGAGGCTGAGCTCTGGGCGGCGCTGCTGGCCTGCTTTTCGTGGCACTTGCACTTGTGTTCGCCGGCCGCAGCCGCTGGGGCGGCAGTGCCGCCGGAGGCGGTGCCGCGATTAACAGTGACGCCCAGATCGGTGCGGGTTCGATCTCGGGAGGTACTGGCGCGTTTGCCACTGCGACTGAGGGCTTGACGGCGCGACAGCACCAGCTCACGACTGGGATTGGCAATCGGCTTGATCTCCCGCCTTTCCTGGCTGGCGGAGTCAAGGAGGCTGCGGCTCCTAGCTGGTGAGGAGAGCTGGGCGGCGGGCCGCACAGCGGCGCTGACAGGGGCTGAGGCGCTCGCCGCAGCTGGAGTGACAGCGGTTCGGCTAGGCCGTGCATCGCTGGCACTGCGCACCCGGCTGGCTCCAGACGTGAAGCGGCTGGAGGCCTTTTTGCCGCCGTTGGTGAGGGCCTTGCGGCGCTCTAGTGCTGCTTCCCGGCTAGATGTGCTGGCCATGTCCGCCCGACGAATGGAGTGACTAATAAAAAAATGAACTGGTGGCTCGGAGATACCAGGGCCACCGATTGAAAAGCCCTAAATCATATGATTTGAGCTAACTAATGAGAGGCATCTAAATTGAAGCCCTACTCATTAGTCCCAGGTCAGAAACCACTGTTCACAAACTCTTGACCAGAAACCCTTGACCAGAAACACCTGAGCGGAAACTTCTGAATGCGAGGGCAATGAAACTGAGTTTAGTGAGCTCGAGAGCATTATCTCTGGATCAGTATTCCTGAGAACAGTGTTCCTGAGAATGTGTTCCCGAAAGCAGTGAACCTGGAGATGGCGAGTTGAGCAGGCTGAGTAGAGGTAATGGGATCAGCCAAGAAGATCAGCTGATAAACCCTTGAGCAAGGCCAATTACCGTTTTAACGATCAAAACCAGGCGTGAATCATGGTTTGATCTCAGCAATTGGCATCACTCAATTTACCAAATCAGTTACCTGATTCAGCGACCTTCGAACACCACAAAGCAAGATCCCTGGCTCTGGGTGTAGGCGTCGTAGCCCACCAGACGCACATGGTGATCAGGATAGGCGCGGTGGCAGGCCTCAAGCTCATTGACCACTACGTTCAGGTCCTTCTCGCCGAAGAAGGGCAGCTTCCAGAAAGACCAATAGGTCGCCATGGAGCGGCTGGGGTGAACGTGCTCTACGAGCGGGCTCCAACCCTGGGCAATGATGTAGGCAATTTGATCGTAGATCTCGTCCTGGGTCATCGGCGGGAGGAAGCCGAAGGTCTCCAGGGTGGCGACTGTTTGATAGTCACCCACGGTGCTCTTGAAGGGCATGGGGATCCTGTGATGGATGGATGGAATGAACCGAAATCGATTCGAGGCTCGGATCTGACACCACTGGAATGAAGATGCTTACAAAAAACATCTTCTAATTCCAGTCAGTGATTGATCACTGAACGTCTAGCTTGTCGACGGTGTCGAACTCGAACTTGATTTCCTTCCAGGTTTCGAGTGCGATAGCCAGCTCAGGGCTGTGCTTGGCGGCACCCAACAGGATGTCGCGACCTTCCTTCTCGATCTCGCGGCCGGCGTTGCGTGCCTTGACGCAAGCTTCGAGAGCAACCCGGTTGGCGGCGGCACCAGCAGCCGAACCCCAGGGGTGGCCGTGGGTACCACCACCAAATTGGAGCACGGAGTCATCGCCAAAGATGCTAACCAGCGCGGGCATGTGCCACACGTGGATACCGCCGGAGGCTACGGCGAACACGCCAGGCATGGAACCCCAGTCCTGATCGAAGAAGTTGCCGCGGCTGCGATCTTCGGGAACGAAGGATTCGCGCAGCTGGTCGATGTAGCCCAGGGTGGTCTGACGATCACCTTCGAGCTTGCCGACCACGGTGCCGGTGTGCAGCTGGTCACCACCGGAGAGGCGCAGGCACTTGGCCAGCACCCGGAAGTGGATGCCGTGCTTGGGATGGCGGTCGATCACCGCGTGCATGGCTCGGTGGATGTGCAGCAGCATGCCGTTCTTACGGCACCACTTCGACAGACCGGTGTTGGCGGTGAAGCCACCGGTGATGTAGTCGTGCATGATGATCGGCTGCTTGAGTTCCTTGGCGAACTCAGCACGCTCATACATCTCTTCGGGAGTGTTGGCGGTGCAATTGAGGTAGTGACCTTTTTTCTCGCCGGTTTCTTCCTGGGCGAGTGTCACGGCCTCGGCCACGAACTCAAAACGGTTCTGCCAGCGCTGGAAGGGCTGGGAGTTGATGTTTTCGTCGTCCTTGGTGAAGTCCAGACCACCGCGGAGGCACTCATACACCACCCGGCCGTAGTTCTTGCCGCTGAGGCCGAGCTTCGGCTTGATCGTGCAACCCAGCAGGGGACGGCCGTACTTGTTCATCCGGTCGCGCTCGACGTGGATGCCGTTCGGCGGGCCGGGGCAGGTCTTGATGAAGGCCATCGGGAAGCGAATGTCTTCCAGGCGCAGGTGGCGCAGGGCCTTGAAGCCGAACACGTTGCCAACCAGGGAGGTCAGCACGTTGGTGATCGAGCCTTCTTCGAACAGGTCGAGGGGATAGGCGATGAAGGCATAGAAGGATTCCTTGTCGCCAGGAACGTCTTCGATGCGGTAGCAACGGCCCTTGTAGAAGTCGAGATCGGTGAGGAGCTCGGACCAAACGGTGGACCAGGTGCCGGTGGAGGATTCAGCGGCCACGGCTGCGGCGACCTCTTCCTTGGGCACGCCTTCCTGGCCGGTGCACTTGAAGCAGGCCAGCAGGTCGGTGTCGAGGGGAACGTAATCAGGAGTCCAATACGTGTCGCGGTACTCCTTAACCCCTGCGTCGTACTTCTTGCTCATGGGTTGTCTCGGGTGGGTCGGTAAGGGATGAGATGGTTGAACGCGTTAGGCGTCAGTCAGCTCAGTCCTTGGATTGACCGGCGTACTCACCATTGCCGAGGGCCGGCTCCACTTCGCGGTGGGGGCGGGCAATGATGTGGGCGGCCACCAGGCCATCACCCACGCGCTCGCAGGCATCGGCGCCGGCGCGCACTGCGGCGTTGACGGCACCGGTTTCGCCACGCACCATCACGGTGACGTAGCCGCCGCCGACAAACTCGCGGGCGATCAGACGCACTTCGGCGGCCTTGGTCATCGCGTCAGCGGCTTCGATCGCGGGGACCAAGCCCCTTGTCTCGATCATGCCGAGGGCGATGCCCATGGTTTCGTTGGCCATTACCTGCTCCTGGAGGACGGGAGTTGGATGTTCGTGAGCAACAGTGCTCCCCCGCGAAACCCCCCGTCAACCCATTTGGCCTAGACGTAGATCACCGTTGCCGGGCTGAGCGATAAGGCCCGCTGATCAGTGCTACATAAAACGTTGAGTTTCGCTGCGGTTTCGCGGCGACCGCTGGCCTTGCCGGCGCTATCGCACAATGGCCGCTCATTGAGCCAGTTCAATGACCGTGCTGGTAATCGCCAGTGGTAACGCCCACAAGGTGACCGAAATCAGCGCCATGCTTGAAGGCATGGCTGTGGATGTGCGCCAGCAACCCCGCGGTATTGAGGTGGAGGAAACTGGTAGCACCTACGCGGCCAATGCTCGCTTAAAAGCCGAGGCCATCGGCGGCCTCACCAATTGCTGGACCCTGGCCGACGATTCGGGTCTGGAGGTGGATGCCCTGGGCGGCGCCCCTGGCATCTACTCCGCCCGCTATGCCCCCACCGATCACGAGCGCATCCATCGCCTGTTGCACGAACTCGGCGACTCCCCCTATCGCTCCGCCCGCTTCGTGAGCGCCATGGCCCTGGTGGATCCCAGCGGCCAGGTGGTGCTGGAGGCCCAGGGGGTATGCCATGGACTGATCCTGACCAGGCCCCAGGGCCATGGTCCCGGCTACGACCCGATTTTTTTTGTACGGGAGGCCGGCAGTTCCTATGCCGAGATGGGCAGTCACCTGAAGAGCAAGCTGGGCAGCCGCGGCAAGGCTGCCCGGGCGATTGCCCCTGGCTTGAGGCGGCTGCTGGGACTAGAGGGCTGAAACCCGTTCTCAACCAAGCAATTTGGCCTGGAAAGCGGACTCGATAATTGGGCCCAGCGATCTGCCCTTGTAGAGGCCCCTGGGCCAGATCGATGGGGATTCTGGCCCGGCCTGCTGGCTGGCTCGAAATTCTTGCCTGTAATTTTGGCTTGTGATTCTGGCCCAGCCTGGTTGCTTTTGGGCGGCGTTTTGGCTGGGAATTCCGGCCCGGCCGGCTGGCCAGGCAAACCGCATAAATTCCTCGATTTCAGCCCTAAACTGCAGCGATCGGGGTCGAAGCCAGCAAAAAAGCTTAAATACAAAAATAAATAGCAAATAAATCCAAGTTGTGGTCGACATTGCTATACTTTATGATTGCCAATAATAACAGCTCATAATATTGCCCATCCGGCCTCCGGGCACCAAGAACGAATCAACTATCGCAATACTTATTGCAACTTTAATCCATGCAAATCTGTTATTTCTTCAGGCTTAAAACAACTTGATTGGGCGGCAACATCCGCCTGCCTCAATCCAAAACATTCGGGCAGTTGCCCAGGCAATGCCCCAGCTAGACTCTGGGGTTATCAAGATTGCCAGCGGAAGTAGCCGCGCAATTATTGCCAAAAAACTAATGGCTAAGTGTAATTCATAAGGCTCTCACCATAGACAGATCCCATGCATCGCCAGCGCGATCACTTTGCTATTCCTCATATCGCATGCAGGTTTTCTTAGTATTTTATCCATGATATCCTTGCATTTACTTAAAATATCTTCACGACTTTATCGAATTTATCCAGCAATTTTCTCTCAACCTCCTGGCAATACATCATAGTTTTTTCGCAAATACCTCATAAATACCTGACAAACTCTTCGCGTATTTCTCGCAAATATTTGACACATTCGCCTCATCCCTACCCAGTCCCTGGCAAACTCTTCTCACCTGCTTCGCAATCACCTGCAACTTTTCCTAAATCTATTCTAAATCCATTCTAAATCTATTCTAAATCTATTCTAAGTTTATTCGAAATCACTTCAAAATCTCTGCTCAGACCCTGTGCAAGCCAGCGACATGCGAGCGATTCCCAGCCAAGTCTTATGGCAATAAGTAGTTGATTAACTGGCTAAAATTTAATGCAAATAGCCCTGGTGCTGTCCTGGCGAAAGCGGCAAGAGTCGCCGGGCTATAAGTTTTTTGAAGCTGTGAAACCGGTGCAAAAGCTCGGCTATTGATGCACCAAAACAGCTTGGCAATGCTTATCACCGGCAAGCTGATGGAGCGATGCTGGGATCGCCTTAGCCGTTAATCATCGCCACGGCCCGCATCGCTGCAGAGGCGGCCTCCTCCACATCGCCTTCCCGCCCAGCCAGGGTGAGTCGGCCAAAAGCGCCAACGGCCTTAACATCCACCACGGTGATATTGGACGCCTTTTCCGCCTCATTAGCGGCGATCAACACATAGCCAGCCGGCTCGGTTTCCAAGATGAACATACTCATTCCCGCCTGGATCATTGAACCTCTGCGGTTAAGGCGATTGATCAGTACGGCGTGATCGGGGGTGATGGCGCGAATGATCTCGGTCCAGGTGACCTCGCAGCGACTGCGCTGGGAGATTTTGCTGCCGATCGCCTCCAGCACCACGTCACCGGAGTGGAGCACATTGCTCTGATCTCGGTTGTAGATGGCCAGGGAACCGAAGGCGCGCTCCACCACCATCTGGCCCAGGCGCACGGTGCTGGCCTTGAGGGCTATGTCGGTGACGCGGTGCACCGCCATGCCCGGTGACACCTCAAGCCACAGACAGGCATCGCCTGGGATCGGCAGAAAGCCCTGGCTGACGGTGCCCATGTAGGCGGCCAGCTGGGGTTGGAGCGAATCGAGAAAAACGTAGGTGCGCAGTTCAATCGACTGCACATGGCTGGATTGGTTGGCCAGCCTCCGACCCTCGCTGTCGGTGGTGATCACACAGCTGGCGCCGGAACTGCCACCACCCACCTCGGTACCTGTGACCCTGGAGGCACCAGAAGGGGCGCTGCCCCGCTGCCCAGGGGAGGGCTGGAGGCTCGAACCAGCCAGGCCAGAACTCTGCAGGCCAGAGCTGCGCCGGCTGATCGGCCGGTTCTCAGCGCTCAGGCTGGCCGAGAGGGTGATTCTGGCGGGGCGTTCGCTCAAGGAGGCGGCAGCGGGCCGGCTTCAGGTCCGGGGACTTTACCGCCTGGGCGGATTTCTCCAGACCAGCCGCCTCTCCAGGGATCTTGAGCTGGGATCGATCTCCTTTCACCATAGGTAGTTCTGCTGCAGTTGGCCGCCAACGCCAGGGCCAACCCTCCGGCGGAGCAGCTGGCCAAAAAGCGACTGGCCAACAGACAGATGCACAAGGGGGAAAGCGCCAGCAGGGGAATCTCCAGCAGGGCTGTAGCCCCATACCGCCGTCGTTGATTAGACCTCGGCAACGGTCCAATCTCACCGCTTAGCACAGCCCGCTTAGCACATTCTGGCGTTGATGCCGGTCTAGGCCCCCCTGGCCCCTGGTTTAGTTCAGCGTTTGCTAGCAATCGAGCCAGTAATCCCGAAGAGATGTAACGGGGTCAGCGGATGGGTGCTTCGGCCTGGTTAGGCAGGTAAGCGAATCTCGGCACGGAGGCCGGGAATGGTTCAAAAAATGGTCGAGAGCCCAGGATCAGGAGCGGCACTGCGGGACGATCTGCCGCCGTTGCTCAAGCAGAGCGGACAGCGCGAGGTTTTTTGCGGACTCACCTCAATCGTTTGGCTGCATCGGCGCATGCCTGATGCCTTCTTCCTGGTGGTGGGCTCCCGCACCTGCGCCCACCTGGTGCAAAGCGCCGCCGGGGTGATGATTTTTGCCGAACCGCGCTTCGGCACCGCCATTCTCGGCGAACGGGACCTGGCCGGTCTGGCCGACGCCAACGCCGAGCTTGACCGGCTGGTCAACGACCTGTTGGAGCGACGACCAGAGATTCGCACCCTGTTCCTGGTGGGTTCCTGCCCCAGCGAGGTGATCAAGCTCGATTTGGCCAAGGCCGCCGAGCGAATCAATCGGCGCCTGGCCGGCCAGGTGATGGTGGTCAATTACAGCGGCAGTGGCATCGAGACCACCTTCACCCAGGGGGAGGATCAGGCGCTCACCGCCCTGGTGCCCCTGCTGCCGGCAAGCGATGCCCCCCAGCTGCTGCTGGTGGGCACCCTGGCCGACATGGTGGAAGATCGCTTGATCGGTCTGTTCCAGCGCCTCGGCATCGAGGTGGTGCGCAGCCTGCCTCCCCGGCGCTCCACAGAGTTGCCGCCGGTGGGTAGAGGCACAAAGGTGCTGTTGGCTCAGCCCTTCCTCTCCGCCACGGCAAGGGCCCTGCAGGCCCGCGGCGCTGAGCTGATCAGCGCCCCCTATCCCCTGGGCGTGGAGGGCAGCCGCGCCTGGATGGCGGCGGCGGCGGCGGCCTTTGGCATCGCCGATGCCCAGGTGGCAGCGCTGCTGGATCCCCTGGTGGAGCGCGGCCGGCGTGCGATTGCACCCCACCGGGAGATATTGAGTGGTCGGCGCCTGTTTTTACTGCCCGATTCCCAACTGGAACTGTCGCTAGCGCGCTTTCTGCAGCGCGAATGTGGCATGGAGTTGGTGGAAGTTGGCACCCCTTACCTGGATCGCCAGCTGCTGGGGGCCGAGATCGAGTTGCTGCCGAGCGGCACCCAGATCAGCGAAGGCCAAGACGTGGAGCTGCAGCTGGAGCGGGTGCGGGCGGCAAGGCCCGACCTGGTGCTCTGCGGCCTGGGACTGGCCAATCCACTGGAGGCGGAAGGCATCGCCACCAAGTGGTCGATTGAGCTGGTGTTCAGCCCCATCCACGGCATCGATCAAGCCGGGGATCTGGCTGAATTGTTTGCCCGGCCCCTGCAGCGCCGCTCGCTGCTGCACTTCGGCACAGAGCCGGCCGTCAACCCAGCAGCGGCCGCCCCAGCGGCCTCCCCAGTTCCCATGGCCGCTGGGGCGACAGAACCGTTCACTACCGCCAATTCCCTCGCCATGGCCAACCCCACCGCCGGAGCTGCGCGCTGATGGAACTCACCCTGTGGACCTACGAAGGCCCGCCCCATGTGGGGGCGATGCGCATCGCCTCCTCCATGGAGGGTCTGCACTACGTGTTGCATGCCCCCCAGGGGGACACCTATGCCGATCTGCTGTTCACGATGATCGAGCGGCGCGATCGGCGCCCTCCCGTCACCTACACCACCTTTCAAGCCCGCGACCTGGGCGGCGATACTGCGGAGTTGGTGAAGCGCTCCGTGCACGCCGCCGTGGATCGCTTCCAGCCCGAGGCCCTACTGGTGGGTGAAAGCTGTACGGCGGAGCTGATTCAAGATCAGCCCGGCTCCCTGGCCAACACCATGGATCTGGGTGGCATTCCGGTGGTGAATCTGGAGTTGCCGGCCTATTCCAAAAAGGAGAACTGGGGCGCCGCTGAAACTTTTTATCAGTTGGTGCGCACTCTGCTCAAAAACAATATGCCCGAGCCGGGAGCGCCAAAGCCCTCCCCCTCTCGCTGGCGAGAGCAGGGACGCCGGCCGCGGGTGAATCTGCTCGGGCCCAGCTTGCTGGGTTTCCGCTGCCGCGATGATGTGCTGGAGGTGACGCGACTGCTGGCGGAGCAGGGGGTGGACGTGGCGGTGGTGGCGCCCCTGGGGGCCAGGCCCGCCGATTTGATCCGCCTGCCCCAGGCCGACGCCAATGTCTGCCTATATCCAGAGGTGGCCGGCAGTGTTTGCAGTTGGCTGGAGCGCCAGTTCGGCATGCCCACCATTCGCACGGTGCCGATTGGCATCGGCGCCACGCTCGATTTTCTGCTGGAACTGGGTCGCGTCTTGGATCTAGATCCAGAGTTGAGTGAGCGGGCCGCCCAGCAGGCTGAGCAGCGCTCACGGCTGCCCTGGTATTCCCGCTCGATCGATTCCACCTACCTCACCGGTAAGCGGGTGTTCATCTTTGGCGATGCCACCCATGCGATCTCCGCCGCCCGCATCGCTAGCCAAGAGCTGGGTTTCAAGGTGGTGGGCCTGGGCAGCTACAGCCGTGAACAGGCCCGGGAGGTGCGCGCCGCCGCCAAGGATCTGGGACTGGAGGCCCTGATCAGTGACGACTACCTGGCGGTGGAAAAAGCGATGGCCGCCGCAGCGCCGGAATTGGTGCTCGGCACCCAGATGGAACGGCACAGCGCCAAGCGGCTGGGGCTCCCCTGTGCCGTGATCAGTTCACCGCTGCACGTTCAGGATGTGCCGGCTCGCTTCTCGCCCCAGATGGGCTGGGAGGGGGCCAATGTGATGTTCGACACCTGGGTGCATCCGCTGATGATGGGCTTGGAGGAGCACCTGATCGGCATGTTCCGCCACGACTTCGAATTCGTGGAAGGCCATCGCAGCCATCTGGGGGAAGCGCCTAAAGCGGTTGCCACCAATAGCGCAACTGTTGGCTCAAGCGCTGCGGCCACCGCCTTGCTTGAGGCCCCTGAGGCCCCTGCCACCAGCGATATCAGTATCGGCGATATGGGCCTCGCCGATTCAGCTATGGCCGCGGTGCTCAGCTGGACCGCCGACGGAGAGGCCGGCCTGGCCCGGATTCCCTTCTTTGTGCGCGGCAAGGTGCGGCGCAACACCGAGACCTACGCCAAGGACCAGGGCATCACCGCCATCACCGAGGAGGTGCTCTACGACGCCAAAGCCCATTTCAGTCGCTGATGGGCATGGCAGAGCCGCCGTCAGGGCGGTAATCAAATATCCAAACAGCTGACAGCCCGAGGTTTAGCGGCGCCAACTCAAGCCACCGCCAAATCCTGCCACTAACCCTACCCGCAAAGACCAGCAGGGCAGCGCCAGTTCCAGTTCCAGCTTCAGTTAAATAGCTTCAGATCTAGCTCTAGCTCTAGCTCTAGCTCTAGCCCTAGCCCTAGCTCTAGCTCTAGCTCTAGCTCTAGCTCTAGTTCTAGCTACAGCTAAAGCCACTCATTTCCCGCTCTCACACACACGGATCCCATGACCACGACCATCTCGCGCCTCGACGGTGAAGGCAGCCTGCAGGTTCACCAGGACGACTCGATGAAAATCGAAGCGGGAGCCCTGGTGATCGCCGTTTATGGCAAAGGCGGCATCGGCAAATCCACCACCTCCTCCAACCTCTCGGCCGCCTTCTCCAAGCTGGGCAAACGGGTGCTACAGATCGGCTGCGATCCCAAGCACGATTCCACCTTCACCCTCACCAAGTCGATGGTGCCCACGGTGATCGACATTCTCGAAACCGTGGACTTCCACACAGAAGAACTGCGGCCGGAAGACTTCGTTTTTGAGGGATACAACGGTGTGATGTGCGTGGAGTCTGGCGGCCCGCCAGCCGGCACTGGCTGCGGTGGCTATGTAACTGGCCAAACCGTTAAATTGCTCAAGGAGCACCACCTGCTGGAGGACACAGATGTGGTGATCTTCGATGTGCTAGGTGACGTGGTTTGTGGCGGCTTTGCCGCACCTCTACAGCATGCTGACTACTGCCTGATCGTGACCGCAAACGATTTCGATTCCATCTTCGCGATGAATCGAATCATTTCGGCGATTCAAGCCAAGGCCAAAAACTACAAGGTGCGACTCGGTGGGGTGGTGGCCAACCGCTCGGAAGAGACTGATCAAATTGATCGCTTCAACGATCGGGTGGGCATGCGCACCATGGCCCATTTCAAGTCGGTGGATGCCATCCGCCGCTCCCGCCTCAAAAAGTGCACAATTTTTGAGATGGAAGAATGCCCCGAGGTGGTAGCCGTCCAGGAGGAATACCTCAAACTGGCCCGCAATATGCTGGAAAACGTAGAACCCCTGGAAGCCGTATCGCTCAAGGATCGTGAAATCTTCGACCTGCTGGGCTTTGATTGAGTTGCATAAACCTTGATTCAGCCGGCCAGTGCTTACTGAGCCGGCTAGTCCTTGATTGAGCTGCATAAACCTTGACTGAGCCGGCCAGTGCTTGACTGGGCTGGCTTTGCTTTTATTGAGCTGGCTCGCCGCCGCTCAATACATTGGAGCTAATCAAGCCCCGAACCTTCCCGGGGCCTGATCAGCTCCTAAGCAATCCAAAGGCGAAAGCGTCGAGTCCGATGTTTGGCCTAAGCGATAATTCACTTAGGCGGTGTTCATTTAAGAAGTATTTCAATCATCCGGTGCTTGCTCAGCCGATTTTTCGCTTAAGCGGTGTTCACTTAAGCGGTGTTCGCTTAAGCGATAGCGGCGAAGCTGTCGCGGAAGGCGGCCAGGGTGGTCTCGATGTCGGCGTCGCTGTGGGCCAGGGAGGTGAAGCCGGCTTCAAAGGCACTGGGGGCCAGATATACACCTCTTTCCAGCATGGCTCGGTGCAACCGGCCAAAGCGCTCGGTATCGGCAGCCTTTGCCTCACCAAAGTTGCGTACCGGCCCGTTACAGAGGAAGAAACCAAACATGGCGCTGATCGAGCCGCCAGTGATCGGTAGGCCAGCTGCCTTGGCCGCCTCCAGGATGCCGCCACTCAGACGCTTGGTAATCGCCTCCAGCCGCTCGTAGGTGCCCGGCTGCTTGAGCAATTGCAGCGTCTTGATGCCGGCGGTCATCGCCAGGGGGTTGCCACTGAGGGTGCCGGCTTGGTACATGGGGCCAGCTGGCGACACCATCGCCATGATCTCGGCGCGGCCGCCGTAGGCACCCACGGGCAGGCCACCACCGATCACCTTGCCCATGGTGGTGAGGTCTGGGGTGATGCCGAACTTGGCCTGGGCACCGCCGTAGCTGATGCGGAAGCCGGTCATCACCTCGTCAAACACGAGCAAGGCGCCGTTGTCGCGGGTGATTTCGCGGATGCCTTCCAGGAAGCCGGGCTCGGGGGTGATGAAGCCGGCATTGCCGACCACCGGTTCGAGGATCACACCGGCGATTTCGCCTGGATTTTCGGCGAACAGGGCCTTGACCGCCTCCAGGTCGTTGTAGGGGGCGGTGAGGGTATTGGCGGTGGTGCTGCGGGGCACGCCAGGGGAATCGGGCAGCCCGAGGGTGGCCACCCCGGAGCCCGCCTTCACCAGGAACATGTCAGCGTGGCCGTGGTAGCAGCCCTCAAACTTGATCAGCTTGTCGCGGCCGGTGAAGGCCCGCATCAGCCGCAGTACGGCCATGCAGGCCTCGGTGCCGCTGTTCACGAAGCGCACCATCTCCACGCTGGGCACCGCATCGATAACCAGTTCGGCCAGCTGGTTTTCCAACAGGCAGGGGGCGCCGAAACTGGTGCCCTTTTCCAGGGCGTCATGCAGGGCAGCGATCACCTCGGGGTGGGCGTGGCCACAGATGGCAGGGCCCCAGCTGCCCACGTAGTCGATATAGCGGTTGCCATCCACATCCCAGGCGTAGGCGCCCTTAACGCGATCAAAGACAATTGGCTGACCACCCACCGAGCGAAAGGCCCGCACCGGTGAACTCACGCCACCCGGCATCAGTTTCAGGGCGTCGCTGAAAATCTCCTGCGAGCGGGTGGTGTTGAAAGCAGGAGCAGTAACGGAAGCCGAGATCAAGGCGCGATCCGCGGAGAAGACCAACCTCCATCTTTACCCAGAACCTGCCCATCCCGGTAGCTGCCTTGGCGACCGCTGACTGGGTAGGTTGCAGATTCAGCAGCCCCAGCGGATCCAGTGACCGGCGACGGGCCCCGCATCGATTGGCCCCGACTGCAGCGCAGGCTGCTCAAGCTGCTACCCCCCAGAACCGTGGTGGCAGCTCGCCAGGAGCTGCTGGCCTATGACTGTGACGGCCTCAGCCTCCACCGCCACCAGCCCCCGCTGGTGGTACTGCCGGAGACCACCGAACAGGTGGCGGCGGTGGTGAAGCTCTGCGCCGATAACGGCGTGCCCTTCGTGGCTCGGGGCAGTGGCACGGGCCTCTCCGGTGGGGCTGTCGCCGAATCGGAGGCGCTGGTGATCGCCACCAGCCGCATGCGCTCGATCCTCAAGGTGGACCTGCCCAACCGGCAGGTGGTGGTTCAACCGGGGGTGATCAATAGCTGGGTGACCCGCGCCGTGGCCGGTGAAGGTTTCTATTACGCGCCGGATCCCTCCAGTCAGGTGGTCTGCTCGATCGGCGGCAACGTGGCCGAAAACTCCGGCGGGGTGCACTGCCTCAAGTACGGCGTCACCAGCAACCACGTACTCGGCATGGAGGTGGTGCTACCCGACGGCAGCGTCACCCAGCTGGGCGGCAACCTGGCGGAGATGCCAGAACTCGACCTGCGGGGTGTCTTCATCGGCAGCGAGGGCACCCTGGGGATTGCCACAGCCATCACCCTGCGGCTGCTGCAAGCACCCCAGAGCGTGGCCGTGCTGCTGGCCGATTTCACCGCCATGGAGCAGGCCGGCGAGGCCGTGCGCCTGGTGACGGCGGCGGGGGTGCTGCCGGCGGGGATGGAAATCATGGATAACTTCACGATCAACGCCGTCGACGACCTGTTCGGGCGCGATGAATATCCCCGCGACGCGGCGGCCGTGCTGTTGATCGAGCTCGATGGCCAGGAGCGGGAGGTGGCGGCCGCAGTGGCTATGACCAGCAGCCTCTGCCACCAGGCGGGCGCCCGCACGATCCGCCAGGCCAGCGAAGCAGCCGACCGCGCCCTGCTCTGGAAAGGCCGCAAGAGCGCTTTCGCCGCCGTCGGTCGGATTACCCCCACCTACTACGTGCAGGACGGCGTCGTGCCCCGCGGCGCTCTGCCAGGGGTGCTGGCCGCGATCGAGTGCCTCAGCCGCCAGTTCAACCTGCCCGTGGCCAATGTGTTCCACGCTGGCGATGGCAATTTGCACCCCTTAATCCTGTATGCGGCCGCTGAACCAGGGGTGAACGAGCGGGTGCAACAGCTCGGTGCGGAGATCCTGCGGCTGTGCCTGGAGGCGGGCGGCAGCATCACCGGCGAGCACGGCGTGGGCAGTGACAAGCGCTGTTACTTGGATTGGATGTTCAGCGCCGACGACCTGGCCACCATGCAGCTGGTGCGACGGGCTTTTGATCCTGACGCCCTGGCCAATCCAGGCAAAATTTTTCCCACTCCCGCCAGCTGCGGCGAGTCTTCCCGGCGCCAGGCTGTGCTGCGTCAAAAGGGATCTGATCCCACCGGCGCCGAGCTGTTCTAAGCCCAGGGGTTCAGGCCTGTAAACCAAGAAATCCCATCAAAAATCCCCCCCTATTCCTCCTGCTCTTGATCATCCTCATCTAGGCATGGTGGCCAGGCCAGGTTCACGACAACCGGCGCATGGTCACTGGGTTGGAGTTGGCCGCGGGTGGCCTTGTGGATCACACAGCCGGTGGCACAGGCCACCAGCTCTTCGCTGAGATAGATGTGATCTATGCGCCAGCCCCTGTCCACCTCCCAGCCGCCGCTGCGGTAATCCCACCAACTCCAATGGCCGGCATCGGGCTCAAACAGCCGGAATGCATCCTGGAGCCGTTCATCCAGCAGCTCCGCCAGGGCTTTCCGTTCGGCCTGGCTAGCCATGATTTTGCCGGTGAGGCGATCGGGATCATGCAGGTCGCGGGCCTCGGGGCCGATGTTGAAATCTCCCAACATGCAGAGGGGATCGCCCTGCAGCTGCTGTCGCTCCAAGTAGCGACGAAGACCAGCCAACCAAGCCAACTTGTACTCGTACTTTTCGCTATTCAATGAATTTCCATTAGGCACGTAGAGGTTGAGCACCCGTATGCCTTCCACCAGGGCGCTGATCACTCGCTTCTGGCTACTGAGCTCCAGGGCATCCGGATCATCCACCAGCAGCGCATCAAAACCTATGCGCACATCTTCCAGGGGCAAACGGCTCAGAATCGCCACGCCGTTGTAGGCCTTTTGACCACTGATTGCCAACTGATAGCCAAGGCTCTCGAAAGCGGCGCGTGGAAACAGCTCATCCACCACTTTGGTCTCCTGCAGGCAGAGCACATCCGGCTGCTCTTGCCCTAGCCAGGCCAACACTTGCTCCAACCTGGTGCGCACCGAGTTGACATTCCAGGTGGCGATGCGCATGACGAGGCACAGGGAAGGGCTTTAGGGCCATTAGCATGCCTTTGCAGGTCAACCGCGTATCCGGCTGCCTCCAGGCCCCGCCATGAACTCATCCCCAGCTGCCCCCTGTGCCGAGCCAAGGGCCATCGGCCCGGCCCGTTGGTCCTGGCGCCTTGGCCCCCGCCTCGGCCCTGCGGTGCTGGCTGGGGGCCTAATCGCGGCCATGGGCGGCGCCATCAATCCCGCCGCCGCCCAGCAGGCTGGTTATGGCCAGACCCTGGGCTCGAGCCAGCAGGAACGGGAGGTGAATTTTGGCACTGGCCCCAAACGCAGCAGCTCGATCCTCGATTCCACCAATCCGCTGGATCTGATGAATAAGCTGCGCCGCGGCACCGCCCTGGATAACGCCACTCCGCCAGGGGATGCGGTGGATGCGGCCCTCAAGGACTTTCAAGTTCAATCTGCCCCTGGACAGAGCCAGTCTTCCCCATTGCCACCTGGAAGAATTTCCGCAAGCCAGCCATCTGCAGGCCAGCTATACGCAGACAAGCTATACGCAGACAAGCTAACTGATCAAAAATCCGCCGGACAGCAGCAACCAGCTAAAACAAGCTCCCAGATTACGCAGTAGCAGACGAATCCTTAATTTTATAGTACTCTGCTGTTCAACGCTTTAGCTTCATCGGCTTTAGGGCACCTCGAAAACTACCAAAGCCCATTGATGCAAAGTACATTGATGCAAACCCCATTGATGCCGTGCCGAGAGAAGCGTTGCGGCATCAGGCCTGCGCCTCATTCTAGTGGGCGAAATGGGCATTTTCGAGGTGCCCTTTAGCTTAATCGGTTTTAACTTCATCGGCTTTAACTTCATCAGCTTTAGCTTCACTAGATTTAGCTTCATCGGTGCTGGGCTTTTTCGCATTCGTATCTTTCGGCGCTCTCAACGCCTGAATCCCCCAGGCCGCCGCCAGCCGATCCAGTCGCTGATCACCCTTGCCAGGAGTCAAGGCGCGGGCCGCCGCCAGGCTCGCCTGGGCCGCAACCAATTGACCCCGCTCTTGTTCCACCAGGGCGCGAGCCAATAAAGGCCTGGGATCTTGGGGGAAATCGCTAGCCAAGCGGCTCAATAGGGCCTGAGCTTGGGCGGCCTGGCCCCGTTTTAGCTGCAGGTTTGCCAATAACAGCCCAATTTGCAGGGCTTGGGGCTGCAGTTTCGGCTTGCTGGCCCGGTTCAGGGCCGCTTCAACCCGCAGCTGGGCTTGGCTGCCTCGGCCGGTTTCAAGTTGCAACGAAGCCAATTGCTGAAGCGCCTCCAGCTGGTCTGGCTGGCGGCTAAGCAGTTGTTGCAGCTCGCGCTCGGCGCCGCTGAGGTCATTTTGTTCGCGGCGCAGTTCCGCCAGCAGCAACTGCAGACGCCAGCGCTGGGGTTGCTGCTGGGCCAGCTGTTCCACCAGGGCGGTGGCCTCCGCCCGGCGCTCCAGGCCCACCAGCAGCTCCAATAGCCGTTGGCGCTCGGCATCGGTGGCCTTGCCTGTCTGGAAGCGACGCTGCAGCACCTCGATCTCATGCTCCAGCTGCACCTGGGCGCCACTGGGGCCCGCCCGCCGCTGCCAGTGCCCCAGCCCCCAACCGGCAGCGAGGGCAAGCGCCGCTATCGCCACACCCGCCAGGCCGAGGATGAGGCCAGAACGGTGGCGAACGGCGGGCATGGATGCGGATTGGCTTGCAATTCAGTCTGACGGCAAGACGCGACTAGATTGGCCATTGGCCCTGACGGGCCCTCCATTACCAGAAGCGATGCGTCAGCACCCCATTCCCCCGGTCACCGAAGCGTTGCAATACCGGGCCATCGGCGTGGTGCGCGGCGTTTACGAACCCACCGATGGCGATCAACTCACCCGTGGTTTGATTCGCTGCGCCGACGGCACTGCCATTGAGGCCGTGGTGCTCGGTCGGCTGCTTACCTTGATGCGCCGTCACCTGGATCTGTCCATTCCCCACCTCTGGGTGGTCTATCCCAGATCGCGCGACGAACAGGTGTTGCACCTGCAATTGGTGGGCGTGTGGGAGCCCAGTACCCTCACCAACCCGGAGGAGCCCGAGGCCCCCAGTGACAGCCTGCCGGAGGGCGACGAATACTTTTCCGTGCGGGGTGAACTTATCTATACCCGCCCGGAAACTGGCGATTTAGTGGTGAAGGTGCGCCAGCTGCCCCGCCCTGATGGCAGTAAGCCCGTGCCCTTCAAGCTGCAGATCAAGGGGCAGATCCCCCTGGAACACCTGCGCCATTTTGTGGCTCTCGATCTGCGTAGACAGGGTCAGGAGTTGCAGCTGGAAGGTTTGGAGGTGATCGCCCCGGTGGCCCAGCGGGGCAACCGCGGTGGCAAAAAGAGCGGCCGCCCTGGCGGTGCTGGTGGCGCTGGTGGCGGTGAGCGCAGCTCGAATCGCGGAGTTGGTCGCGGCTCTAATCGCGGATCCAATCGCGACGGCGAGGGCCGGGGCTCGGCTGGGGGCGACAAGCCTGGCAGCGGCAATGGCGTTGGCGTTGAGCGTCCTCGGGTTGACAGGAGTATCCGGCGCGTTCAAGTAACCAGTGGCGGCAGTGCCGCTCAGGTAACCAGTGGCGGCAAAGCCTCTAAGGAAGCCGCTAAGGAAACGGAAGCGACAGGGGCTGACGCCCCCCATCTGGTGACTGGACTGCGCAACGCCATCAGCCGCCCAGCCCGCTGAGATGGGTTTCTGGTGGGCCACCAGCGGCACCTGGATCAACCTGGCCGCCGTGCTGCTCGGCACCCTGGTGGGTTGGGGGTTGGGACGCCGCCTCAACCCCGCCCTCGCCGACCAGTGGCGTCGCTGGCTGGGGGTGATCACCCTGCTGCTGGGGCTGGCCATGGCCAGGCCCCTGTTGGAGCAGCGCCTGGGGGCGCTGCCGGCCGTGCTGCCAGCATTGGTGGCCCTGGTGCTGGGATCGAGCCTGGGCACTGGCCTGAACCTGGAGGCAAGGCTGGGGCGCTGGCTAGCCCGTCACCAGCAAATCCCTGCTCAGCAGGTCGATCTCCAGTGGGACAGTCCCCAGCTAGCCAGTAAAGCCAACAGCGGCCTAGATAGGGCGAGCATCCTCAGCGGAGCCTTTCTGCTTTTTTGTGTGGGGCCGATGACCCTGCTGGGCTGCCTGCGCAATGGAGCACTCGGTGAACCAGACCTGCTGCTGGTGAAGGCCTGCCTGGATGGTGTTAGCAGTGCGGTGCTGGCTTCGAGCGTGGGGCTGACGCTCGCCTGGGTGCTGCTGCCGATGGCCCTGCTGCAGCTGCCGCTTTCCTTGGCCGGGGCCGCCCTGGCCCTGGGCAGCGGGGATCCCACCAGCGCCCCGGTGCTTATCTTCTCCGCTGCGGTGGGGGGGCTGTTGGTGATCGCTCTGGCCCTGGAACTGCTCGACTTACCCCATCCTTCGGTGAGCAATGCCATGCCAGCCCTGCTGCTGGCCCCCCTGCTGGGTTGGGGGGTGCACTGAGATGGGAGTTCAGCGATGAATCAACCCCTGGCCGCCGGCCTCGCCGTGGCCCTGGTAAGCCTGGCCGCCGTGATTGGCCCCGCCCTGGGGTTATCGCCCTGGTGGATCACCCTGTTCACGGCCCTGGCCCTGGGGGGCCTCAGCCTGGATGCGGCCAGCTACGGGGGGCGGGGGGGCCATGTGTTGGCGGAGGCCCTGCCCGGTGGCCAGGCCCGCCTGCGCCGCATCGCCATCCATGAAGCGGGCCACGAACTGATTGCCGCCGAGGAGGCGATGCCGGTGCAGCAGGTGCTGGTGGGCAGCCTGGCCTGCCTGCGGGCCGGCCTGAACAGCAATGGCATTACCGAGCTGACACCACCGGCCCAGGCCAAATTGCCTGCAGAAGAGCTGCGCCGCTGGAGCAGGGTGCTGCAGGCCGGCATGGCCGCCGAGCAGCTCATCTATGGCGACAGCCTTGGCGGCAGCGATGATCGGGCCCTGCTCGGTCGGCTGTGGGGCATGTCTGGCTTTGATGCGGAGACGGCCCAACGGGAACAGCGCCGCGCCCGGCGCGAGGTGGCCCAGTGGCTGGAACAGCACCGGGGCCGCCTGGAACAGCGGGCCGGCGAGCTGCTGCTCCAGGCGCCAAGGCTGGGCCGATGAATTTTGCGTTGCTCGATTGCCCCACGGGGCTGGCCGGCAACATGCTGCTGGCCGCCCTGTTCGACCTGGGCGTACCGGAGGCGGTAGTTCACGAGCCGCTGGCGGCCCTGGGGCTGCAAAACGCCTACCGGCTGGAGCTGGAGGAGCGCCGCAGTGGTGGCCTACGCGGTCTGCATTTAGATGTGCAGCTGCTGGAAGCCCAGCCGCACCATCGTCATTGGGGGGTGTTGCGCGGCCAGCTGGAGGCGGCCCCCTGGCCAGAAGCGCTGCGCCAGAAGGTGCTAGCGGTATTTGGTCTGCTGGCGGAAGCCGAGGCGGCCGTGCATGGCCATCCAGCAGAGCAGGTGCACTTCCACGAGGTGGGGGCGATCGATGCCCTGGTGGATGTAGTTGGGGTTTGCGCGGCTCTGCTGTGGCTAGAGGTGGATGAACTGGTGTGCAGCCCGCCACCGGCGGGTCACGGCACGGTGCGCACCGCCCATGGGCTGCTGCCGCTGCCGGCGCCGGCGGTGTTGGAGATCGCCCGCCAAAAAGCGATTCCCTTGGCCAGCAGTGAAGGAATGCCGGCTGGGGAGCTAACCACGCCCACGGGGCTGGCCCTGGCGGCCTGCTGGGCGAATCGCTTTGGCATCCCACCCACTTACATCCCTAAAACGGTTGGGGTGGGGCTGGGCAGTCGCAGCCTGGATCGACCCAACCTGCTGCGCATCTCGCTGGCGGCAGCGGCTGAAACCAGCGACGCCCAGAGTGGCGCCCAGCAGCAAACGCTGCTGTTGCAGCAGGCCCAGATCGACGATGCCAGCGCAGAAGACCTGGCCTTTCTGGCCGAGGCCCTGCGCCAGGCCGGTGCCCTGGAGGTGTTCAGCCAGTCGATCGCCATGAAGAAGGGTCGCAGCGGCACCCTGCTCACCGCCCTGGTGGAGCCGGCGGCGGCCGAGGCCCTGCGGGCTGTTTGGTGGCGCCACAGCACCAGCCTGGGGCTGCGGGAACAGCTGCAGCAGCGCTGGCGATTACCGCGCCGGATTGTGCAATTACAAACGCCCCTGGGCGAGGTACGGCTCAAGCAAGCCCTGCGGCCCGATGGCAGCTGGCGCGGCAAACCCGAGCACGACGACCTGATCGAATTGGCCCAACGCCACCAGCTGTCGATCGAAGCGGTGCGCCAGCAGGTGATCCAGGCCCAGCATCAGCAACACCAACAAAGCGGCCTGGAGAACGAATTAACGCAATGAAAGCAATTAATCGGCAATTAATCCCGCATTAACGCGATGAAAGCAACCGCGAAGGCAAAAGCGAAAAAACTGCTGTCGGCCTTCGGGCGAATTTGGATAGGCCTATGCAGCCGCCTGTCGAGCTGGCTCACGAGCTGGCTATTTCGCCTTCGCAAGATGGCCCTGCCGTCGCGGCTGAGCAGCGGGCTGGCTCAGCTACCCGGAGGACTGCGCCTGTGGATCAGCCTGCTCAGCCTTGGCTTTTTGCTGGCGGCCCTGGTGGGCAATGGCCAGCAACTGCTGATGATCCGCCTGGAAGCGCAGGCTTGGTGCTGGCTGGCCTTGGCGGTGGGGGTGAGTTTGCTCAGCCTGGTGGTGAATGGCCTGGCCTGGGGGGTGATAGTTGGCCAGCTGGGGCTGAAACCCCGCTGGCAGCCACTGGTGGCCAATTACTTATCCAGTAATTTGCGCAAATATCTGCCCGGAGGTATCTGGCACCTAGCCCAGCGAGTACAACTACTGCGCCAAGAAGATACCCCCCTGGAACAACCTGCCAGCGCTTCAAGGGCTCTGCTGGCGGTGCTGCTAGATCCGCTGTTGGCGGCGATTGCGGCCCTGGCACTGGTGGCCCTGGGGGGTTGGCAGGGGGGCCTTGGAGGGTTGGCACTGCTGCCGCTGTTGGCCCTGCATCCCCGCTGGCTGACGCCGCTATTGCTGCGGCTGGAGCGCCGCGAAGCCCGGCGCCTGGATATCAAAGTGAACGACTCTGGGCAGCAAACCTTGGCCGCCACCCCCTGGCGTTCGCTACTGTCCCTGCTGGCATTTGTGTTAACTCGCTTTGCTGGATTCGCCTGCTGCCTGCAGGCCTTGGAGCTCACCAATAGCCTCGCTTGGAACGACTGGTTGGCCAGTTTTGCCCTAGCCTGGACCGTAGGCCTGGTGGTGCCGGCCGCCCCAGGGGGAGCGGGCGTTTTTGAAGCCACGCTGCTACTGCGCCTGGCTAGTGCCCTGCCGGAAGCGCAGCTATTGGCGGTGGCGATCAGCTATCGCCTGGTGGTGACCATCGCTGATCTGATCGCTGCCGGTGCCGCTGGATGGGATCTAGGGCAGCTGCGGCAGCATGAAGATGGGCGTAGCATTGAGGCGAGTGCTGAATGAGTTAGAGTAGCGGCGGCGGCCGGGTAATTTATTCGCCGCCCGTTATCGATAAGGATAAGCCCTGAATAGCCTTCGCGAATCAGCAGTTAGCATGTCTACGTAAGCCTTCTTTGCCGGCTGGGGATGATCGATAAAAACCCTGGCTTTAGACAGGGGTTTAAACCATCTCAACTTGATTAGTCCCCAGAACGCTTGCCATCACTTGGCCACCGAGAGAAAAGAAGATCAAAATAGATCACCAGGGGGCGGCTCAGGAGCATGGCACGACTAGGTACTCGTGGGGAGTTGAAACGGTTTCCTTAGAAGAGGTCAGGCTTGATACTTCTGATAGAGTTGAAACAAGAAACTCATCCTGGCGCCCTCGGATTCAAACTTAAAATTTCCATAAGTCTTGTCGACTTGCTGATCGAGGACTTGGTGGGCCTTGGTTAAACCCGGTGGCATCGTGAGGGGATCGTAAAGCTGAGCAAGGCTGGAATCAGGAAATGAGGCGCGAGCATTGAGAACGGCTTGAGCGGCAGCTTCCACCGCGCGTTGCTGCTTGTCGGTTGGCTGCAGCGGCCAGGGAAAGTTATTGTAGACAATACCCACTGAATAGCGGTAGTCGCTCTTGTCAACCGACATCCAAAACTGCACCACTTCCGACACCGAAAAGTGATCCCGCATTGCATCTTAAAAACTGTTGACTGCGTAGGCTGTTGCCTCAGTTGAACTGTTGCCGCTATGGGCCGTGCTGCAGGGCGGTCTGTTGAGAAGCGAAAGGGGAGAGCGGCCGGCCCTGA
>JBILLQ010000058.1:0-22729 GCA_044375975.1 Prochlorococcaceae cyanobacterium
TTATCGCTTCAATCGCCGTTTTAATCTGAAGGGTTTGCTGCAGCGTCTGCTCATTGCCTGCATCGGCAGCAGACCGCGGCCAGAGCGCCTGCTCCGGTCTGCGGAGTTTTGTTGCTGATCAGGTTCAACTTTGACTGCTGAACGCCCACGGGCTCATCGGCAACCGGCTCACCGGCAACCGGCTCACCGGTAACCGGCCCATCGCCAAGGTCATCGCTGCCGGCGTCGGCTCCAGCGCCAGCCGCCGCAGCCCGCCAGCAGAGTCAAGCCCGCCAGGGCCAGGGGCTGGGCCCCAGCCAGCAGGCCTTGGATCGATAAACCGCCAGGCAACCTGCCCCGCTGGGTGCTAATCACCTGGGCGGGACCCCGGGCCGGCAGTTCCAGGTAGTCGCGGTGGCCCGGGCCTCGATCCACCTGCAATTCCCAATCACCGCCCGCCGCCCCCGGCAACTGGAAGCGGAGTTGGCCTCTGGCATCGGTGTAACCAATCTCGATCCCCGTACCGCCGCTGGGTGGTACCAGGCGCACCGCTGCGTTGCTGGCCGGTTCACCGTTGCCAAAGCGGCTTTCCAGCCGCAGGGTATTGGTGAGACCGCTCAGTCGCTCCAGGCTGCTCTCGATGGCGTGGGCCCTGGCCGCTGATTGGCCGCTGGCCATAACAAAAGCAGCCCCTAGAGCGGTAATGCGCAGGGCCAGGCCAAAAGCTCGGTTCACGGCGATTAACTGTGCATGGGAACAAGCGCTCACCAGTGAAAGAGGGTTCACGGGGAACTGGCGGTTCAGCCGGCCTTCCAGCGGCTGTCGGAACCCTTGCCGGCCTGCACCATGCGCAGCATTGAGTTCACCATCATCGACAGGGCATCATTGCCGGCGCCGCGGGCCTGCAGCTCGGCTGCGATCACTCGATCGGCAGCTGATTGATAGAGATCACTGGGGCGACTTTGAACCGTGAAGGAGGGAGGGGCGGCAACTCTGTTGGTGGGAAGTGAAGCGAAGAGATCCAAGGCCGACGCCTGTACTCGGGGCTGAGGTCGATCCTTGCAGATAAATCCGCCCAATGCGGCCAGGCTTGATGTGATTGGCAAAGTTTTCGACATTTGTCTGGAGCTGAGCCGCTGTCCAGGCGCTGCCTGTTTCTAGCTGCGGCCTTGTTTGCGCTTGGGCTGCGCCAGGAAGCCCGGCCCTTGGTCGGCAGACAGTTCGTTCCTGGTTGGGCAGCGGCAACCAGCTTTGGCTGGGCAGCTAAAGCCAATGCAGGCCGTTTTCATCGATCCAGCCATCTAGGGGCACATCCCAGGGGTCTTGGGGCAGGGTCGGCGCCAGACAGGCCGCGGGCAGTACCCCCAAGGCCGGTACCGCCCGCCAGCTGGGCTGGGCCCGCAGCCGATCGAACCAGCCACCGCCGTAGCCCAGGCGCAGGCCCCGGCTATCCAGGGCCAGACAGGGCAGTAGCAGGGCGGCCATGGCGCTGGCCGGCAGGGGCGGGCAGGTCAGCGGGGCAGGGATGCCGCAGTGATCGGCCGCCAGGGGATCGCCGGGCCGCCAGGGCCGGTAGCGCAGTGCAAATTGGGGATCTTCTGCTGTGCTGGCGATGGCGGGCAGGGCCAGGTTCCAACTGGTTGCAGACGGGATTGGCGCAGGCGGTGCGATTGCAGGCGGTGCAGGCTCCGGCAGTGCTGGCGCAGGCAGATCTGGCGAAAGCAGATCTGGTGAAAGCAGAGCTTGCGAAAGCAGTGCCGAGGAGGGCAGTTCTGGGAAAAGCAGTGGTGGGGTGGAAAAGTTTTGCTGGAGACAGCCGCGCAGGTCTGCTTCTCCCGCCAGGGGCCAATAGAGACCCAAGATATTTCCCCGCCGGCCGCAGGCGGAATTGGGCCCAGGAGCCGCCAGCCTCAGCCAGTCCGTTTTCAGCCAATCCGTTTTCAGCCAATGCGTGAGTTGCCGGGCCGCCACCGCCTGGATGGCCGCTTCTGTGGCGGGCAGGGCCGCAGCCCGCAGGCGCCGAAAGCGGCTGCGCAGCTCTGGCTTGGTGAGCTCCCCCATCGCCCCTGGCCCCATGGCTGGTGATATCAGCGTTGAAACCAGCCGGTGAGCGCTGTCGCCAGGGCGTCGGCGGCGTCATCAGGGCGCGGTGGTCGCTCCAACTCCAGCTCTCGCATCACCGCCTCCAGCACCTCCTCCTTGCTGGCATGGCCGGAGCCGGTGAGCGCCAATTTGATCTGCATCGGTGGGAATTCGGTCGTCGGTACCCGCAGGCGAGCCAGGGTCATCATCACCACCCCCCGGGCCTGGACCACGGAGATGGTGGTGCTGGAGCGATAGAAGAAAAATTTTTCCACCACGGCCATCTGGGGCCGCCAGGTGCGCACCAGCTGGCGCAGGTCGCGGGCGATCTCCACCATCCGCTCCCCCTCGCTGCGACCCGGGTCGGTGCGCATGATGCCGCAGTCGAGAAATTGCACCCGGCCGCTGGCAGCGCCGCCCCAGCCGATCGGTTCAGCCACCTCGATCAGCCCGTAGCCCACCCGGGCCAGGCCGGGATCAATGCCGAGGATGCGCACCCTTTGTTTTTGCTGTTGCTGGCGCTCAGGCTGCCAGGGCCAGCTCAAAGGCGCGGCGATCGGAGGGTTCGCCCCGCTCAAATACCTTGCAGAAGGTCTTCACCACCCGATCGCCGGAATCGATCGTTTCAAGCGGATCCTTGCGCAGGCGGTGGCGCAGGCAGCAGGCCACCACCCGGGCCACATCGTCTTCGGTCACCTCGGTGCGGCCCTCAAAGGCGGCCAGGGCTCGGGCGGCGCGGTTGGTGACGATGTCGCCCCTGAGGCCATCCACATCCAGCTCGCCGCAAATGCCGGAGATGCGCAGCCTCAGGTCGTTGTCGATCTGCACCTGGCCGAGGCGGTTTTGGGCTTCCACCACCCTCGCCTGCAGGGCGTCTTGTTGGTTCTGAATGGCGGTATTGAAGCCATCGGGGTCGTTGTCGAAGGCGGTGCGCTGATCCACCACCTGCACCCGCAGTTCCGGATCGCGCACCGTGCGCACCTCAACGCTCATGCCGAAGCGATCGAGCAGTTGGGGCCGCAGCTCCCCCTCCTCCGGGTTGCCCGAACCGATCAGCACGAAGCGGGCCGGGTGACGCACCGACACCCCTTCCCGTTCCACCGTGTTCCAGCCGGAGGCGGCTGAATCCAGCAACACGTCCACCAGGTGGTCGTCGAGCAGGTTCACCTCGTCTACGTAGAGCAGGCCGCGGTTGGCCTTGGCCAGCAGGCCCGGTTCAAAGGCCCGCACCCCCTCACTGAGGGCTTTTTCGATGTCGATGGTGCCGCAGAGACGATCTTCCGTGGCCCCCAGGGGCAGGTCCACCATCGGCACCTGGCGCGGCTCCACCGGCAGGGTTTCGCCTTGATCGGCCCGCTGGCGCACCTCGGCGCTCTGCAGATCCGGATCGCTGGGGGAGCTGTTGTAGGGATCGCCAGCCACCACCTCGATTTCGGGCAGCAGGTCGGCCAGGGCCCGAATCGTGGTGGATTTACCCGTGCCCCGGTCGCCCATGATCATCACGCCGCCGATGCGGGGATCGATCACGTTCAGCAGCAGCGCCAGCTTCATCTCCTCCTGCCCCACGATCGCGGTGAAGGGATAGACCCTGCGCTTGCGGGCTTGCGTCACGGAGCGGTGGTTGGACTTTGCTCGGATTGTTTCACAGGCAGCAGGCTGAGCACCTGGGGTGGGGTGGCATCGGCCGGATAGATCAGCCGTACCCGCAGCTCGCGGCTGTGGCCGGGGGGCAGGCTGATCAACCCAAGCCTTGGTCCCTGTTGGCCGGCCCTGAGCACCAGGTGGAAGGCCTGCCTGCCGCTGGCCCTGCCGCCCTCGCCATCGAGACCGCTCACCTCCACCGTGCCCCGGAACATCACCGCCTTGGCCGGCTGGTTGTAAAAGCGCAAGCCGCCCTGGTTCAGGTCGCCCTTGATTGGTGATTCCAAAGCAAGCTGCAGCTGCTCAGGGCGTTGGCTGCTGTTGCGCAGGGGCATGGTGATCTCGTACTCCACGCCGTAATTGCCATGGGCCGCCCAGGCGGTGCCCCGGTAGAAGCGGCGCAGTTCGGCGGTCTGGCTCTGGCCGGTGCCCAAGCTGCCTCGCTCCAGGGAGGCGATCGGCCAGGAGATCGGAGCGCGGCTGGTGCTCAGCCAGCGCTGGCCTGGATCGGTGATTCGCGCCCGCCAGCGACTGCCCAGCTGCACGCCGCTGACCCGCGAGTAGATGATCGAACCGCTGGCGCCCCTAGGCGTGGGCAGATGTTCCTTGGGGCTGAGGGGTCCCTGGAGCAGCGTCGCCCAGTACTCGGCCGTCGGCGGTTGATCGCCCTCGCCAAAGCCGGCCAGCAGGGCCAGGTCCACCGGGACGTCGCTGTTGAGCCGCAGCTGCAGGTTGCGGCCATTGAGCAGCGGATCCAGGCCCCGCACCGGCAGGGGCAGCACCATAAGAGTGGTGGGTGCCGCCGGCGTCAGCGTCCAGCTGTCAGGGAACAGACCCCTGGGCCCACGGCTCAGCAGTTCGGTGGCAACGCGGCTGCCGGGCCCGGAATAAGCAGGTTCGATGCCCTGGGCCAATAGCGCCGGCAGCGGCAGAAACGGGGCGCTGGGCTGGCTGGGATCCAGCGATTGAGACAGGGCGGTCGCCCCATCCACCAGTCGCAGGGTGCCACTGCGGTTGCCGCGGGGTTGGGCCAATACCGCCAGCCACATGGTGGAGCTGGAGCTGGCTGGGGTGCCGGCATAGACGTGGTGACTGAATAGATCGAAGCGACCATTCAGGGGTAGATCCAGGTGGGCAGCGGGTACTCCCCGGCCACTGCCTTCAAAGGTGGAAAGCAGGATCCCGGGCCCGCTAATCAGCTCGGGATTGTTGTCGTTCACCATCAGCACCCCGTCGAGCCCCCCCGGTAGGGGCGCCAGCTGCTGGGGCCGCAGCTGGGTGGTGGCAGTTGGTTTGATCGAGGGCGTGGGCGTCTGGCCCCGGGCCGCAGGCAGACTCGCCAGGGCCCATGGCAGGGCGGCCATGGCCGCCAGGGCAGCAGAGCGGAGCTGGTGGCGGTGGCTCATCAATCGGCGGCTAGATATTGGTTTACAGGCTGTCATCGTCCGAGAGGCATTCATAAGCTCAAATGCATTAATAAGCTCAAAGACATTTAGCAGCTGAAAGGCATTTAGCAGCTCAAAGAAATTCAGAGGCTTAAGGATAGTTGGGCACCCCGAAAAACTTTCTCTGATTTGCCGCAGCCGGTCAGTCATATCTGTGGAGCAAGGATCAAGCTCTGAGGCGAGAGGCGGAACGGGCATTTTCGATTTACCCAGTCGTTGCTGGTCAGGCCGATCAACTGCGGTTATGGCTGGCCAGCTGGCTGGCTGGCGGGCCGGTTGTTTGGGTGGCTGGGTTGTTGGTTGGTTGGTTGGCCGGCTGTTTGGGTGGCTGGTTTGTTGACTGGTTGAATAAGTTTTGGTGCCATCGCTGCCGCCATGGCTCTGATCAGGTTTGCTGAGCGGGGATCGTTGAAGGGGCCTTTGACCATGAAGGCCGCCACGGCCCGATGGCCATTGGGCAACTCAATCAAGGCGGCATCCGCATAGGCGATACCGATATCACCAGTCTTGTTATAAACGCGAACCCCGCGCTCCTGCAGGTCGCTGTCGGGATCGGCGCTGTCCTGCTTGCCCAGCCCTTGCAAAAGGCCTAGGGGGATCAGGGTATTTGTGTTGGATTCGGCCATGATCTCGCGAAACAGATCCCTGCTTCTGGGGCTGAGGGCTTGGCCGATGTCCACCAGGGCGATGCTGCGGGCCAGGTCGCGGGAGCTGCTGGTGTTGGTGCCGTTTAAATCCGGTAGCCAGGTATTCACCGCAGTGGCGGTCAGCCCCATGGTTTGAAAACGGGCATTCAGCAACTCCTTGCCGCCCAGTCGCTTGATCAACAGATTGGTGGCGCTGTTATCGCTCACCCGGATCATCTCAGTGGCGGTTTCGTAGACGGGAAAGCTGGTACCCAGGGGTTTATTGGTCATCCAGCCGGCACCGCCGGCCTGCACCTCTGCGGTGAGCGGCAGCGATTCGTTCCAGCGCAATTTGTTGGCATCGAGATCCTGCAAGGCGGCCAGCAGGATCGGGTTCTTGATCGAACTGGCGGCTGGCATGGCCAAGTCGGCTTGCAGGGCGGCATAGCGACCGTCATCGAGCACCAGCAGGAAGGCGGAGGCCTGCAGCTTGGTTTGGCCGGCGGCCAGCTGGGCCCAGCGCTTGCTTAGGTCGGTGAGTTCGCGCCGCGCCTCGAAGCTGCCCTGAAGGGCATGGGCCTGGCTCTCCAGGGGCCCTGGCCCAGGCGTCTTGCTGGCGGGCGTACCCGGGGCGGCGCCGCTGGCCAATTGGGGCGCCAGCAATTTCAAACTGGTGCCGGCGAGCACCCCCAGGCCAATGCCCAGCACGATCAAGCGCAGCAGCAGGGCCAGGGGCTGCATCCAGCCAGGCCGTTTAGGGCGGGACGGGCGACTGGCCGTCACGATTGATCCGCATGGAGCGCCATGAAGCTAGGGGTTGCGGTGGCGGCTGGCCCAGCGCAACTGGCTGACCATGCCGCGCAACAGGGCAACTTCTGTTTCGCCAATTTGGCTGCGCTGCAGCAGTCCCCTCAGCTTGGCCATACGGGCATGGGCCGTGTGGGGATAGAGAAAGCCAACTTCCAGCAACAGGGCTTCCGCGGCGGTGAGCAGGGCCTCCAATCGATCGCGGCGGGCCGGATCCATTGGCATGGCCTCTGTGGGCAACCGGATTGGCGAGTCAGCCGAGGCCATGGCCACCACCCGCAGTCTTTGCAGCACAACTGCGGCAGCCTGGGCCAGGTTCAGGGAGCTGTAGGCGGCGCCGGTGTCGATGCTGAGCAGCTGGCCGGCCAGCAGTAATTCGTCGTAGCTGAGACCCCGATCCTCCCGACCAAAAACCACCGCGCCACAGGTTGCCCCGCCAGGGCTGTTGGACCCATTAGTGCCGCATGCACCGCCAGGGCTGTTGGACCCGTTAGTGCCGCTAGCCCCGTTGCTGCTGGCGATAGCCCCCTGCCACAGCCAGCCCAGGGCCGTATCTGGATCCAAGGGCGCCAGCGGTTCCCCCTCTCCCCGGCCACTGGTGGCCACGATGAACCGGCGGTCCGCCAGGGCTTCAGGGAGGTTGGCGAACAGCTGGGCCCCCTCCAGCACCGCCCGGCCGTGCACCGCCATTTGCAGGGCTTCTTCGCCGAGATGGTCGCAGCGCGGCGCCACCAACCTCAACTGCAGTTGCAGCGGTCCGCCGCTGAAATTGGCGCAGGCCCGGGCCACACCTCCAACATTGCGGGGACCGGCGGGCTCCACCAGCACCACGGCGATGCTGGCGTTGAAGGGGGCGTTCACACCAGAGAGTTAAGGAAGCTGAGCAGGTCTGCCATCGCCTGGGGTTCTGGCTGGAAGCGGGGCATGGGCGGTGTACGGCCGCTCACCACCTGCTGAATCAACTGGCGTTGACTTTTGCGTTTGTTCACTCCGTGGAGATCGGGCCCGACTATCCCCTGGGCGGCGATGCCATGGCAACCGGCGCAGTTGAGCAGAAACAGCTGGCCGCCCCGCTCAGCTGAGCCCTGCAGTGCCAGGGTCTGGCGGCTGTAGGGATCGGAACGGGCACCGCCCATGGTCCAGAGCACCAGCAGGATGCAGGCGATGGTGGCCACCACCACCAGGGCTTTGATCAGACCTGGACGGTTGGGGCTTTGCAGCCCCGCAGCAGGGAGGCTGTCAACAGGGAGGCTGTCAGCAGGGAGGCTATTTGCAGAGATGCTGTCAGGGAAAAGGACATCTGGAGAGGTGGGCACTGGGGCGTGGGGGGCGGTCACAAAAGGTGTGCTGGGCTAGCGAGCAGGGCAAGGGGCGTGGAAGAATTGTGCCGCGACCGTCGTCCCAGTAACTCCATGATCGAACCTCTGCTCTGCGGCATCGTGCTCGGTCTGATTCCGGTGACCTTGCTGGGTCTGTTCGTGGCCGCCTGGAACCAGTACCGCCGCGGCACCCAGCTGGACGCCTGAGGCGAGCCCCTGCAGGCTTGATCAGTTTGGGCTTCACTTGAGCGTGAAGCCCTGATTTTTGGCATCTGCTATTCATAGCCTTTGCTTGTTGCCGATGCTTATTGCCGCCGCTTGTTGCCCCGCTCATTTGCGATGGCCAGATTTACACGGGCAAATTAATATTTTTACAAAGCCTTTTTAAGTCTCAGTAGTGTGGTGCTGCCATAGCGCCTTTGATCCACCAGTTCCCAGTTCCCTGGCACTGGTGGCACCAGACTGCTGCCGCATTCCAGCAATAGTTGCCCCTCCGCTTGCAGCCAGTCTCCCTGGTGCACAGCTGCGGCCAGGGCCTCGTAGAGGCCAGCTGCGTAGGGCGGGTCGGCGTAGATGAGATCGAAGCTATTTCGCTCGATGTCCAGGGCTGCTGAGCGATTGTTTCGCAACCAGAGCAGTGCCTCACAGTGGTGCACCTGCAGGGCAGGGGCCTGGCCACGGGAGCTGCCCAGGCCGGCAGCCACCGCCTCCAGATTGGTCCGGGCCACGGCGGCATGGCGGCGGTCTTGATCCACCGCCACCACCCTGGCGGCGCCGCGTTGCAGGGCTTCGCAGGCCATGGCGCCACTGCCGCAGCAGAGATCCAACCAGCTGCATCCAGGCAACTCCGGGGCCAGCATGTTCATCACCGCCTGCCGCACCCGCGCTGGGGTTGGTCTGGCCCCATTCGGCGGCGGGCTCTGCAGCCGGCGGCCGCCACTCAACCGCAGGCTCATGGCCGCTGCTTAGCGCCCTGGGGCTGGCGCCCAGCCAGCCAGCGCAGCCAGCGCTGCAGCAGGTCTGTGCCGGCTTGACCAGACTTCTCGGGGTGGAACTGGCAGGCGCCAATCGCCCCCTGCCACACGGCCGCCGTTACCGATGCGTCAGCGAACTGCACCAGGGCCGTGTTGCAGCTGGGTTCGCTGGGTTCGGCGGCGTAGGAGTGCACGAAATACATCCAGGCTTCTGGACAGCCCGCGGGCAGTAAAGGGCTGGCGGTGGCGGCAATCAAGGGTTCCCAGCCCATGTGGGGAATCGGATACCCGGGGCGACGCGGCAGTGCCCGCACCCTCCCCCGCAGCAGGCCCAGGCCAGAGCGCTGGCCCTCGTCGCTGGCCTCAAACAGCAGTTGCAGGCCAAGGCAGATGCCGAGCAGGGCGCCATCGTTTTCGCACCAGCCTCGGATGGCCGCTGCCAACTCACCGCTCTCCAAGCGCTCCATCGCCGGGTCAAAAGCGCCCACGCCTGGTAAAACCAGGCCATCACAGGCCACCATGTCGGCGGCGCAGCGCACGGGTTGCACCTCGGCATCGAGGCGTTGCAAGGCGCGCTGCACTGAATGGAGATTGCCCATGCCGTAGTCGATCAGGCCGATGCGGCTCATGGTTCAGGCGGTGCGGGGTTTGGGCGGGAAGACTTTGAGGCGCAGAGGGGTTGGGGCGGTGTTAGCGAAACTTGGGCCGGCTTCGCTAACGCTTGCGCCGCAGCAGCAGCAGAGGCATTGTCAGCAGCACCAGCACCGCCAGGGGATGGCTGGTGATCGCCGCTCTCAATGTGGTGAGGGTGAAGTGATCGGCCAGCAACTGCAGTTCCAGGCGCAGGTCGTAAACCGCCAGGGCTAACAGCGAGCAGGCAAGCAAGGCAGAGATGCGTAGCATCAGCGCCGCGCCAGCAATGGCAGCAGCGTTGGCGCTACGCCAATGCTGGACCAACTGCCCACAGCGATGCCCACCGTGAGGGCCACCGCAAACCAAAACAAGCTGGAGCCACCGAAAAAAATCAAGCCCAACAGCGGTAGTAAAGTGGTTAAAGAAGTGTATAGCGATCGTGTAAGCGTGGCATCCACAGCCACATCCACCTGATCTAGTAGCGGCAGCTTGCCCAGGCTGGTTTTCTGCTCCCTGATTCGATCGAAGACCACTACCGTGTCGGTGACCGAATAGCCAGCCACGGTGATCAGGGAAACTGCGAAAAGGGAGTCCACCTCTACGCCCCAGAACAGCCCCAGCCAAGCGAATGCCCCACAGGTGATCAGCACGTCATGGGCCAAACAAACCAGGGCCAGGAAGGCGAAAGTGGCATCATAGCGGAGACTGATGTATAGGGAGATCGCCGCAAAGCTCACCAGCAAAGAGATCAAGCTGCCCTGTAAAAGCTGGCTGCCAAGGGTGGGACCAATTGTGTTGACGGCTTTGCCATTGGGGTTGAGGGGGCCCACTTGGGCTTGCATCGCCTCGATCACGGCGGCACTTTGATTTGGGGCTAAGGCGGGCAGGCGCAGCACCAGCGAATGGCCCTGATCCAGTACCTGCACGATGCCTCCGCTCAAGCCAGGCGCATTGCCGCCGTCATCGGCGTCTGGCAGGCGCAACTTGGCCAGCTGGGCTTGGATTTGCGGCGCCGTGATCTGGCCGCAGCTGCCCACTTTGCATTGGCGCTCCAGCTGGATTTGGCTGCCGCCAGTGAAATCGAGACCGGGGCGCAGCGGCGCCGCGATGCTGGGCGTGAACCAGCAGAGGGCCAGGCCCAGCAGGCTCAGCCCGCAGGCCAGGCCAGATCCCCACCAGGCGAGCAGGCGGTGACGGCTGATTCGAAAGCGTGGCGACGGCAATACCTGGCCGCCGGCAGGGGCAGGGGCAGTAGTCATTGGGCGGGGCTGGAGGGGAGCTGGGCGGCGGAGAGGAAATACACCTGGCGGCGCAGGGAGGGGTAGCTCATCAACAGGCGCAACAGGGCGCGGGTGCAGGTGAGGGCTGTGAAAAGGCTGAGCAGCAGACCGATGGCCAGGGTGACGGCAAAGCCCTTGACCAAGCCAGTACCGAGAGCGAAGAGGGCTATACAGCTGATCAAGCCGGTAACGTGGCCATCGAGGATGGAGGAGAAGGCCAGCGAGAAACCGGTATCAATCGAGCGAATTAATGTATTGCCGCTGCGCAACTCTTCTTTGATTCGCTCAAATATCAGCACATTTGCGTCTACGGCCATGCCAATCGACAGGATGAAACCCGCGATTCCCGGCAGGGATAATGTGACGGGAATCAGTGAATAAATTGCCAGGTTGAATAGGGAATACAGGCTCAGGGCCAGTACGGATACCAAGCCCGGCAGGCGATAAACCACCACCATGAATATGGCCACCAGGGCCAGACCCGATAGGGCGGCCACCAGGCTGGTGCGGATGTTTTCAGCCCCCAAGGAAGGGCCCACGGTGCGCACTTCCACCACCTTCACCGGCAGGGGCAGGGAGCCGCCCCGCAGTTGCACCTCCAGATCGCGGGCCTCCTCAGCAGTGAAATTGCCAGTGATGCTGGCGGCGCCGCCGGCGATGCCGGCCAGCTTGAATTCATCCCCCACCGTGGCCTCGCTGATCGAGCGGCCATCGAGCACGATGCCTAGCAGGCGGCCAGTGCCGGCGATCGACTTGGTGAGGCTGGCAAATTTTTCACCCCCCTCCCGGTTGAAGGCCAAGGTGACATCCCAGGCAATGCCAGCCTGCTGCTGCTGGCGGCCGGCCGAAACCAAATCCTTGCCGGTGAGGATAGGCTGCTCGTAGAGATCCACAATGCGGCGATTCACATTATCTAGCAACAGTTGCAACTGCTCTGTTTCGCTGGCGTCAGGGGGCACGGCAATATCGAGGCCCTGGAGTGTCTTAGCTAATTCCTCTGCCCGCAGCTTGGTTTCCGGCGGAGCTGGCTTGCCGTCCGCAGCGGCTTGGGCCTTGGCCTTGGCCTGACCCAGCACCGCCTGGGCCTGGCGTTTGAGCTTCAGCAATCCCTGCATCTGCTGCTCGGTGCCGGGCTTTTGAGCCCGAAATTCGAGCAGTGCAGTGGTGCCAAGCACCTTGGCGGCACGGCTGGGGTCCTGTTCACCGGGAAGCTGCAGCACCAGCTGGTCTTCCCCCACACTCTGGAGGGTGGATTCAGCCACACCGAGACCGTTCACGCGCCTTTCGAGCACCTCCTTAACTGCTTCCAGCTGTTCTTCTGCCACCTTCTTGATTGCCCCAGCTGGCAACACCTGCAGGGTGAGCTGGCTGCCACCCCGGAGATCAAGGCCGAGCTGGAGTGGAAAACTGAATAACAGGGCCCCAGATGCGATGGCCAGGGCCAGGATCAGGGCCACCCATCCTTGTTGTCTTGCCATCGAGCTCAGAAGAGTTGTGTGAGCTGATCTGACCGCTGACCTGACGGGTGCTGTGCTAGCAGTTGCGCCATGGGTGTGCCGCTTCGCCCTAGGGTGATTTTTCTGCCACCAATGATACCAGGTTAGAGCTGTTGCCGATCACCGGTTGTAGTAATTAATTAGACAGTTAATCAAGAGTGCCTCGGCGGCGGCAATGGTTAGTTTTAGCCGGGGTGGATAGGAAAAGACCGGACAAGATATGGAGAATAGTTTAATGATGATGCAATATCTAACATCGCTCGGGCCATGGTATTTGGTTGATTTTATCATGCTATTTTATATTAAAATCATCTTACTTCCTCTGTTACTTATTGCAACGCCTGTACTCTGTTTGGCTATAGTGTTGGCTTTGCTATATATTGCCATGCTTTCCGGTCTTTCGGTCATAGTATTAAATTGATAACTAATTGATGCGCCAAGCTGCGTTAATGCCACCTCGAAAAAGCCAAGTTTCATCGATGCCGCGCTGCGAGAAACTTTGCGGCAATTGGATTATCCGCTTAGCTTAGCTAGCGAAATCGGTGGTTTTTCGAGGCGCCCTAAATATTTCTATTGGTTAACATGCGTAAAAAATGCAATGGTTATTCAGTTTCTTGCGGTTTGCAGTGCATTGAATGGCAGATGGATGCTGCTTACACTTGCCCTGCTTTGAGGGCTTTTGCAGCGGCTACGATCTGGCTTGGCTGGATGATGGTGAGATTTTCGAGCACGCCGTTATAGGGAGTGGGAATATCTTGAGAGGATAGACGCATGGGCCTTACGTCTAGTTCATCAAAGCAATTTTCAGTAATTAGAGCCATTAATTCGGCACCAATTCCACCGGTCTTCATGCATTCTTCTACGATCAATACCCGGTGGGTCTTGCGGATGGAGGCACTGATGGTGGCCATGTCGAAAGGCTTTAGGCTAACCAGGTCAATCAGTTCAACATCCACGCCGGCCTCAGTAAGCTGGTCTACTGCCTTGAGGCAGTGATGCCGCATCCTTGAGTAGGTGAGAATTGTGACATCTTTGCCTGGACGCACTATTTCCGCTTGGTCGAGAGCGCAGATATAATCGCCTTCTGGAATATTTTCGCTAAGATTGTAAAGAAGTACGTGTTCAAAGAACAGTACCGGGTTGTTGTCTCTGATGGCGGCCTTCATCAGGCCTTTGGCGTTTGTTGGCGTGCTCACCGCCACGATTTTGATGCCGGGCACGGCGTGGAAATAGGCCTCCAGGCGCTGGCTGTGCTCAGCCCCCAACTGACGGCCCACGCCACCAGGACCTCTCACAACCGCTGGTATGGTGTAGTTGCCACCGCTTGTATAGCGGAGCATGCCCATATTATTTGAAATTTGGTTAAAGGCAAGCAGCAGGAATCCCATGTTCATGCCCTCTACGATCGGCCGTAGGCCGGTCATGGCAGCACCGACGGCCATGCCGGTGAAGGAGTTCTCGGCAATCGGCGTATCCAGTACCCGCAGCTCGCCGTACTTTTCGTAGAGATCCTTGGTCACCTTGTAGGAGCCGCCGTATTGGCCCACGTCCTCCCCCATCACGCAAACGTAGGGATCGCGGGCCATCTCCTCGTCGATGGCCTCCCGCAGGGCATTGAACAGCAGTGTCTCTGCCACGTGGAGGTTGGTTCAGTGTTGGCCAACCTATCTCAGACTCTGGTGCGGCTTCTGCTTTTCAGCGACAAGCGCTAGCCGCCGGCGGCAAAGGTGGAGAGGATCAGAACGGAGAGCAGCAACCCCGGCAGCAGCAGGGTGATCAACAGCCCGAGGTCGTGTGGTGTCATGCGCTGAGGCTAGGGGTATGGGTTGCCGTTGGCGGGCCCTGGGTTAGCGATTGCCGGCTTAACGGTTTCCGGTTCACCGGTTTCCGGTTCACCGGTTTTTGGCGTATCAGTTCCCGGCTTGATCAGGGCCAGCAGACTGCGCAGGAACACCAGGCTGAGGCCGAGGGCGATGAAGCCAAAGCTGAAGGTGGCCAGGAAGGTCATGCCCACCACCAGGGTTTTGACAGCGGTGGCGATGCTCTGGGCAATCGCCGAGCTGTAGGCGGGCGGATGCAGGCTGTAGTGGTTCACCACCCTGGCGCTCAACCCCAGACAGAGCCAGCCGAGCAGGCCGCTGGTGAGCGCCCCGGAAAGAAAGCTGAGCGGCCCCTTGCGGGGCGGTTGATCAGGCGTGGCCAGAGGGCTGCTGGCGCCGGCGCCCAGGGGGTTTGCAGGGCTTGGTTGGCTGGAGGGGCTCGGGGCTGGCAAGGGCTGGGGAGAGGGGTCAGGCATGGGCGCGCACCATTTCACATTCAGATTCAGATTCAGACCAGGCTGACACCGCTGTCGGTGCAGCTGCAGCACCAGGCCTGGAAGCCGCCGGCTGCCAGCCGCTCCGCCAGTTCCTCCCTGGCCGCCTGGGCCCGCCCCAGATCGGCGTAGAGGGCAAACATGCTGGGCCCTGAGCCGCTCATCGCCACGGCCAGGGCCGCCGACGAGCTGCGCAACAGGGCCAGGCCTTCCCGCACGCAGGCCAGTTCAGGCTCCACCACCGCCTGCAGGTCGTTGCGCAGCGGTGGCAGCTCCCCGGGCCGCTCGCTGCCGAGGCATTGCACCAAGCGGCCCTGGCGCAGCGATTGGCGGCGCTGCTCAAAATCGATTTCGCTGCTCAGGTAAAAGTCGCCCCGCAGCTCCCGGCAGCGGCCATAGGCCCATGGCGTGCTGACGCTGGCCTCGGGGTGTTTGATCAGCAATACCGCCGGCAGGGCCGAAGCTGTGGTGGCCAAAGCCTCCAGCCGCTCCCCTCGCCCGAAGCAGAGCTGGCTGCCGCCCTCCAGGCAAAAGGGCATGTCTGAGCCCAATTCGGCGGCCAGGTCATGCAGGCTCTGACTAGACATGCCCAGCCCCCAAAGGGCATTGAGCCCCAGCAGGGCTGCGGCACCATTACTAGAGCCCCCCGCCAGGCCGGCGCCGATGGGGATGCGCTTTTGCAGCTGGATCGCTGCCCCCAGCTCGCTGTAGCCGGAGCGGGCCTTGAGCAGTTCAGCGGCCCGCACGATCAAATTGCCGGCGTCGGTGGGCAGGGAGGGTTCATCGCAGCTGAGGCTGATGCGGCCATCGGCGGTGGGCGCCAGGGTGAGCCTGTCGGCCAGATCGATGGTTTGCATCACCATCGCCAACTCGTGGAAGCCGTCAGGCCTGAGGCCGAGCACCTCCAGGTGCAGGTTGATCTTGGCCGGAGAGATAACGGTGCGCACAGCCATGGCAGCGGGGGTGGTAATCGGTGAAACGACGGTGACTGAAGTATCAACCGCGACTGGATGGTGAATTTTTTTTCGCACAACGGCCCAATGCAGTCAACCCAAGGCCGTTAATCAGCGGGCTCCGGGGTGCTGGCTTCTTCGCTGTTGGCAGTGTCAAGCAGGCCGGCCGCCAGGCGCACCCAAGTGGCGGGCGCCAGCTCCTGGGGACGTTGATCAAGGACCACACCAGCGGCTTCCGCCCAGGGGGCCAGCAGCTCAGGCGCCACCAGGCCAGCCAGCGTATTGCGCAACATCTTGCGGCGGGAGGCAAAACACCGCCGCAAAAGTTGCTCCAGGCTGCGGGCCAAGCGGGGTTCCAGCCGGGCCGAGCCGGGCAGCGGATCAATGGCAATCACTTCCGAGTTCACCTTTGGCGGCGGCCGAAAGCAACGGGGCGGCACAGCACATACGCTGCGGCATTCCCCCAGCAACTGCAGCCGCACGCTCAGAGCGGAATAGCTGCTGCTGCCCGGTTGGCTGCGGATGCGTTCGGCCACCTCCCGCTGCAGCAGCAACACCAGCCGGCGGTAGGGCTGCTGCAGTGGCGAATCCAGCCGCCCCAGCAGTCGCCCCAGCAGCGGACCGGTGATGTTGTAAGGAATATTCGCCACCACGGCCGTAGCCGCCGGCAAGGGCACCACCAGGGCGTCGCCCTCTATCAGCTCAAAGCGCCGATCGGCCCCGAAGCGCTGGGCCAGCCCCGCCACCAAATCCCTATCCAGTTCCACAGCGCTCACCGCCGCCGCCGGCGAAGCCAGCAGCCGCTCGGTGAGCGCACCGCGCCCCGGCCCCACCTCCAGCACCCGATCGGCCGAGGTGAGCTCAGCAGCGGCCACAATCCGCGCCAAAACATCTTCGTCTACCAGCCAATGTTGACCGAAGCGCTTGCGGGCGCGATGGGCGGCGAAACTCATGGGTAGGGGGAGCTGCTCCCAGATTGCCTGGTGCTGCTCCAGGGGCTGTTAAGGCAGGTGGGTAGGAGCAGGCTTGCGAGGGCGGAGGCGAACTTGGCTCTGATGAAGTGGGCCGCTAGAGATGCCAAGGCCAGGGGAGTGCCACGGGAAGCGCTGCGGGCTAGATCACCCAGGCTTCCTTGAATGAATAGAGTGCTATAGGTACCGATATAAAATTCTCTGGAGCCCCCATAGTTCTCAAGCCTAGTTGAGATTGTATAGAAAAGTAAACGACTGGATTTCTTGCTGGTATACAAGTGCTAGAATGTGACGATGTACTATTGAGACACCTGCGAAGACATCCATGCCACTCAATTCAGAATTTAACTCCTTGTGCAACCGCTGGAAAGAGAAAGCCAGTAAATATGATGCAAGCGATACTCACCAACTATTTGATAAATACTTTAGTCTGTATGTAGTTTTCAATGCTTTGTATGTTGAGACTGCTGCTTATCTGCATCGCAAGGATATTGACAAAAAGAAAGATGGTTACAAGCTTCAAGAAGGTAGCTTTCCTGACAAAAATGCAGCTACACAATACGTGCTTGATTTATTAAAAGCTAAAAGTTTAATGCAAAGTTTGGAGGATAATACTGAAACTAATCTAGCCATTGAGGAAATTAAAAAACTTTTAACCCCACAAAACTCACACCATTTCTGGATATGCCTTGATCCCGTTTTTGGAGAACCACAAGAAAAGGAAGACCAAAATTTATTGCAAGCACTTAGCTCATCAAACGCTCATCATCGTGCAGGGGCGATTCTTAAAATCATATATCAAGTAAGATGCAATATGTTTCATGGCAGAAAAAGTGTTGAGCCAATTCAGAAGCAACTACTATTGCCCTTGATCGTTCTTCTTGAAAAGATTATTGAAAATCTTTATCAGAAGCTTGATTCAGCTGAATATATCTAATTTTCAAAAGCAGTAAAGCTATAGCTTGTCTACTAATTTAATCGTCATAGACTGGCAAGTCCCTAATATAAATTCGAACTAATTATGGGCACCTCGAAAAATTCGAATTTTTCACCGAGTCCAACTAGACCCGAAAAAAGACTCTTTGCAAAAAAATAGGTCTTGCCGTGCTTCACATGAGACTTATCGCTGACAATTAATTTTTCGTGGTGCCCTTAATGACCTTAGGTGAACTATTGTTTTAGCAAGACAAGACATAGGTAATAAGTATAATCAAATCTTCTCGTGCACGATTATTCCCAGATCACCTTGTCGATCGTGAACTAGGAAATCGAGCGCAGGCGCTATCACCACTGCCGCTTCACGGCAGTGATCGAAGCCGGAGAGATTGCGGCGCGATTCAGTTACGCTGAGTGGTAAAGGAAACCATCTAAAGCAAGCATTGGATTGGTTCAGAACGCCAGCATCAGACATCGGCACGCTCTCATGGAGACCGCAGCCATAGAACTTGCTACAATAAAACAAAGCGGCACCTACAATGAATTACAGGTTGGATGAGGATTCGAAAAAAAAGATAGAAGATTTGACAGATCTACGGGAGCATATCTCTTCTATTCATGCATCAGTGTGTACAGGCGAGGATGGACAAGAGGAGATTCAGGTCTCAATTAGTCTACTGCCTTCGTTTTCCACCTCAAGCCCAAGTGCAGAGACTGGACAAATCCTTAATACCATTGCTTCTGTGGTTCGAAAAAGAGCAACTGAGCTTCCCGTTTCAACAGTAATCTCCTTTTCGAAAGATGGTGAAGAGTGAGTCTTGCAACTGATCTTCTTGATCAGGCCAGTATACTGTCTGGCCTTGATCCGATGGAGCCAAAACAGGCTTCGCTGAGACGGGCGATTTCAGCAGCTTATTATTCACTGTTTCATTTGCTAATTGACGATGGGGCCCGTCGCATAACGGCCAATCCGTCATTACAGCCATACGTTGCGAGATCGTTTCAGCATACGGCTGTCAAAGATGCGGCAAACAAGGTTATTGCTCAGTCAATGAAGACACCACCGTGGCCGGCTCCGTTGTTCACGGCCTCCATTGAGCCGGAACTGATCCGTGTCTGCAATACTTTTGTTGACCTTCAGTCGTTGCGACACTCAGCCGATTACAACACGGCTATCTCATTTAAAAGAGCTGAAGTTGTTGTGGCAATTAGCCGTGCTCAAGCTGCTCACCAAGACTGGGCTTTGCTTAACTCATCCGACAATGCAACAGTCTTTCTCCTGCAGTCTGCCAAACTATTGCCCGACAGATAGCCATAGCCGCTTTTTGTTACTGCATAGACCGATGCTATTCAATGCAGCCATGTATTTGATCCGACACTAAAAGTCGGTTATGCGCTAGGGCAGATGTCAGCACTAGCTCTCTGCGGCCAGGTGATTGCCAGCTTTTGGCAACCAACTCTCCAGCATGCCCAAATGGCTATAATTCCCTTTGCTAATTTGCCTGAAGATGATGAAGTGGAGTGATTGGCTTGAGCGGTGGGGCATGAGTTCGCTGGAGTTGAGCGCTGGCTTTCTCAAGGCGAAATTTGAGCCACAAGATTCTGACCGCAATGCGGCATGGGCTCTTTATGTGGAACTTATTACCCGTATCACTTCACAACCGCTTGGCGATGCTGAAGGTGATGAAGAAACGGCCCTCAAAAGTGTGTATTCCCTGTTCCCGCTCACCCGCGAAGTGCTCAAGAAGGAGGGGAGACAGGCCGATTCTTTTGCCAAGTTAGCGATTCCAATCCTTAATCAAATCATCAGGCCATTCACAGCAAAATGGCATCGACTCAGCATCGAGCACAGCTTCGATGATCCCCAGAACAAGCGGCAATTCAGAGCTGAACTTATTCTACTCCAGACGCAACTAAACATCTATATAAATATGCTTGCTGATATGGCTGGTGTGGAGAAGTTGCATGCGCAGTTAACCTCTAATCCTGCTCAATCCAGCCGATTGTCTTCTGGGGCTGCCAGCGCCTCGTCAGAAGACTGGTAGTGACAAATATTTTTTGTGGGCAACAGCTTTCAATGCATTAGTGGGCAACACCCTTAAACCCTGTTGAATTGCCGGTATGCTCTGAGCTTACAGGCGCAGCCCCAGCCGGAATGCGGGTTTTTCTCAGCCACAGCTCCGTTGATAAGCCATTGGTGGAGACCCTGGCCCGGGGGTTGGCACAGCGGGGCATCGACCCCTGGTTCGACCAATGGGAGATGGGCCCCGGAGACAACCTCGTGGCCCGCATCAACGAAGGGTTGGCCACAGCTGATGCCGGCATAATCGTGTTGTCGGAGCAGAGCAGCGGCAGCCGCTGGGTGGAGGCGGAGCTCAGCAATCTAATCTACAACCGCATCCAGGAAGGCCAGCTGCTGCTGCCTGTGAAGGTGGCCGACGGCTCGCCGGTGCCGGAGCTGATCAAACCACTGCTGTGGATTTCGATTGAAGATATAGACGGCATCGCAGCCGCGTTGCTCCGGCGGGGGCGCGGCAAACCCCCGGTGATCCTCCGCGAGCAGGGCAAGGCCCACCAGGTGCTCGTGAACCTTTCGCCCGCAGCCGACCACCAGGTGGCGGTGGCGGTAACGATCGATGGCACCACCGTGGCGGAGATCAGCGTCCCCCTGCCGCAGCGGCTGCGGGGCCCCTGCTGGCTGCCGGATCCCGCCGGGGATCCCGGGGGCTCGATGCTGGGAGCCCTGGGGCAGGCGCTATGGCAGCTGTGTTTTCCCGCTGCCGCAGCTGGGGCGTTTATCGAGCTGCTGGAGGGTGCAGGCAGCCAGGTGGGCCACCGGCTGGAGGTTGCCGTGGCCACGGCCGACAGCAAGCTGCTGGCTCTGCCCTTTGAAGCCCTGCAACTGCCCGACGGCCGCCCGCTGGTGCTGCTCGACACCGTGATCCTGCAGCGGCGCCTGAATGGGCCAACGATCCAGTGGCAGCCCCTGGCGGGCCCCCTGAAAGTGCTGGTGGCGGTGGCGGCGCCGGATCGGGGTGGCGCGGAGGCGGTGCTGCTCGACTACGAAAGGGAGGTGAGCCTGATCCTGGAGGCGCTCCAACCCCTGCGCCGTATGGCAGACCCCCTCGCCCAGGTGAGGCTGCTGGAGGTGGGCCATCCAGATCAGATCCGCCAGGCGCTGCAGCGCGATGCTTATCACGTGCTGCACCTCAGCTGTCACGGCCGGCCGGGGGAGTTGCAGCTGGAAACAGAAGACGGCGAGGCCCTGCCCTGCAGCGCCGCTGATCTGCTTGCGGCCCTGCGGCAGGCCGGGCGGCCGCTGCCTTTGGTGGTGCTCAATGCCTGCCATGGCGCCAGCCGCGCCGACGCCCCCGCCAGCCTGGCGGAAGCCCTGCTGCGCGGTGGTGTGCCGGCGGTGCTGGCGATGCAAACCGCGATCAGCGACCGCCAGGCGATTGCCCTGGCCCATGGCTTCTACGGGCATCTGGCCGCCAGGGAGCTGTTCCTGGCCAGCCAGGCGCTGGCCATGGCCCGGCTGGAATGGGAGCGGCAGCAACGGGCCCTGGGCGGCCCCCTGGCGCCGGCGGGCTATGCCAACGCGGCACTACTGGTGGGGGGCAGCGAGCAACGACTGGCTGATTTCGGCCTGGATCAGCAGCCTCTCAAGGTGGCCCCGGTCCATCAAATGGATGGTCAGGGTGTGCCGCAGCTGGCGATGGATGAACTGATCGGCCGCCGCAGCCTGATGCGCGAAACATTGCGGCGGCTGCGCGGTGCTGGCGACGGCCGGGTGGGGGTGGTGCTCACGGGGATCGGTGGTGTGGGCAAGAGCGCCATGGCCGGGCGGCTGATGTGGCGTCTCAAGGAAGACGGTCACATATTGATAGTGCAGGTGGGCCGCTGGAACCTCACCGAATTGGCGACGCTGATCGGCGAGCAATTGCGAGGCTGCGCCGATCCAGCCCTCAGCAGCTTGGGGGCCAGGTTGCAGGAGCCGATCAGCAGCGCGGAGTTGCTGTTCCAACGCCTGCGCCAGGCCTTGGCAGCGCTGCCCATGCTGGTGGTGCTCGATGATTTCGAGCAAAACCTCACCACCCCGGGCGGCGCTGCCTTCAATGATGGGGCCGTGGCCGAGCAGCTGATCCGCCTCTGCGAAGCGCTGCAGGGCAAGGAAAGCAAACTGCTGATCACCAGCCGCCATCCCCTGCCCGAACCAGCGCTAACCGCGCTGCTGGCCGAGCAACCGCTGCCGCCATTAACTGAGGGGGAAACGGGCAAACTGCTGCTGCGCTTGCCCGCCATCGAGCGGCTCTCCTCTGCTGAGCAGTTCACCGTTAGGCGTGTGATTGGCGGCCATCCGCGCATGCTGGAGCTGCTCGATGCCCTGTTGCGCCATGGCCAGGGCCGCAGCCCGGCGGTGAGTCGCAGGCTGGCGGCACTGCAGGGCTCCAGCCCACAAGCCCCTGGAGCAAGCCCACTGGAGGCGATCGATGCGGCCCTGGTGTTGGGGGCCAGGGATGTGCTGCTCGATGAGCTCCTGGCCCTGGCCCGTGAGCAGGGAACAGAGGCGGTTCTGTTGCAGCTGGCCGTATCGAACCTGCCGGTATCTCCCCGGGGCCTGGCCTGGATGCTGGCGGATGGGGCTGAATCCGGGCCAGCGATGCAGACGGTGGAAGCGGCCCTGAACCAATTGGCGGCTTTGTCTTTGGTGTATCGCGCTCCGAGCGATGGCAGCGTGTGGGTGCATCGCTGGAACGCCGAGGGGCTGGCCCAGCGGCAGGAGAGGCCAGCCCTGGCCGAGCGATATGGGCGCGCTGGCCGTTATCGCATCTGGCGTATCCAGAACGAGAGCCTTTCATCGGGCGAGGCAATGGGCGATGTAATCGAGGCGGTGCGCAACTTCCTGGCGGGTGAGGATTTCGATGCGGCAAGCAGCATGGCCCTGGGCGTTCTTCAGTTACTTGTGCAGGCTCAGCAATCGGTTGCTGTTGCCGCCCTTGGCAGCGAAGTGCTGGAAACCCTGCCGATCGAACACCCCAACTATGCTCCGATCGCTGATCAAGAAGCCAGAGCTTTTCTCGCCCTGGGGCAGAGCGCCAGGGCGTTTGAGCGCTACGGCACGATGCTCAGAGAACAGGAGCGCAAGGCGAAGGCGGAGCCGGATCGTGCCGACTACCAGCGCGATCTCTCGGTTTCGTACAACAAGATGGGCGATCTGTATGGGGCGCTGGGGCAGGGCGAGCAGGCCCGCGATGCCTATGCCAAGGCACTGG
>JBILLQ010000013.1:0-59918 GCA_044375975.1 Prochlorococcaceae cyanobacterium
GTAATGCCCTCGCTGCTGCCAGATCCCTGAACTGCTCAGCTCATGCCGCCAATTCCTTGACCCCTCGGCGTTAAGCAATTAGGGGTGGATTGGCGCGGTGGGCGTCCCGCCCTCTGAACGGGTACAAGGGGCATAGGTTCCGTCGAAAGGGCAGTTGACGAATACATTGATGGCGTAATTTGCGGATGCCAACAGTTTTATTGACCGATTTGGCTTTCCCTTGTTGTTTTCACCGCCTTAACTGCCGATGCCGCCGCGCTACGGCTCACGTTGCCTGTCCTCGCTGAGCGTCGCACAACCCTCCTGATCACAACGCCTGGCGCTGCGGCTTCTGGCGCCTCTGATGCATTGAGATCTCGAAGGGGGCTTGGTTCATCTGACGCCGCTGCGCCTGAGGGCTGGGTCTGTGCTGGTTGGGTCGGGGCAACAGCGCTACCTGCCTGAATGCTGGGTGACGTGCTCTCGGCAGGTGTGCCAGTCGCTTTCGGCTTCGTCATCTCACGTCGCCTCAAAGAAGTGCTTGGAGGTAAGTTAGGGCAACCCGATGGGCTTGAGGCGGCTCACGCTGAAGGGTGGGCGCCATGAAGGCCGATCCAGCCGATTGCTTCGGCATAGGCAAGGATGCGGGATTGGTCGGTTTTGTGCTCGCCGGGGGTGGGCATCTATGGATCCCTATGGGGCGGTCGTAAGATCACCACAATATGGCTCTAAGGTAGCGACTCGGGGTTTCTTGAACAAGCTGTTCAAGATTTGAGTTGTCCTACGACTTGCTTTTACGAGACCAGGCTTCTCAGAAACTCTGGAGCGAAGTCGGCACCGTTCGGCCAGCAGACGGTGCGAAGCTCAGGATCCAAGTAAGCCTGTTTGAATTGATCGGGATCGAGAAGCGCTTCAAACATTGGACCTGTCAGCTCCGCGGACAGGTCCACATCTCCACGGGACCCATCGTTAAACTGAAGGGAAAGAGAATGCCCAGCAATGACTTGCGCTGATGTGACGTGAAGCATGATGGCCTCTAGAAAAAGAATTACTCAAGTGGTGCAATTGGTGATAGGGGTTCGTGTCGTCGTGCACGATCCCAATCCAGCATCAACTCCTCGCGATGCTGCTGATACCACTCCAAGACGTGAGAGAGCGCTCTTCTTGGGAATTGGCCAGTGACAACGCCATCAGCAATGCTGACGGTGATTTCATAATCTCCATAAATGGCATGAAAATGGGGTGGGTCATGATCCCGATACAGGATGGCGATGGCAATCCCAAGGAAGCGACTGATAACTGGCATATCTGAAGGATAGCATCAATGAATCCATGCCTATTCGTGGGTGTGAAGCGGCTCAGCCCTGATCGCGATCTGCAGGATCTTGAACAGGCTGTTCAAGATCTGAAGCTTCCAGCAAGCCAGCCTCAGGAGGGACCGCAACCGGAAACTCAGCGGTGCTGTATTCCGTATAAAACTGCCGCATCAGCCAGAGGTTGTTGGCGGAGAAGCCCTTCAGCTCTGGAAACTCCAGCTGAAGATCGGCGGACAGTCGCTCCACCATCGTCTTGCCCCAGCCCATTGTCTCCTGCTGCTTCACGATCGCAGGCCCCATGTCCCGGTAGAGCAGGATCTATTCATGAAATCAGGTGGCGTAATCGAGGGTGGAGAGTATGTCGGATGCCATCATTTGCGACAGTACAAGCCGGCTCCGGATTCTGTTGCGGTTGCTGCTGTGCGCGCCACTTGTCTCCCGAAAACGGTCACTTTGATCTTGCCGTTTCCGACATGGGTCAGGCCTGATTCGCACTACTTACTGTGGACCCTGAACTTGAGGAGCGTGAGCTGTAGCTCCAGAAAGTCACGGCTAGCGTCGATTGCGGGTTGAATCTGGCGGAGCTGGCTAGAAGAGCGTCTAGAATTACCCTGGAACACAGTTTGTATTTGCAGATTTTGCCGACCAGCTCCGATAGGCTGGCGGAGTAGTAGGAGGAGGAGGTATGGGCGGGGACCGCTGGTGAGCTGCTGGCGGTAAATTTCAGAGCCTGTCCGCTCTGGAGTCTCGATATAATTGATCAGCCAGTCGTCTCGCCAAGGCCGATTTTAAATAATGGACCGCATCTGCATAGATCCTGCAAGGAAATTGGAAAATTAGCGTGAGGGAAGACCTAGTTTGTCAAAGAAGGCCCGATTGCGCTCTTTGGCGGAAGTGACAAGCCTGTCAAAGGAAATAACCTCGATATAGGCATTTAAATTCTTTTTGTATCCAAAGTATCCGAGTCCATCGGACGTTCGGATAAGGTCATGAACCCCTCTGCATCTGCTCTCGAATGCTGGGGTAATATCGGCAATAATGTAGCAGAAACCGGGTATGCTATCAGATGCAGGTATGGGTCTGCCGGCAATAGTCTGCACGCCTCCACTCCTGATTTTGGCTAGGTATCCTGTAGCTTGTTCAATCGGGTCTTTCTCTTCACCAGGCCCTGAGTCACGCCTCATTGGTCGCTTGATTTCAAGTATCACTATAGAGGCCAAAGGCGGCTTCGTTTCTTCTGAAATAAGCAAGGGCTCGTTGAATAAGTTTAGAGCAGTAATATCGGGCTTTTTGTTGCTGTCAGACTTTGTAATAGGCATAGACTGAAGTATCTTGTTAGAGGCAAGATAATGGTGAAAAGCCAATCGCTCATCTACAAGCCAGAGATTGGAAGCATAGGAGGAAAGATCATTGCTCTCTTTGCTCATGGGAATAATCAGGTTATGAATAATATCTTCACGCATGTAGTTTCCATTGGAATCTCTTTCTACTGCTTTTTCAAGAATATCAATGATTGTCCTTCTATGGCTAACATAGTTTGCTAGATCTGATTTTTTGATGTCCTCGGCTTTTGAGAGATATGCCTGAAGCTTTTCCTCGTAATCAATATCAAGCGGGGCAAGGGTTTGGTTAAGGATATCGTGTCCTTCGGAAATCAGCTCCCTTTCAATCTTGGCAAGATGTTCGTGCAGTATTAACTCGAGGTCTTTGTCGTTTATATCTGGATTTATGTTGATCTCGGCTAGTTGGATTCGCCCCATCACTGGCCGATATCGTGGGCATTCTTGTGATACAAAGGTCTCGATTCTTTGCCTAGCTCTTGATAGGTTCTGCTCAAGGAAAGCACTTAGATAGTTTTGCGCATTGTTATACACTGCTTCACGGATATCGTGTTTGCAAATAATCTCTGAGTCGATTAATAAGCCATCTAGTCTGTCTAATAGATCAAAATCTGTGCGCTCTGGTCTAACGCTTTCATCTAGCACAGATGAGCTTACATAGCAACAATAGGCAAATTCACCATCTTTGTCTGATAGTTTTCCGTAAAGACCAGGGATCTTGCCATATAGCTTGTCTTCAGTTACCAAGCGATTATTTGCGCTAAACCCAACGGAATGAGATATTGATGAGCTAGATTTTAGCCTGATATGAATAAGGCTAAAGCTTCGGCCCTTAATTTCAACTTCTTGCTTGGTTGATTCTGGAAATATGTGCTCATTGAATACATCCGATAAGTCGATTGTGTTGCCATTGTCAATGATGCGAATTCTTGGAGCACCCCCATCACGGAAGAAATACCATAGGCAGTGATGAAAGATGCTCTCAGCGATTGCCTGTGCAGTCTTTCTTGTATACTTCTTGTAATCATTGCTGAAGGATGTCAGTGATACTTTAGTCTGGATGGGCGAGCCTGGTGGCAACTGCTTCAATTCCTCATTTGTAATTCCTGCATCAGCAGTGAATGAAAAGATACGCTGGTATACATTTTCCTCAATTTTGAAGCTGCTTTCCACTTTGACGCTGCTGAATGCTTTGAGCCATAGAAGACGACCTACTCCTTTGCATCCAAGAGAAGCTTTGTAATCGGTATCAAGATATTTAAAAGATCTAAGATTGTTGTCATTAAAGCCACTTCCATTGTCTTCTATCCGGAAGCCTATTATGTCGCTGAGTGGTTCAGGCCCCCTTTTGGGAGCGTCATCAAGCTCAAGGCATCCCTGCCCTCTATCCCTAAGGATATGAATTGCGATCTCACCACTGCTCTCTGTTAAGCCAGCCTCATCAATGGACTGCATTGAATTAATGACCGCTTCATACACAGGAAGTAGTCCGCTGGTTATCGGTAGGGATGTATTCCTGAGGCGACCTTTGAGATTGGTTTGCACATTGTTTGCGGGATTCATGTCAATTTTCATGGTTTGTCGAGTAGAATGTAGCAGAGAGTCCTGGTGTCATCGAGTCATTCAAGGTCGACCAAAAAAGATCGGGTAGAGCAATCGGGCTCGGATTGGAAGCATGAGGCTTTGCATCTGCAGAAGAAATTGCTTTTGTGATTTCTTTTGAGGGTTTTATATCGGGTAAAGAAATCTGAAGACTCGTAACTTCGTGTCTCATCAGAGTAGCAGTGCCATGGGCTGAGCACCCAAGCTTCTTGAAAAGGTTATCCCGTAGTGCTTCCAAGGCGTAGAAAAGGATGCCGGAGCCGAGCTTGGGCCCTGGAACGATGGCCTTCATGTCTTGGTTGATGGCCATAGGAGCTTAGGCGTCTCTGACGGGAGCGGACTTTGCCAATATCATTCCGCGCACGGCAACGAAGACCGATCCGGCAGGGGCGAGTTTACTCCCGATCCCGAGAGCCTCCTGTGGAATGTGATTTGCAACGTCATAAAGTCTGGAAAGCTTCGTTTTCTTTGACGATATCCACTGAATTGTTCCCTGCCAGAATTCTTGATTATTACTCAAGGGCGTTTTTCCGCTCTGGAATCGGCAAGCGTCAGTTAGCTGCACCACTTCCCATTGCAGACTCCAACTTCATTCCCATTGCTGGAGGATGGCGACATGGATGCCTGGCTATTGGAAAGCCTGAGCAACACTTTGCCGCTGATCCGCCTTCTCGCTTCAGCTTTTACGCTCGCGATGTAAAGACGCCCCCCTGGAGCTCTCTCCAGCATCATCAAGTCTCGTGGTGGTGGAAATGCTCGGGATGGAAAGGCATCAACTTTCCAGGTAAGGGGGCGGCGGAGCGTTCCACCGGTTCTGCCCCCATCAGCGACACGGTGTCGCTGCGGCCCCGGCCGCGCACCACGATCTTGCGGGCCGCCAGCTCGTTCTTCACCGCTTCGTATTGGGCCTGTGGCCAGCCGAGCGTCTCGCGTAGCAGCGTGTTGGCTGCGGGGCTGCCGGCCGTCTCCAGGGCTTCGATGAAGTCGTCGAGCAGCTCCTGATCCTCCATTAACTGATCAGGTCGTCTTTGCCTGAGCAGTCTGCCTGCTCGGGGGGGAATCTGGGGAAAATGGATTACGCCTCTCCAGCCCAATCTCAGGGACTCGCCCCCCCCCACCAGGCCCTGGAACAGCCTATTTGCCTCAAGGTGGCCTAGCCACCGGCAGTGCTAGGCCACCCCATAACCGGCAAGCCCAAGATGGTCGCCACTCCCCTATTCAATCCCCTACCCCCACTGCCGCGTCAGCGCAGCAGCCCGATCGGCGCCAGGGCCGCCACCCCACCGGAGAGGGCCAGCAGCAGGGCCAAGCCCCGGTTCCAGGCCAGGGGCAGGCGCCGCAGCACCATGAAACTGCCGCCGCTCACCAGCGCCGAGCCAGTGAAGGCCCCCAGCCACCAGAGGGCGGCGGCACCATCGGCCGGGGCCTCCAGGCCGTGGAGCATGGCGTGTACCGCCACGGCCGTCGCCACCAGAGCGGCGCAGAAGCCCAATTGCGGGCTTTGTTTTGCCTGCAGGCTGCGCAGCACCAGCACCGCCAGCGCCGTGATCGCCAGGGCCGCCAGCAACTCCTGGCCCGGCAGGCTGCCGCCGATCGCGCCGTACACCCCACCGCCGATGGCACCGGCCAGCGCCCAGAGCAGCAGCTGGGGGGAGATGCAAGAGCCGGCCGCCCCCACGCCGATCAGCAGCAGCAGGTGGTCGGCGCCGGTGATCGGATGCAGGAAGCCGGCGATGCCGCCGCCCTGAGAGATGCCATGGGCCTGGGCCGGTTGATCCAGCAGCAGCGTCGCCAGCAAGGAGAAGCCGGCCAGCAGGGCCAGGGTTCTGGTGGAGACAGAATTGTTCATCGGGGGAATCCGGTCCGCGCCGGCAATGGGTTGGTGGAACACGGCGAGCGTTCTGACTGAGGGGGCCGGAACCTCCATCACAGCTGCGGGACAGCGCCGGAATCGGTTCAGGACGAACCTGCAACCCCACCGGATTTTCCTCCTTGCCTCCAGGGAATGACCCGCTGGAACCGCCCTCCCATTGTGGGGCCAGGGTCCCGGTTTTGAACTCAGCCGGGCCACCACCGCCCAAGGGCGGCATCGCTGTACGCGGCATCTCTGCTTAAAAGCGGCACGACTTCATAGCCAAGGCGCCCCGGTGGGGGCTCAGGCAGCTGCTTTTTACCTAGTGGCCGATGGGGCTGGTTAGTGTTTCGGCCCTGTTGTGAATCCTGGAAATGGCCGGCTCGCGGGTGAGCGAGATCCAAATGCACTGGCTGAGATGGCTACTCACCACCGGCTGGTTGCTGATCATCGGCTCCCTGTTCTTTGATCCATTCACGGCCCGCTTCACGGCAGCCGATCACCCCTGGAGTCCGCTGCGGCTTCCCGACAGCTGCGTGGAGGTGCAGGGCCGCTGTCTTGTGGAGATGCCCTATCCCCTGGGCACCACAATTTTCTGGGGTGCGGTGGTGCCGGCGGCCATTTTCGTGTTGCTGGTGTTCGGCCACGAACTATGGCGGCGGATCTGTCCCCTTTCCTTCATCTCCCAGATCCCCAGGGCGCTGGGCTGGCAGCGACAGACCGCCAAAAGAAACCCGAAAACCGGCGAGATCCGCCGGCAGCTTGCCCGGGTGTCACCCGATTCCTGGTTGGCTAAGCATTACTCGGCTTTGCAGTTCGGCTGGCTTTACCTTGGCTTGTGCGGTCGCATCCTGTTCTTCAATGCCGACCGGCTGGTGCTGGCGGCCTGGCTGCTGTTCACGATTGTCGCTGCGGTTGCGGTGGGTTGGCTATATGGCGGCAAGGCCTGGTGTCAATACTTTTGTCCGATGGCACCGGTGCAGTCGATCTATTCGTCTCCGGCCGGGCTGCTGGGCAGCAGAGCCCATCTGAGCCCCACAACGATCACCCAGTCGATGTGTCGCAAAACAGACGCCAACGGCGAAGAGCAGAGCGCCTGCGTGGCCTGCCAGCAGCCCTGCATCGACATCGACTCCGAGCGCATGTACTGGGCGCGCATCGAAACGCCGGCCTTCGCCTTCGAGCGTTACGGCTATGTGGGTCTGGTGGTGGGTTATTTCCTCTATTACTACCTCTATGCCGGCAATTGGCAGTATTACTTCTCCGGTGCCTGGGTGCGCCAACCGAACCAACTATCGCTGCTGTTAAGCCCCGGCCTGTTCCTGGGGGGCCAGGCGATCAATCTGCCCCGGATTGTGGCCGTGCCCCTGGTGCTGGCGCTCTGCACCTGGCTGGGTTGGCTGGCCGGCAGGGCCATCGAGGCCTGGATGCGGCGTCGGGTGCGGCGGCGGGGGGCTGAGCCAGACAAGACCCTGATTCGTCACCGGGTGTTTCTGGCGGCAACTTTCCTGGTGTTCAATTTCTTCTTTTTGTTTGCGGGCAGGCCCCTGCTGCAATTGGCTCCGGCCTGGCTGCAATACCTGTTCGATATGGCCTTGGTGGCCACCAGCTCCCTGTGGCTGGTGCGCAACTGGCACCGCAATCCGGCGCTGTATGGCAGGGAGAATCTGGCGGAGCGGTTCCGGCGCCAGCTGCAGAAGCTGGGCCTCGATGTGGGACGGTTCCTGGAGGGCCGCAGCCTGGGGGATCTCAACCCCGATGAGGTTTACGTATTAGCCCGGATTTTGCCGGGATTCGGTAACGAGCAGCGGCACGATGCGTACAAGGGAGTGGTGCGCGATGCCCTGGCGGAGGGCTATGTAAATGCCGCCAGCAGCCTGGAGGTGTTGCGGCGCATGCGGCAGGAGCTGGGCATCTCAGACGATGAGCACCGCCAGCTGCTGGAGGAACTGGGGGTGGAGGATCCAGCGCTGCTGGATCCCGATCGCCGCCGCAGCTTGGAGGACCAGGTTCGGCTCAGCGGATACCGCCGCTCGCTGGAACGGCTGCTGCGGTTGCAGGGCCAGCTCGGCACAGAGGCGGGCGTGGGGGCCGGCGGAGGTGGTGGCGTTGATGGTGGTGGCGGTGGAGATGGCGGTGGAGATGGTGGTGGAGATGGAGATGGAGATGGAGATGGAGATGGAGATGGAGATGGAGGTGGAGGTGGAGGTGGCGAGGCGGCGGTGTTGGCTGCCCTCGGCAGTCAGTACTCGATCAGCCCCTGGGAGGAGGCCCAGGCTCGGGAGAAGCTGTCTCCAGCCGAGGGGGCCGCTCGCCGTGCCGCGATGCTGCTGGACAGGCTCGAAGAGCTCACCGCTGCCGTGCAAGCCCTGCAACCCTGCTTGCGGGAGCAGCCCAATCTGATTGCCCTGCTCGACGACCGGCTGCGGCATCGCCAGGAGCTGGTGTTGCGGGCGATCCTGGATTGCCTGCAACACCTGGAAACCACCCCGGCCCGCGAGCCGCTGCTGGCCCGGCTGCGGGCCTTGGCATCGCCGGCGCTCACGAATCTGCTGGATCGGCAACCCTGGCCCGATCAGCCGCCAGCCCAGCTGCCCGCCCAAGTGGTATTGCAGCTGCTCAGCTCGGCGGCGGGGGCAGCAGACTCCTGCCCCCCGCTGCCCAGGGAAGCGACGCTGATCCATCTGGAGCGGCTGGCCCAGGACCCCGATCCCACCGTGGCCACCGCCGCCGTGGTGCTTACTGCCGGCATGGATCCTGAACTGGCCTTGGCCTGGAGGGCAAATCTGACCCAGGCGGGCAGGCCCGCCTGGGTGCTAACCACCGCCGAGCGGCTGCAGAAGCTGGCGGCACCAGTGGCTCTGGCGGCTCTTCCGGAACTGGAAAAACGCGTGGTGCTCGCCACCAGCGACTTTTTCCGCCGCACCTGGGCCGACACCCTCGATCTGCTGGCGGAACGGGCCGAGATCCGTGTCTATGGGGCGGAAGCGTTAATTACGGAGCCGGGGGACACCTGCCGCGAGCTGTTGCTGCTGATCGAGGGGGCTGCGCGAGTGGAAGATCGCAGCGGCGACCAGCTGCGGGTCAGCCAGATGCAACCGGGCCAAGTGCTCGACGAACTGGAGGTGCTCACCCAAAGCGCCTCGGAGAGCACCATCGTGGCCGAGACAGCTGGCACCCGTGTGCTGGCGGTGCCGGTGGATTCATTTGATGCCACCTTGGAGCAGGATCCAGACTTCGCCCGCCGGGTGCTGGCGCTGGAAACGCGCCAATTACAGCGAATCACCAGAAAGTTACCGGCAATGCCCGCGGGATAGAAATCGGATGTCGCTGCCCCCATAGCGCTCGCGGCGCCGGCTGTTTTTGTTGCCACAGCTGTTTTTGTTGCATCAGCTGTTCTTACTGCACAAGCTGTTCTTACTGCAACATCTAGGGGATCCATCTTTATGAAAGCTGGCCGGCGGCGCCACGGCCCTGGCTGGCTGAGAGCGCTGTTGGTGCTACTGCGCCGGGAGCGCCGCAGGGGCCGCCGCGTTCAGCCCAGCTTCCAGCTGATCCAAATCGGCGTGACCTTCTTTGGCGGTCTTGCGGCCGTAGGCCTGCTGGGCCTGCTCACGGTGTTGAGCGGCGAGGTGCTGATCGTGGCCCCTTTGGGGGCTTCCTGCGTGCTGCTGTTTGGCTACCCGCGCAGCCCGCTGGCGCAGCCGCGCAACGTAGTGCTCGGCAACGCCCTGGGCGGCTTGGTTGGCATTGCCCTGGCCGGCCTGTGGGGTCAGGGACCGCTGGTGTTGGCGCTGTCCGTAGCGCTCACGATCCTGCTGGGGCAGCAGCTGCGCTGCCTGCATCCCCCCGCTGGAGGGATGGCGTTTCTGGTCACATTTCTGGGGGTGTCGTGGCATTTTCTGCTCTTCCCGGTGCTCAGCGGCTCGTTGCTGCTGGTGCTGCTGGCCTGGGCCTTCAGCCGCTGGGTGCCGGGGGCGATGCCCTACCTGCGGCATTGGCTGTGATCGCTAGGCGGTTGCTTGGCCCCGATCCATTCAATGGGATTCATCCACTGGGCAGCCTCAATGAATCACAGATCGCACTGATCTCATGACACGAGAATCATTAGCTTCCGGAGCCACCGCAGGCCAGGGCGGCTGTCATGGTGGCGCTCATGCAGAAGGCACCAATCAAGTTACTCAACCCGATCAAGTGAGGCAAATCGATCAAGTGAGGAAATTTTAGCTGTGCGGATTGTTCTTGCCCATGGGTTTGTCGGCTTTTGGCTGGCGCTGCCTATAGTTGGCAAGTGTCTATCAGATGGAGTGTTTGCCGATGGCTCGCCAGCCATCCGGCTCGCCTGCCCAGGCTCCCGTTTTTCGCATCGGTGAGGTCGCCAAGCTCACAGGCGTTTCGGTGAAAACAATTCGCTTCTATTGCGACCAGGGCCTGCTGCTGCCCAGTGGTCGTTCCGAGGGCGGCTACCGCTTGTTTAGCGCAGAGAGCCTTGCAGAGCTGGGGATCATCCGTGCGCTTAGGGCGATGGATGTATCAATCTCTGAATTGGCTCGGATCCTGGAAGTACGCCGGGCAGGGGTCTGCAATTGTTCCGTATTGAAAGACAGCATCGCTACTAAAGTGGCCTCCATAGATGAGCGCATTCAAGAGCTCGTTTCCATGAAAGCAGAGCTGGCGCGACTGTTACAGAGCTGGCAGGAATGCGGGGGCGCCAAGCCTGGAGCCGCAGATTGAGCGGCTGACAGGGGTGAGCCGGCGAACGTTCGCACCGGGGTCGGTCCGTGCATTCATGCGCTTCTTCAATCCTTCAACCTTTTGGTTGTTGCCCGTGGCTGGTCGTCCGTGGCCCCGCCCCCTTGGTATGTCGGGGGGCGGTACTCCGTATTCGGCGGCACGCCAGCGGCGGCCGCGGCGGCTCAAGGATGGTGTCGCAAAGGGAGAAGTACCGCCATGCGAGAGGTCGTGTTCCGCCTTGTGGTTGAAAGCCCCGGCCACCTGGAAGCCCGATCCGATGTCCCTGCTCTCCATATCGCCGCTCCCACCTTGGAGGAGCTGCAACACGAGGCCCGGGAGGTCCTGATCGAGCATTTCGGGCCGGTCCACTGCGCCTACCGGGTGCGGATCCTGCGCTGTCAGCCCCAGCAGTTGCATCAGTCGCATCAGTCGCAGCAGTTGCATCAGTCGCAGCAGTCTCAGCGGTTTAGTGGCATCAGGCCGTTGCGGCGTCTGCCTGCACTTTGCAGCTGAATCCTGAGCAGGCTGGCATCAGGCCGTTGGCCACTGCAACAGTTTGTGTCTTGGATTTTAAAAATACGCGGCCTCGTCAATAGTCTCTGGCCACGATCTGGTGGGCCGCTGTGCTCAAGGTCGCCCTCGCCACAGCTCGGTTGAATGTCGCCATGAACTTTCGCGCCCTTGGTACCGCCCAGTTTTTGTGCCTAGGTCTTGCCTTGGCGCCGCTGGTCCATGGCGCTCTGGCGCCCTTGCCGCTACGGGCTCAGGAGGCGGTGGCTTGCCCGCTCCCGCCAGACATTGCCGCCACCTTTCTCGATGCCAAGTGCATAAAAACAACCCTGAGGATGCCCCAGACATTCTTTCGCTATTACAGTGATCCAAAATATAATCAAGGCCGCTACCTAACCACCGATCAGTTCGAGCTCAATACTGCGGTGATTAGGCGATTGGCGCTAAATCAGATTTGGGGCAACAGCGCCAAGAAAATGCTTTCGGTAACCCTGCCGGTTGGCACCGTGGTCTACCAGGGAATCGCTGGTCCCCAGGCGCCTGTTTCTTGTTACCCGGGTGGTGGTCAGCAGACCTATCTGAACATTGACAACATCCGTAGCCAGACCTCTTTTGTCTGGGTGGATGGCCCAGATCTGGCCGTAAATCCCTTTGTCTGTGCCGCTCAAGATGCAGCCACCCCCCGTTGAGCTGATCCAGCGCATTGACGAAGCCCTGGCCATTGCCCGGGCGATGTCTTCCGGCCCCCAGGCCAGTGATGTTGATCGCCTGCTGGCGGCCCTGTTGGCCGTGCGCCAGCAGGCCCTCTCAGGCACCCTCGAAGCTTCCCGGGGGGGCTCCAGCTTGGGGCTCACCCGGGGAGTGGCGGATTGGATCGATTCCCGCGATGCCCCGATCCTCAAGGCGGTGGCTGAAGTGGAGCGGATCTACCGGCGGCAGGCGGCTCCCTGAGCTAGCTGCCGCCGGCATCCCCAGCTGCCATCAGCATCCAGACCCGGCCTTTCGCCCCAACCGTTGCCAACTACACGGGAGTTGGCTCCCCTAGCCCTGAAAATGGGGACAAATACCGCTGGCAAGCCCGAGATGAGCGTCGCCCCCCTAGCCACTCCCCTTGCCCCAGCTGAGTTGCTGCCCAGCTACCGGGCCGCCGCCGCCGAGCGCCTGGCCCTGGGGGTGCCGCCCCTGCCCCTCTCCGCCCCCCAGGCCCAGGCCCTCACCGAGCTGTTGCGGCAGCCCCCCGCCGGGGAGGAGGCCTTTTTGTTGGAGTTGCTCAGCGAGCGCATCCCGCCGGGGGTGGATGAGGCCGCCTATGTGAAGGCCGGCTGGTTGAGCGCCATCGCCCAGGGCACCGTCAGCAGCCCCCTGGTGAGCCCATTGGAGGCCGTAAACCTGCTGGCCACCATGATCGGCGGCTACAACGTCTCCGCCCTGATCGCCCTGCTGGCCCACGGCGATGCCGCCATCGCCAGCCAGGCCGCCGCCGGCCTCAGCCGCACGCTGCTGGTCTACGACGCCTTCCACGATGTGATCGAACTGGCGGCCACCAACCCCTACGCCCAGCAGGTGGTGGACAGCTGGGCCGCCGCCGACTGGTTCACCGCCAAGCCGGAACTGGCCGCCGAGATCACCGTGACGGTGTTCAAGGTGGAGGGCGAAACCAACACCGACGACCTCTCCCCCGCCACCCACGCCACCACCCGCCCCGACATCCCCCTGCATGCCAACGCCATGCTGGAAACCCGCATGCCGGCGGGCCTGGCCCTGATCGCTGAACTGAAGCAAAAGGGCCATCCGCTGGCCTACGTGGGCGATGTGGTGGGTACTGGCAGCTCGCGTAAATCGGCGATCAATTCGGTGCTGTGGCACATCGGTTGCGATATTCCCCACGTGCCCAACAAGCGCAGCGGTGGCGTGATCCTCGGTGGCAAAATCGCGCCGATCTTTTTCAATACGGCGGAAGATTCCGGCGCCCTGCCGATTGAATGCGACGTCTCGGCATTGCACTCAGGCGATGTAATCACCATTCGCCCCTACGCCGGCACGATCGAGCGCGCCGGCGGCCAGCCCGGCGCCGGTGAAATCCTGGCCCGGTTCCAGCTCAAGCCCAGCACCATCGCCGATGAGGTGCGCGCCGGCGGCCGCATCCCCCTGCTTATTGGCCGCTCCCTCACCGACAAGGTGCGCGCCCAGCTGGGTCTACCGGCCAGCGAGCTGTTCATCCGCCCCGTCGCCCCCGCCGACAGCGGCAAGGGCTACACCCTGGCCCAGAAGATGGTGGGCAAGGCCTGCGGCCTGGCCGGCGTGCGCCCCGGCAGCAGCTGCGAGCCGCTGATGACCACCGTCGGCAGCCAGGACACCACCGGGCCGATGACCCGCGATGAGATGAAGGAATTGGCCTGCCTCGGCTTCTCCGCCGATCTGGTGATGCAGAGCTTCTGCCATACCGCCGCCTATCCCAAGCCGGTGGATCTCAAAACCCACGCCGAACTGCCCGATTTCATCAGTTCCCGCGGTGGCGTGGCCCTGCGGCCCGGCGATGGCATCATCCACAGCTGGCTGAATCGCCTGTTGCTGCCCGACACCGTCGGCACCGGCGGCGATAGCCACACCCGCTTCCCGCTCGGCATCTCCTTCCCGGCCGGCTCCGGCCTGGTGGCCTTCGCGGCAGCCATCGGTGCCATGCCCCTGGACATGCCCGAATCGGTGCTGGTGCGCTTTTCCGGTGCCCTACAACCCGGCGTCACCCTGCGGGATGTGGTGAATGCCATCCCCTATGTGGCGATGCAGCAGGGGCTGCTCACGGTGGAAAAAGCAAACAAGAAAAATATCTTTTCTGGCCGGATTATGGAGATAGAAGGCTTGCCAGATCTCAAACTTGAGCAGGCCTTTGAACTCACAGACGCCACCGCCGAGCGCAGCTGCGCCGGCAGCACGATCAAGCTTTCGGTGGAAACGGTGAGCGAATACCTGCGCAGCAATGTGGCGCTGATGAAAAACATGATCGCCCGTGGTTATAGCGATGCCCGCACCCTGGCCCGCCGCATCAAGGCGATGCAGGCCTGGCTGGACAACCCAGTGCTGATGGAGGCCGATGCCGATGCCGAATACGCCGCTGTAATCGAGATCGACCTCGATCAACTCAGCGAGCCGATCCTGGCCTGCCCCAATGATCCCGATAACGTAAAGCTGCTAAGCGATGTGGCCGGTGAGCGGATCGATGAGGTATTCATTGGCTCCTGCATGACCAACATCGGCCACTACCGCGCCGCCGCCACCGTTTTGGAGGGCCAGGGGGCTAATCAGGCGCGGCTGTGGGTGTGCCCGCCCACCCGCATGGATGAGGAGAAGCTCAAGGAGGAGGGCTACTACTCAATCTTTGAGGCGGCCGGCAGTCGCATGGAGATGCCTGGCTGTTCCCTGTGCATGGGCAACCAGGCCCGGGTGGAGGACAACACCAGCGTATTTTCCACCAGCACCCGTAATTTTAATAATCGCCTCGGTAATGGCGCCCAGGTATACCTGGGCAGCGCCGAACTGGCGGCCGTCTGCGCCCAGCTGGGGCGTATTCCCTCCAAGCAGCAATACCTGGCGATCGCCGCCGCCAAGATCGATCCCAACGGCGAACAGCTCTACCGCTATCTCAACTTCGATCAGATCGAGGGTTTTGAGGAGCAGGGCCGGGTGGTGAGCGCCGAGGCGGAGGCGCAGGTGCTGGCGGGGGTGTGAGCCCCAGGGCCAAGGCCGGTTTCCCTGCCGCCCTTGGCTAACAAGGCTTGCAATAATCTGGAAAAATCCCCATTCAGCTCCTGTTTGCATAGGGTTTGGGGGAGATCATCCCCTCTGCTCCCATGCGGATCCCACGCCTGCTTCGCGCCAGCATGGCCCTGGTCGCCGCCACCGCCGCCCTGGGCATCAGCGGTTGCTCCATCGGCCAAGATGCCGTTAACGGTGTAGCTGAATCCGCCAAGATCGCGGCCCAAAATGCAGCCAGGGCTGCCCTTGCGCCAGCCCTGGCTCCCCTGCTCGAGCTGCTCCAGCAAGCTGAGGATCAACTGAAAACGGGCAACTGGGCGACCGCCGCCGCCAGCATGGCTGGCTTCCAACCCCTCTGGGCCAAGGCCGCCCCGCTGATCCAGCCCCTGGCTGGCGACAGCTGGCCCGCCATCGAGACGGCCGCCAACGCTGTGATCGGCAGCTTCGCGGCCGGCACCAAAGCCGATGCCGCCGCCGCCAGCTCGGCCATCACTGGTTTGATTGATGCGTTGCAGGCAATGCTGGTGCAGTAGGGATCCCAGCGGGATTGAACAAAAGCGCTGCCTGCCTGCCTGCCTGCCTGCCTGCCTGCCTGCCTGCCTGCCTGCCTGCCTGCCTGCCTGCTTGCCTGCTTGCCTGGCTATGGCGGCTCGGCCTAGAGCGGTTCAGCATCACTGACAAAGGCGACGCCACCGTAGTAATTGAGCAGCGGCTGCACCTTTTCCCGGATGGCTGGCAGAATTTCGGGTTTGCAAAATACGATCACGTGGGCATTGGCGCCCAGGCCGCTGAAGTCCATCGAATCGGAAACCGCCCCATGGGGCCCCCTGCCGGTTACGTGCTTGATTACCGAATAGCCAGGCGCACCGGCGGCATCGATCACCTTGAGGATGCTGTCTAGTTCGCGTTCGCTGAGGATCAAATCAAGACGTTTCATAGCTGGATTGGGTTTAAGAGGCGGGGATAAGTTTGTTTACTAGGGCCATGTAGATGGGGATACCCACAATGATGTTAAAGGGGAAGGTTACCCCCAACGCCGTGGAGATATAGAGGCTTGGGTTGGCCTCGGGCACCGTCATGCGCATGGCCGCCGGTACTGCTATGTAGGAAGCGCTGGCGCAGAGCACCACGAACAGCAGCGCATCTCCCGATGGCAGGCCAATGGCGCTGGCAATCAACACACCAATCACGGCATTGAACAGGGGCATGATGATCGAGAAGCCGATCAAAAATGCTCCGGCTTTGCGCAGGTCGCTGAGCCGCTGGGCGGCCACAATGCCCATATCAAGCAGGAAGAAGCTAAGGGCGCCGTAGAATAGCTTTTCGGTGAAAGGCGCCATCTTTTCCACATTGTGGGGGCTGTTCAGGGCCACAAGGATGCCGATTACCAGGCTGCCCAGCAGCAGGAACACCGAGCTATTCAAGAAGGCTTCGTGCAGCACCGCGCCCCAGCGCATCCCCTTGTCATCGGGACGCTTCTGGGCGGTGGCCAACTTCACCATCAGCAGGCCGACGATGATCGCCGGCGATTCCATCAAGGCCAGCGCCGCCACCATGAAGCCATCAAATGAGAGCTTTTGGCTCTCTAAAAAACTCTGGGCAGTGATGAAGGTCACCGCACTGATGGAGCCGTAGGTGGCGGCGATGGCGGAGGCATTGAAGGCATCGAGCTTTAGCCTTAGGGCGGCAAAGCTGTAAAGCGGCACAATCATCGACATCAATACCGCCGCGATGATCGTCGGCAGCACCTGGCCCCCCAGGCCGCTGTGGGCCAGCTCCAGGCCACCGCGAAAGCCGATCGACAGCAGCAGATAGAGCGAAAACAGTTTTGGCAGCGGCGCTGGGATTTCCAGATCCGAACCCACCAATACGGCGATCACCCCGAGAAAAAAGAACAAAACCGGCGGGGAGAGCAGGTTTTGCAACACCAGGCTGGTTTCCATCTAAAACCCTGCCTCATCACATCCACCCAGCCTATGGGCGAACTGGCCCGGCCAACCACCAGCGGCGGCGATGCCTGGACAATCGCAAGAAAGCTCCGTTCAGGTTGCTTTGGCCTGGCTGGAATAGTTAGTCACAAAGGCCAGGGGGCATGACAACCCCAAGGCACCTTTGGCAGCTATGGGCCTCTTGGGGAGCCCTAGGAGCTGCTGGCAGGGGTCCTAGGGCGCACCTAGGCGCTTGCTGGCAGGGGCCTTTCTCCGCTGCTGGCCTTGGGATTTGCCCCGGGAGCTTTGGCTCTCTGGAGCCCCAGCTGGCCGGGCCTTTCAGTGGACCTCCAGCTCAGCTTGCCCCCAGCTTGGTTGGCTGTTGCTAGGTTGCCAGGGTCACTAGGGGTGCCCGGCCCGCCAGGGCCTTGGGCTGAGATCACACCCTCCGAACCTGATCCGGGTCATGCCGGCGCAGGGAAGTGAGAAGGAACTCCAGCTGCGCCCCTCCACCGCGTCGGCACTATTGCCGTCTCGGCACCATCTTCGCCATAGCCCATCATGCGCAGCGCCTGGATCGAGAAACGCCTGGGCCACAGTAATGTTTCCCAGATGCATTATGCCCGTAAGGGTGTAATCACCGAGGAGATGGCCCACGTGGCCAAGCGGGAAAACCTGCCGGAATCCCTGGTGATGGAAGAGGTGGCCCGGGGCCGCATGATCATCCCGGCCAATATCAATCACCCAAACCTAGAGCCGATGGCCATTGGCATCGCCTCTAGATGCAAGGTGAATGCCAACCTTGGCGCCTCCCCCAATGCCAGCGATGTGAGTGAAGAGCTCAAAAAGCTGGAAATGTCGGTGAAATATGGCGCCGACACGGTGATGGATCTATCCACCGGCGGCGTCAATCTCGATGAGGTGCGCACGGCGATCATCAAGGCCTCGCCGGTGCCAATTGGCACGGTGCCGGTGTATCAGGCGCTGGAGAGTGTCCACGGCAGCATCGAGAAACTAACGGAAGACGACTTTTTACATATCATCGAGAAGCATTGCCAGCAGGGGGTCGACTATCAGACCATCCATGCCGGTCTGCTGATCGAGCACCTGCCCAAGGTGAAGGGCCGCATCACCGGCATCGTTAGTCGCGGCGGCGGCATCCTGGCCCAGTGGATGCTCTACCACCACCGCCAAAATCCCCTGTTCAGCCGTTTTGACGATATCTGCGAGATCTTCAAGCGCTACGACTGCAGCTTCTCCCTCGGCGATTCGCTGCGGCCCGGCTGTCTGCACGACGCCTCCGACGAGGCCCAGCTGGCCGAACTGAAGACCCTCGGTGAGTTGACCCGCCGCGCCTGGAAGCACGATGTGCAGGTGATGGTGGAGGGTCCTGGCCATGTGCCGATGGATCAAATTGAGTTCAATGTCAAGAAGCAGATGGAGGAATGCTCCGAGGCACCCTTCTATGTGCTCGGCCCCCTGGTTACAGATATCGCCCCCGGCTACGACCACATCACCAGCGCCATTGGTGCCGCCATGGCCGGCTGGTATGGCACTGCCATGCTCTGCTATGTGACCCCGAAGGAACACCTCGGCCTGCCCAATCCAGAAGATGTGCGCAATGGCTTGATCGCCTACAAAATTGCCGCCCACGCCGCCGATATCGCCCGCCATCGCCCCGGTGCTCGCGATCGCGACGATGAACTCAGCCGCGCCCGCTACGCCTTCGACTGGAACAAGCAGTTCGATCTTTCCCTGGATCCCGAGCGGGCCCGGGAATACCACGATGAAACCCTGCCGGCAGATATTTATAAGCAGGCGGAATTCTGCTCGATGTGCGGTCCCAAGCACTGCCCGATGCAGACCAAGATCACCGACGCCGACCTCCTGGCCCTGGAACAGGTGCTCCAACAAGGCTCCGAGACCGCTAATTCCGAGCCCACTACTGCCGAGCTAACAGCCGAGCTGCCGGCGCCAGTGGCTGGCTAGGTCAAAGATGGCCCCGGTTGAATATGCAGCCGGGGCTTAGTAATGTTTAGGGGGCTAGGCGGGCTTTATGCAGGCGGCTCTTTTCGTACCAGGCGGCGATTTCAGGGGCCCAGCTCTGCAGGTGGGGCCACATCAAATCGCAGAGATGGCGAATTTCGTCTTGGGCATCTAGCTTGGCCCGCAGGTCTAGGAAATGCAGGAAGGCCCGCAGGCTGAAGCTCACCACAAAATGCTGGCGGTAGTCGAAGGGCAGGATGCCGCGGGCATGCTCTTCCGCAAAGCCCGCATCCATCATGTCGGAGTAGCGTTTAGCAGCGGCAAGGCAAAGTTCCAGGTCTTTTGCTCGTTCTTCTGGCGAGTAGAAATATTTCTTGCCTTGTCGATCGCTGTAGTTACCCACCGGTCGCAGGTAGAACACTTCCTCCAAATCTGTATGCCCATTGGCGGCGCGAACGATGCGCTCGCCCGTATAGCGCATTGAGTTGTGCACCACCAGCCCATTGGCCACGAAGTTGTGCCACGGCCCCTGCACCTCCAGGTCATACGTCATCTGCATTCCCAGGAACTCCACGTTCACAACGGTGAGTGGATGGGCCATCAATCTCCGGCCTTGAGGGCGGGGCTTTTCAGGCCAATCTGTGACCGGTTTCCTTGGGCTGAACGTTGCGGCAAAGTCGGCCTCCTGGTGGTGCTTATGAATAAAAGCGTGACATGGTTGGCAAAGGGTTACGAGATTTTCCATCTCGCAGCCCAGGGTTGGATCCGCATAAACCGGCACCAGGTGGTGGGCATGTAGTTGCTGGTCGCTCCTTTGCCGCAGCCAGCCCGAATCCCGGTAGGCTCCGCTACCCACAGCCACGTTTCCGTTCGCCAGCACCTGGGCGGTGCGGCGGAAGCTCTGCACACCCCCATCTCGCCCCACCCGGAGGGAGAGCGCCTCCGCCATGGTCTGCCAACCCTGGGGCGTGAACAGGCGATGGTTGGCGGTGCAGTCCAGGCTGCGGCCATCCTCCATGGTGAGCCGATAGACAGGTTGCAGCCCGCTGCAGATCACATCCGTGATCTGGCTCGTCTCGAAGACTTGCGTGGCTTCATTTAGTACCCGTAGCTTCATCTTTTGCAGCCGCTGGCGACAATCGCGCCGGTAGGTGCCCGGTGCTTCGCCATGGCGGCCTCGGATCTGCCGCTGCCGGGTCGCCCGCTCTCCGTGGGTCCAGAGGTCGTGCAGGGCATCGATCCTGATTTTCTTTAGGCCCCCTCCGGCATTCAGGAAGGTGATTTCAGTATTGGCAGCTAGACATTGCACATCAAAACTGACCCCCACCCGATGGGTGCGGGCCTGCTGCATCACGGAATGGGGAAACCAGCCCACGTTGAGCACGATCTGGCCGTGCTCCAGGGGGCCGTAGTGGCCGCGCTCGCCCGCCAATAGGCGCTTGATGCAGATCTCGCCAGCTCGGCTTTCCTCGGGCCAGTTGGCGCGGTCGTCCACCACGTAGCCCTCGCTGTAGTCCTGGTGCATCGCCGCGTAGATGCACTGCTGGGGGTGGGGGGTGGCGGCGATCAGGTCAACCCGGAAGCGAGGGTCCATCGGTTCCGGCCAGGGGCGGCACACACTGGTAGCCACTTCTAGGCCAGCCAGTCGATAGCTCGCCAATCCCTGGGCCGCCCACCGAAAATTCGCCAGTAAGCAATTCTCCAGTCAGCAGCTCGCCAGGGGGAAGCCCGCCAGGCAAGAGCCCTACTGGTTTCTGAGCATTCTCTGCCCGGAAGAGCATTCGCTAGCTGCCAATCAAGTACTAGCAGCTAATCCAGTGCCACCAACCACTCTCAGTGCCTACCACCAATATTGCCGGCCGCTAGCGGCCCCTGGCCTTTCTGCTGATTGCCGCTATCAACCATGGCTGCGGGGGCCAGCTCCAGCACTACTGCCAGCTCTGGTTCCAGCCCCGGGGGCGGTGATGCCGGCACTGCCACCGCCCTGCTCGGCGATGGCCGTGGTTAGGGGACTTAGCTCGCCCACCCCCGCCAGCTTGGGTAGCGGTGCGCCGGCCAGCAGGGCATCGCTGATGGCGGCCAGCTCGGGGGCGCTGCGGGCACCGATCGCCCGACCCACCTGCTGGCCGCTGGCACTGAACAGATCCAACTGGGGGATGCCATTCACCTGGAAGCGCTCGATCTCCGCCTGCCAGCGGGGGTTGTCCACGTTCAGCAGCACCACGTTCAATTGGCCCTGGCGGCGCTCAGCCAGGGTGTCCATCGCCGGTGCCATCGCCTGGCAGGCCTGGCACCAATCGGCGTAGAACTCGACGATGGTGGGGCGGCCATTGGCCAGGGCGACCGGCAGGTCCAGCGACTGGCGGGCCAGCTTTTCCAGCGGCGCCTGGGGATGCAGGCCCCCCCGCAGCCACAGCAGCGTCACCGCCAGCAGCGTCGCCAGCACCAGCAGGATCCAGCGTTCGCGGCCGCTGGCGCTAGGGGACTCCGGCTGGGGGGGCATGGCGGGGTTGGCGACGAGGTAGGCACTCTGGCAACCCTTGCTAGCGTCTGCGATCGGCGCCCTGGGCGCCAGATGGGGTAGCCGGGGGGATCCATGAAGCGTCGGCTCACTCTGCATTTCCCCCGCGAGGCGGTCCACGAGCCGATCACCTATCGGCTGGCGGTGGATTTTGACATCGCCGCCAAGATCCTGCGGGCCCAGATCGCTCCCAACCAGAGCGGCACCATGGTGGTGGAGCTATCGGGCGACATCGATGAGCTGCAGGCCGCCGAGGAATGGCTCGAATCTCGGGGGCTGCAGCTCAACCGCGCCCCTGGACAAATTCACATCGATCCCCAGGCCTGCGTCGATTGCGGCATCTGTTCCAGTGTTTGCCCCAGCGGCGCCCTACGGTTTGACGTATCCCTAGGGCTGTTGCAGTTCGATGCCCAGCGCTGTCTTGTATGCGAGCAGTGCATCCCCAGCTGTCCCCTGGACGCCATTTCTCTGGAGCTAGAGGCGGCATGAGGCGCCTGATTCGTCTGCTCAGCCTGCCGCTGCGGGCGCCGTTCCTGCTGGTGCTGGTGGCGGTATCCCTCTATGAGGGCCTGCACTGGAGCAGCCCGGAGCTGCTCCCCAGTCGCCCCCTGGCCAACCTGCCCTCGCTGCTCTGGTCGCTCGACTGTCTGCACGCCCTGCTGGTGGTGCTGGTATGCACCATGCCCGACATCTTGCTGCGCCGGATCTCAATCGTGATGGCCACCAGTCGGGTGATGAGCCTGGTGATCACCCTGCTGCTCGTCACCCTGGGGGGCCTCTACCTGCTGCACCTCAAGGTGCTCTCCAACCTGCTGATGCTGGCCAGTGCCGTTTTATTGGCACGGCTGGATCTGGCCCGCATCCGTATCAGTCCACCACCGGTAAAGCAGCTGGTGGCTTTCTCCGCCCTGGTGCTGATCAGCGCCAGCGTCGGTCGCTGGCTGGCTGCTTAAGCCCCCCCAGCCGGGCTTTTTAGCTGGGCCAGTTCAGGTCAGTTCAGTTCAGCTCAGGTCAGTGGAGTTGGGGCGGCAGGGCCGCACTAGTGGGGAAAAGGTCTCAGCAGTGGGGCTGTCGCGCCAACTGCAGGCTCCAGAGGTTGCCCAGCACCTTTTTCACATAGAGCCGCGTTTCGGGATAGGGGATCGCTTCCACCCACAGTTCCGGCCAGCGCTGGGGGTTGGGCTGCCGCCAGCCGGCCACCGCCCCGGGGCCGGCATTGTAACTGGCCACCGCCAGCAGCGGGTTGCCCCGCCACTGGCGCAGCAGTTGGCTCAGGTAGCTGGCCCCCAGGCTGGCGTTGCGCTCTGGATCCTCCAGCTCATGGTTAGCCAGGGGCCGGCCGGCCAGCTCCGCTGCGGTTTCGGGCATCAGCTGCAGCAATCCAACGGCCCCAGCCGGGGAGTGCACGGCGGCACTGAAGCGCGATTCCTGCCGGGCCACCGCCGCCAGCAGCGAGGGGGCCAGGCCCGCCCCTCGGCCGGCCCGCTCAAGGCTGGCGGCCATTGGCACCGCAGCCAGGCTGGCCTGCAGTGCGGCCGTGAGCTGGCAGTCTCCCAGTGGCAGGCGCAGTTCCGCCTGCTCCAATTGCCCCAGGCCGATCCAGTGGTCGCCCACGCCGCGGCGCAGCCGCCCCTCCACGATCAATTGCCGCGGCGTTTCTGGGGCCTGACCGCCGCTTTGGAGCCGCCAGTGCTCCCAGGCCTCCAGCGGTTGATCCAGCCGCCAGAGGCGATCCACGGCCAGCTGGCCACTCAGCTGGCCACTGTTCAGGGGGCGCCACTGGGGCCGGGGCAGGGGGCGATCCGCCGCCGCCGTCAGCGCCAGCCGCCCCTGGTCCAGGCGCAGGGCCGCCCGCCAGCCGTAATAGCCCCATGGGTGTTGGCTCAGCACCGCCTGCCAGCTGCGGTGGGCGGCCTGCTGCCGGCCCAGTTGTTTCTGGCTGAGACCAAGCCAGAACAGCTGCCTGGCCGCCAGGGCGCCGGGCAGGGCCCGGCTGAGCTCGGGGGCCAGCAGGGTTTCGGCATCCCGCCAACGCTGGGCCAGCAGCGCCGCCCGGGCCAGTTCCCACTGCAGTTGCCAGGCCGCCGGCTCCGCCGGCCAGCGCCGCAACACCCCCAGGGCCGCAGGCTTCTGGCCGGCCAGCCCTGGTTCCAGGGCCAGGCGAGCCTGCACCGCGCCGCCGGCCCGCAGGGAGGCAGGCAGTTGCCGCACCAGTTGGAGATTGACGGGCCCGCGCCCTTCGCACAAAAGTCTTGCCGCCTCCCGGCCCAAGGGGGTGGTCGGTTGGCGCTGGGCCAGCTGGAGTAGCAGGATCTCCCCCCGCTGGGTTTCGCTCGCGTCGCCCTTGACCAGGGCCTGGGCGATGGCCAGTTGGCCGGGGGCCGAGGCAGCTCGGCCCCGCAGGCAGCGCTGGGCTGCCTCGGCATCCCCCAGCTGGGCCAGGCCGGTGGCCAGTTGATCGCGCTCCGCCGCTGTTGGTATCGGGCCCCGCCGCTCGCAGTTGCGCCGCAGCAGGCTGCGGGCGCCTGGCCAGCGCACCCCCCAGCGGGCCAGGTGCGCCGCATCGCCGTCCTCCACCGCCGCCGCCAGGGCGGCCGGATGGGCGGCAAATCGGCGGAGCAGTTGTTGGCGCAGGGCCGGCCGTTGGCCGCCGAGGGCATAGAGGCCATCGGCGGCGGCGGGCTCGTTGGCAAAGCGCTGCAGCAGCTGTTGCCAGAGCCGCTCGGCGCTGTCCACCTGGCCGAGCCTGGCGGCGGCCAGGGCATCGCGCTTGAGCACCACCGCCGCCAGCGGATCGAATCCCCAGCCCTGGCCCGCCAGCAGCGCCCGTTGCCGGCGGGGATCCTCGCCGGCCCTACCCAGCAGCAGCAGGGCCGCCTGGCGGCGCAGGGACGGATCGGGAGCCAGATGCAGCAGCAGTTCCAGCTTGGGGCTGGCCAGCAGCGGCTCGGGCTGGGGTAGTTGCCGCAGCAGGTATCGGCCCCCCAGCAGCGCCAGGCCGCTGCCCAGGCAGGTTCCAGCCAGGATTAAAGGCAAGCGGATCACGGCTACTGGCGGCCCGCCGCCCTTGGCACAAGGCAGCATTCTGGAGAGATTCCGATCGGGCTCAGGCCTGGCTTGCTGCCGCCGGTCAGTCTTGGCTAGCTGAACTGCAGCCACGGCTAGCTGCACTGCAGCCATGGCGAGTCAGTATCGGCCGCCAGCTAGGGGTCTTCAGTTATGAGTCTCCAGCTAGCGGCCGCTAGCTACAAGCAGCCAGCTATGGCTCCCCAGCTATGGGCCTCCGGTTATCGGGCTCCAGTGCTTATCGACTTCTCATCGACCTGACCTCCCCCTCCCCAGATGTCGCCTCTGCCCCCCTGGCTGCTGTCCACACTGCCCCGGTTGCCCCAGCTGCCCCCCTGGCTGAGCAGCTTGCCGGGCTGGCAGCAGCGCCGACGCGTCCTGGCGGTGCTGGCCCTGGGCGCCATGGTGATGCTGTTGCGGCCCTATGGCCCGGTGGTGTTGCTGCCCGGTTGGCTGGTGGGAGCGCTGCTGCTGTGGGGGGTGTGGGAGCTGCTCTGCTGGGCCTGGTGGCCGCGCCGCTGGCGATGAGGGGCAAGTTTGCGGCACGTCGATAACCTGGGCGTCTTCAGCAGGCATTGCGGCGCATGGCGGACTGGGCCCGCTTTCCGATCGGCCAACCGCTGGCGCCTGGCCAGGCCCACTTCGGTACCGATGGCATCCGCGGCCGGGTGGGGGAGCTGATCACGCCCCTGCTGGCCCTGCAGTTGGGTTACTGGAGCGGCCAGGTGTTTGCCGCTGGCGGGCCGGTGGTGATCGGCCGCGATTCCCGTGCCAGCGGCCCGATGTTGGTGGCGGCCCTGGCGGCCGGTCTCACCGCCGCTGGCCGCGAGGTTTTCGACCTGGGTCTCTGCCCCACCCCGGCGGTGCCGGGTGCCATCAGGCGGCTCGGGGCCAGTGGCGGTCTGATGGTCTCGGCCAGCCACAACCCTCCCGGCGACAACGGCATCAAGGCCTTTGGGGCCTGTGGCGCCAAGCTGGCCAAGGCCGAGCAAGCGGCGATCGAGGCCGGCCTGCAGGGCAGTGGCGCCCAGGTGCCGCAACAATTTGCGGGCGATGGCCGCTGGCACGAGCGCGCCGATTTGCTGGCCGACTATCGCCAGTCGCTGCTGGACAGTGTCCAGGGGGCTCGCCTCGATGGCGTCAAACTGGTGCTCGACCTCTGCTGGGGTTCAGCCACCAGCTGCGGCGAGGAGCTGTTCCGCCAGTTGGGTGCCGAGCTCACCGTGCTGCACGGCAGCCCCGATGGCAGCCGCATCAACCAGGCCTGTGGCAGCACCCACCTGGAACCGCTGCGGGCTGCGGTGCTGGAGCGGGGTGCCGCCATGGGCTTTGCCTTTGATGGCGATGCCGACCGCATGCTGGCGGTGGACGGCAAGGGGCGGGTGGTGGATGGAGATCAGGTGCTCTACCTCTGGGGCCAGGAGCTGATGGCTCGGGATCGCCTGCCCCAGAACCGCATCGTGGCAACGGTGATGAGCAACCTGGGCTTTGAGCGGGCCTGGCAGCAGCGCGGTGGCCTGCTGGAGCGCACCGCCGTGGGCGATCAGTACGTCTATGCCGCCATGGAGGAGCACGGCGCCGCCCTGGGGGGAGAGCAGTCTGGCCACATCTTGGCGGCGGACTACGGCATGAGTGGCGATGGGCTGCTCACCGCCCTGCAGGTGGCCACCCTGGTGGCCCGCCAGGGGGGCTCCTTGGCCGATTGGATGGATGAAAGCTTTTCGCCCTATCCCCAGAAATTGGTCAATGTCACCGTGGCCGATAAGTTGCGCCGCACCAGCTGGGCCCAGTGCCAGCCCTTGCAAGAGGCCGTGCTGGCGGCCGAGGCGGCGATGGCCGGCAGCGGCCGGGTGCTGGTGCGGGCAAGCGGCACCGAACCTCTGTTGCGGGTGATGGTGGAGGCAGCTCACCAGGCGGATGTGGACCACTGGTGCGCCCACCTGGCAGCCCTGGCGGATCGACACCTCAACGCCGCCTAATCAACTCGGCCAGATCGCACCAGCCTGGGGCGTGGCTCAATCCAGCAGCGCCGCCGCCAGGGCCAGGGCGCCGGAGCAGGCATCGCCGCCAGGGCTCACCAGGCTCGCCCCGGGCAGCGACAGCTGCAGGCTTTGTTCAAAGTGGCGCCGCAGTTGCCGCAGGTGCGTCAGCGCTCCCCCCACCGGGCACACGGGAGTGGCCGGCATGGCCAGTGCTGTGGCCACCCCAACCACCAGCTCGGCGAGGGCCGTGGCCGAGCGCCGCATGATCACGATCGCCTCTGGATCGCCGGCTCCGGCGAGGCGATCCACCACCGGGGCCAGCTGCGCGAAGCCGGCGGCACCGAAATCACTGGCCACCACCGCCGCTTTCACCGCCTGGGCGGAGCCGGCGCCCAGGGTCTGCCAGAGGGCTGAGCGCAGCTGGGTTTCGGCCCTGCGGCCGTCCGCCATGGCCACACTGGCCGCCAGACCATCGCGGCCGATGTCCATGGCGGAGCCGGCCCCATCCAGCAGCCAGCCCCAGCCACCACAGCGATGGCTGTGGCCAGCCCCATCTCGCCCGACTGCGATAGCACCGGTGCCGCTGATCACCAGCACTCCAGCTCCAGCGCCAAAGGCCCCCGCCAGGGCCGTGCGCTCGTCGCCGGTAACGGCCACCATCGCTGGCGCCAGGCCCAGGGCCGCGGCGGCCAGGGCCTGGCCGCGGCCCTGCAGCTCGCTGCCCTGTTCCACGCCGCTGGCCCCCACCGCTGCGGCCGCCAGGGGGGACAGGTTGTATTCGCTCTCGCTCAACTGGGCGCGAGCGGCGGCCAGGCTGCTGGTGAGGGCCGCCTGGAAGCGCGCCGGCCCGTCGGCGGCGGCCAGGTGGCTGACGCCGCTGCCGCTGCCTTCCGCCAGCGGTTCCAACCCGGTGCTGGAGCCAGCGGCCTGCACCAGGGCGAGTCGGCAGCGGGTGTGGGTTTGGCCGGCATCAAAGCCGGCGATCAGTTGGGGCATCCCGGGGGCATGGGCGGAGCTGGTGGCTGAATCAGGCCCAAGGGTCTGGAAGGATCGCATTGGGCTTTGGCCCAATGGCCCCAGGCTGGTCGTTGTCTGGCTTTGGCCTGCTGGCCCCAGGCCGGCCGGGGATTGTGGCGGTGTTGGCCGCTTGCAGGTCGTTGGCTGGCTGTGGGCCGCTGGGGATCGTGGCCGTGCTGGCTGCGGGCTGGCCGCTGGCTATGGGCTGTTGGCCATTGGCAGCAGCTGGCTGGCGGCTGGCCGATCGCGGCTCGCTCACCGCCAGGGTGGCCAGGCAGAACCAGCCGATCAGCTGTACTTCCGGTCGGAAGAAGATGGTGTCGGTGGCACCTTGAACGCAGAGACCGGCGATGGCGGCGATGGCGCCCAGGGCCGGCAGGGCCCAGCTGGACTCGCCCCGCAGCTGGCCCAGGCCCCGCCGCAGCGACGCCTGCAATAGCCCCAGCCCGGCTAGCAGGGCGGGAATGCCGCCTTCCACCAGCAGTTCCAGGGGCACTGAGTAGGCGCTGAGGGCGTTGAACTTCGGCTGTTGATAGAGGGGATAAATCAGATTGAAAGCGGTGTTGCCTGGTCCAATGCCCAGCCAGGGGCGGGCCTGCACCATCTGCAGCGCCGCCATCCAAACGTTGATGCGGAAGTTGTTGGAGCTGTCCTGGCGGCCCGCCAGCAGGCTCATCGCCCGGATGCGCAGCGGCTCCACCTGGGTGATCGCCACCACCAGCAGCGCCGCGCCGAAAACCGCCAGCAGCAGCGGAAACAGACGCCGGGCCAGGGGCGGCCAGCTGCGGGTTTGGCGCAACACCAGCAACAGGCCGACGCTGCCCAGCGCCGCCACCATCCCCAGCCAGCCGCCGCGGCTATAGCTCAAGAACAGGGCGCTGCTGCCCAGCAGCAGGGCGGTGGCGGCATAGAGCTTTTGGGGCCAGGGCGACCAGCGCAGCAGGGCCACCACGGCCAGCGGCAGGATTGGAATTAAATAGCCCGCCAGCAGGTTGGGATTTTCCAGCGGTCCGTAGACCCGGATGGTGCCATCGGCCACGGAATTTGGATCGGCCCAGCGGGCCAATTCCGAGGTGTCGCCATATAGCTGGCGGATGGCGATCACGCTGCTGGCCAGTTCACCGGCCAGCAGCGCCGCCACGATACGATCCCACCAGGCGGGGGATTGGGCCAGCAACTGGCGCATCAGGGCATAGACGCCCAGGTAGCTCACCAGCTTGGCCAGCCCTTTGGCGGCCGCCACCGGTACGGGCGAGGTGCCGCTGGCCAGCAGCATTATTCCCAGGATCACCAGCAACCAGCCGCTGATCGGTCCGATGCGGCCGGCGGGGGTGCGCAGGGCCCAGAGCAGCCACAGCAGACCCGCCGCAGTAATCAGCAGGCTGAGGCCGGCGCGGGTTACCAGCGGCAGCCCCGCCATCAGTGCGCAGACCACCAGGCCGCTGATCGGCTCCAGACGCTGGGCCAGGGGGCCGCCGCTGGCCGCCAGCAAACCCTGCCAACGCAGCAGCCAGGGGGGGGAGGCGGAGGTGGAAGTCATCGAGCCATGGCCCTGGTTTGGGCAGATGCAGGGGCTGGAGCCGCTGCCGTGGCCGGATTATCGGTGGCTTCTGGCCTGCCGACTTCTGCCGACCTGCCGCTGGCGGTGGTGGCCAGGGCGTTGCGCTGGTAGAGCAGCCGATACACCGGCAGGCCCTGGCGCAGCACCAGGGTTTCTCGCTCCGTGGGCAGCGGCAGGGGATTGGCGCCGTACCAGCGCTCAGCATTGGCCGGGGGGGTGCTGGGGGCTTGGGCTGTGAACTGGCCGCTGGTTTCGATCAAAGCCTGCATCGGCTCGATCACCGCCAGCACATCGCTCTGGATGAACAGTTCCCGGCCTGGGGCCAGGGCCGCGGCCAGGGCCCGCAGCAGCTCCGGTTGCAATACCCGCCGCTTGTGGTGTTTTGCCTTGAACCAGGGATCGGGAAATTGGATTGATACCCGCTCCAGCCGACCGGCCGGTAGCGCCAGCAGCCAGTTTTCCAGGCTCACATTGGCGTTGCAGAACAGATAGTGCAGGTTGGTGAGCTCCAGGGTCTGGCGGTCGGCCTCCGCTGCGCTCACCAGGGGTCGGCGGATCTCCACGCCCAGGTAATTGCGCTCGGCTTCCAGCTGGGCCATCGCCAGTAGAAAGCGGCCGCGGGCGCAGCCGATGTCCAGGTGGATCGGCCACTGCGGCTGGGCGAACAGTTGCTCCGGTGGCGGCAGGGGCCGGGGCAGCTGGAAGAAGCGGCTGAGCGGATTGACGTGTTGGCGCACCATTAGTTGCTTGATGACCGATTAGTTGCCTGAGGGCGATCTGGGCGGTCTTGATCAGGCGGTTCCCCTGCCGTTGTCTCGCCCTCCTGGGCTTTCTCCTGGGGGGGGCTAGGCACCAGCAAGCCCCAGCAGGCGGTGTAGCCGTGCAGGTGGGTGGTGCCGGCCACCGGGCCGATCTCGCCATTGCAAAAGGCTCCGGCCACCGGCAGGCCCGGATAAACAGCCGCACAGGAGTTCACATCGCCATCGGGCACCCCGTAGAGCCCCTGGCCCCGGCCCAGACAGGCGAACAGCAGCCCCAGCAGCGGCTGCTTGTTGCTGCTGGCCTGGCTTTGCAACAACTCCCGCAGTTCCTGGCGGGAGGTGTCGCCATCGCGCAATTGGAATTGCACCTGCTGGCCCACCCGCATCCGTTCGGCTACGGCGACGGCGCCATTGCGGGGATCGACGCCGATCAAGTTGCGCACCAGGAAGGCCGAGGGCGCTTCTTCTCCCATGGCGGCCAGGCTGAAGTTGCGGCGCGCCACACCGAGAAACAGCGAGGTTTTGACCAGGTCTCGATCCGCAGCACTGAGGCCGCTGAGGATCTCCTGCAGCGCCGCCACTGGCGTGTTGCGCCGCCCGTTGCCCTCACTCACCTCCAGCAGCACGTTGCGCTGGGCTTGCTCCACCTCCAGCACCGGGCCGATCGGGCGGCAGCCCTGGGCCACCACCGGTTCCAGCGCCCAGTCGCCGTCGATCAGGCAGCCGATGGCGCCGCCCACCACCTGCTGGTCAAACAGCAGCGAGCCGTGGGGGGCGCTGTGCTGGCCGGCTATGCCGCCCACCTTGTGGGCCTGGGGGCAGGCGAAGTCGAGACCGCTGATCAAATCGCTGATCGCCGAGCAGGTGGGATCCAGCAGCAGCAGCATCGAGCGGCTGGCGGCTAGTTGGGCGCTCAGTTCACGATTGCCGGCGCCGCCGAGCTGATCCAACCAGGGCTGGGCGGGACCGTCCAGGTCGGGCAGCGGGCCTGGCTCGATCACGAAGGGATGCAAGCGGACCCCCGGCAGGTGCAGCAGGGTGACGCTCAGGCCGGGCTCCTGTTCCAGTTCATGGGGTACGCCATCGGCGCCAGTGCCCACCACGCCGGAGCTGAGGCAGCCCAGCCAATGCTTGGCATTGAGCTTTTGGCGCAGCAGCGGCAGTAGCCGCGGCAGGTCGCTGGCATAGCTGGCCGAGGCGAATACCAGGGCCAAATCGGCCGGGCCGCAACCGCGCAGCTGCAAGGCGACGGCCTCGACAGCCCCCTGCAGCGACGCATCGGTGGCCAGGGCGGTGCGGCACCAGGGGGCCGTTTGTCGGCCGGGCCACCAGATAGGAAGTGAGAAGCCTGCCATTGCCCTCGAACCTATCGTCCAGGGTAGGTGCGGATAATGGCTCCTTACCGAACCTGTCCCGTGCCGGACGCGCTTTATCGCACCCTGGTGTGGCTCGATTTCAGGCTGGCGGTTTCGCTTGCCGTGGGCCTGCCGCTGGTGCTGCTGGTGTGGTCTGCCGTGAAGCGCCAGGGCGCCCTGCTGAGGCTGATGGGCCTTTACTGGAAGCTGGCCAGCCTGTTGCTGATCGCCATCCTGTTACTCACCGACCAGCGCCCCCTCGGCTTTTGGTTGGTGATTGTCGCCCAGTTGATTTTGGTGGTTGGCCTGTGGTTCTGGGTGGATATCAACGAGGAAATCAACGATCTGCCCCCCTGGCGGGCCCTGCCCCTCAGCCTGCGCATCTGGCGCTGGAGCTTCACCATTTGGGCCCTGCTGGGCGCCGGCCTCAGTGCCACGGCCCTCAGCTGCATGGATAAGGCGGCGATGCTGCAATCCAAATGCGCGGTGTGGCTGCAACCGCCCCTGCACTTGCACTCCCCCATCGCCGGCTTGTTTGGTTTTGTGTTCGGCGCTGACTGGACGCCATCCCTGGCCGCTTTCCTCGGCTACTTGGGCCTGGTGGCCTACGTGGTCGGCCTGATCCAGTGGCTGTTGGTGCGCCTGCCGAAGCTTGGCCGGGTGGCCGGTGGCTTTTGAGCGCCCCATGGTTTACGGGCCTGCCGCCAACTGTGGGCTGAGGGTCTTTTGCTCTCGTGTCATCGAGGCCCCAATCGTTGCTGGTGGTCCCGCCGAGCTGGTTTGAAGGGCTAGCTGGGTTCGAGTTCCATAGCTGCTGAGGCGCCTGCCAAACTGGTAGACGTGGCCAGAAGTTATTGGGTTGAATGGCCGTGGCCTGCCTGCTGGAAGCCCTGGAGGCCATTAGCCGCGCCAGGCCCGATCGCGTGCTGCGGCTGCGGGGCGAGCTGGCGGGGGCCAGTGGCGAGCTGGAGCCGTTTGAACTGCTGATCTTTCGCGGTTTTTCGAGCAGCGTCAGCCATCCCACAAGCTTCGATCCCGACCAGCCGGCCCTGCCTGCCAGCGCCAGCGTCGCCACTGCCGAATTGCTGGCCGCACCGCTCAACCCGGCGGCGGAAAGACAACTGGCCGCCCCCCAGCCCGCCGATATTTATCTGGATCCGGCGGCCTGGTGCTGAATCTGGGCCTCTTCTGAACCGCTTCACTTGATCTATAGGCCTGTACAGAACTTTGCCTAGGCCTGGGTTGCAGGTGGGCTAAGCCTGGGCAGAACCTGGGGCTCCGTTGCCAGGCAGAGCCGGCGCCAATCGGGGAATGCTGCGGCGATGGGGCCCAGATCCTCCGGCCGGGCCAGGCTGAAATCGACGAACTCAAAGCCGGGCGCCACGGTGCAGCCCACCAGGCTCCAGCCAACGCCGGCGGCCGGTTCTGAGCCAAACCAGTGGCCGACGGGCACCAGGTGTTGGGGGGTCTCCCCCGCCGCCAGATCCAGCCCCAGCCGCGTGCGGCGGTAGGCGCCGGCCGGGGATAGCTCATGGATGAGCAGACCGCCGCCGCCCTGGTGGAGCCAGAGCTCGTCGGCGCAGATTCGATGCCAGTGGGAGCACTGGCCGGCCGTGAGCAGAAACAAAATGGCGGTGCTGGCGCAGCGCTCCCCCCGGGGGGTGGCCACCTTTGTGGTGGACCGATAGGTCTCGCGGTAATAGCCGCCCTCGGGGTGGGGCAGCAGCCCCAGCCGCTCGATCAGCTCCTGGGGCTGGGGCTGGGCCTGGGGCTGGTTCATGGCCTTCAGCCCTTGCCAGCACTGGCCGCAGCAGTCTGCTCTGGGCTGGAGTCCAGTGGGTTCTGGGCCAGCACCGCCACGCAGCGGCCGCACAGGGTGGGGTGGGCGGCGTGGTCGCCGATGTCGGTTTCGTAGTGCCAACAGCGCTCGCACTTCTGGCCTGCGGCTTTGGCGATGCCAATTGTGATGCCAAGTTCCGTACTTGTGGGAATTAACAACTGCTTGCTATCGGCATTGGCATGGGTATCAGCATTGGCATTGGCATTGGTATCGGCATTGGCATCTGGCTCGGGATTGGTATTGGCATCGCCCTCGCCTTCGAAAGACAGTGAGGAAACCAGCAGCCAGTCCTTGAGGTTGTCCACCTCGGTCTGGGTTGATTCTTTGATGAGCCCTAGAACTTGCCTTAGCCCTTGCGATACATTGCTTTCGCTCAAGTCAAGATGCAAATGCGCCTCAAGGGAGGAGCCGATGATCGATTTGGAACGGCAGATTTCCAATTGCCGATTGACGAGTCTTCTCAGGCCTTTGATTTCACCGATCGGCCCCTCGTCGTCTAGCTGATCGCAGTTTAGGAAAGAGGATATTATTTCTTTCATCTCTGGATCCTCCAGGCTGGCTTGATTGAGGTTTAGTGGCGTGGTTTTCCAGTCTGCCTCCGTCTTGGGCCAGCCCCGCTCAAACACTGATTTCTCCGCCACCTGGTAGGGCAGGTTCTGCCAGATGTCTTCTGCCATGTGGCAGAGCACCGGCGCGATCAGCACCGCCAGCCTTTCCACCACCAGGCTTAGCACCGTTTGGCAGCTGCGGCGCCGGAAGGAATCGGCCGCGCTTACGTAGAGGCGGTCCTTGGCGATGTCGAGGTAAAAATTGGAGAGATCCACCACGCAGAAGTTCTGCAGCGCCTGGAAGAATCGATAAAATTCAAATCGCTCAAAATCTCCGCTCACCGTATCGATAAGAGCGGCCGTGCGCTGCAGCATCCAGCGATCCAGCAGCGGCAGATCGGCAATGGCGATGGCGTTGCCGCCTTCAGCCTGGGGCCGCGGATCGAAGTCGTGCAGATTGCCCAGCAGGTAGCGGGCCGTGTTGCGCACCTTGCGGTATACGTCCGCCAGTTGCTTCACGATGCCCGGCCCCAGGGGCACATCGCTGGAGTAGTCCACCGAACTCACCCACAGCCTCAGCACGTCTGCGCCATAGGCGGGCTCCTGCTTCTCGTTTTTGCCGCCCTCCACCAGCACCGCCGGATCTACCACATTGCCCAGCGATTTGCTCATCTTGCGGCCCTTCTCATCGAGGGCAAAGCCGTGGGTGAGCACCCGCTTGTAGGGGGCGTGGCCGTTGACGGCCACCGAGGTGAGCAGGCTGCTCTGGAACCAGCCGCGGTGTTGATCGCTGCCCTCCAGGTAGAGATCGGCGGGGAAATTGAGCGCGGGGGGCTTCGGTGGTTCCGCCGCCGCAGCCTCGGGGTTCGTGACCGCCCCGTCGCCAGCTGCCGGGCCGGCGGGGGTGACACCCGTCTCCGTTGCGTCCTTCTGGCTCTTCAGCAACACCCCCGCCCAGGAGGAGCCGGAATCGAACCACACGTCCATGGTGTCGCTGCCTTTGCGCCATTGGCTGGCTTGGTCGGCGTAGGCGGGCGGCAGCAGGCCCGCCTCGTCGCGCTGCCACCACACGTCGGAGCCCTGCTCGGCGATCAGGCCCTGGATGTGGCTAAGCGTTTCGGCATTGAGCAGCACCTCGCCGGTTTCGCGGTGATAAAAAACCGGGATCGGCACCCCCCAGGTGCGCTGGCGGGAGATGCACCAGTCGCCCCGGTCCCGCACCATCGCCTCGATCCGGTTGCGGCCGCTCTCGGGCAGCCAGGTAACCGAGGCGATCGCCGCCAGGGCCTGGTCGCGGAAGCCCTCCACCGAGGCGAACCACTGTTCGGTGGCTCGGAAGATGGTGGGTTTTTTGGTGCGCCAGTCGTAGGGGTAGCGGTGCTCGTAGCGCTCCTGCTTGAGCAGTAGGCCGGTGCCCTCCAGGGCGGCGATGATCGTGGGATTGGCATCCTTGAGCACGTTGGTGCCCGCGAAGGGGCCCGCCTCGGCGGTGAGGTTGCCCGCCTCGTCCACCGGGCAGAGCACCGGCAGGTTGTATTTGCGGCCGGTGTTGAAGTCGTCCACGCCGTGGCCGGGGGCGGTGTGCACCAGGCCCGTGCCGGCCTCGGTGGTGATGTAGTCGCCGCCGATCACCACCGGGCTGGTGCGCTCCAGCAGCGGATGGCGGTAGACGATCCCCTCCAGCTCGGCGCCCTTCACCGTCAGCAGGGGGGTGAGCTGCAGGCCCAGGCTGGTCTCCAGGCTATCGCGCAGCTCGGCGGCCACCAGCAGGTGGCTGGCGGCGGGGGCCGGCGTCTCGCCGCGGCAGGCCACGGCGCAGACGCTGTAGTCGAGCCGCCCATTCACAGACACCGCCAGGTTGGCCGGCAGGGTCCAGGGGGTGGTGGTCCAGATGGCCACCGCCAGGCCGCCGCTGGCGGTGGCCGCCTCGGCGCTCAGGCCGGCGGCGGCCAGCTTGGTGGCCAGAGCTTCGGGCAGTTGCACCGCCGGGAAGGCCGCGTAGATGCTGGGGGAGCTATGGCCATCGGGGTATTCCAGCTCCGCCTCCGCCAGGGCGGTGCGGGAGCTGGGGCTCCAGTGCACCGGCTTCAGGCCCCGGTAGATGTGCCCCGCCAGCACCATGGCCCCGAAAACGCCGATCTGGGCGGATTCGTAGCTCTTTTGCAGTGTCAAGTAGGGCTGATCCCAGTCGGCCCAGATGCCCCAGCGGCGGAAGCCGCCCTTTTGCAGCTCCACCTGCTCCAGGGCATAGGCATGGGCCTTTTGGCGCAGGGTCACGGGGGTGAGGGCGGCCCGCTCGCTGCTACTGAGCCCCTGCAACACCTTCAGTTCGATCGGCAGGCCGTGACAGTCCCAGCCCGGCACAAACCGCGCCCGCTTGCCACTTAGCAGGGCGTGCTTATTGATGATGTCCTTGAGGATCTTGTTAAGGGCGTGGCCCACGTGCAGGGCGCCGTTGGCGTAGGGCGGCCCGTCGTGCAGGGTGAACACCGGGCCCGGACGATCCGGGCTGATGAGGCGCTCATAAATCCGCTGCTCGGCCCAGAAGGCCTGCAGTTCCGGCTCCCGCACCCTGGCGTTCGCCCTCATGTTGAAGGGCGTCTTCAGCAGGTTGAGGGTGTCCTTGTGGGCGGAAGCGTCCGAGGGAGCCGGGCTGGCGGTCACGTCGCCTGGGGCAACAATCGGCGATTATCCCGCCCGGTCGCTGGCGGTGGGGGGCTCTGGCGGGTTTGCAGCGGCATTGGCGCTCGCCGCCGCTGGCTCGGCCAGTTCCGCTGCGTCGTCGCTGCCTGCAGGGGCCCAGTTGGTCGCCCCAGCCATGGCGGGCGTTTGCTCGGCCTGATCGAGTAGTTGATCCAGCTCCGCCAGCGAGCTGATCCAGGTGGTGGGCGCAGGCTCAGGCGCAGCCATGGACTCAGCGCCCGGGGCGGCTGGTTGAGTGTTTGGGGCGGTGGACTCTGGAGCGGCTGGCGGGGCAGGCTCAGGCATCGCCTCTTGTGCGGTCTCTGCTGCGGTCTCTGGGGGAGTGGCTGGAGCAGTGGTTGCGGCGGTTTCTGGAGCTGCGGCTGGGGCGGTCTCTAGGTCTGTCTCTGGGGCCGCGGCTGGCGGAGTGTCTGGGGCCTCAGCTGACGGGGTTTCCAGGGCAGCTGCCGGGGTGGTCTCGGTCTCTGCTGCCGCTTCCTGAGAGGCCTCTGGCGTAGTTCCTAGGGGAGTCTCTGGGGGGGCTCCCAGCTGGGCCTTTAAAGCCGCTTCCCTTTTGGGGTGCCGCTCTGGCTGTTGTTCCGCTGGAGGCTCACCCGAAGACTCACGCGAGGTCTCAACAGTGGGCTCAGCCGAAGGTTCGGCAACGGTCTCAGCTGGCGGCTCAGGCGTGGCTAGGGGGCCAGTTTCTGATCCGGCCTGTTCTGGCCTCACCCAGCGCTTGCTGCTGCGGGGTTGGCGGCGCTCGCCGATCCAGGACCCCAGCCCCGCCAGGGACTGGCTCACCAGGGTCAGCAGCTTGGCGCAGGCCTGGCTGAGTTGGGCCCAGGCCGCCTGCCAGCGCTCGGCTGACCAGAGCTGCTGGCGCTCCTCCGGCAGTAGCCGAAACCAGCGGGCCTGGGCCACCTCCAGTCCCAGCCGGCCGATCAGCAGTCCACCGCAGAGCACGCCCACCATCGGCGCACCGGTGAGCCGATCGGCACTGGTGACCAGCACCAGTCCCAGCAGCAGCACCACCGCCCCCCAGAGGGCATCGCGGGGGCGGCTCAGCTCGGGGGTGAGCAGGGGCAAAAGCAGCACGGCGAGGCCCAGCAGCAATGCCAGGGCTCCACCCAAGCTGGCGAGCATGGCCGGCGGGTCGAGGGCCCCCCATTGTGGATTGGATAATGTGGACGCAATGCCCACCTGGCGGAATTGGTAGACGCGCTGGGTTTAGGTTCCAGTGGCTTCGGCTGTGGGGGTTCAAGTCCCCCGGTGGGCATCATTCATTGCTTAAGTTGCTGTTCAGCAATCGCATGGGGCGAGTCGCGCAGCAATGACTAAGGCCATGGCTGCCGCAACAGCTGACTTCTCTGCCATTGATGGCCAGCCGCTGGTCTGCCCTGGTGGCAGCGAGGCTTCTTCTAGTGCCGATGACTCCAGCCAGGGCGCAGCCCAGCTGGTGGATGCCCCGCTGCCACGCTCGGTGCCGAGGCAGTATCTCGATCCGCCCGCGGCCTGGAATCCCAGCGTGGGGCTGTTCATCGGCGGCTATGCCCTGGCGGCGCTCACCATCTACGGCTGGTTTGTGGGCCAATGGCCCCTGTGGCTATTGCTGTCGCTGGGTTTCCTGGCCCTGCATCTAGAGGGCACGGTGATCCACGACGCCTGCCATAACGCCGCCCATCCCAACCGCTTTTGGAACGCGGTGATGGGCCATGGGGCGGCCCTGTTGCTGGGTTTCAGCTTTCCGGTGTTCACGCGGGTGCACTTACAGCACCACGCCCATGTCAATGATCCCAAGCATGATCCGGATCACATCGTTAGCACTTTTGGGCCGCTGTGGCTGATTGCACCTAGATTTTTCTATCATGAGTTTTTCTTTTTTCAGCGACGCCTGTGGCGGCGCTATGAGTTGCTGGAGTGGGGTATAGCCCGTGGCATATTTTTCTCAATCGTGTTGGCTGCGGCCCACTTTCAATTTCTGCCATTTATCTTTAACTGCTGGTTCGCGCCAGCCCTGATGGTGGGGGTCACCCTGGGTCTGTTCTTTGACTACCTGCCCCATCGCCCCTTTCAATCGCGCAGCCGCTGGCACAACGCCCGCATCTATCCGGGCAGGTTGATGAATTGGTTGATCATGGGTCAGAATTATCACTTGGTTCATCACCTATGGCCTTCCATTCCCTGGTTCGAGTATCAGCAGGCCTACTGGGCAACCAAGCATATCCTCGACGCCAGGAGCTCTCCCCAAAGGCTGGGGATGTTTGAAACCAAGGCCGATTTTTATAACTTTATTTATGACATATTTCTGGGGGTGCGCAGCCACCGCAAGTGGCGCAGCAAGTTAAGGCCCCTGGCCGCCTTGATGCCCACCCGCCACGCCCGGCGCCGGGTGATTGAGCTGCTGCATCGCACGGCGGTATCTCCCCGGCGTTGAGTTGGGCGACTGGCTTTCCCCTTGCAGGGCTCTGAGCCCTGGGGCCAGAGTGGGCTGATCAGCTGCCGGCGGCGTCGCCGAGGATCTTGGGCACCCGGAAGAAGTCGCCCTCGCGCTGGGGTGCCAGATCCAGCAGCTCCTGGCGCACGGCGGTGGGCTCCACCTGGTCTGGGCGGCAGACGTTGACCACTTCCACAGCGCGGGTGGTGGCCGGCACCCCCTCCGTGTCTACGGCTTCCAGCTGGGCCACGTAGTCGAGAATCCGCTCCAGCTGCCCGGTGTAGGTGGCAATCTTGTCCTCCGGCAGATCCAGACGGGCCAGGGCGGCCACCTTGCGCACGTCGTCGGCGTTGATGCGGCTCATCGGATCGCTGGGGCTGTGGCGAAGCTAGCGCTCAGACGAAGCTAGCGCTCAGTTGGACTCCTCCAGAAATTCCTGCAGCTGCTTGAGCAGGTCGGCGGCCGCCAGTTCCAGAAACTGGGCGCCGTGTTCGGCGCTGGCCAGGTAGGGGTCGGAACCCATGCGGCCATCGGGGTGGCGGCGACGAAAGTCGTCTGGACCGTGAATCGGACCGGCGGGGGCCGCCTCTGGCAGGGGGCGCTGCTTGGCCAGCAGCGACGGTTCCAGGTGCAGGGTGAGGGCGATCTCGCTGGGGGTGGCGTGGTGGCCTTCCCGGTTGCCGTAGAGCTCCCGCGCTTCTCGCATCACCGGCGCGGCGGTGAACCAGTTGGCCAGGCGGCAGCGCAGCTGCGGGGCGTTGGCCAGGCCGCGGCTGCTGGCGGTGGCATAGGCCTGGGCAAAGGCGGCGCGGCTGGTGGCGATGTTGCCGCCATGGCCGTTGATCACGAAGATGCGCTCGAAGCCGTGGCGGGCCAGGGAGAGCACCAGGTCGTGGAGCACCGCCAGCAGGGTGGCTGGCTGCAGGCTCACGGTGCCGGCAAAGCCCAGATGGTGTTCGGCCATCCCGAAGGCCTGCACCGGGGTCACCAATACGCCACTGCGGCGGCCCACCTCCAGGGCGACGGCCTCGGCGGTGAGGGCATCGGTGCCGATGGCGCCCGTGGGGCCGTGCTGTTCGGTGGAGCCCAGGGGCACGATCACCCCCTTGCAGCGCTCCAGATAGCTCTCCACCTCGGGCCAGCTGCGCAGCTGCAGGCGGATGTCGGCCGCGGAGGGCACGGCGCCGGGATAGGGGGTTTGGGTCATGGTGAACAGCGGCGAACCAGGTTGGCTTGCCTAGGGTTTAAGGGCCTGCAGAGCCCCGGGGCCATGCTGCATCGCAAGCTCTATCAGTTCTGTGCCGAAAAGCGCCCGGTGTGGGTGTTCCTGCGAGACCAGCAGCGCTGGATCGAGGAGGCGATCGTGGCCGAGATCGAGGGCGACCTGGTCACCCTCCGCTACGACTCCGAAGACGAAGACGAAATGCACAGCTGGGAGGAAAGTGTGCGGCTCGAATCGATCGGTGCCGTCAGCACCCGCCTGGCCTACGTGTGCCGCAGCACCCAGGTGGACGAGCTGATCACCACCGGCGACTGCCCGGAGGCCGAACGAATGGGCAGCTGAGGGGCCAGGGGCCCCATTTATTTGGCAGCTGATTGGCCAGCTCAGTGGCCTGCTCAGTGGGCAGCTCAGTGGGCAGTGCCGTTGCCGTCGTAGTCGTCGCTGTCGTAGTAGCCGCCCTTGGTGCCGAAAAAGAGCGTCGCTAGGCAGAACAGGCCGCAGGTGGCGAACAGCACCGTGCCGAGATTGAAGCTGGAGGGGTCCATAGGGAAACCATCGGATGCCCACACTCTGCCGCAGAAATTTTTTGCCCGCCCCGCCCCGCCCAGGCCGTCGCCCCGCCCCGCCCAAGCCGTCGCCCCCGAGTTGATCGGCTGGCTGCTGGTGAGCTGGGGGTTCCGCAACAGGCCAGGGCCCATGCCGGCCTGGCCCTGTTGGAGAGTGCAACCAGGGGATGAGCAGTCCATGGCGGCAAGGTTGTGGCTCCAGAACGCTCCAGAGAGTGCGCCCTGAGAGGTAGGGGCAAGGATGTGCTGGATCGTCTCTGGCTGCGTTGTTGGTGGAGGGGGTCAAATTGGTTGAGAGTTGGCTGATGCGCCCCCAAACTGCTTCTGTAGCTCTTCTGCCACCCGTTCCATCACCTGATCCCAGTTTCCCCGCTCGCTCTGGCGGAATAGTCGCATAGAGGGATACCAGAAGCTGGTGTCGCCTTCTAAACCCCAGCGCCACTCAGGAACTTTATGTAGCAGGAGCCAGGTGGTTTTGCCCATTCCCCCGGCCAGGTGAGCCACAGAGGTGTCGCTGGTGATCACCAGATCGCAGTTGGCGATGATGGCTGCGGTTTCTAGAAAATCCCAGGTGTCATTGATTTGATCCTGGCAACTCACGAAACGGTCCTTGAAGGAACAGGTTTTCAATTGCTCACTGCCAAAGCCCTTCTGGAGTGAGAGCAAGGATGTCTGGCTGCAGGATGTGATTGGCGCAAATGCTTCTAGCTGCAGAGATCTTCCACGCAGCCTTGTTTTTTCAGTTTGCGGGTTGCCCTGCCAGTTGATGCCGATGATCGGGCGTTCTGCTGCTGAAAGGATGCCTTTCCACTTGACGACAAGTTCGTTAGTGGTTTTGATGTAGGGCTCAGTGATGATGGGTTTATCTGGGCTGACCTCTAAATACCGAGGAACGGAAAGCAAGGGGATCCACGGCCCATCTGTAATCTGATCGCCTTGCTGTGGAGTGAGTGGTGATGGGTCAATACCAGATACTTGTATCAGGGTGTGCAGATTGGGCTGAGCGCAGAGTGAAAGCGGAATGCCTTGGTTTCTTAGGGCTATGGCATAGCGCATAAACAGCAGTGTGTCGCCAAGGCCTTGTTCGGTTACGATCAATAACCGCTCCTTTTCGCCAGTCAATGCTTCTCCGTTCCACTTGTTGCATTTGGGCAAGGAGTGTGGCCTTGGTGCATCTTTTTCTTTTTTAAAACGCCATTCGTATTTCTCCCAGCCGTTTCTGTAGTCGCCGCCAAGCAGCATTGTCAGCGAAGTGTTCAAATGAGCTTCTGGGTGGTTGGGCTTTAGTTCCACTGCTTTGTTGTAGGAGGCAATGGCAGCGGTTAGGTTGCCCTGCTCCTGGAGAGCGGTGCCCAGGTTGTTGTGAGCTTCTGGGTGGTTGGGCCTGAATTCCAGGGCTTTCTTATAAGACGCGATGGCAGCGGTTAGGTCGCCCTGCTCCTGGAGAGCAGTGCCCAGATTGTTGTGAGCGTCTGGGTGGTTGGGCTTGAATCCCAGCGCTTTCTTGTAGGAGGTAATGGCAGCGGTTAGGTCGCCCTGCTCTTTGAGAGCATTGCCCAGGTTGTTGTGAGCGTCTGGGTTGTTGGGCTTGAGTTGGAGGGCAGTGATGTAGGAGGTAATGGCAGCGGGTAGGTCACCCTGATCTGTGAGAGCATTGCCCAGGTTGTTGTGAGCATCTGGGTAGTTGGGTTTGAGTTTGAGGGCGGTGTTGTAGGAGGCAATGGCGGCGGGTAGGTCGCCCTGATCCTTGAGAGCAGTGCCCAGGTTGTTGTGAGCATCTGGGTAGTTGGGATTGATTTGGATGGCAGCGATGTAGGAGGCAATGGCAGCGGTTAGGTCGCCCTGCTCCTTGAGAACAATGCCCAGGTTGTTATGAGCTTCTGGGTAGTTGGGCTTGAGTTGGAGGGCGGTTTTGTAGGAGGCAATGGCAGCGGCTAGGTCGCCCTGCTCCTTGAGAGCATTGCCCAGGTTGTTGTGTGCTTCTGGGTAGTTGGGCTTGAGTTGGAGAGCAGACTTGTAGGAGGCAATGGCAGCGGTTAGGTCGCCCTCCCTCTTGAGAGCAACGCCCAGGTTGTTGTGAAAGTCTGGGTAGTTTGGATTTAGCTCCAGTGCTTTCTTGAGATGGTTTATGAGCTCATCAAATCTGCCCTGCATGCCGCAGATTGCCGCCAGGTTGCCATAGACGATGTGATTGTTTGTTCCTGCTGCGATCAGCTCTCTGTAGAGCGCTTCTGCCTCTTGAAGTTTCCTTTGATTGATCAGTGCGACAGCCTGTTGCTCCTTGGCGGCGTGATCCGCAGCACTCTTGGCAACCTGCTTTGGCGCTGGTGTGGCTGCTGAGAATCCACCGCCACTCCGCTTGGGCTTGCCCACGCCAGACCACCTGCTTTGTCCCAATCTAAGAAGACACCATCCCCCAGCCGCTCCCATAGCCACCCAGCCCCTGCCAGCCCTCCCCCAATCCTTTTTTGCCCGCCCCGCCCAGGCGGTCGCCCCCGATCTGATCGGCTGCCTGCTGGTGAAACGCCAAGCCAATGGCGAGTTGTTGCGGGGCGTGATTGTGGAAACGGAGGCCTATTGCCAATCGGAGCCCGCCTGCCATGGGCATCGCCGCCGCAGTCCCAGCAACGAAACCCTGTTCGGGGAGCCTGGGCGGTTTTATGTGTATGTGAGCTATGGCATTCACCACTGCGTCAACGTGGTCACGGGTCGGGCGGCATGGGCCAATGGCGTGCTGCTGCGGGCGCTGGCCCTGCCCCAGGAGCCGCCGCGGCTGGCGGCCGGACCGGGCCTGCTGGCCCGGCGCTTTGGCATCGATCGCGGCGATGACGGCCGGCCGGTGAGCCAGGAATCGGGACTGTGGATCGCCAGGCCTGCGGGCAGCCAACCCCTGCCAGCCGCGGCGCTATGGCGCGGCAGTCGCATCGGCATAAGTCGCGGCGGCCAGCTGGCCTGGCGCTGGGGCTTGGCGGGATCGCCCAGCCTCAGCCGCCCGTTTTGAGTTGGCTGGTCGGTCTTTGAGCTGGTCGGTCTTGGCTTTGGGGCGCTGACAGCTGGGGATGCCCCCAGGCGAGCCCCTAGGTTGGTGCTCGGGCTGTGGGAAGGGGCTTGAGCGGCTGGCATCACCGCCACGTGATCGATCTGGCGGCCTTCTCGCGGCAGGATTTCGCCACCGTGCTCGAGCTGGCCCAGCGGTTTCGCTGCCTGCCGGTGGCGGGGGCGCGCAAATTGCCGGCCCTGCAGGGCCGCTTGGTGACCAGTCTGTTTTTTGAGCCCAGCACCCGCACCCGCAGCTCTTTTGAGATTGCCGCCAAGCGACTCTCGGCGGATGTGCAGAGTTTTTCGCCGGCCTCCAGTTCCCTGAGCAAGGGCGAGAGCCTGCTGGATACGGCCCGCACCTACCAGGCGATGGGGGCGAACCTGTTGGTGGTGCGCCATCGCTGCGCCGGGGTACCCCAGCAGTTGGCGGCGGAGCTGGATCGAGACGGCGAGCGGGTGGCGGTGCTCAATGCAGGCGATGGCCTGCATAGCCATCCCAGCCAGGGTCTGCTGGATCTGTTCACCCTGGCACGCTATTTCGCGCCCGAAGCCCCCAGCCCCGCCGCCCTGGCCGGCCGTCGCATTGCCATCGTGGGCGACCTGTTGCACTCCCGGGTGGCTCGATCCAACCTCTGGGCCCTAACCGCCTGTGGGGCTGATGTGGTGCTCTGCGGCCCCCCCACGCTGCTGCCCGAGGCCTTCGCCGCCTTTGTGGACGGGCCGCCGCCGGGCCAGGCCGTGGATCCGGTGCCCCAGCGGGGAGTGATTTCGATTGAGCGCCAACTGGATCGGGCCCTGGAGGGGGTGGATGCGGTGATGACCCTGCGGCTGCAGAAGGAGCGGATGCAGCAGCAGATGATCACCAGCCTCGATGCCTATCACCGCCAATTCGGCCTCAGTCACCGGCGTTTGGCCAACTGCGGCAAGCATGTGCCGGTGCTGCATCCGGGGCCGGTGAATCGAGGGGTGGAACTGGCGGGGGAACTGCTGGACGATCCGGCCATCTCCCTGGTGGACGAGCAGGTGACCAATGGCATTCCCGTGCGCATGGCGCTGCTTTACCTGCTGGCCGCCGGCGAAGCCAGCTGAGGCTCACACCAATTTGAAGCCATCGATCAGCAAGCCGTAGAGCAGGCCGATGCGGGCCATGTCCAGCAGTTGCAGGCCGAGGCGATCGCCCGGTTGGCTTTGCAGGGGGCCACGGGCTCGGATCGCCAGCTCCATCAGGGCCACGCTGAGGCCGGCGGAGAGGGGATCCAGCTTGGCCAGGGCGCCGGTGATCGAACCCACGGCACCGCCGATGCTGAAGCTTGTCAGCAGCACGATCGTGAGCAGGGAGAGCCGCCGCCAGGGGTTGGCAGCCCAGCGCTCCAGGTTGCTGGCCGCCCCAATCACCTGACGTTGGAAGCGGGTTTGCGGCACGGCGTGAAAATAGGGTTGGCAGGACGTAAAAGATGGCTGGTGGTACCCATCACCCGGCCTGGCCCTGCCGTACCTTGTCTACACCATCTCTGGTGTCATGCAAGCCATTTTGCCCCCATCTATAGGGGATTTAAATCAAAGGGGGATTTGAATCAAAATTCTCTGCCAGTCTCCAGACCGCCCATTGATCGCTTCCCTCACTTGCCTGACCTTCACTTGCCTGACAGCCACTTAGCTGAATTGATGGTTCAGGGGTGCCCTGGCTGTGCTGGTTAGGCCTCCGGGTCTTTCTTCCGGGAGGTCTTGCCCTCTAGCAACTCCAACAGGGCCTCCATCTGGGCCATGACGCCGCGGACTTCGCCGGCTTCTGGCAGCAAGCCGTCGTCCATAACGCCTTGGTGCATTTCTCGCAGTTCTTGGCGGATGTAGCGCAGGTGGCTGACCACCTGTTCGCGCTTCGACTGCGACATCAGTTGTAAACAAAACCTTACCCCCCCTTTTACCCCATCACCGCCCGGGGGATGTCAGCAGTTGCTCACTTTTCCCCGAACTTGGCCTTCGACTGCTGGTAAAAGGCCGTATCCACGCTCGACAGCCCGGCCTCCTCGGCCAATTTCTCGATCCGCTTGCGCACGATCGGCCGCACGAAAAAAGGCACTTCCTTGAGTTGCTGCTCTGCTTCTGGTTGCCAGTTCATGCACACCGGGAAAGCCCTGGGCTGAGATTACTTAAGCGGCCGGGCGGCGCATGGGGTGTGCCAGGCTGATGGCAGGCCAAGACCTCCACCAGCTCACCACCTCGGCCACGTGCAGGCGGTGCAGGGCCATTTCCCTTGCCTCCTCGGGGCGGCCGGCGAGCAGGAGTTGCTGCCAGCGGTCGCGAACGCCGTTGATGGGAACGTGCTCATCTAAGCGCCATTGGTTGAGAGGCAACCAGGTAGTTGGGCGGTAGCGAGGAGATGGATTCTGCTGATACTGCCGGCAAGGAGGCGTTGTGGGCCGGCTTCCGTTGGCCTGTGCCAGGCCTTCTCTGGGCTGATTGGTTGGCGCCATCGAACCGCCACCAGCGGCAGCAATTCACGCCTGGCTGTGTGAATGACCAGCTTCGGGGAATGCTCACCCAGCTGGTGAAGCTCCGGATGGAGTCGATGTGGGGCCCAGAGCCGCGCCCAGATTTTTGTCAATTTTTGTACGCTCTAGCTAAGCCGCTTGGTTAGCTCCCGAATTCGCGAATGGCACGATCCCTTCTAGCCTTTGCGCGGGTCCGTCCGCTACCCGCCAGCCGATGACCAAGCGCACCCTCAGCGAAACCGAGATCTGCGATCGCTTCATCACACCGGCGCTGCAGCAGGCCGGCTGGCTGTTGGAGCGAATGCGGCGCGAGTATTCGTTCACCGATGGCCGCATCATCGTGCGCGGGCGGCTGGTGAGCCGGGGCCGGCGCAAGCGGGCCGACTACCTGCTGGTGTACGAGGGTGTGCCCTTGGCGGTGATCGAGGCCAAGGACAACAGCCACGCCATCGGCGACGGCCTGCAGCAGGCCCTGGCCTATGCCAAGGCCTTGAACACGCCGTTTGTGTTTGCCTCCAACGGCGATGGCTTCGTTTTCCACGACCGCACCGGCCAGAGCGAAGAACGCGAAACCACCCTGGCCCTTGAGGCCTTCCCCAGCCCCGAGGATCTCTGGCGCCGCTATAGCCGCTGGAAGGGCTTCACGCCCCAACAGGAGAAGGTGGTACTGCAGCCCTATTACGTCGGCGGCACCAGGAAAGCCCCGCGCTATTACCAGATCAACGCTATCCAGGCCACGGTGGAGGCGATCACCAAAGGCCAGCAGCGCATCTTGCTGGTGATGGCCACCGGAACGGGCAAAACATTCACCGCCTTTCAGATCATCTGGCGGCTGTGGAAGGCGGGGCAGAAGAAGCGGATTCTGTTTTTGGCCGATCGCAACGTGCTGGTGAACCAGACGATGGTCAACGACTTCCGGCCCTTCGGGCCGGCGATGGCCAAGTTGAGCACAGCCTCAAAAACCATTGAGCGGACCGATGGCAGCCTGGAAACGATCGCGCTGGCGTTGAATAAGCAGCGCCGCATCGACACCTCCTATGAGGTCTATCTGGGGCTCTACCAGGCGCTCACCGGGCCAGAGGAGCGCCAGAAGCTCTACAAAGAGTTTTCGCCAGGTTTCTTTGATCTGATCGTGGTGGATGAATGCCACCGCGGCAGCGCTGCGGAGGATTCAGCCTGGCGCGAGATCCTGGAGTATTTCAGCGCCGCCACCCAGATCGGCCTCACCGCCACGCCGAAGGAAACCAAGTATGTGTCGAATATCGATTATTTTGGCGAACCGCTCTACACCTATTCGCTAAAGCAGGGCATACGCGATGGCTTCCTGGCGCCCTACAAGGTGATCCGCGTGCATCTCGATATTGATGTGGAGGGCTATCGCCCGAAGCCTGGAGAGGTGGATGATCGCGGTATGGAGATCGAGGATCGCCTCTACAACCAGAAGGATTTTGATCGCTTGCTGGTGATCGATGCACGCACCCTCCGGGTGGCGAAGTGGATCAGCGATTACCTCAAGGCCAGCGGCGATCGGATGCAGAAAACGATCGTGTTCTGTGTGGACACCGAGCACGCCCTGATGATGCGCCAGGCGCTGATCAATGAAAACCAGGATCTGGTGCAGGCCAACGGCCGCTATGTGATGCGCATCACTGGCAACGATGAGGAGGGCATGAAGGCCCTCGATGACTTCATCGATCCGATGAATCCTTGGCCGGTGCTTGTCACCACCTCGCGCTTGCTCTCCACGGGCGTGGACGCCCAGACCTGCCGGCTGATCGTGCTCGATCGGGAGGTGGGCTCGATGACCGAGTTCAAGCAGATCGTGGGACGCGGCACGCGGGTGCATGCCGACAGCCAGAAGTTTTACTTCACCCTGGTGGATTTCCGCAAAGCCAGCAAGCATTTTGCGGATCCGGGGTTTGATGGCGAGCCGGTACAGATCTACGAGCCAGGCGAAGATGATCCACCGCTGCCGCCGGAGCAATCCACCGGCGAGACGGATCCGCTGAATGAGGATCCGGACGAAGAGGACTGCGGCGACAACGGGGAAGAGTCCATTCTGGTGAATCCCAATCCCCCAGACCCTCAGCCTCCCGGCGAGCCACGTCAGAAGTACTACATCAAGGGCAAGCCGGTGCGCGTGCTCACCGAGCGGATCGAATACCTGGATGAAAACGGCAAGCTGGTGACGGAATCTCTACGCGATTACAGCCGCAAGACGGTGCGCGAGCAGTACGCCAGCCTCGATGTCTTCCTGCGTCGCTGGCGGGGGGAGCAGCGCAAGGCCACGATCATCCAGGAGCTGGCGGAGGAGGGGCTGCTGCTGGAGCCGCTGCAGGAGGAGCTGGGCCTGGAGCTCGATCCTTTTGATTTGATCTGCCACATCGCCTACGACCAGCCGCCCCTATCCCGCCGCGAGCGCACCGCACGGGTGCAAAAGCAAGGGGTGTACAGCCGCTATGGCCCCCAGGCCCGGGCAGTGCTGGAGGCCCTGCTGGCCAAGTACCAGGATGGCGGCGTGGTGGACGAGCTGGCCGACGTGAAAATCCTGCGGATTCCACCGTTCAGTGCCATGGGCACCCAACTGGAGCTGCTGCGTCCCTTCGGCTCGAAGGCTGGTTTCGAGCGGGCGGTGCAAGACCTGCAGACCGCCCTCTACGGGGAGGCGGCCTGAGATGTCGGCCCGCACCACGGTCAAGGCGATTCAGGACATCATGCGCAAGGACGTGGGCGTCGATGGTGATGCCCAGCGACTTTCGCAGCTGTGCTGGCTGTTCTTCCTCAAGATCATCGACGACCAGGACCAGGCCCTCGAACTCACAGAAGACAACTACCGCTCCCCCATCCCGGAGCATCTGCAATGGCGCAGCTGGGCTGCCAATGAGGAGGGGATCACGGGGGATGGCTTGCTGGAGTTCATCAACCAGGAGCTGTTTCTTTATCTAAAGGAGATGCCGCTCAAGGGCTCCAATCCCAACCGAGCCAAGGTGGTGCAGGAGGTGTTTCGCGATGCCTATAACTACATGAAATCGGGCCAGCTGCTGCGGCAGGTGGTGAACAAGATTAACGGCGTTGATTTCAATAATCTCAGCGAGCGCAAACACTTTGGCGATATCTACGAGCAGCTGCTCAACGACCTGCAAAGTGCCGGCAATGCAGGTGAGTACTACACGCCGCGCGGGGTGACCAGCTTCATGGTGGAGCGGCTGGACCCCAAACCCGGTGAGCTGCTGCTCGACACCTCCGTGGGCACCGGCGGCTTCCTCACCTGCGCCATCCGCCACATGCGCGAGCACCACGTAACCACCATCGCCGCTGAACAGGCGATGCAGGCGGGGCTGCGGGCCACCGAGAAGAAGCAGCTGCCCCACATGCTCTGCGTTACCAACATGCTGCTGCATGGGATCGAGGATCCCAGCTTCGTGCTGCATGACAACAGCCTGGCCAGGCCCTACACCAGCTACGGCACGGCCGATCAGATGGATCTGATCCTTACCAATCCGCCCTTTGGGGGTGTGGAGGAAGACGGCATTCAGGATAATTTTCCGGCCCAGTTCCGCACCCGCGAAACGGCCGATCTGTTCCTGGCCCTGTTCATCCGCCTGCTCAAGCCCGGCGGCCGGGCCGCGATTGTGTTGCCCGATGGCAGCTTGTTCGGCGAGGGCGTCAAAACGCGGCTGAAGGAGCGCTTGTTGGCTGAATGCAACCTGCACACGATCGTGCGGCTGCCCAATTCCGTTTTCCGTCCCTATGCCAGCATCGGCACCAATCTGTTGTTTTTTGAGAAGGGCACCCCTACCCAGGAGATCTGGTACTACGAGCACCGCGTGCCCGAGGGCCAGAAGGCCTACTCGATGACCCGCCCGATCAAGCAGGAGCATTTTGCCGATTGCGTGGCCTGGTGGGGCGGCCCCAGCCGCGAGGGTCGCGCCGAAACCGAGCAGGCCTGGCGGGTGCCGATCGCCCAGATCCAGGAGTGCAACTACAACCTCGACCTCAAAAACCCCCACACCGTGGCCGCCGACCACGGCGACCCCGAAGAGGTGCTGGCCAGCCTGCGGGAGTCGGAGCAGAAAGCCGCCGACCTGCGCGACCAGCTCAAGGCGATCCTGGCGGAGGCGCTGTTGCGATGAACGCCGATGCGTAGCTCAGGGGCTACAGTTATGCCGTGAAGGTTCTCAGGTCGGAGGCCTATGCCCAGTGGATCGACAACCTCAAGGATTCAGCCGGCCGGGCTCGGGTGCTGATGCGCGTCGACCGCCTCATTCACGGCAACCCTGGCAATCACCGCAATCTCACCGAGGGAGTGTCGGAACTGAAGATTGATGTGGGGCCTGGCTACAGGGTGTACTACAGCATCCGAGGCGATGAACTCCTGTTGCTCCTGGCCGGTGGCAGCAAAGCAACCCAGGCCAGAGATATTGCCAGGGCTCTCGAACTGAACCGATCATTTCTGAGCGATTCCCAATGACCAACACCAAAGCCGCCCTCCACCCCTCCGCCGGCACCCTTTCTCCGTATGACGTTGCCGAGCACCTGAGAACTCCAGAGGAGATGGCGGCCTATCTCGATGCCTGGCTGGAAGAAGCAGCCGAAGACATTGCCGGAATCGCCCGTGCCCTGGGGGATATCGCCAGGGCCAAGGGGATGACCCAGGTGGCCAGAGACGCCGGCCTCAGCCGTGAGAGTTTGTACCGGGCGCTCAGTGCCGATGGGAATCCAAGCCTGGCAACTGTACTGAAGGTGATCAAGGCTCTGGGCTTGCAATTGCATGTACAGGCTGTAGCTGTGGACGGTTGAGATGAATTCAGATGAACGCTGAGCGGCTGCTGGCCCAGTTCGAGCGAATCAGCGATGCGCCGGACGCGATTGCTCGGCTGCGCCGCTTCATCCTGGATCTGGCGGTGCGCGGGAAGCTGGTGGAGCAGGATCCGGAGGAAATAGATGAGCGGACCTTCTGCAGGCTTGCTCCTCAAGCAAAACCTTGTGACCTCATTCCAGACTTTTGGCTGTACGTTCCATTGGCTGGACTTCTCAGCGAGGATACTCGTAACGGTTATTCCCGAAAACCAGATGATGCCCTCGATGGTGTTCCGATATTGAGGATTAGCGCTGGTACAGCTCGCCCAGATGGCTTGGTCGCTGAGGAGGAGTCCAAGCTCATCTCGGGAATTGACGATAAGCTGCTTGACCAATATGAAGTCCGCACAGGCGATCTTCTTGCTTGCCGATTTAATGGCAATAAGGATTATGTTGGCAGATTGAGTCTTTTCAGGGGGTATTTGCGCCAGAGATTCATTTATCCTGATAAGCTCATTCGGATTAGGCTCGCAGAGGAGCTTGCCGAGCCTTCCTTTCTGCGCTGGATTTCAGGGGCTGATCTTGTCCGCGAAGAAATTGAAACCAAGTGTGCAACAACCGTTGGGAACTGGGGGATTAGTGCAGGAAAGTTAAAAACCTGTTTGGTTCCCCTCCCACCCCTCGCCGAACAACACCGCATCGTCGCCAAGGTGGACGAACTGATGGCCCTCTGCGACCAGCTTGAGGCCGCCCGACAGAAGCGGGAGCAGGGCCGCGAGCGCCTGTTGGCCTCCACGCTGCAGCGCCTCAACCAACCCGCCGAAGACCCCGCCAGCTTCCGCCAAGACGCCAGCTTTGCCCTGCAGGTGCTGCCTTCCCTCACCACCACCTCGGCCCAGATCAAGCAGCTGCGCCAGACGATCCTGAACCTGGCGGTGCGCGGGAAGTTGGTGGAGCAGGATCCGGAGGATGAGCCGGCGGAGGAATTGTTGGCTCGCTTTGCTGAAGCCAAGATTGAAATAAAAAGAGCAACAGGAGATGCTCGAATTAAGGTCGCAGATGACGCCTGCCCGGATTCATTGCCGATGAGTCTGCCTCCGACCTGGGAGTGCCAGTCGTTTCAGAACCTTTTTCTCTTTATTGACTACAGGGGAAATACGCCACCAAAGACAACTGATGGCGTGCCTCTAATTACTGCAAAGAATGTTCGCATGGGCTATCTCGATAGGGAGCCTCGCGAATACGTTTCTCCGCAGACTCTTGTCGCGTGGATGACGCGAGGTTTGCCGCGCCTGGGTGACTTGTTTTTCACTACAGAAGCGCCTCTAGGCAATGTGTGCATCAATAACATCGACGAGCCATTCGCTCTTGCTCAGAGAGTGATCTGTCTTCAACCGTATTCAGAGATCAGCACCCGATTTGTGATGTATACCTTGATGAGTAGTGACATGCAGGAGATGATTGAGGCACAGGCAACCGGTCTAACCGCAAAAGGCATCAAGGCAGCCAAGCTGAAGCCACTCCCTATCCCCCTCCCCCCCCTCGCCGAGCAACGCCGCATCGTCGCCAAGGTGGACACATTGTTAGCCCTCTGCGACCAGCTGGAGCGGCAACTCAGCCAGGCCGATCAGCAGCGCAGGCGGTTGCTGGAGGCGGTGTTGGCGGAGGCGTTGGGCGGCAGACTGCCCACAGGGCAGGAGGAGAGCCATGCAGCCATCGCCTGAGGATTCACCGGTAGAGCAGGATGCTGGCGGCGATGGTTTTCTGCAGATCCACATTGCAGGCTTCTGCTCTCTGAAGGATGTTGTTATTGAGCCAGGTCGGCTCACCTTGCTGATCGGTCCGAATGGTGCCGGTAAGTCGAATCTGCTGCAGGCGCTGCGGCTGATCCCGCTCCTGCGTACGCGTTCGCTGCAGCGCTATGTGGCGGACCATGGTTTTGGTGCCGCTCTGTTGCATTACGGACCCAAAACTACAGAGGCCATCAGACTCGGTGTGGTCATTCATGATCAAGGCTTCACTTATCACTACAAGGCATCGCTGGCCTTCACCCCAGACGACACCCTTTACTTTCAAGAAGAGACAGCGGAACGAACCAATCCTGATGGGCATGGGGCGTTCAGTGTTCTGGGTTCAGGTCATCGTGAATCACGCCTGATGGATTCCTTTGACCCAGCTGACACCCCGGATCCTCAGACTGTTGAAGCTGTGAATCGGTGGCTGGGTCGGATGACCTTTTACCACTTTCACGACACCTCAGCCCAATCCAAGCTGCGCACCCACGCCCGTCGTGAAGACGATCGCTATCCCCGCTCTGACGGGTCCAACCTTGCCGCCTATCTCCTGCGCCTCAAGGAGAGTGACCTGAACGCCGACCGCAAGGCCTGGCAACGCATCAATCGCCACTGTCGCCACATCGCGCCGGCCATCAAGGAGCTGGATCCTGTGGCGGTGAATGGCAGTGTTCGCCTCGATTGGATCGATGATCGTGATGAACGTTTCGGTTGCCACCAACTCTCCGATGGCACGCTGCGGGCGCTGGCATTAATCACGGTGCTGTCGCAACCCACCGAACGCCTACCTCGGCTGATCAGCATCGATGAGCCTGAACTCGGTCTGCATCCTGCAGCCATTGCGTTGATCGCTGAGCTTTGTCGTTCGATCTGCCGGCATACGCAGATCGTTCTTTCCACCCAATCCACGGAACTGCTCGACCATTTCATGGTTGATGAAGTAGTGGTTGTCGAGCGAGAAGAAGGAGTAACTACTCTTCAAAGATTGAAGGAGTCGGATCTTCGCCTTTGGCTTGAGGATTACAGCCTGCGGGACCTTTATGCCAAGGGGGTCATCGGAGGTACGCCCTGAACATGTCCGAATTGATCCGATTGATCATCGTTGTGGAGGGGCCGACAGAGGCAAACTTCGTCAGACGTATCCTCGCTCCTCATCTCGGTCGTTTTGGGGTCGTTGCAGCGCCATCAGTTGTTGGTAAAGCCAAAGCTTCCGATCGAGGCTTGAGTGGGAGTGGTGTGCGTGGCGGATATCCCTATGCCGATTGGCGGCGAGATCTTCGCAATGTCTTGAGAAGCGATCCAGGACGAAACCTGCGGGTCAGCACCCTTTGTGATCTGTATGGCTTGCCGGACGACTTTCCGGATCGTGGCCATCAGCCTGGTGATGCCAACTCCGGCTGGCGTTGCGCGAGGCTGGAGCAGGCCATGGTTCGCGACATCGCAGGCTCCAGTGATGATTGCGGCGTGTGGCGCTTGATTCCCTATATTCAGAGCCACGAGTTTGAAGCTCTGGTGCTTTCTGTATCGCACTGCCTTGTCGATCTTTTTGATGCCGACGATCAGCGTGTCGGTCTGGTGATGCTCCAGGCCGAAATCGCCGACATTCCGCCTGAAGACATTAATGATTCACCGCTTACTTCGCCAAGCCATCGCCTGAGGCGACTGATTCCTGGCTACCGCAAAGCTGTGGATGGCCCTGATGCCATTGAATTGGCAGGCTTGCAGGCTGTGAGGTCTCTTTGCCCCCGATTTGATCAATGGCTCTCCCGCCTCGAGAGCCTTGGGAATAAGCCTCCGCCATGACCAGCTAGAGCAGCAGCTCAGCCAGGCCGATCAGCAGCGCAGGCGGTTGCTGGAGGCGGTGGGAGGCGTTGGTGGAGCCGGAAATGGCCTTGGCCGCCATGACATGAGAAGGTCTGGGATCCCATGCGGTTTTCTCGGTAGAGTCATGAAAGCCCTACACGATTAACCCTCCGGACCCCAGGATGCGGATCGATAGCCTGCTACTGGAGAACTTCAAGGGCTTTCAGCGCCGCGAGCTGACCTTCCACCCTCAGTTCAATCTGGTTGTGGGTGAAAACGGAACGGGAAAAACATCGTTGCTTGATGCGCTCGCTGTTGCTGTTGGAAGTTGGTTTCTCGGCGTCTCTGGCGTCGATACGCGCCATATCTATCCCTATGAAGTTCGCCTGCAGGGCTACCCCTCTGAGGCGGGTACCAACTGGGAAGGCCAATATCCTTGTTTTATTGAGGCCAGTGGATCCATCAGTCACGAAAGATACCTATGGCGTCGTAGCCTCAATGGACCCGGTGGTCGCACTACCTGCATCGGCGCAGCCGGTATCAAGAAGTTGGCGGAGCAAGCGACTCGAGCTGTGCGTGAAGGCCAATCCATCAATCTTCCGCTGATCTCCTATTACGGCACCGGCCGCCTCTGGCTTGTGCCAAGGGAGCAAGGGCAAGTCAAAGAACCACCCAGCAGCCTGCTCACCAAACAGCTGTCCCGATTGGATGGCTACAAGACCAGTGTCGATCCGCGCCTTTCGGTTAGTGCGCTGACCCAGTGGCTTGCCCGCCAATCCTGGCTCAGCTTTCAACAAGGCGGCCAGGAGAGTCAAAGCTTTCAAGTGGTCCGCCGTGCTCTAGTCCAAATCATCCCTGGCGTCGAAGATCTGTATTTTGATGCCAATCTTGGGGAGGTGATCTTGCGCTTTGCCAATGGGGATCAACAAACCTTCATGAATCTCAGTGATGGCCAACGTGCCATGCTTGCCGTCGTGGGTGATCTTGCCCAGAAGGCCGCCACCTTGAATCCCCATTTGGGTGCAGATGTCCTGAGCGAAACCGAGGGTGTCGTGATGATTGATGAACTTGATCTGCATCTACACCCAACCTGGCAGCGGTATGTGATTGAGGATCTGCGCACCACCTTCCCAAAGATTCAGTTCATCTGCACCACCCATTCACCGTTCCTGATCCAGTCACTCCGTTCGGGAGAAGAGCTGCTGATGTTAGAAGGTCAGCCAACGGCCAAGCTCGGTGATCTTTCGATCGCCGAAATCGCAGAAGGAATCCAAGGGGTGCCCGACACGAGCGTCAGTGCTCGCTATGCCGAGATGAAGGATACAGCCAAGAACTATCTCCAGTTGCTTGAAGATACAACCCTTTCACCAGCCGACAAATCGGACGCTTTTAAGGATCAATTGGCTGAGACAATCTCTCCGTTTGCAGATAACCCTGCCTTTCAGGCTCTTTTGGAGTTGCAGAGGGCAGCCCGCCTGGGGGGTGGGTGATGCGGCCGATTCGGCGTGGTGCTTCGCCCCGCCTTGGGGACTTCTCCAACTATCGCAATGCCCTTCCCGATCTGGTCAGCAGGTTGGGTTGCTACTGCAGCTACTGCGAGCGTCTTATCCCTGTCCAGCTGGCTGTCGAACATATCCAGCCCAAGGGCCTGCCCGCTTATCATGCCTTGATCGGAAGGTGGGAGAACTTTCTGCTGGCTTGCGTGAACTGCAACTCCACCAAGCTTAATAAGGATGTTGTGCTGAGCGATGTTCTGCTGCCTGACCGTGACAATACCTTTTTGGCTTATCTCTACGATGCTGGTGGTGGCGTGCAGGTTTCCCCGAGGCTCAGCCGCTCCGAGCAGAAACTTGCCCTTGCCACCCTCACGCTTGTGGGTCTTCAGCAGCCAGGTCCCGCCGCAGTCGACGCCAACGGACGCCTGATCGCGCTCGATCGCATCAAGCAGCGCCTTGAAGCATGGCTTACAGCGAAGTATGCGCGGGATGAGCTTCTTGCCTTGCGACCGGGTGATGCTGTGGTGGCTGAGGCTTTGGTGCGTCTTGCCCTGGCCACTGGCTTTTTTAGTGTCTGGATGGAGGTGTTTCTAGCCGATCCCGGCATCCGCAACCGACTGATCGACGCTTTTGCAGGTACGCGCGACAGTGGATGCTTTAACCCTCAAACCTCCGCGCCTGTTCAACCTGCTCCCAACCCAGATCGGCTATCCCATGGAGGCAAGCTCTGACATGACTGCTCCTTCAGCTGCTGACCGGACCGAAATCATGGCTCTCTGCGACCAGCTGGAGCAGCAGCTCAGCCAGGCCGATCAGCAGCGCAGGCGGTTGCTGGAGGTGGTTTTGGCGGAGGCCTTTGTGGAGCCGGAAATGGCTTTAGCATCAGTGGGGTGTACCTAACCATGCTCGAGCGGATTCGCATCCAGGGATTCAAGTCGCTCCGCGATGCCACGGTGGAGCTGGCGCCGCTGGTGGTGTTGTTTGGCCCCAATGCCGCCGGCAAGAGCAATCTTCTCGAAGCGCTTTTGTTGCTTTCGCGTCTAGTGGGAGAGCGCACCCTCAGTGAAGCTTTTGCCGAAGGCATACGCGGTTATCCCTTAGAGGCGTTCACGCTCGCGGAAGGGGGGCTTGAGCAACTGCTCCATGGCCCCAAACCTCTCTTGCGGCTCGAAGTGGAAATGAGCACGCCGTTGCCGCCGCCAAGCCGCCATCGGCCTGACATCCTGTCCTATCAGGTGGAGGTGGCGATCGACCCCCAGTCCGGCAGGCTCTCGGTTCAGGATGAAAGACTGGAGGATTTAACGGCGAACCACAAGCCACGGCGTCGCAATCCTTGCCTGGAAAAAATGGCGCGTGAACGCGATGGAATTATCAGCGATGTTCTGGCGATCAGACGCCATGGTTCACCCAGCCATCCCTATGAGGAAAGTGTTGGTCTTCCCCATACCGTTGTCTCCAATCGTCAGTTCACAGGGGCTGATCGCTACCCACTGTTCGATCAGCTGCACCAGGAAATCGGTTCCTGGCGCATCCTCTACCTAGATCCCATCAAGTCAATGCGGGACCCCCAGCCCCCGCGCGACGTTAATGACATCGGCAGTCGTGGAGAATGGCTCGTGCCCTATCTGCACCGCCTCAAGCATCAGCAGCCCCAAGCCTTTGATGCGGTGAAGCGGGTGATCGCGATGGCGATTCCATCCATTACGGGCCTGCGAACAGAGCTCAACGAGATGCGCGGTGAACTGGAGCTCAGCGTTCAGATGGATGGCCTCTGGCTTCCTACCCGTGTCGTGTCGGAAGGCACATTGCGTCTGCTAGCCCTTTGTGCCATGGCTTCCAATCCCTATCAGAAGGGGTTGGTGGCCTTTGAAGAGCCTGAAAACGGCATTCACCCTCGGCGCATTGAGGTGGTCACTCGGCTGCTGGCGCGGGCCTCCCGCAACCAGCAGGTGATTGTTACCACCCATTCACCTCAAGTGGTGGTGGAGCTGGTGCGCATGATTCGGGAGGGTGAACTCGAGGCCAGCAATGTTCGCCTGCTTCGCTGTGCAACGACAGCTGCCGGATCCACCTACCAATCTTTTGATTCGCTGGGTCCCATTTTTGATGAGAGCGATATTACGGAGGGTTTGACCACCAGCGATGATGCCCGGATCCTTCAGGCTATGACGATTGGAGGATGGTTGGATGGCTGATCGTCTGGTCATCGATATCTTTTGTGAAGACAGTGGCCATGAAACCTTCCTGCGAAATTTAATCAAAGTTCTTGCTAGTTCCGTAGCAGTATCCACCCCTGAGCTGCGTCTTCATTCCGCCCGTGGTGGCCACGGCCGTGCCATCGCTTCCCTCAAATCCTGGCAGCGAGCGGTTCGAGTGGGTAATCAACCCCGTGGCGATGCCTTGTTAGTGATGATCGATGCCAATAGCACCGGATGGCGACCGATGCTACGGCAGATTCAGGATGCTGTTGATTCATCTCTTTATCCTGTCGTGATTATCGGTTGCCCTGATCCGCATGTGGAGGTTTGGTGCACATCCGACCGTGAGGCTTTTCAGTCCCTGTTAAGTGCCCCTGTTCCGCAGCCGCCATCAAGATCGGGCCGTCTTGTTTATAAGCAATGGCTCAGTGATGCCCTGGAGCAGGCAGGCGTGCCGGTGCTTACCGACCCCATGGCCATCTGCCTTGATCTTCTCCCAGTGATGGATATGGTCAAGGCTTGTCGCAACGACGACGCACTCAACCACTTTGTATCCGAGATCCGCGCTTGGCTCATCCGGCATCTACCTTCATAATGATGCTAGACCGAAGCCCTCTGCTTTATCCCATGTGACTATTACTTCTGATCTCTTGAATCGCGTCTTTGATTATGCAGCTGGAGCTTTGGAGCAGCTCCTCGGGAAACCAATCAGTTTGTTGACGGAGGCCGATCTCCAGTCCCATCTATTTATGGCCCTGTTTAATGGGCTTCGTGGTGATCTTGATGAAAATCGAATCGGGCTCCACTGCCAGCCTCGCTTTTTCCTTTCGCCGGATGATCGATCTAGAAGACGATATCCAGATCTGTGTATTCTCGATCGCAGTTACTATTTTCTTGATTCACGACGTGTTTCCAAGAAGGGCTTTCAAATTCACGGACCCAGCATTCAGATTGAGCTCAAGCTGCGCCGATTAAATCATCGGGGCGAACAGCTGGCGGATTGGATTAATGATCTGGAAAAGCTCGCCAGCTGGCGCGATTGCTGGTATACTCAAAATAGACGTGAGTCGTCCCCTGGAGACGTTTTCTATCCGCTTTTCATTGTCTTTAGTCACTTGCCAATTGGTGAAACCAGCGAGTGGAATGTTTTGTGTCGACATGCTGAGGCTTTGCGCGTCAGTGTGATCGCTTGTGATCGTGAACTGCTCAGGCAGTGGCGCTTTGTCCATTGAGAATGGCTGCTTTGTATGATCAAACTTTCTTCCATTGGAAGCTTGGCAACCTGCGATTCTCTTTACTATGCTGTGATCAATAGCATTTCACGTGGAGTATTTTGGTGGTAATCCTTCTTTTTGGCCACCGTCACCAACAATCTGACCAGCTGGAGCAGCAGCTCAGCCAGGCCGATCAGCAGCGCAGGCGGTTGCTGGAGGCTGTGTTTGCGGAGGCCTTGGTGGAGCCGGAGAAGACGTTGGAGGCTGCTTATGCTTAAGCACGATTCCGCTCGTTTCAGTCCTGCGGCTGGGTCGCTCAGGATCGCAGACGGTCCAGCGACGTTTGCTCCGGCCCCGCAGCTTCCCCTTGAAGATTCGTGATGCTCACCGCCCTCACCCCAGGGCCTATTAGAAGTCATCCCTGATGCTCGCGCTCTGCGCTCTCGCGCCACCCCAGCAGCTTCAGCAGGCCCTTGATGTCATGAGCCAGTGCGGCGATTCCCTCCGTAATGGACTTGATCCCCT
>JBILLQ010000105.1:0-7415 GCA_044375975.1 Prochlorococcaceae cyanobacterium
CTGGGGGTGATGCGATCAGCCGGAAAGGGGACGCAGACAGTGGAAATGGCCAATCCTGTCGCGACACCAATTGAAGGTAACACTTAATGATGCAAAGCGGTGGTGCAGTTTTGGATGTCGGTTGACAGGAATTGAATCGCCTCAAAGCTGAGGAAGCCGGCGGTGCCGTTGGTGGCGGCTGCGCTGAGACCAACCGAGACACCAGCACCGACTACACCGATCGCAATGGTGTCGGTACCGGCTCCACCGCTAAAGGTGTCAGCAGCTTGGATCTGGTTGGTGGCCTCGACCGTCACCGTGTCGTCACCCGTGCTCAGCACCGGGTTATCTGTGCCCGTGGTGGCGGTAAAAGAAGCCTGCTCCACCCCCACCTGAACGCCATCAATCGTCAGCATCGCGGTGTCATCCTCCGCATCAATCGCCGCCCGCTGCTCCGCCGTCAGCACCACGCCGCTGACCTCAGCCGCAAACAGCTGGCCTTCATCACCAGGGCTATCGGCGCCGCCATTGAGGCGCCAATCCAGGGCGTGGCCGAATTCCTCCAGCAGGGCGCTGGTGGCCAGGTTCACATCCAGCAGGCCGTTTTTGAGCTTGTCGCCATTCACATAAATGCGCTCGCTTCCGGTGTGGCCGCTGGCCGCATAGGCGGCGAAGGCACCAGCGAGTTCGCCATTGCTGCGCAGATCCACCGCGATCCGCAAGCCGTCGCCGCCGAGGTTGGCCAGCAGCGCCTGCAGGTTGGCAGCAAAGCTGGCCGGATCGGTGCCGGCCCGGCCGAACACATCGGCGAACAGGGCCTCGCGGTTGGGATCGCTGAGCAGGTTCGCCAGGTAGCCTCTGGCCCTGGCCAGGGCCTGCTCCCAGATCGCTGCCGCCTCGGAATTGAGGAGCGTATCGCCGCCAGCCGGCATGTAGTGCTCCGGAGCCACCTCATCGATGCTGCTGGTGATGCTGGGGTTGGTGGCTCCGTCAGCTGCCATTGCCCTAGACACAAAATATGTCTTCACTGAAGATTGGCGCCGTAACTCTTAGCAATCGACTAAGGACGATTGTTTTTTACGTGGTTCTGTGCTAGCAAATTGATTGAGCTGGCCTGCCAGCTTGGGTGCGCTGCGCTGCCAGCATCGGCACTACGGCCCTGCTCACGTCAAGCGACCCAGGGCCTTGAAACCAAGCATCATGGCCTGACGCAGGGCTTTTTGCCTATTGTTGGCGCCCAGTTTTTGCAAGAGCTGGGAGCTGTAGGTCTGCACGGTTCGCGTTGATAAGCAGAGCTGCTTGGCTGTTTCCTGATTGCTCAGGCCAAGGGCATAGGCCTCCAGCAATTGGCGTTCGCGCCTGGTGAGCAGGTTGGTGCCTTCAACATACGCCGCAGGCTTTTGGTCAAGCTCGTTTAAGCGTCTTAGAATTGATGGGCTGTGGTAAGTGGTGTTGGTGGCCACGGCCATCGTCATCAGCGTAACTGTCTCCGCATGGACAAGAAAGTCTTGGTCGGCTACAACGACCGGGATTTCGATATCCTTGCAGAACTTGTCAATTCTGGATATGATTGCAATAGTTCTTATCGCTGGTTGCAGCTTTCTGGCTTGCTCCGAAAGGCTGTCTAGAGTCGTGTCTGGCAGGTCATCGCACATCAACAAAATATTGGGCTTGACGCAGGAGAGATGCTCCAAGGCCGCAGCGCCTGTGGTGCAGGCACCCAAGCAGTGCCCCCAATTAGCCCCCATGGCACGATAGAGATTTGCCAGTTGCATCTGGCTGCCTGCAGCATAGACAATTGTTGGCTCAAACCCAGACGAGAGACAGGCCAGCAGAAATTTTCCCTGGAAGCTTCCCAAGGCTTTTTTAAGCTGACTGGGTGGAATGATCATCGGCTTGCAAGGGGAGGTTCTGGCTAATCCTCCAGGCAGGAAAAATTTCCAGAAAATAAGGATAGTGCCCGTACCCCTGGGCTTGCCGAAGTTCAGGCTATCCCATCTTTCCCCAGGGGAGATTGCTCGACTATGGGCCCATGGCCCCGTTCTGCCGCTCCGGGCTGGTCCGGCTGGTCCGGGCCGACCAGACCTGGTCTGGTCTAGTTTGAGGCCAAAACCCACCTCTCGCGCCTGGTGGAGGCTACTGAAACCGGCGCCGAAACCGAGGTGGTAATCGCCCGCAACGGCAGACCGGTGGCCTGCGGCCAGTTCACGCTTCCGGATTCGATCGATGCGGCCGATCCGCACAAAGCTCAGGCCCCGCTGCCATTGGGGTCAGCGCTGAGAGGTCCAGGCGCTGGCGGGCCTGCCAGAGATCGTGGCTGTCCTGCAGGGAAAGCCAGCTTTCGGCACTGCGCCCCAGTACCCGCGACAACCTCAGCGCCATATCCGGCGTGATCCGGCTTTTGCCCGCCACCAGCCGCTGAAATGTGGAGGCCGAAACCCCTAGCCGCTCGGCCACCTGACGAATCGAGAGCCCACAGGGTTCGAGATACACGCCGGCGATGAACTCGCCAGGGTGTGGTGGATTGTGCATATGCATCAGTGGTAATCCTCGAAATCGAGATCGAACACGTGGCCGTCGCGGAACACAAACGTGAGCCGCCAATTGCCGTTCACCCAGATCGACCACCGCCCCTTGTCTGACCCCTTGAGCAGATGCAGGCGATAGCCCGGCAGATCCAGATCCTCGATCTGGGCAGCGGAGTGCAACGCTGCGAGCTGCAGACGGAGCTTGCCGCCAAGAGATGGCTGGATTCCAGCCGTTTTGCCCGTTTCGAAGAACAGGCGCAGCCCCTTGTGCCGAAAGGCCTGAATCACATAGCCGAACCACCACTGGCTCAGTGTAGCGCAGTGCGCAACGAGCAACAACCTGCTGCCGCTGGCCGCCCTGGCCTGGTGGCTGAGCCAGCGGCGCTGGCCTGTGAGTCCCAGAGCTGCCAGAGGCTTTCCTCCACCGCTTGCACCCAGCCCTGGCGATCGAATCAGCGCCAGCCGCCCCTACAGGCAGAGGCCAGCAAATTGATCCACCGCTGAGGCGGTGAGTTCTTGCCTGGATGCCGCGGCACTCGACCGACCTGCGGGCCCAATTGGGCTGTCGGAACACGCTGGTGCCAAAGGCTTACCCCAGTATCACCACCCCTTCGAACTGGGTGAACGCCGGATCGGTGCTGGCCAGCACGAGGTCTTCAGACCTGGCCTGGGCCGCCAGCAGACGATCAAAAGGATCTCGGTGCGGCACGGCCCACAGGCCGGCCTGACGGGCCATGGCGTAGTTGTCGACGACGGATCGGGCGTGCTGCAGTTTTCCCAACCGCCACTTCGTGGCGATCTCCCAGGCGGAGGCGGCGCTGACAACGAGCGTGTTATTGCTGTCCTCCAGGGCGTTGTGCAACTCAGGGGAGAGCTTCTGGGGTTCCAGCAGGGCCCAGAGCAACACGTGGGTGTCGAGCAGCAGTTTCATCAGCCCCAGCGCTCCAGTTCGTCGTCGGGCAGGGGCTCGAAGAACGCCTCATCCACCCTTCCCTGCAGGAAGCCGAGCTGTCGGCGCGGGCTGGGATCCAGGGGCACCAGCTGGGCGATGGGTTTGCCATGGCGAGACAGCACGATGCGCTCGCCGGCGGCGACCCTGGCCAGCAGGGCCGAAAGATGGGTCTTCGCCTCCTGAACATTGACGCAACGGGTCGCGGCCGGGCCCGAAGGGCCCGACGAGGGGGCACCCTGAGCCGTTCAATCGGCGCACCGCCAGCGGAAGCGGCGAAGTAGCTGGGCGTCCAGAGGTTTGCGCCACGGGCTGCCAGCTCAGGGAACTCCTTGCGCAGCACATCCAACTGCTGACGCCCTTGAGGTGGTTTACCAGCGTCGAGGCCGAGATCGTCTGCGGGTATTCGAACAGCAAGTGACCTTCCCCCACCATCAGCAAGGTTGTTCGCCTTGCCGTTCAGCTCCAACAGCTAGAAACCCATTTTCTCTGCGACGCCCAGAAAGACTCTGTGCATCCGCTCCAGTGCAGCGCCGCTTTGGCTTTTTTGCGGCATTTAGAAGCAAAGATCTAAGTAATAATCAGCCTCAAAATACTGTGCCTACCTCGCTTAAGTGGTGGTTGCGCCATTGCACCGCAACGTTGGCATGATGGTTGGTGTGAAGCAACGCTACCGCTACCGCCTCTACCCACATCCCCATCAACAGGTGGCGCTGGCAAAGGCGTTTGGCTGTGCGCGGGTGGTCTGGAACGACGCCCTGGTAAAAAGCCGTGAGCTGTATGCCGCAGGCGAGAAGACCAGCTACCCCGTGCTGGCGAAGCTCTGCATCACCCAGGCTAAGCAAACCCCTGAAAGGTCCTGGCTGTCAGGCCCCAGCAATGTGATTCTGTAGCAGTCCGTGCGCGATTTGGATTCGGCCTACCGCAACTGGTGGGCCAGCCTGAGCGGCAAGCGCAAAGGGCCGAAGGTGCGGGCGCCTCGCTTCAAGAAACGTCGTGGTGCCCAGGCGATTCGATTCATGTCCCATGTGTTTCGCGCCGGGGAGCGAACGCTGACCCTGGGCAAGATCGGCCCAGTGCCAATTGAGTTGAGCCGGGATCTGCCATCAGATCCCAGCAGCGTAACGGTCATCCGCGATGCCAGCGGGCGCTATTTCGCCTCCTTCGTGGTGGAGGTGGAGCCAAAGCCGCTGCCTGCCAATGGCAAGGCGGTCGGCATCGACCTGGGCTTGGCATCCCTCGCCGTCACATCAGCCGGTGAAAAGATCGCCCCGCCAAAGTTTCTGCGCTCTGCGCTGAAGCGTCTGCGGCGGCTGCAGCGGAACCTCAAGCACAAGCAAAATGGTTCCAATCGCTTGGCGGCTGTCAGGCGGCAGGTGGCAAAACTTCACGCCACCATCGCAGACAAGCGCCTCGATTTTTTGCATCAGTTCTCGACCCGCATCCTCCGTGAAAACCAAACGGTGGTGCTGGAAGACCTGAATGTGTCGGGGATGCTCAAAAACAGGAAGTTGGCCCGCTCGATTGCCGATGCCGGCTGGCGGCAGTTCCGCACCCTGCTGGAATCCAAGGCCCTGCAATACGACCGCCAAGTGGTGGTCATCAACCGATGGCTCCCCACCAGTCAGGTGTGCTCAACCTGCGGACACAACGACGGCAAAAAAGAGCTGTCGATTCGGGAATGGCAGTGCCCGAGTTACGGAACGGTTCACGACCGCGACATCAACGCTGCTTTGAACATCCTCGCCGCCGGACTGGCGGAGAGTCAAAACGGGCGTGGAGCCGCGCATAAGTCCACCGCTTTGGTGGCAGCAGGCTGTGAAGCGCCAACCCAGCCGATCGCTGAGGCATCACCATGCGCAGCGTAGAAGGAATCTCCGGCCTTCAGGCCGGGGAGGAAGTCAATTGCAGCTCGAAGGCGGCGAGCTTGGCAGCTTTCTGCTCTTCTCCACTGAGCTTCTCAAGGCTGGATTGGAAGCTGTCGGCGAGGAGGAAAGCCATGGGATCAAGATGGCAGCTGCTGCTACCAGATGCAGTGAAGGTCTGGCAGAGCACGGAGCTTTTCATCAGCGGTGATCAACGGCCAGCCACCGTGAAGTGCCGTGGCCGCGATCAGGCGATTAGCTGGATCCCCGTGCTGAAATATGGAGCTGCGGGAGAGAACAGCGATTTCCGTAGTGATCGGCAAGACATTCAGGCTCAGAGCTTGAAGGAGACGGGAGAGATATTCAACGGCTTGGACATCATCAGGAAGCAGAAGACGACCGCGTTCATGAAGAAGGGCCATCTCCCAAAGGGAAATGTCGGCAATGGCCAGCTGGCCATCTTGCCGGCCTTTCTCCAGGGCTGCGGCGGCACTGACGCTGAGGCGCGATGGAGCATTGGCCCAGAACAGAGGGATGTGGGTGTCACAGATGATCCGCATCACCACTCCACTCCACATCCGGGATCCCATGGACCACATCGATAAGGGAGACGCGATCACGCAGATCCAGCAGCCACTGTCGGGCATCCTCAGCGGGGTCGCGCTCTGGCTCGATACGGGCGATGACCCGGCCTCGGGATGTGATCTGCAGCTGCTCGCCGGCCTGAACTCGCTTGAGGAAGGCGGGAAGGTTTTGCCGAAAATCGGATACGGAGACGCGAGTCATGCCAGACGCATCCCACTGTACAAAGCAATTGTACGCGGCCAAGCTGATGCGCGCCAGGATGCTCAGTAGTCAGGCGTGCCATAATCCATGAACAGTCATGGAAAGTTCCAATGGCGGTGACTGGTGCGGTGGGCGCTGAAGCGGAGCCTGGGTATGAGATCCAATGGGTTTCAGGTGGGGCGGATAGCGCCTCGATCGATGCCTGGCTGCTCGCGGTTTTGGAAGACGAGGAGCTGCGTCAGCAGGTGAGGCAGCTCAAAAAGGTGGAGTTGGCAACTGTCTGGCAGCTGACCCGCAGCTTTCTCCTGCTTCGCCACGGCAGGGTGCCTGCCCACCCTGATCCTTTGGATGTGCATCGTCGCCTGATCGCGGGCTTGGCCGGGGAATCGCTATTGGTTTCCTCGTCCATGTTCCTGGATACCGTCTCAGAGGCGGAAGGATTCTTTGAGCTCAGCTTCAAAACGATCAAGTCGCGTCTTGGACGCGTCCTGGACACGGCGGCAAGCGAACGGGCCATGCGTGGCGCGCGAGCCACTCTGACAGCCGCTGGGGTTTTTGGAGATTTCGAAGCCGCCCGAGCTTATATGCACACGCCTAATTATGCCCTGGGCGGCCATACACCAGCAGAGTTGATTAAAACCAGTGAGGGAGAGCGCATCGTGCTCAATGAGCTGCAAACCCAAGCCGAGGGCGGGCCTCTCTGAAGCGAAGGATGTTGGTGTATCGCGCCAGTCGCAAGCCACGGTCTGCGTTTGATCCGCTTGATGCCAGTGCGTCCATTTCACGCGATGGCTGGCGTTTCAACGACAAGCGAAGCGCCATTCTTTATGCGGCGGAAGTGCAGTCGCTGGCGATGCTAGAAGTGGTCAGTCGTCCAGGCTGGTCCACCGTGGCGGAGCTCACGATCGCGTGCATTGATGTGCCGGAGGGATCCGTTGTGAGCCTGGAAGAGCTAGGACTGCTGCTCCCCACCAATTGGAATGTGAGACCAGCGGGGCCGAACGCCCAGAGCATTGGGGGTGAATTCCTGAAGGTGGTCGATCAGGCTGCAGCTGAAGGGCGCCAGATCTGCGGCGTGCGGGTCCCCTCGGTGATCAGCACCACGGATTGCAACGTGCTGCTGGACTGGCTGCCCGACACATCTCACTCAGAGACTGTCATGCGACAGCCAGCAGTTGGGCCTGGCGTGGCCGTGGCGGTAGCTCAATCCGCGTGAACCAGGGTTGTTTCTGCCGTCGCTGCACGCCGCGACTGGGTATGCAGGGCTCCAGCTGTCGTAGCGGGATCGGTATCCAGGCCAGCAGAATT
>JBILLQ010000106.1:0-7388 GCA_044375975.1 Prochlorococcaceae cyanobacterium
AAGCACTCATGGATTTAGCGATCTAGATAGGGGTAGATATTGCTTTATTTTGACCCGCCGCTTCTTGGGCGGTTTTTTTGTACCCGTAGGATTTCTGGGAATTAGTTATTTTTCGAGGTGCCCTTAATTCATAAACTCTTGCATAAATTACAAAAAAATCATTTCAAATACACCACGCTGCAGCCGGCGCCGCCGTCGCCCCGCTCCGCATCGCTCACCCGTTCCACGTAGGGCACCGTCTCTAGCCAGGCCCGCAGGCCGCGCTTGAGTTTGCCGGTGCCGATGCCATGGATCACCCATAGCGGACCATTGGCGGCCCGCAGCTGTTCCTCCACCGCCGCCTCCGCCTCATGCACCCGCAGGCCACGCACGTCTACGGTGTTGCGCTCGGTGCGCACTTCAGCCCCCCGGGCTGCCAGCCCCCGCTGGCCCTTCACCACCACCTGGGGTTCGGGCGGCGGTGCCGGCTTCTCGCCCGCCAGTCCCTCGATCGCCGCCAACTCCACCGTGGAGCGCATCACGCCGCAGCGCACGGTGAGTTCGCGGCCGTCGCTGGAAATCGCCAGCACCTCCGCCGCCTTGCCCAGGGCCAGCAGCCGCACCCGCTCCCCCACCGCCGGCCGCCAACCCCGGTGCTCGCGCCGCTCGGAGGCAGGCCGGTGTTGTTGCTGCAGGGTCTTCAGGCGCTGGCCGGCCTGGCGGGCGGTTTCGCCCAGGGCATTGCTGGCCTCCCCGGCCTTTTCCCCCTGGCGCAGGCGGCGGATGATGCGACGCACCTCCTGCTGGCCGGAGCGAATCGATAGCTCCAATTGCTGGCGCCGCTGCTCCTGCAATTCGGCGCTCTGCTCCTTCTGTTGCTGCCAGCGCAACAGCAGTTCCTCGTGCAGCAGCTCCGTGCGGGCCAGCAGGGCGGCGGCATCCTCCGCCGCCTCCTGCTGGCGCTGGCGCTGCTGCTCCAGGCCGGCGATCACCTGATTCACATCCCCTTCCCCCAGGGGCTCCAGTTGGGTTTCGGCCTGGCGCAACACCGTTTCCGCCAACCCCAGCCGCCGGGCTATCGCCAGGGCATTACTGCGCCCCGGAATACCCCATTGCAATCGATAGGTGGGCGAAAGGGTTTGCTCATCAAAGGCCACAGAGGCGTTTTCAAACCGCGGATCGGCATATTTCAGCGCCTTCAATTCGCCGTAGTGGGTGGTGGCAATCGTGAGCCGGGCCCGCTGCGCCAGGTGCTGCAGCAGGGCGGTAGCCAGGGCCGAACCCTCGGTGGGATCGGTGCCGGCACCCACCTCATCGAGCAGCACCAAAGCCGCCGCCGGCTCAGCGCCTGGAGCGGGGGCGGCTGAGGCTGAGGCAGCCACTACGGCTGTGGTTGGGGCTAGTGCTCTGGCTAAGGCGTCAGTGTCAGTGCCGGTATCGGCAGCGGTGGCGGCAGCTGCCGTTTTGCCGTTGGTGCTAGTGCCGTTGGTGCTATTACCACTAAAGGCGGCAACGGTGGTGATATTGGTGTTGGTAGCAGCAAAGGTGCTTTGGGCATCGGTAGCGGCATCAGCAAAGCCATCGTTCATCGCCCCAGGAGCCTTCTGGGGCGTCAGGGCATCGAGGATGCGGGCGATGCGACGGATGTGGCCGCTGAAAGTGGAAAGGCTCTGCTGCAGCGACTGCTCATCGCCGATGTCGGCCAGCACCTGGCTGCACCAGGGCAGTTGAGGCGTGCCCTGGCAAGGCAAAAACAGGCCGGCCCTGGCCATCAAGGCCGCTAAGCCCACACTTTTCAGCGTCACCGTCTTGCCGCCGGTGTTCGGGCCAGTGATCGCCACCACCCGCAGCTCCGCCCCCACACGCACCGTCACCGGCACCACCTCTTTGCCCCCCTGGTGTCGCTGCTGCCAGAGCAGCAGCGGATGGCGCAGCTCCACCAGCGACAGGGGCGCCAGGGGATCGGCCGACAACTGGGGTCGCACCGCCCCCAGCCACTGGCTGTAGCGGGCCCGGGCCAGGGCTAAATCGAGCTTTAACAGCACCGCCTGCAGGGCCTGGAGCGATTCGGCCTGCTCGCCCACCAGGCCGCTCAATTCCACCAGCAACTGTCGCTCCAGCTCCCGTTCCTGGCCCTCCAGGTCGCGGATGCGGTTGCCGAGGGGGACCACCGCCTGGGGTTCGAGAAACACCGTGTTGCCGGAGGCCGAACTGTCGTGCACCAGGCCGGCCACCTGGCTGGCGGCCCCCACCTTGAAGGCCAGCACCGGCCGGCCATTGCGCTCGGCGATCACCGTGTCCTGAAGCATCGGCGCCCAGCGCCGCAGCAACTCCTGCAGCCTTTCGCGCCGTTCGGCCCGGGTCCCCGCCAGCTGGCGGCGCAAACCGCCCAGGGCGGGGCTGGCCCGATCCGCCACCCGGCCGCCCTCCTCAATGCAGAGGTGCAACCGCTGTTCCAGCTCCGGCAGGGTGCGCAGCTCGGCCACCAGTGCAGTTGTCACCGGCCGCAGCTCAGGTCCATCGATCTGGCGCCGCAACCGCCGGGCGGCGGCCAGGGTGGTGGCGAGCTCCAGCAGCGCCTCACCGCCGGCTGTGCCCCCCTTGGCGCAGAGCTGCACGGTGGTGGCGATGTCGGCCACCCCCTGAAAACTGAGCCCCCCCTCGGTGAGGCCATCGAGGGCCAGCAGCTCGCCGGTTTCAGCCTGGAGGGTCTCGCTATCGGCCCGGCAACCGGCCAAGGGCAGGGGGACACAGCCGCGTCTGCCGGCAGCGGTGCTGGTGAAACTGGCCACGTGGCTGGAGAGCCTCGGCCACTCCAGCAGCTCCAGGGCTTCCTGTTCGATGCTCACCCGGCGCTAGGTCCAGTAAAAACGGCGCTATTGCCAGGGGCAACGGGGGCGGCAATGGCTGCCGCAATCCCAGGCGGAAGAGCGGCGGGTATGGGGGCTTGGCCGGGCAGGTTGGAGGGGATGCCGGCGGCCGGTTCGTAGAGCATTTCCAGCCAGTTGCCCTCCGGATCCCGCAGGTAGAAGCTGGCGGTGCCATCGCGGTGGTCGTGCACCGGGCCGCAGCTCTGGCCCCTGGCCTCCAGCTCGGCGTGCAGCCGATCCAGCTCGCCGCGGTCGCTGAAGTGAAAGGCGAAGTGGGGCCCCGCCGCCCTGTAGTCGGCGCTAAGCAGGGCGATGCCATCGCCGCTGAGCGGCGACTGCAGGTAGCACCAGTCGTCGGCATCCCAGGTGATGCAGAGGCCCAGGGATTGGTAGAAGGCCTTGGCGCGGCCCATCTCCTCAACGCGAATCGCCACGTGGCCCAGCCGCTCCACCGCCATCAAGCCAACCCCATCGCTGCATTCATTAAAGATGCTCAAGCCCGCCGCCGCTGCACTTGATCATCGCTAACGGTCGATCAGCGCAGGTGGCACTGCTGGCGCCAGTAGAGCCAGCGGCGTCGTCACCCCTGCCCTCAAGCCTCCCGCAACCAGGCGGCAGCGTCACAGGCGTGATAGGTGAGGATTAAATCGGCGCCGGCCCGCTTGAAGCAGAGCAGGGTTTCCAGCACCACCGCCCGCTCGTCGATCCAGCCACGCTCAGCGGCGGCCTTCACCATGGCGTATTCGCCGCTCACGTTGTAGGCGGCAATGGGTAACTCACTTTCTTGACGCAGATTATGAATGATGTCGAGATAGGCCAGGCCAGGCTTCACCATCAATATGTCTGCCCCCTCACTCTCATCCAGCTGGGCCTCGGTGATCGCCTCTCGGCCATTGGCCGGATCCATTTGATAGCTGCTTTTGTCTTTAGGGATCGGCTTGTCGGCCAGGGCCCGCGGCGCTGAATCGAGCGCTTCTCGGAATGGACCGTAGTAGGCGCTGGCGTACTTGGCCGTATAGCTGATGATCCCCACCTGCTCAAAGCCCTCCTCATCCAGGGCTTCCCGGATCGCTCCCACCCGGCCGTCCATCATGTCGCTGGGGCCGATCAAGTCGGCGCCGGCCCGGGCCTGGGCCACGGCCTGCTTGCACAGGATCGCCACGGTTTCGTCGTTGAGCACAATGCCCTGTTGATTAACTATGCCGTCGTGGCCATCACAGGAATAGGGATCGAGGGCCACATCGGTCATGATCGCCATCTGGGGATGCCGCTGCTTGAGCAACCGTATGGCGCGGGGAATCAGGCCGTGCTCGTTGAAGCATTCGGCGCCATCCTCAGTTTTGAGTCCATCGGCCACCTTGGGAAATAGCACCACGCAGCGGATGCCCAAATCCCAGGCGCGACCCACCTCCTCCACCAGACCCTCCAGGCTCCAGCGCTGGCAGCCAGGCATGGCGCCAATCGGCTCGTTGGCGGCACTCTCGTGCACGAAGAGCGGGTAGATGAAATCGGCGGGGCTGAGCTGAAACTGGCGCACCATGGCCCTGAGAGCCGGGGTGCGGCGCAGCCGGCGGGGGCGGTAGGTGAGCTCCATCTGGGGTGCGTGGCTGGGGCGGATCCTAGGGAGAGCCCTAGAGCCGGCCGGCTTGGAGCCAGCCGGAGCGGGGATTGGTGCTGCGCAGTTCCCGCAGCTGCTCAAACAGGGCCTGTTCCTGTTCGGTGAGTTGCTGGGGCACCCGCAAAACCGGCGTCAACAGCAGGTCACCGCGGCCCCCCTTGATCGGCCAGCCCTTGCCCTTCAGCCGCAGGCTGCGACCGAGGCTGATACCCGCTGGCACCTGCAGGGTGGCCTCACCATCGGGGGTGGCCACGCGCACTTCACCCCCTAGGGCCAATTCATCCAAACTGAGCGGCAGCTCGCCCCGCAGCAGGTCGCCATCGAGCTTCCAGATCGGGTGCTCCTGCAGCTTGAGGGTGAGGTAGAGATCGCCCCGGCGGCCAGTGCCTGGCTGCAGGTTGCCCTTGGCCTTGAGCCGCAGCCGGCTGCCGGTCTTCACCCCGGGTGGAATGCGCACCTGCACCCGCTCCTCATTGACCGCCAGGGTGCGCTCGCAGCCGTGAAAGGCATCGGAGAAGCTGATCGCGATCACGGCTTCCGCGTCGAGGTTGGCCGCCGCCGCTCCACCGCCAAAGCCGGTGTTGAAGCCACCTCCTGGGAAACCACCTCCTGGGAAGCCACTGGCAGAAAAACCGCCACCGGGGAAACCAGAACCAAAGCCAAAGCCGCCCGGGCTAGGGGAGCCACCACCAAAGCGGCCCAGCAGGTCGTTTACGAAGTCATCGAAGTTGCCGTAGCGGCCGAAGTCCACGTCACCGCTGGTGCCCACCCCTGCACCGCCCTGACTCCAGTACTGGCCGAACTGCTCGTAGCGACGCCGCTTATCGGGATCGGAGAGCACCTCGTAGGCCTCGCTGATCTCCTTGAACTTCGCCTCGGCGTCCTTGTCGCCTGGATTTACATCCGGGTGGTACTTGCGCGCCAGCTTGCGGAATGTCCGCTTGATGGCGTCGGCGTCGGCGCTGCGATCCAGGCCGAGCACCTTGAAGTAGTCGCGGTAACCGTTTGCGCTCATGGAAGCCAGTTTCTCAGCCGTTGGGGCCTAAAGGGAACCGGGCCAGGAGGCAAATCAGCCCCCGGGTGGGTTCACCCCCAGAATCCTCCCTACTCTGCCCAACTTGGGATCCCCGCTGATGCCCCACTGCAGTTCCGCCCAGATCACTCGCCACCGCGAGGCCGTTTGGGGCCTCTGGGGGGGTCTAGGCAGCCCTGGGCACCAGGAAAGCGGCGCGGCTGATGGCGGCCCTGGGCGTCAGCAAACCCCTAGGCCTCAACCCAGCCGTGGCGCTCCAGCCGCTGGCCGACCCGGGCTGCTGCCGCTGGCGGCCCTGGGCTTGCTGCTGGCGGCGGCCATCGGTGCTACGGATGCCCAGCGGGTGCGGGCGGAGGGCGCCGCAGCACCCGCTGGGCATGGGGGGGCAGCTGCGGTCTCGCGGCTTGGCGAACCGCTCAACCCCTCCAGCCCCGAGCAAAGGGCCCTGGCTGCCCAGTTGAGCCGCCAGGGAGCGGAGTTTTATGGCGCCTGGTGGTGTCCGGCCTGTTTCCAGCAGAAAAACATGTTCGGCAAGGAGGGCAGCCGCCTGCTGCCCTACGTGGAATGCGACAAAACTGAGGCAGATCGCGAGCGGTGCACGGCCGCCAAAATCCAGGCCTACCCCACCTGGGTGCTGAAGGGTCAGCGGTTGGTAGGGGTCCACAAACTCGATGAACTGAAGCGCTGGGCCGACGAAGTCGGCAGCAGCGCCGCGCCAGCCAGCGCCAGTGAAGAGCCAAAAAAACCTAGCCCAAACGTCATGGGCCCAGGCAGGATGGGGAATTAGCAAAGGGTTAATTAGCATAGGGTTAATTAACTGGCGCGAACTATTAAGGCACCTCGAAAAATGCCAAGGTCCATCAATACCGCGCCGAGATAAGCGCTGCAAAGATTTGCTTGACCCTTAATTTGGCGAGCGGAATGGGCAGTTTGGCGAGGGGAGTGGGCAATTTGGCGAGTCGCCTTAAAGCAAGTACTGACGAATGATTTACCGACAACGCCAGGGCGCTGCGCAAACTTAATCCCCACTACTTTGATAGCCCCAGGGCTGTTGCGATAATCCCAGGGCTGTTGCGGCGGTTGATTTATTTGCTCCTTGCCTCAAGGCATTGGCAAGCCATTATGGTGGCACGCACAAGCTTATAACTTGAAAAAGCTAGCTACATAATTTCTTTTTACTTGGCATTTTATTTAGTATCGCATTCAGTATTCCAGTGATATCGGCATCGCCCAATATCCCGCTGGCGATCACCGATGACGTTGGCTCTGGCGCTAGCAGTTCCTTTGGTGGCCAGTACCACCCGCACCTTTGAGCCGCTGGCGCAGAAGGGCATTCGCTATAACAACTTCCACACCACTGCCCTCTTTTCTCCCACCCGGGCTGCCCCAAAATTGCAACTTCCCCAACTGGCACACCAGCCAGGCGGAGCCCTTCGATCTCTGGCCCACGGGCCTGGGCTTTGAATTCTTCTATCGCTTCATTGGTAGCGATACCCACCCGTGGCACAGCCCCGTTTAAGAGGGCAATACACCGGTAGAGGCAGAGGGGAAACTCGGAAAAAAACCCATCCATTTTGGTGCCCTGATAGCCGAGAAGATCATCGACTGGCTGCGGCTACAGCATGCGATGGCATCTGATAAGCCTTCGCTTACTACGCCCCTGGTTCAGACCCTGCCCCCCAGTGGCACGGTCCAGAAACCGGTGGCAAGGGTGAGCATGGCCTACATGTTTAAGCAGTCCGAGACCCCACTCGCCACATCAGGGCACCTCGAAAAATCAAAATGACAGTTGATTACGGCATGATTTCGGCTATAATCAGCTGAGCAGTTTTCAGGTCAGCGGTGGGTCAGAGAGGCTTCTGGGACGACCAGAAAAGAGTGGCAAAGC
>JBILLQ010000014.1:0-58089 GCA_044375975.1 Prochlorococcaceae cyanobacterium
GATCATCCCAGCGGCTGAGGATATCGGCTGCGTTCTCCTGCGCGAACACGCTGCGCTGGGCAGCGGTGACCATGCCCTGATGGGCTTTTGGGACACGCTGCAACAGATTTCTGGCGAAATGAACGCGACAGCGCTGCCAAACGCAACCCTGCAGCTGCCTGCGGATGGCCTTGGTGAGGCCCCCGTGGGCGTCGCTGATCACCAGCTTGACACCAGTGAGGCCGCGCTCCTTTAGGGAGGCGATGAATTCCGTCCAGAAGCCCTCGCTCTCGCTATCGCCCACCTTGTAGGCGAAGCCTTCTCCGAAGGAGTGGACGTGACGGTCATCTGCTCTGCGATCCGCGACTGGACAATCGCCCAGATTCCAGGTGGTGCAGCGGATCTCGACCAGCTTGTGTGCGACGGCAAGTCGCTGCGGGGCTCAATCGTGCCCACGGCCGGCGTTGGATCCGCGTATGGCCTCCGGCCGACTGCGTCTACATTGCCCAGGTCACGCTCTACTCCGCCGCTCTGGGTGTGTGGCAATCAGCCAGGCCTGCTACGCCACCGGCGAAAACCATGAGCGGGCGGTGCTCAGGCAGCTGCTCGGTGATCTGGATCTTGAGGGGGTCCTGATCCAAGCCGACGCCCTCCACACCCAGCGCCCGTTTTTCAACAGCTCCAGGAGCAAGGGGGCCGACTTCCTCCTGACGGTCTAGCCGAAGGCTTCTCCGAAGGAGTAGGCCAACCAGAAAACGCTGCATCGCCAGATCCAGAGCCAGTTCCAGGGCAAGCGGCACATCCCACTCACCGCAACGGATCAAGAGGTCAGCCACGGGCGTGACATCACTTGGACCCTACGGGCGAAAGAAGCACCGGAGCACATCAAGGAGGCCTGGATCGGCACCAGCTGGATCGTGGAGGTTCACACCACCGGGACCCGTGACGGCAAGCCATTTCAGGCCAGAAATCTGGCTTACTTCATGCAGCGCACCTCTCGGTGCGACACCAGCCTGCGCACCACCCCAAAAGCCTTACTGCAGCTGGTTCGAGACCGCTGGAGTATCGAGGGCTGGCACTGGATTCGCGACACCCAGCTCCATGAGGACGCCCATCGTTAAAGGGGCAATGGCGCTGGAGCGATGGCCTCGTTGCGCACGACAGCGTTGAACTTGCTGCGCCTGGCTGGATATCAGTCGATTCGATCCGGCATGCAAGCGGTGATGCACGACATCAAGACGATGTTGGCGATGGCAAGGCGGCAGCCAGCGTCATGCACGTCCTGAAACTTTTAATCAGCCCTGCAATTGCAGGCGCCACTTATGCACGGTGACAATTGGAAAGGCGACCAAAGTCAGTAGAAGTTTTTCATTTACCTCGGCTGTTTTCCAGGCAGAAAATCCTCTCGAATTAACCTTGGAGGCGGAAACTCTGGCTTTTTCGGTGCTTGCGCAGGCAAGGGATGCTTGCTTGCCGTGCCGTCATTGGGTGCGCCACCGGAAGCGCCCGCCTTCGTTCCTTGTTGTGCCATTTGGAGATCCCGGATATTTATGATTTTAACCTCCTGCGCCGGCTTTGGGGAGGCTGCATTCCGATACAGTTGAAGTACGAGGGCCAATGAAGCAATTAAGATAGCCAGCAAGAAATATTTATTTACCCGCTTGAGCGACCTACTCCTGCGCTCGTTTATTCTATAGTTTTCCGTCGTAAGCGTGGAGTACGCTTTGTCAATTCCCGCCAAAAGCTCTGCATCGGCAATCGACTGTTGAGTCGCGCCATCAGGGCAATCAACTTGCCGATAGTAATCCACTAGACCATCTCTGAATGCGAGCAGATCAGCCGACGAGGGAATCGCGAGATAGGTGATATTTGTGTACGCACTCCAAACCCACCAAGCTGAAATGCTGGCAAAGATTAATGATGCCGCAACGGTTGCGCCTTCAATCCATTCGTTCGAGCCATTGGGCATTGCGAGCTCACGGGCCATCGCAAGCAATCCACCACCCAAAATGGTGAGAATGCCACTCATTAGCGTTATTCTACCAGTATAGTCATTCTTTCGATCAAGTTCTTTTTGATATTGCTCTTTCAAGAAGTCTGATATTCTTGGATTCGGCTCTTCCATTGCGCGTTTGCCGATCACGGCAGCTTCGATGAGCAGATGTTACCCGTTGCAGAGTCATGCTGCAACCCCTAGCCTTAATGGCTATGCTTATGTGAATGACTGAACACAAACACACGCTCATATCTAGCATTATTAAGCCTCAACATCGTAGATCCAGCGCACGAATGATGGAGTCTCTTTTCCTGCGGAGTTGCTGGTCTTCAGTAGGTACAACGCTCCGGTTGAGCGGCTGCCGATAATTCTTACAACAACACAAAGATCATTCAACAGTCCGACAAATCTATTTTCCAGATTGCTCAGCGATGATGCTACAAAAATACCAACATTTTATGCCGATTAAATTCACCAACCCTCTTCACTGCATTCAACCACTCTGCATGGACTTGCTTACGATCTTCAATATGCTTAAATTCAATCCATATCATTGCACGAATATCATCATCACCCAAAAAATGCCTCCATTCTTCTTCAATGTTTTGGTCGTAGAGGATGCGATCAACGAACTCCTCTGCCATATAATACCTTAATCGACTAGGGGCTTTCCCCCAATCTTCTAGAGTATTTCTGCATTTACTTACTGCTTGCCTGTGAAGATTATCCAACTGTCTTCGTACCGAAGCTTTATCGTTAACCTCAAGATAGCTTGCTATGGCATTTGCAGTACTGCCAACAACTTCTAGAACAGGTTTCGCTTTATCGATCTCAGGTGCAACAGCCATAATTTTAGCGGCAGAACTAGCCACCTCTCCAATAATCTCGGCCCCTTTTTTTACCACGCTTTCGGAAGATGTATTTGGGCGCGAATTAGATCTAACACCACCAAATACTTCTGCAAGATCTCTTCGGATAGACTCCATGATTAAGGCTCCGTAAGACATTTTGAAGCTTAGAAGTGTTTGGAATCCAAGCTCAAGTCTATTTTGTCGAATATTTAGCATTTCCCTCATCTTTTCTAAAAAATCAACATCTTTAGCACTAAGAGAAATTGCTAGTTCTCTCAAGCCTCCCTTGTCAATCAGAGTATTTGCAATCAGGCATTTTAGCTTATCAGAGGCAACTTGCAAACCTTGATCCAATGTCAAGAAGTTTTTTGATAAATTAGATCTCAACTCTGCCGCGCAAGTAAGATACACAATTTTATAGTCATTTTTATTCTCGGGCAAGTGAATAAGCCTTTCAATCTCGTCTTCGGTGGGAACACCTTTTTCCTTTTCGCATTGTTCTATAGCAGCATCAACAACCGCTTTAAATTCTTCGTCAGTGGCTTCATAGTTATTCCATAGTTCATCGAGCATGTGATTAAGTCCCTCAGAGAGGGTCGCAATAATCCTTTTAAAGCTGCCTTCAAATTGGCGTGAACCACCAGCATAAGAGATGAAAACATTCTGCGCTTTATCTAGCTCAACATTAATTAATTTACAAAGCCTGAACAGATCTTCCTGACAAGATTGAGCATGTTGCTCTTCTATTCCAACAATATGTTCGCCGAGATACCCAAGGATTAGATCAAGCACCTTATTCGCTTCGCTGGAATTAGAACAGTCTGCAACAACAGGAGAACCAACAACTTTAATGCTTTGAGTGTTTTCCTTTAACTCTTCACATGCTGTTAGATTGTCTTCGGTTCCATAGCTTCGATGATTCAAAACTATAAAACATCTTTTACTAAAGTTATCTAAAGCACTGTCAGCCAGTTCATAGAGTTGAAAATCAGTATCCCACTGGTAACGATCAACGTCAGGCTTGCAAACAAGTAAAACTACATCTACTTCTTCCCTCAACGTTTCAAGAATAACTTTTTCATCTCCTAATTTAGTATCACCCAAGCCAGGAACATCTATCAAGCCCAATCCGTACACTTCAACCTTTGGAAAGCGGCAGCGAATTTCGACTTCACGAACTGCCAGATGATCATAGTTTATAAGTCTTTTGGTTTGAGGATCTCGTTCTTGCGAAACATATTTTTGAATCTCATCCTTCGACCTTTCTCTTCTCTCCCTGGGTGAACTATTTTTAACCAACAGTTCATAACGTCGGAAATTAGCGTGGTAGTCATCTCTCAGGCGATTATACATTTCTTGATGAGTTGTCGAACTTTTAGCAGACAGAATGGGAAGTGATTTATTTGCAAATTCATCTAAGCTTTTTGGTATAGGATTTAAATCTAGAACACGAAAGTATTCGCAAATAACTTCAGCAAGAAATGTTTCTTCCGAATGAAATTTAACCGTAGCCTCGAGATCGCTGTCATGATGCAAATATTTACTGCGCACTGCTGTACAAGCTCCTCCTTTACGTGAAGGAATAATATCAATTCCGCTCAAACTCTTGAGAAATGTGCTTTTTCCTTGCCCCATTCTTCCTAAAACACCGATATTCAAGGTGTCACGTGTTAACCGCTTAATCAATCTATCAATTTTTTCAATATTTTTTTCAATCTGCTTCTCAATAAAGTCAAGCTTAATCTCTCCCATTTTTCTATCTATATCAACATCGCTAATTGACACAGCAAGCTGCTTGAGGCGCTTATTTAACCCACTCACTTCATTGTAAAGCTGAGATAAGTGCTGGTAAACTGGAGTAATACGGGAGGCAAATTCTTTCCTCTGAGCAAGAATGTCCGAGAGGCTATCAGTAATTCCCTCAGATAATTGCCGGTTTTGATTATCAGAAGAATTAATCTCTACGTTTGAATGAGTCTGAGAGGCTGAATTATTCCACTCAGGGTTGGGCGTAGAAGAAGATTTTCTCCAGTCATTTTTAGAGTTCATGGGTTAATATCTATATATTTTAGTCAGTAATTGCCCTGAGCAAGACTTCTGTAAGCGTCATACCATTCTCCAAGATCTCATCAATCGTAATGGTATCAATAATGTCAAATTTAGCTCCCCTATCTTGCTGTAGTTGATCATCCAAATATTCAAGATACTCAGAAGCTTCTTTATCTGCGCCGATCTGAATAAAAGAAATAGCCAACTCTTCATCTCTGTCCATTTTCTGAGTGGCTTCAACAATTGTCCTAATTACAGCTATCGTATCATCCGCCTTGCCATCAGTTACAACTAAAATGGTTTCTCCATTTGGCTTCGCTTGACCAATCATTTTGCGCTGAAAGTAGTCGTCTAGCGCTGCTTGAAGAACTCCTGCCATATTTGTATTGCCAAAAGGATCTTCGTTCTCAAAAATATCTACAACCTTACGCGCAGTAACATTTACATATTTTTTGAAATTAGTGGAAAAAGTGTATATAGTAATGCCGTCTGGATCTAATTTTTCGCATTTACTAGCTAGTGCAATGGTGGATTCTTCGATTAGCTCCCATCGATTCTTCATCACCTGTTCGTTTTTAATCTTTTTATCATCTTTGTCGGTGATTGCCATGCTGCCACTTTTGTCAATGATCAGGGTGTAGTCCCGATTCTTCAACATTTCACGGCTTGTCGTCATTGGAACTGTCTGCTCTGTAGTGCTTGTTTGGTCGTGGGCTTTTGGGGGTTTACTGGAGACCGATCTCATGCTCGTCAGATTGAAGGATCTTAGTAAACGTTTGATTTTTTGCCGTATTTGCATTCTAACGGTGATTGCGAGACTCGTTTGCTACACAAATCATGGCGCACCGAGCTGAGTAATCAAGATTAGCTTGGAGTTTTACTCTATTAAATCACCGAGCATCTCAACTTGTAACTGGACGGTTTTGAGAGCAACTTTTGAGGTGCTTTTTCGACAGATAGTCCCAATATACTAACCATCTCAAGAAATCTTTTTGCTCTCCGATGGTCTCTGAAAACTGATTTTGCATAATCTTTTAGTTTAGCAGCTTTAAAATTTAGCATCGGTTCGCGGTTCCGTCAGCCATATTTGCAATTTGTTACACATGTCGTGCATAACTGGCCTGGCCTTCACGGTGTTTCGCGCGCTTGATGGAGGTAGAGCTTAGGGGGGATCCAAGTGCGGCTAACTTCTGCGCCTGCAGTTCACCATAAGCCAGGCTGAACAGATCCAGATTCAGCGGCGGCAGTCCCAGGGCTGCCCAGCCCTTTGGACTCCAAGCCTGGATCGACCACAGCCTTGGCTTTGGCCTCTGGTTTGGATTTGGATTTGGCCTCCTGTTCAGATTTGAGTTCGGCAATGACCTTGATGGGCACCTCGCTCCAGAAGCCGTACTTGCGGCCGTGATCACGCCAAAGCTGGGCCACATAGCTGCGGTGATCGGCCAGCTCCCCCCAGTTATCGATGGCGGCGGCCAAACGGTGGCAGGTTTCGAGATGACGGGCCGCGTGGGAATAGCGCTTGGAACGCGCCACCTTGAGCGTGAAATCGATCATCGCCCGCAGGCAACGGCTGGCCGCCAGCGGATGGGGTTTCTCCAGCAACTCCGCCAGCGGCGCCAACAGGAGGTAGCGATCGCCATTCAGCAGCTGCGGCGTATCCAGCACCAGCCGGGCGGCCCGGTGTGGCTCCGGCCAATGCAGCAGAAACCAGAGTGCCTCTTCCAGATCGTTGTGCTCCGCCACCAGATCCAGGGCCCGTTCTTCCGCTGGCATGTCCTCAAAGGCCGGCAGCAGTTTGAGGTAGTCGCGCAGGTGGCGGCCTGAGAGCTCCAGCAGGGCGAACTCCCAGCGCTGGGCCTGGGCCTCCTCGCCGCGGCCGAGGGCATCCAGCGCCGCCAATCGCGCATCGCACCAGGCCTCGGCGCCAGCGCGTCGCTGACGCAGGGCCGGATCGGCCGCCTGCAGCAGGGTTAGCGCCTCCTCCGCCCGGCCGGCCTTGGTGAGCCGCTCCGCCACCTTGGCCGCGATCGCCGGCACCATCAGCGCCTCGGGGTGGTGGTCGCGATACTCCGCCAGATAGGCCTCGGCATCGCCCAGCACATCGGCGATGTTGAGCATGGCGATGCTCACCACCAAGTTGGGCTGGGCTTTGGCCGCCGTGGCGCCGGTGGAGCGCTGGCGCAGGCTTTCCAGGCGCAGACGCAGATGGGCCAGCCCCTCCGCTCCCAGGGCCGGGCCAAGATCGCGCACGATCGGATCGAACTGGCCGTAACCGTTGCTCACCACCGCCGCATACACCTGATCGGCGAGAGCCTGGCGACTGCCAGGGGCCTTGCTGGCCACCTGGCCGAGGCTGGCGCTCACCTGATGGAACCAATCACGCACAACGCCATCGCTGGCATCGCAGCGTTCGATCAACCCTTCCGAGAGCTCCAGCAACTCCCACAACAATTCCACCGCCAGGGCGGCATCATGGGCCGCGATCGGTCCGCTGAGCGCCTGGCAGTGCCGCTCCAGCTCCCGCAGCAGATCATCGCGCTGGTGGTTATCGAGCAGGCTGCCGGAACGGGCGATGCTGGCGAGCCGCTTGCGCAGCTCCCGCGCCATCTCCCCAGGCCCCTTGTGCTCCGCCAGCGCCAACCGCAGCAGCCGCTTGCTGGCGTTGTTGCCCTCGCAAAGCAGGATAAGAAGCTCCGCCAGCCTGGCCGCCCCCAGGACTTCTAAATTTTTGGCATTGAGGCTGCCCTTTGCTGGGCCTTTGGCCGCCATCGGTTTTGGATGCTGCTGGATGCTGCTGGATTCTGAGCATCCAGTTTCGGTTAATTGGGGCGGATGATGAAGTAGCTGCTGGGCGCGGGCAGCCAGCTATTGGCTGACGCGCGGGCTGTTTGCCCTCACCCCAATTCCGCCAACCGACCCCGCACCAGCTGCGCCTGGGCTTCGGCTTCGGCCAGGTTGGCCTGGCATTCGGCCACCACTTCTGGTGGCGCCTTGCCGGCGAAGTTGGGGTTGGCGAGACGGCCGGTGAGGCCGGTGATCTCCTTTTCAATTTTGAGCAGGTCTTTTTCGAGGCGGGCCCGCAGGGCTTCGAGGCTCTGTTGGGGCACGGTGATGCCCACCTGGGCGTCGCTATCGACGATGCCCAGCAGTTGGCCGGCCCTGGGTTCGGGCTGCCAGTGCAATTCAGATGCGCCCACCAGCCGGGCAATTTTGGCCTGGTTGGCGGCTACAAATGCCTGGCGATCGGCCTTGGCGGTATGGATACTAATCGATAGCTTTTCGCCTGGCTTCACACCGGATAGGGCCCTTAAATTGCGGATTGCCCGCACCGCATCAATTCCAAATTGAAAGGCGGTTTCGTAGCTTTCATCGGCCCAGTTTGGATCGGGCTGGGGCCACTTTTGCAGCGCCAGAAAATCATCTGGCTCACTATTTGTGAGGGCATGCCAGAGCTCTTCTGTGATGTGGGGCATCAATGGGTGCAACATCACCAGCAGCGCATCTAAGCTGTGGGCCAGCACCCGGCGGGCGGCGCTGCGGGCGGCAACATCTTCTCCGCCAAGCCTGGGTTTTGCCCATTCGATGTATTGGTCGCAGAGATCATTCCAAGCAAATTCGTAGAGCAGCTTCGCTGCTTCGCCGAGGCGGTAACCGCTATAGAGCTCAGCCGCCTGGCTGCTGGTGCGGGCCAGCCTTGAAAGAATCCAGCGGTCTTCGCTCTCCAGCACACAAAGTTCAGGGTTTTCTAGATTTGGCAGTTGCGGTTCCCCCAAACTCGCCGGCGTTTCACCGCCCAGATTCATTAATGCGAAGCGGGTGGCATTGAATAGCTTGTTGGCGAAATTACGGGCGGCCTCCACGGTGGCGGAGCTGCCGCTGGCGCGGTCGTAGTCGAGGCGGATGTCTTGGCCGGCGCCGGCCACTTCGCGCACCAGGGCAAAGCGCAGGGCATCGGCGCCGTAGCGCTCGATCAGCAGCAGCGGGTCGATGCCATTGCCCGCAGACTTGCTCATCTTGCGGTTGTTTTCATCCCGCACCAGCCCGTGGATATAGACATCACGAAAAGGAGGACCGGCCTCGGGCAACATGGCGCCCGCCAGCATCGTCATCCGGGCAACCCAGAAAAAGATGATGTCGAAGCCGGTAACCAGCACGCTGGTGGGATACCAGCGGGCCAAATCGGCGGCCTCAGGATCGGGCCAGCCGAGGGTGGAGAAGGGCCAGAGGCCACTGGAAAACCAGGTATCCAGCACGTCTGGGTCCTGCTCCAGCCGCAGCTCCCGGCCGGCAGCAGCAGCGGCGGCGCCGTACTGGGCCTGGGCCTGGGCCTGGGCCAGCGCCTCGGCCTCGTTCTCGGCCACCAGGTAGGGGGTGGCTTCGGTGATCAGGCCATTGGTTTCACTCACCACATACCAAGCCGGAATGCGGTGACCCCACCAGAGCTGGCGGCTGATGCACCAGTCGCGGATGTCGGTGAGCCAATCGCGATACACCTTGCTCCAGCGCTCCGGCACGAAGCGGGGTTCGGGGCCGGCGGGCTTGTCGAGGGCGGCGCGGCAGTGGGCGGCCAGCGGTTCGGTGCGCAGGAACCACTGGGTGGAGAGCAGCGGCTCCACCGGCACCTTGCCCCGATCTGAATAGGGCACGCTGTGGCGATGGGGCTCGGTTTTCACCAGACAACCCTCCGCCTCCATCGCCGCCACCACCTGTTTGCGGGCCTCGAAGCGATCCAGCCCCGCGAAGCGACCGGCGGCGGCGTTCATCGTGCCGTCCTTGGCCATCACCGTGATTTGAGGCAGGCCGTGGCGGGCGCCGATGGCGAAGTCGTTGGGGTCGTGGGCGGGGGTTACTTTTACGCAGCCGGTGCCAAAGGCCGGATCCACGTGCTCATCGGCCACGATGGGAATACGGCGGCCCACCAGCGGCAGCTCGATCGTGCGACCCACCAAATGGGCATAGCGCGGATCTGAGGGGTTCACCGCCACGCCGGTGTCGCCGAGCATCGTTTCAGGGCGGGTGGTGGCCACCACCAGATGGTCGGTGTCAGGGGTGCCAGCGGTGCCAGCGGTAGCGCCTGGCAGGGGCGTGAGCGGATAGCGCAGGTGCCAGAGATGGCCATCCACCTCCTTCATCTCCACCTCCAGATCGCTCACGGCCGAACCGGAGGCGGGGCACCAGTTCACCAGGTATTCGCCCCGATAAATCAAACCCTGCTGGTGCAGTTTTACGAAAGCCTGCACCACGGCCCTGCTCAAACCTGGATCGAGGGTGAAGCGCTCCCTCCGCCAATCCACCGAATAACCAAGGCGGCGCAGCTGGCCCACGATCGTGCCGCCGCTCTCGGCCTTCCAGGCCCAGGCGCGCTCCAGAAAGGCATCGCGGCCCAGGTCGTCCTTGCTGCCGCCCGCGGCATTGATCTGTTTCTCCAGGATCGTTTGCACGGCGATCGAGGCGTGGTCGGTGCCGGGCAGACAGAGCACGTTCTTGCCCTGCAGCCGCTGGAAGCGCACCAGGGTGTCGATCAGGGCGGTTTCAAAGGCGTGGCCCATGTGCAGGCTGCCGGTGACATTCGGCGGCGGGATCACCAAGCTGAAGGGTTCTCCTGCTGCGGCCGGATCGGGATGGAAGGCGCCGGCGGCGTCCCAGGCGGCCTGCCAGCGGGCTTCGGTGGCGGCCGGGTCGTAGGTCTTGGCCAGGGCGTCGGACACGGCGGCGGCTAGGGGAGTGGACCCATGGTCTCAAAGCAGCAGCAGGCGGGGCGGCAGCCCCAGGGGGCGGCAGGGGCGGGGCAGGGTGTTACGCGCCTCGATGGAGACCAGCAGCCACGGCGGCAACGGCTCGGCCTGGATGTGCTGCCTGGATATGCAGTCTCGATGTGCGGCTGGAGGGGAGGGGGAATTGGCGTGATAGATCGCGGGCGCCTACGGCGCCAGGGTTAACAGCCTGAAGCCAACAGCCAAGGGTTAAGAAACAGCCAAGTGTTAAGGGATTAAGAGATTAATAGTTAAGAAGAACAGCCTGGGGGCGGCAGACCACACGCAAACCGACGTAGCGGCTGACGCTGACGGGCTGGTGATGGTTGCGGCAGGCCGAGCGGCAGGCCCCGGGGGGGGCGACCCAGGAACCGCCGCGCAGCAGCCTAGGATGATCCTCAGGAGCCCCAGGAATCAACCAGGGCAAGTGATTATCGGGAGCAAGATTATAACTATCATGCCCATGGTCTGCGCACCATTCAAACACATTGCCGTGCATGTCATGGAGGCCCCATTGGTTGGCAGGGAAAATAGCCACCTCCGTCGTCTCTTTTCGATATAACCCATTTTGGCCATCACCATAGGTGTAGTTGCCGTCATAATTTGCCAAATCTGGGGTAAGCGTGGCCCCGAAATGGAAGGGCGTGGTACTGCCAGCCCGGCAGGCGTATTCCCACTGGGCCTCGCTGGGCAGGCTGTAGCTGAAGCCATCGCCCAGACGCTGGCTGAAACGCTCGTTCAACCGCAAACAAAATTCCTGGGCTTCCTGCCAACTCACCACCTCCACGGGCCGATTCGGCCCTTTGAAATACGCAGGCTCAGGTTTCAAATCTCGCCCCACCCGCCGCCAACTGGCCACCACAGCCCATTGGGCCTGGGTGATCGGGGTTTGGGCCATGAAAAAGCTGGGCAGGCTCACCTGATGCTGGGGGCCTTCACGCTCGAAACGCTCCGGCTCGTCCTCCGGCGAACCCATCTGGAAACTGCCGGCCGGAATCTGCACCATGGTGAGCTCCACGCCCTCGGCCAAGCATTCCCGATAAGCCGGCACCTGCAGAGGGAGGGGCTCCAAGCGCCAGCTTGGCTTACCACCAGAGACCCCAACTTGAAGCAAACGAGCCGTTTGCACAGGTAGAGGCTGCACCGGCAAAGCGGAAAATTCTGGATATTGAAACTCTGCCGCCGTTGTGGTTTCATTCGCTCCTGTTACAGTTACGCTTGCACCTTTTACAGCTACATCTGCTCCGTTTGCAGATATGCCAGGCTTGGCGAAGGTGCTAGCTGGGTTAGGAGAGATGCTATCTGGCTGGGGAGAAGAGATGGCTGGCTGAACATAGGTGGCAGCCGCCAGAGGAGAGGCATTGATACTATCTGACTGAACAAAGCCGCTAGCTACCTGGTTGGATGCGCCAGCTGCCAAAGGAGAAGTACAGGTGTTATCTGGCTTTACAAGAGGTGTCTCAGCCGGGGTGGAAGTGCTAGCTGCCTGGGCAGCGATAAAATCTTTATTACCATTAACTGACTCGGCCACCTCTCCTTGGCTGGGCTTGGGATTACCAACACTGCGATTCCGCAGAATTTGCTTCGCCGTTTTCTCAATTCCCACAACCACCTGATCCAGCGCCTCCTCTATCTCGTGCTGAATTGATGTGGCATAAATCGGTTTACCGCCCTCAGGCAAAGCTTGATATTGCCCTAAGGCATAGTGAACACCCTGCCACCGGCATTTCCTCAACACAACTGGCACAATCACGGTCTCACCCTTGACATGGCGCTCCTTGGCGACAACCAACTCCTTGGATTTTATATATTTTGACCGCAAAAAATCAATACTAATCAACAGCAACACAATATCCGCCTGTCGTAGATTATTGAGGATTTCATCGTCCCAATTATCACCGGCCAGGATTTGCCCGTCGGTCCAGGGCTCAATCAGATTTGCATCTTGAAGCTGCTCTAAATACTTGCCAAGCTCTGCGCAGCGGTCTTTATCTTGATGGGAATAGGAAACGAAAAGCCTGAGCCGCTCTTGGCCTTGCATAGCGAGCGATACCAAGTTAGATCAGATTTTCCGGGGAAAATCCCGAAGCCAACCCCTGGGCCTCACCAAGGATTGGCCTGGAACCACGGCCTGGATTAACAACAAAAGATTTATCACATTCAGCGCCAACCATAACAAGTTTTACGCCCATCTGAGTTGATAACAAAATCCACCCATGCAGGTTAGCGCACCGATTGACCCAGCCAGCCACTAATAAGCCCGCCGATCAGCCGGGGGCACTCGCCTAGACCAGGAACAAAGGCCCTGTCACCAGCAAGCCATTAGTAAGCCCGCCAATCAGGCGGAGCCACTCGCATAGGCCAGAAATTAAGGCCCTATGCACTCGCTCTGTCCCCAGGTAGCCAAGCGGGGATAGATAGTCACGCAGCCAGGCGGCCTGCTCGTCAAGCGAATCTCCGGCCTTGGCCCCGCATTACTCCGTCCTGATAGCTCTCTTTGCTAACGCTTGCTTCGCGCTTACTAAACGCCTGGCTCAACATCACTTCGCGCTTACCTCGGCCTTACTTGGCGATTAATTCAGCATTGCCGCCTGCACTCTTCTGCCTCGCTTCGCACTTGCTTCACGCTGCCTTCGCTCTTAATTAGCGATTACTTAGCTTTTCCCTCTCGATCACCTCGGCCTCAGCCATCAATCTCCAACCCGAAGTAGAGCAGCACTAAATCCTCGCTGCCGCTGTTGGCGATGCGGTGTCGCTCGCCCGGTTCCACCAGCAGGCAATCGCCGCTGGCGAGAGTGAGGGGCTGGCCATCGAGCGTCACGGTGGCCTGGCCGGCCTGCACCAGGAACACCTCCGCCATGTCCAGGTGGCGATGCTCGCTGGCCTCCTGGCCGGGGCGCAAAACAGCGCGGGAGAAGCCGGTGAGCCGCGGCACCAGGCCGCGGGGCAGCAGCACCTGTTTGCGGATCGCCGGGTCGTGGGAAACGCCCTGCTCCGCCAGCTCGGCGGCACGCACGTGCTTCATGGCTGCTGGCCCCCAGCGGCCCAGGGCACAGCCACCACACCCTCCAGCTGCTGCCAGCGCTGGCGTGGCGCCACCAGCTGCGTGAGGCCCAGGCGCTCCAGGGCAATGGTCAGCTTCTCCAGATCTGGAGCCGCCGCTGCCCCTGGCTGCAGCGGCAGGGCCAGCAGCTGCTGTTCGGCGGGGTCGGCCATCAACTGCAGATCCAGGTCTTCCAGCTCCCGTTGGAAAAACAGGCGCCGCATCCGCACCGTCAAAGCAGGCCCCAAGCATTGGGCGAAGGCCTCCAGCTCGGCTTGCTCCGGCGAGCAGCCGCAGTTGAGGGCCAGCCAGATCAATAGCTTTGACCAGCATTCAGCCGTCCAGGCGGGCTGGAAGCTGTCGCGGTGCTGGCGCACCAGCTCGGTGATGGCGAAATCAAACAGGGTGGCCTGCAGGCGGGGGGCTTCCATGGGCGGCAGCGGTGCCGGAATGGTGACAGAACCAGGTGCCCATCCTGACCGCAGCCGGGCAAACTGCTGTGACATGCCACGGGAAGCAGCCACATGGCCCTCGACTTCAACGACCCCGATCTGGAGTTTTCCGATCTGGTGTACGCATACCAGAGCTGGGTGATAGCGGTGATCAATGACGAAAAACTCGGCGGCGACAAGCTGCTCAGCGATGAGATCGCCGACGACGCCATCAACGCCATGCGCTTCCTGCCCGGCGAGGTGACCAGCGCCATCGAAACCAGCCTCGCCCGCGTCTACGAGGTGGATCCAGACGAACTGGCCAACCTGCTCTTCCCAGAAGGCTGAGCCAAATTTGAATGGCTCAGCCAAGGCAAATGGCTGAGGCCGAAGTTGGGCGGCTACAGCGAGAAGGCTGTAGCCGCCCGTTTTTGTGTAGCTGAGCTCAGAAGCTGCCCGGTATAGCTGCCCGGCTGCCCCTTGTAGCTGCCAGAGTTCGTTCACCGGCTGCCTCGTTCGTCTCGGTCGCCTCATGCGCCTTGGCGGGCTAATCCGGCTTGGCTGACCGGTTCAGCTCAGCTGGCTTCGGCAACTGAACCGGTATCCATCGCCACCCAGGGCCCCCCAGGCCATTGGTGATAATTACAAAAAAATATCCAGGCTTTCAGCGATATGGAGGTAGGTGGGTTGGAAGCGGGCAAGGTGGAAGTGGGTAGGGTGGAGGCGCTATGGCGCTATCCGGTGAAGTCGATGCAGGGGGAGTGCCTGCCCCGGTTGGCGGTGGATGCGGGCGGTGTGCGGGGCGATCGGGCCTATGCCCTCTGGGATCACGCCACCAGCCGGGTGGCCAGCGCCAAAAACCCGCTGTTGTGGCGATCCCTGCTCGCCTACGAGGCCCGCTACAGCAGCGAACCGCAGCCTGGCGCAGCGCCGCCGGCGGTGGCGATCACCCCCGTGGCAGATCGGGGAAGCGCGCCAATGCTCACCAGTGATCCAGCCATTCACGCCAGCTTGTCTGAGTTGCTGGGTCGGGAACTCACATTGCTGGATCAGGCACCCGATCAAGTAAGCCTCGATCAGTACTGGCCCCAGGTGCCGGAACGGCCATTTCATAACAACGAAGTCAATGAGCTTCGCCTGCCAGAAGGCACCTTCTTTGATGCTTGCCAGGTGCACGCAATTACAACATCTACCCTGGATTGCTATAGAGAACTAGAGCCAGAGCTGGATTTTGCGGTGGAGCGCTTTCGCCCCAATTTGATCATTCGTCCCACCGCTAGCCAGGGGGATGGCTTCGTGGAGGAAGCATGGATTGGCGGCTATTTGCAGATTGGCGAGAGCCTGCGCCTACGGGTGATTGACGGCTGTCCCCGCTGCGTTGTTACCACCCTGGCTCAAAACCTACCCCAGGGGCAAATACCACAAACCCTGGAAATTCTCCGAGCCACTGCCCGCCACAACAAGGTGGTGGCGGGTATCAGGCTGGCAGTTGAAACCCCGGGCCCGATTGCCCTGGGCGATCCGGTATTTTACATAGCAGCACATAACTAGATGCATTTAACGACCTGTTATTGATTGATTGATTGATTGATTGATTGATTGATTGACATATTGGTTGATTTATTAAAATATTGATTGATTGACGTATTAATTGACTTATTGATTGACAAAATTAGTTCAGGGAAGTTCTGAACAGCCGAGATTTTGCCGCCCTAGCCAGCTGAGAGCCATTGAGACATCAGGGCTCCATTGGGCTTGGCTCGGTTTTTCATAGCTTCTCTAGGATTCCACTCACTAAATCGAACAGGGTTTTTGAGGCGGGAGGGAATTGCATTGACAGCCCAATTTAAGTGAAGACGAGATCGGAAACACCAAGTTGCATCGATCGCCCGCCGCGAAAAGCATTGCCGCTAATGAACCGCCAGCTACTCTGGCGAACACCAAGTAGCAACTAACTTTGCCAAACGCCCTTGAAAGAACCTCGAAAATTTCCAGATCTCACCTATCTCTTGACACTAAAAGCATGCAGCGATTTAATCGCCTCTAACTCGCAAGAGCCGAGCGGAAATTCCTCGAGGTGGACTAAAATAAAGCCGCCAAATTGGCGGCTTTACAGAGCTTCTTTGGCCGGCTGCTTAGCCGATTCCCTCAGCCGCTTACCTTAGCCACTTCCCTTAGCCGCCGGTGGTTACCCCTTCGATGCGATCTTCTATTTCCTGATAGATCTCCTGAAGTTGCTGAATATTTTCCTCTGAGGTTTCCCAGTAGCCGCGGCCATTCACCTCGAGCAGGGTGCTCACGATGCGCCGGAAGCTGTGGGGGTTGAGATCCATCAAGCGCTGGCGCATCTCGGGATCATTGATGAAGGTGCTGTTGGCATCTTCATAAACGAAATTATCTACCTGGCCGCTGGTGGCACTCCAACCTAGCGTAAAATTTAGTCTCTTGGCTACTTCGCGTACGCCCTCATAGCCAGAGTTAAGCATCCCCTCGTACCACTTGGGATTTAGTAGCTTGGTGCGCGAATCCAGGCGGATGGTTTCGCCAAGGGTGCGAACCTGGGCATTGGCGGTGGTGGTATCAGCGATATAGCTGGCGGGAGCCTTGCCATCATCACGCAGGCTGGCGATCAATTTAGTGGGGTCTGAGTCGAAGTAATGGCTAACATCCGTAAGTGAAATCTCGGCGGAGTCTAGGTTTTGAAAGGTTACGTCGGCGGTTTTCATCGCCGATTCGAAAACTTCGCGGTTTTGGTTCATCTCGCCTGGATTGTCTGCGTTAAAGGCGAATGTTTTGCGGCTTAGGTACATCTCCTGCAGTTCATTCTCCTGCTCCCAGGTGCTGTTCTCCACCGCTAGGTTCACGTTGGAGCTATAGCTGCCGCTGGCATTGGAAAACACGCGCGTGGCTGCATCTCGCAGGCTGATGCCCTGGGCGCTGGCCTGCTCGCTGGCATGCTTGCGCACAAAATTCATCTCCAGGGGCTCGTCGGCCTCGGCGGCAAGCTTGACGCCTTGGTCGATCAGAGCCATCTGATTGATGAACAGGTCGCGGAAAACCCCCGAGCAATTCACCACCACATCAATGCGCGGACGACCGAGTTCCTCCAGGGAAATCAGTTCGAGCTTATTAACGCGGCCCAGGGAATCAGCCACGGGGCGCACGCCGATAAACCAGAGGATTTGTGCTAAGGATTCGCCGTAGGTTTTGATGTTATCGGTACCCCATAGCACGCAGGCAATCGTTTCAGGCCAAGTGCCCTGCTCCGCTTTTTGGCGCTCGATCAGGCGATCCACCACCACCTTGGCCGCAGCGATCGCCGCCCGGGTGGGGATGGATTGGGGATCCAGAGCATGGATGTTCTTGCCGCTGGGCAGTACGCCGGGGTTGCGGATCGGATCGCCACCGGGCCCAGGAATCACGTACTCGCCATCGAGGGCCCGCAGCAGGCTTTCCATCTCCATATCCGCGCAGATCTGCTCCAGGCAAAAGCGCAGATAGGCGAACAATTTATCCAATTCTCCCCTATCCACCTGGGCGAAACCGGCCTGGCAGCAGGCCCGCAGCCAGGGGCTGGGGAATTGGAAGCCGAAGCGGGCCAATAAATCGATCAGCCAGCCCAGGTTCTCCCGCAGGTTCACCCGACCATCCCTACCGGTGAGCGAGCGCACCATCGAGGCCACGGCAATGCGGCAGACCTCTGTGATGCTGCAGTTGAGCTCCACATCGGCGAGCACACCCTGATCATTGCCGCGATAAACGTCGTCAATGGTGCGGCCGATGCTCTCGGCCAGCAGGGCCGGCAGCGAGCGGAGCCCCTCCTCCTGCCGCTCCAGGGCGGCGATGTTCACCAGGGTGGCGATCGCCTCCTCAGCGGTGGGCGGCTTGCCGATCGTGTGCAGGCCGCAGGGCAACAGCCGGCTTTCAATCTCCATCAACTGCCGATAAACGGCCCCCACCACCCCATCGCGGCCATCCATATCCAAGCCGGAGGCGTCGTTTTCGGGCAGGGTTACGTCTTTATCGAGGTTGCACAGGCGGGCGGTTTCCACGATCGCGTTAACGATCTGCACGCCGCGGCTACTTTCCCGCAATTGCTGATAGGAACCCACCAGCTCACCCAGCTCCTTTAGGCCCTTATACAAACCAGCATTTTCCGCCGGAGGAGTGAGATAGCTGATCGTGGAGGCATAACCCCGCCGCTTGGCGATGGTGGCTTCCGATGGGTTATTAGCGGCGTAATAATAGAGATTAGGCAGGGCGCCAATCAGGGAATCTGGATAACAGGTTTCGCTCATGCCCATCTGCTTGCCAGGCATGAATTCCAGCGAACCGTGGGTGCCGAAATGCAGCACCGCATCGGCCTGCCATACCTTTTCCAGGTAGGTGTAATAGGCGGCAAAGCCATGGTGGGGGCTAGTGCTACGGGAATAGAGCAGCCGCATCGGGTCGCCCTCGTAGCCAAAGGTGGGCTGAACACCCACAAATACATTGCCAAAATGGCGGCCGTAAATCAATAAATTGGTGCCGTCGCTATTCAGAGAGCCGGGCGGTTTGCCCCAGTTCTCCTCCAGCCGTTCGGAATAGGGCGTCAGCCGCTCGTATTCCGCCACGCTCATCCGGTGGGCGATGGCCAGCTCCGGTGATCCCTCCAGCGCCTCGGGATCCTTGAGCACGGCATTCATCAATTCGCCGCTATCGCGGGGCATGTTTTCGATGCTGTATCCCTTTGCCCTTAGTTCCTCCAGCACCCGATGGATCGAACCAAATACGTCTAGATAGGCGGCCGTGCCCACATTGCCCTTGTCGGGAGGGAAGCTGAATACTGTGATGGCCAGCTTCTTTTCGGCGCGGGGTTTGATCCGCAGCGAGGCCCAACGGATTGCCCGTTCGGCGATGGCATCCACCCGGTCTTGGAGGGTGTGGGCCTTGCCCGTGGCATCATCGCGGCCGCTGAGCACTATCGGTTCAATCGCCCCATCCAGTTCGGGGATGGCGATTTGCAACGCCACCTGCACCGGGTGGAGGCCCAGATCGCTCTCCTCCCATTCCTGGGTGGTTTGGAATACCAGCGGCAGCGCCACCATATAAGGGCGATTGAGCGATTTCAGCACTTCCACCGCCTTGGGATGGTCCTGGCGAGCGGGGCCCCCCACCAGCGCGAAACCGGTGAGCGAAACCACCCCATCCACAATCGGCAGCTGGGGATTGAGGGGGTCGTAGAAGAAGGCATTCACCGGTTTGGTGAAGTCGAGGCCACCGCAAAACACCGGAATAACCGTGGCGCCTCTGTATTCCATTTCCTGGATCACGGCCACGTAATGGGCCTCATCGCCGGTAACGATGTGGCTGCGCTGCAGCACCAAACCGATCACCGGTCCGCGCCGCGCCTTATCGCTGAGATCGGTGCGACTGGCGGTCCAATTTAGATATTCCTTGAGGTCCTCGAACATCGAGGGCGCCAGGGGATGCCAGATGCCTAGATCAGGGAACACCTGGGGCTCCGCCACCTCCACCGCCGACCGTTCCGAATCCCCCCTAGGAAAAACATACTTATCGGCGAGCATCAACAGGAAGTTGCGCAGATTATCCGGCGTGCCGCCCAGCCAATACTGGAAGCTGAGCATGAAGGAGCGGGCGTCCTGTGCCTTCTCTACCGGTAGATACTTGAGAACAGTTGGCAGAGTATTTAGTAGTTTCAGCATCGCGTCTTGGAAGCCGGCACCATTGGCCTCTTTCCGCTTCTTCATGAAGCTGGCGATGGCACTCTTGCTCTGGCCGAGTTGGGCCATCGAGAAGGTGCCTAATTTATTTAGGCGCATCACCTCCGGCATGGAGGGGAAGATCACGGCCGCCTTGAGCCGATCGCGCTGGGGGGCCACCGCCTCCACCACTTTTTGGGCCAGGTCTTCAATGAAAATCAGCGAACCGATGAATACATCGGCGGCCGCCACATCGGCGCAGAAATCGGCGTAGTTGTCGGGATCGCGCAATTCTTCGATCAGATAGCCGCTCAGGTCGATGGCCAGGGGACCGCTCTGGTCGTTGAGGGAGTTGGCCGCCTGGGTGAGGGCGTTCTGGTACTGGGGCTCCAACACCACGTACACGGCGCGCATCACGGCGCCTTGGTGGTGGTCGGCAGGGCTGACCCGACGGTTGGCGGAGCGGACCTGCGTGAACATGTGAACCGGTATGAAGCACTGGCAGGCAGCCTACGAAGGCCACCCGCCGGATCGGGAGCCATGGCCCAGGCGCCATGGGCCATAGGCTCGAATGCCGTCCCCCACAGCCCTTTGCTGCCGCGATGACCACCAGCAACCCCAGCAGCTCAGCCATTGCCGTGGTGGTGGCCGGCGCCCTGGGCCGCATGGGCGCCGAAGTGGTGAAGGCGATTGCGGCAGCCCCGGATTGCCGCCTGGTGGGCGCCATCGACAACACCGCCGGCAAGGAGGGCCAAGACGTTGGCCTTGAGCTGGGGCTGGGGGAGCTGGAGGTGGCCGTTACCGCCGACTTTGAGGGCTGCCTCTGCCAGGCCAGCCAGGCCGTGCGCCAATCCGGTCCTGGCGGTGGGGCGGTGCTGGTGGACTTCACCCATCCCTCGGTGGTCTACGAGCACACCCGGGGCGCGATCGCCTACGGGGTGCATCCGGTGATCGGCACCACGGGGCTGAGCCCCGAGCAACTCCAAGACCTGGCCAGCTTTGCCGCCAAGGCCGGCGTCGGCGGCGCCGTGATCCCCAACTTCTCCCTGGGCATGGTGCTGTTGCAGCAGGCCGCCGCCGCCGCCGCCCGCTTCTACGACTACGCCGAACTCACCGAGTTGCACCACAACCGCAAGGCCGACGCCCCCAGCGGCACCTGCATCAAGACCGCCGAACTGATGGAGGAGCTGGGCAAGCAGTTCAATCGGCCCGAGCTCGAAGAGCACGAGAGCCTGGCCGGCTGCCGCGGCGGCCGCCGCGACAGTGGCCTGAGGTTGCACTCGGTGCGCCTGCCGGGTCTGGTGGCCCACCAGGAGGTGATCTTCGGGGCGGCCGGCGAGACCTACACCCTGCGCCACGACACCATCGATCGCGCCGCCTACATGCCCGGGGTGTTGCTCAGCGTGCGCCGGGTGCGCCAGCTGGAGGGGCTGGTCTACGGCCTGGAACGCCTGATCTGAGCTGAGCTGAGCTGATCTGATCCGATGTTGATCCCCCTGCGGCCCGGTGAGCTGCCCCGTCTGATCCCGGCTGTGGCCACCGGCCCCCAGTTCAACGCCAGTAGCGGCAGCCCCCAAAAATTGCTGCAACGCCTGTTCATCTCGGTGATCGGCGGTGTAATTACGCTGCTGATCAGCCAGAGCGTGCTGTTCTCCAGCCAGGCGGGCCCGATCGCCCTGATGGTGGGCGTGGTGTTCCTGCTCTACATGCTCTGGGGGCCGATCCTGGAGGCCAGCCGCCGCAACGCCAGCTTGCGCCGCTATCCGGCGGCGGCGATTTTTGAGGGCGAGGTGGCCGACCTGTTCATCCGCGAGCAGGTGGAGGGCCGCCAGGAGACCACCGACCGCCAGGGGCGCCTGGAGCTGGTGGAAAACCGCCGCAGCTGGCTGTGTCTGGAGCTGGAGGACGAGCAGGGCTACCTGGGGCTGATCCGCTTCCCCTACGTGAAAAAGCATCAAAAGATTCGTCGCGGCATGGTGGTGCGCTGCCTGGTGCTGAGCGAGCGCCCAGATTTCTCCCGCATCGCCGCCCTCAGCGACGCCTGGCTGCCCCAACTCAACATCTGGGTGGGCGAGTACCCCTATTTGCTCAGACCGGCCTTCCAAGAGCTCTGCCAGCGGCGCCTGCGCTGAACCTGAACTTCAGCCACCAGCCAGCGCCGTCCAGCTCTGGCGGGCCCAGCGATCCAGACAGCCATGGCGAGCCCAGCAAACCGTCCACGGCTGGCGGGCTTAGCGAGCATTAGCACAGGCCAGCCCTGGCGGGCCGAGAGCGTCCATGAAGCCTCCGCGGGCCTCAACTGCAGCAAGTTACATCTCGCAACAATGCGTTACAGTTCTTGCAGATCACCGCACCGGAGCCGACCGTGACCCAGGCCAACGCTTCCCTTTCCGAGTCCGCCCTCGAAGCTTCCCCCCTGCGGGGCCCCGTGATCCGCGGCGCCACCGTCACCACTGAAGATGGCGGCCGTTTGAACGCCTTCGCCACCGAGCCCCGCATGCAGGTGGTGGACGTGGAAAGCGGCTGGGGCTTCCATGAGCGCGCCGAAAAGCTGAACGGCCGCATGGCGATGCTCGGTTTCATCGCCCTGCTGGCCACCGAACTGGCCCTGGGCGGCGAGTCCTTCACCCGCGGTCTGCTGGGCATCGGCTGAGCCGTTTAGCCCCTAGCTCACCGTCGCCCTTGGCCTCCGATCGGTCTTGGGCACCTGGGCCGCAGCAAAATTGCTGCGGCTTTTTGTTGTGCAAGCCCGCTACCGCCGGCGAGCTGCTGATTCCGCCGTCTCCCCCTTGATCCCTCCGCCCTCCAGCTCGCCTCACCTGTGGGCCCGCGTCAACGGGGCTGGCCCCACCGGGGCCCTGGCTGCCTTGGCCCTGGCCGATGCCGGCTGGCGGGTAACCCTGGTGGACCCCCTCGATCGCGGCCAGCTGCTGCAGTCCTCCCGGGGCTACGCCTTCACCCATTCCAGCCAGCTGCTGCTGATCCGCCTGGGGCTCTGGCCCGAGCTGCGGACGGTGATGGTGCCCTTCACCAACCTGGAGCTCGCGGATCTGACGATCGCTCGCCAGGTGAGTTTTGGCAGCGCCGATCTGGCCCCCGGGCGCCGTAACGCCCCCGAAGGCACCCCAGATGGGACCCCCGATGGGGCAGTGGGCTGGATCGCCTCCCATCGGCCGCTGATGACAGTGCTACACGATCGACTCGCCGCCAATCCGGCGGTGGCGCTGCGGCTCGGCAGCACCGCCGCCACAGCCGCCGCCAGCGAGCAGGAGCCCAGTTGGGATTTGCTGGTGGCTGCCGACGGCGCCCTCTCCCCCAGCCGCGAGGCCCTGGGCATCGGCGTTTGGCAGCACTCCTATCGCCAAAACTGTCTGACCACCCAGGTGGAGCTGCGGGGCTGCGGCGAACACCAGGCCTGGGAGCTGTTTCGACCGGAGGGCCCCTTCGCGGTGTTGCCCCTGGGAGGCCGGCGCTTCCAGCTGGTCTGGAGTGCCCCCCAGGCTCGTTGTCGCCAGCTGGAGAGCCTGCCGGATGTGAGCTTTCTCGATGCCCTGGCCGGCGCCCTGCCGGCCCACTTGCAGCCCGATGCCCTGGTGGAGCAGCCGCGGGCCTTTCCCGTGCAACTGCTGCTGGCCCGGCGGCTGCATCGGGGCAGGGCAATCCTGCTGGGGGAGAGTGGCCATCGCTGCCATCCCGTGGGCGGGCAGGGCCTCAACCTCTGCTGGCGCGATGTGGCGGTGCTGCATCGGCTGGCCCTGCGGGCCGCCGCGGGCCGGTTGCCAGTGCAGCGGCTGCCGGCGGCTTATGGAAGCAGGCGCTGGCCGGATTTACTGCTAACCCTGGCGGCCACCGACCTGTTGGTGCGGCTGTTCTCGAATCGACAGCCGCTGCTACTGCCCCTGAGACACCTGGCCTTGCTGTCGCTGGCGAGGTTTGCGCCGCTGCGGCGCCTCAGCCTGGCGCTGATGGGGGATGGCTTTAGCTGAACTGGCCTGAGCTGATGACTGTGGTCAAGATCTCCAGGCGCTGGCAGGCTGGTGGTAGGCGGCTTGTTCGGCCATGGTCAGCAGCAGTACCCCCCAGCCGCGGCCGGCGGAGGCGCTGCTGCGCTTTTTGCGCCATCAGCTCGGCCTCAGCGAGAGCGCCCTGGCCCTGGGGCTCAAGCAGGCCGAACTGGAGCAGGCCCCCCTGCCGGCGGTGCTGTGGCGCTACGGCCTACTCAGCCTGGAACAGCTGGCCCAGGTATTCGATTGGCAAGAAGATCAGCCATAAAAAACCAGCCATAGCTGGTCAGCTGCAAATAATTAGCTGTAGATAATCAGCGATTGCACCGGTTGATCCTGGGGTAGGCGGCTGCGGCCATCAAGGCCGGCCAGTTCGGCCACAAAGCCAAAGCCGCAGAGGTTGCCGCCGGCGGCGACCACCAGCTCGGCGCAGGCCGCCGCTGTACCGCCGGTGGCCAACAGGTCGTCGATGATCAACACCCGCTGGCCGCCCGCCAGGGCATCGGCGTGAATCTGAAGACTGTCTTTGCCATATTCCAGTTCGTATTCCACGGTGATTACTTCGCTGGGCAATTTGCCTGGCTTGCGTACCGGCACAAAGCCCAGGCCCACCATGGTGGCCAAGGCGGTGCCCACGATGAAGCCCCGCGATTCAATACCCACAATCAGTTCCGGCTGCAGCTGTTCACAGAGCTGCTCCAGTTGGCGGATCACCTCCCGCCAGCCCTGGGGATCGCGCATCAGCGGGGTGAGATCCCTGAACAGGATGCCGGGTTTGGGGAAATCGGGCACATCCCGCACCAGCCGCCGCAGATCGATGCCGCTAGCTGTCGAGTCATCGCAGTTTGCAGGCAGGGCAACCATGGAGGTGACGTTGAGGTGTGGTTGCTGGCATCATCGCAACCATGCCCGAAGTTTTCGCTGCCCCCTCCGGCTCCGCTAGCCAATCCAGCCCGTCTGGTAATTCAGCTGAGCCCAGCTACGCCGGCCAGCACCTGCCCCGCCGTGGCTTGGAGCGGCTCGACCTGCTGTTGCTGGCCACCGAGGCCATCGACTTGAACGGCGGTGAGGCGATGGTGCTGATCAGCGAAAACCTCGGTTTCGGCCAGATTTTCGCCAGTCGGGTGGAGCTGTGGACCCGTCGCTGCCACAACCCCCTGCGCCGGGCGGCGCGGCGCGGCAGCTTGAAGCCCCTGGAGACCGACGCCCTGATCCGCATCCTCTGCGCCATGGCGGATCGGCTCTACCCGGTACTGCGGGAGTTGCTCTCCAAGGCCGAACCGGCCGAGATCAACCAGCGGCGCTGGGAACTGTTTGAGACACGAATGGCCCAACTGGTGGGCGAAAGAATGAACCCCCGTCGCGGTGCGATCCATGCCCTGCTGGATCCCCAGGCTGGCTTGGCCCAGCGGCGCCGTTTGATTCAAAGCCTCGCCCTCGCTGCCGGCAACGGTGGCTTTGAGCGCCTGCGGGCCAGCCTGCTGGATGCGGCAGCCTGAGGCCCTGGCTTCTTCCCCATGAAAACCACCCTCCGCTTCGATCAGCTCAGCTGCCGCCTGCAGGTGGAGGGACTGCCGGATGTGTCGGTGGGCCAATCCGGCGAGGTGGTGGGAATCATCAGCGGCTGGAGCCTGCAGTGGGCCGGTCGCCCCGAGCTGGAGGGTCGCAAGCAGCACCTGCTGGCCTTGATGCAGGTGGTGCTGCCCTATGCCCGCTATCTGCTCAGCGGCGTGGAGCGCCCCTTCGGTGCGCCTCCAGCCCAACCGGTGGAAATCTCTCCCCATCCCGAGGGCGGCCACCAGCTGGTGCTGCATAGCAGTCAGGCGGATACGGCCCCCCTGCAGCTGCGCCTCGACGACGCCGAGCTGGCCGATCTGGTGCGGGTACTGGATCAATTGCGCCTGGACCCCAGATTGCAGCTGGCCCTCGACCTGCCGGAACCCAAGCCCCTGAAGGCCTTTGAACTGGAGCGCCGCACTCCCCTGGTCCAACGCCTGGCGGCACCGATGGGGGGCTTGCTGGCCCTGGCCCTGCTGGCAGGCCTGGGGCTGTTGCTGCCGGTGCCCAAACCCCAGCCGGGCGGCACCCCTGGTGCCAAGACCAGCACCCCACCCACCAGCCTGCCCCTGACGCCAACCAAGCCCGGCTCTTGACGCGGCGTGGCTCTTAATGAGACGCCGCTACTTGACGTGACGCCGCTCCTGGACAAACTGGGGTAATGACAACCATGACCTGGTCGGAACTGCGGATTCGGGTGGCCCGCCTTGGCGCCGCCCTCAATGTGGTGGTGCGCAGTGATCCGGAGGTGTGTGGCCTCAGTGGCGACAGCTTTCATCTGACACTGCACCATGGCGGCCAGGGCGACTGCACGGTGAGCAACCTGTCGCTGATCGATTGCCCCAACGAGCTGGTGCTGATGGAATTTGAGCGCTGGATGCGCGGCTGCGGCCACCAGTTGGAGGTATGACCTCACCCCACCAGCGGACATTGCTGCTCCCCAAGGCGGCCCCCAAGGCCGGGCGGGTTTTTCGCCAGCGCCGTCGCCGGGCCCGCTGGCAGCAACTGGGCACGGGGCTGTTGTCGCTTGCAGGCGGCGGCGGGCTGATGTACGGCTTGATGCTGCTGCCTGAGCGGCTCGACACCCTGCTGCTGGTGAGCAATGCCATCGCCAACTTGATCGGCGGCCTGAGCCGCTTTGGCATGGGCTTGCTGCAACTGCTGGCGGTGCTGGCCCTGGCTGCGGTGGCCCTCGGTGCCCTGGTGCTGATGTTGGCGGGAGTGATCAGACTATTGAAGGCCCTGTGGCCCGAGCCGCCCCGCCAACCACCCAGCTGAACCAGGCCCAACAGCGATGGCTAAAGCCAGAGGCAAACACAAGCGCTCCCCCCAGCACCGAATTCCCCAGAAGCAGCCCCAGGGGCAGGAGCAGGAACAGGGCCAGCCAGGGCCAGCGCCCCTGCCGGCCGAGCCTCGCCCCGACCACGATCGCTACTACCCATCCACCCTGCTGGAGGACCTGCGCGATGAGCCAGTCCATGATTCCCTGGTCAATGGAGCCATAGCTGCCGGGGCTGGCGTCCACAAAATCGCCATCAATGCAGACAGGCAACATCGACCAAATGGCAATGGCGGTGACGGTGCCGGTGACGGTGGCAATGGCGGTGGCGGTGGCGGTGGCAATGGCAATGGCAATGGCAAGCTAGACCGCAAACGCTACGAGAAAGAACTGATCAGGCTACAAATAGAGCTGGTGAAGATGCAGTACTGGATCAAGCACACGGGCTTCCGCCTGATCGTGGTGTTTGAAGGTAGAGATGCGGCGGGCAAGGGTGGCACGATCAAGCGCCTCACCGAGGCCCTCAATCCCCGGGGTTGCCGCGTGGTGGCTTTGGGTACCCCCAGCGACCAGCAAAAAACCCAGTGGTTTTTCCAACGCTATGTGGAGCACTTCCCCAGTGGCGGCGAAATGGTGATCTTTGATCGCAGTTGGTATAATAGAGCCGGCGTGGAGAAGGTGATGGGGTTTTGCACCCACAAGCAGGTGGAGGAATTTCTGCAGAGCAGTCCAGAGTTTGAACGGATGCTGGTACGGTCAGGCATCGTGTTACTCAAATACTGGTTTTCAGTGAGTGACGAGGAGCAGGAGGTGCGCTTCCAAGCCCGCATCGACGATCCAACCCGCCGCTGGAAGCTCAGCCCAATGGATCTAGAAGCCCGCATGAAGTGGGCCGAATTTTCACAGGCAAAAGACGAAATGTTTAAACATACAAACATCCCAGAAGCACCCTGGTTCACCGTAGAAGCCGATGACAAGCGCCGGGCTCGCCTCAACTGCATCCACCACCTGCTCAGCAAGGTGCCCTATCGGGACATGACCCCAGAGGCGGTTAAGTTGCCGCCCCGCCCCAAGGCAAAAAAAGTGGAACGGCCACCCCTAGGGGAACAGTTCTTCGTGCCGAATCAATACCACTGATCGGGCCGCCAATCCAGATACCCCTAAGCCCGCAAGCACATATGCCTGCAAGCCAGGAAGCTGCCGGGCTAGAACCTCCAGCTGGGCCGTCAGCCATGCAGACCGGCTTTCAGCCATGCAGACCGGCTTTCAGCCATGCAGACCGGCTTTCAGCCATGCAAGCGGTTAAGCCACATGCCCGCCAATTGCCAGCTGCTCCACAGGAAGGCTGCCAGGATCAGCCAGTTCAGCCAGGCGGGTCGTTGCGGTTGCTCGGGGACCATCGCCACACTCCATCGCGATCGGCCCTCTAGGTTGCCCGCAGCTAGAGCCCCATGGCGTCCGATGCAGCTGATCGCCACCTACCGCAATGAGGCCCTGGCCGCTCTGGGGGACCAGGCGATCGATTTTTTTCAGCGCCGCAGCGACCTGCACAGCCGTGGTGTCAGCTTCGGTGGCGGCAATGCCAATCCAGACAAGGTCTCCACGGATATCTCCCTGGTGTGGCTAGATCGCAGTGACCCGGAGGCCCATCAACTGGCCGACGCGATCATGTTGGCCGTTTCGGGCTGTCTGAAGCAGTACCTCAGCCAGCGACGCCAGTTCCTGGAGGTGGTGCCGGAGCGCTCCCTATTCGTCAACCCGATCTTCAACCTGCAGCACTACGAAGCCGGCGAGGGTTTTAAGAATTGGCATTGCGACTGGACCACGTCTGAGGATGCCACCGAACCGATCAAGCGGGTGCTGGCCTGGATCCTCTACTGCAATGACGTAGACAACGCCGGCACCGAATTCCTCTGGCAGCAGCACCATGTGGAGGCAGTGCGCGGCCAGATGGCAATTTTTCCGGCCGGCATGTCCCACGTGCACCGCGGCAGGGTGAGCCAGGAGCAGGCCAAAACCATCGCTACGGGCTGGATCAACGTGGGCAAACTGGAGGCCTACGTGGAGCGCCTCGCCAAAATCGGCTAGACAGGGAGCAATCCACTCCGCCAAGACCCTGCCATGGTGCGCCCCCTTGCTTTCCTCGCCGGCCTGGGCCTGGCAGCCAGCATCGCCCCCACCCTGGTCTGCCTGCCCGCCCGCGCCGACTCGGTGCAATTCCGCTCCACCGTTTCGGAGGTGGATGCCTGCAACCGCGCCCAGGCCCTGGTGCCCAAAAACGGCACCGTAACCACTATGAAGGTAAAGCAAAATAACGAATCCAATGGCAGCTATGCATTTACCTGCCGGGTGAACTGGAGCTCCTCCACCAAGGCCAAACCCACCTGGATGCCAATCCTGTTTGGCCCGGTGTGGAGCTGACGGCCTCCTGAAGCTGCGAAGTCAATTACCACGAAGTCAATCGCCATGCAAAAGCCATCAAAAATTATAAACCTCAAGATGCCAACACTTGAGGAAGATCAATCAACAACCTGCATCGGTGGTCAACATTGAGCCACAAACAACCCGTTGGCCAACCAAGCCTAGGGATGTGTTCTGCGGAAGGTCTCAATCGCGCTAACAACACCCTGGGACGAGTATCCGCTGATCAGATAAAGCTGGAACTCCTGGCCTTTGCTGAGATATTTGGAGTAAGAGGAGCTGAGAAATGGCAGATAGGCATTATTGTTGCGTAGATTAATCTCAAAGAAGGGAAGAGTGGTGGCTTTCACGTAATTTCCAATCAATCCCTGGCTGGGAAGTGTGAGATCGCCAACGGATTCAATGGTCTTTTTGATGCCGGGATCAATCTCGTTGAAATTCACATGGGCCTGACCTTCCAGCAGCATCCAGTACTTTTTGGGTTCCTTCAGCCAGGTGAAGGGCAGAGCCTGCTCAAGAGCAGGGGGTGCGGCTGGGTCGTAGCTGCCGGAGGCGAGCATCACGGGGATGGCAATGGCACCGATTCCTTTCGGCCCAAAAATGCTGCGCATCACCGGATTGGCGGCAAACACCGCCCGAGCCCTCGGATCATTGAGGGCATAAGACTTGCGGGGCAGTTCAAGCGCTCGGCACTCAAGCAACAGGGAGATGTCAAGCGCCCCATAGGGACGGGTGCAGTCGGCTTGGAGATGGTCGAAATCAATCGTTGCTCCGGCCACCGCCAGGGCGGTGTACCCCCCGAAGGAGTGACCGGCAATGCCAACTGAGGCAATGTTCAACTTGCCAGCGAAGGAACTGGCATTGCGCCGGCCCAACTCATCGATCGCGTAGCTGATGTCCTTGGGTCTCTGGATAAAGTCCTGAACATCAAAGATGTCCTGATGCAACCCCTTCAGCATTGCCTTCAGCCAGATCGTGTCGCTACCTGGATGCTGAGGGGCCGCCACCACATAGCCGTAGCTGGCCAGATGATTGAGGCCTTCGCTGTAATCCTCCGGCCTTGAGGCCAGACCGTGGGAGAACAGGATGACCGGGATCTGTGCAGCCTTGTTCTGCTCTGGAATGTAGACGTCCACATAGAAGGATCTCTGGCGACTGGCATCCACCAGATTCCACACCACCTTACGCACAGAAAAGGGCCCCGGCTTGGCGGGATCCGGCAAGGAATTGAAGTTAACCGCTGGTTGTGTAGCGGCTTCCTTGGCCGAGAGATCTCTCAAGGTGGTGATGACGGCTTCCGTGGCGGCGATTACCCTCTCTCCGGCATTGGCGGCACCAACAATCGCCTCCCCGTGCAACTGGATGTTGGTGGGCAATTGCCGCAGCACATTGAGCTGGCTCAAACCGTCGCTGGAGAAGGCTGCCCCCACCAGAGCGGAGCGCAGAGCGAACTTGCCATTGCCGCCCCGTTGCAAGGTGATGCCACGCCCTAACCGCTCCAACACATCTTCCCCGATTCTGCTATCAAAGAACTGGGATACCATCAGAGGGTCGACATCAGCCCGCTGCACCAGTGCTGCGCGCAATTCCGCTCGCTTATTGGCAGGAGTGAACTGCAGAAAGAACGCCAGATCGTCGGCAACGGTGCCGTCCTTGGCGAAGGCCTGCAGGGAACTGATGCGCAAGGAGCGGATCAGCGGCCCATAGGAAAAGGAAAGAACTTCGCCGGCACGGACCGGACTAACGGCCATCAGCGGCAGGGAGAACCCTGCGAACAAACCCACTAGAGCACGCTTGAGCAAGATGTTTTCACTGAATTCTTGATTAAATTTTACCATTGCCCAGGATAGTGTGCTCAGGTTCGCAGCAAACGCTTGCCACCGCCATGAGTCAACTCGATTGCCCTTGTTCGCTTCCCTAAATGCCAACGCTTGGTGAACACCGGGCGCAGTTCAGATTGCGCAACCATACTTGAACCGGGCATCGATCACAGTGAATTTGCCACAGATGCGATCAAGCAATATAGTCACCGGGCTCGAGTCGCGACCGTGATAGGAAGTAGTGATTCCAGTAAGTGGTGATTCACTGCCATTGATCTGTTTCATTTTCTTACTTCTAGAACGATTCGTCAGTCACTCGTGCTTTCAACTCTGGCCACTGCTTTCTTCTTGTGGGATTCAGGCTGGGATTTCGCCTTCTAGCGGGGAAAAGGATGAGGTAATGGACCTCTAAAGCAAGACGGTTTTATGAGTGGCCAAAAAGATGAACGGATGTGCTGATGGGGTGGGGATACAATGCATTGTTAATAGTCTTCCCTTTCCCTACTCCAGGAGCTGTTGAGATGACGTTGCGTCGTCAGCTCCGGATCGGCATGGCCATCGCTGTCTTCGTCGCCAACCTGGCCACAACGGCTTCGGCCCAGACCCAGACTTTCAAGATGACCACGCCGATCGCGCCGGGGGTGGCCACGCCCGATCGGTTGGACAGCTCCATCGGCACCCTCCACCTGATTGACGGCTTTCCCAAGCCCGACACCGTCGAGAAGATCTACGACAACCTCGACCGCTCCAGGACCCTGCAGGCATATCTGCTAGCCATCCCGATCGTCAACCAGGCCGGGATGCGCGATTCCCTGCGCAAGTTCGGACCCATCAATACCACCAACGTGATCTGGGAAAACCTGGTGGGCCCCAAGACCGTGAAACTCACGGCCAACGACAATACGGTTTACAGCTTCATCTGGCTTGATACCAATAAAGGGCCCCTGGTGGTTGAAATCCCACCCAAGGTGCTGGGTGCCATCAATGACTTCTGGTACCGCTGGGTGGCCGACATCGGCATCACCGAGGCCGACAAGGGTGCCGGCGATCAAGTTTGTCAACGCGTCCGGGCTGCCCGCCAACTTTGTCGCCCCCACCACCCTGGGTCTGTTCGCCTCGCTCGGCATCGTTAAGGGCAAGCCCTTCAACCCTAACGAGCGCATGAAGAAAATCCTCAGTGATGCCGCCAACATCGGGGCGGTAACGGCGCGAACGATCGGCTTCAAGATCCGCAATCGAGAGGCGTTCTTCTACCCCAACAGCTCCTGGCGACTGCCGTTCTTCGGTGACTATAAATTTGAAGTATCCCCCGGTGTAGCCAACCTAGATGGAGCGGTGTTCTTTTACTACATCGCCACCGGCGTGACGCCGGCAATGGAGGCGAAGATGGTGGGCCAGGGCTCTCAGTATCCCTGGACCTCTCTGGATTCCAAAGGCAACCCGTTTGACGGCGGTAAAACCTACCGGCTGCGCCTGCCGCCGTTGGATCTCTCCCAGATCGACTTTCAGGCTTTGGCTGAAAGGTTCAAACATTCGAAGCGCAAGAACATCGATCTGGCCCCCTCAGGGCCGCTGATCCGCTGGGGCGCCAACTGAGCTGATCAGCTTTGGATCAAAGTTAGGCCCTACCAGCAGGTGCCAGAAATTTGCGAGTAAAGCCGCTGCAGTTTCTCCGGGATCGCAGCCGCGGTTGTGGTCCAGCTGAATGGGGCGGAGCTTTTCTGGAAACAAACCGCTGGAAACCACAAGCGGCCAGCCACCAGCCAGGGCCCGGCGGCGGCGCGTAGCCTGGCCCCATCCAGGGCACCTCGTTTGCCATGACCATTAGCTCGATCACCACCCAGCTTGGCAGCGAAGGTCTCGGCCAGCAGCCCTGGTGGGTGGACCAGTGGATGGAGCTGATCAACTCCTACCGCTTCAAAAAGCGCTTGGAACGAGCCTGGGAGTACGCCCGCTCGGGCAACGTCAGCTCAATTCGCTTTGAAGGCAGGCGGGTCCATGCCCGGGTGCAAGGCACCGGCGAAGAACCATACAAGGTGAAGTTATGGCTGGATGTGCTCAGCGATGAGGATTGGGGCTACGTGCTCGAAGCCCTCACCCAGAAGGCTCGCTGGTCAGCCCAGCTGTTGGCCGGGGTGATGCCAGCCGACATTGAACGCGCCTTCGCCGCCAGCGGCAAGCGCCTGTTTCCCTTCAAGTTGCAGGAGGTGCGCAGCGAGTGCAGCTGCCCCGACAAGGCCAATCCCTGCAAGCACGTCAGTGCGGTCTTTTATCTGATGGGTGATCGCTTCTCGGAAGATCCCTTCGTGTTGTTTCAGCTGCGGGGCCGCACCCGCCCCCAGCTGCTGGCCGACCTGGCCAAGCGCCGCCGCCGGGCCCTGGCCCAACAGGCCAAGGCGGCTGGCGGCCAGCAGCCCCCGCTGGCCGACGCCCTGGCCGCCCTGCGCCGGGCCCATCCCGCCATCGAAGACCCGAGCCGCTGGTGGCGGTATGACGCGGCCCTCGATCCGGAGCTGGTGGTGATCACACCGGCCCTGGAAGGAGATAGCGGCCTGGATGCGGCTGGCCCCCTGCCCTTGGCGGAAGAGCCCTGCTTCCCCCACTCCAATCGGCTGTTCCTGGAACATCTGCAGCAACAGGGCAAGCGGATGGCCACCCTGGCGATGGCGACCGCCATGGGCGGTGCAACCGTCACCGGTGCAGCAGTGGACGGTGCAGCCAATGGCAATGGTCAAGGTGATGGCGCCAGCTGAGCCCGCCAAGGCTGAGCCTGCTCCAGCTGGGCCCTCTGCATCTGAGCCCCCTGCAGCTGGGCCAATCGATCAGCCTGCTGCGGCTGCCTGGTTGACGGCAGCGGCGATCACCAACGCCTGCCGCATTTTGGATAGCCACCAAGAGCTATTTGAGCGGCCCTTAATCGCGGAGCCTGCCGGCGGCCTCGTTCGCCTGCAAAGGGCCCAAGCCCTGTTCTGCAGCGAGCGGTTGGTGTTGGCCCACGACGGCGCCGATCCATCTGTCGATCCTGGCCCTCGCCTGATCTATGCCAATCGGGCGGCCCTCCGCCTCTGGCGCCGCCCCTGGCAGGCCATGGTGGGCATGCCCTCGCGGCTCACCGCCGAGCTTGGCGAGCGTGCCGAGCGCGCCCAGGCCCTGGGGCGGGCCCAGGGCCTGGGCGCCATCAGCGACTACGCCGGCATTCGCGTGGACAGCAGGGGGCGTCGCTTTCGCATCGAAGGAGCGCGGCTGTGGACCCTGCTGGACGAGCAGGGGCGACCCCAGGGCCAGGCCGCCAGTTTTGCTCGCTGGTGGTGGCTATAAACCTGGCACCGATCAGTGTGCCTATCTTCGTGAGTGCCAGTAGCCGCAGCGCTAATAGCTGCGGCACTAGTAGCCCTGGAGCGATGGGCCCCAGGGCTACTGGCTGTAGCATTGGCAACTTCGCCGCCATGGCATTGGCAATGTTCAACCCTGCAAGCTTCTGGCGGTGCCAGTTGCCTAGCGGTGGCTACCTGTCTTGATTGAGCACAGCCAGCTCGCCCTAACTCTCACCTTCTTGGCAGGGCTCACCACCGGGATTGGTGGCATCATTGGCTTGAGCTCCAGACGTTTTAGCACTGAGTTCATCACCATAGCCTTAGGATTTTCCGCCGGGGCCATGGTTTACGTCTCCCTGGTGGAGATCCTACCCAAGGCGCGGCTGGCGCTACAGCCCTTGCTGGGGGCGCAGCTGGGCTATGGCTGCACTGTGTTGGCTTTTTTCGCGGGCATACTGCTAATGGCGCTGGTGGATGGCCTATTGCCTACCCATCCAGCCGTCGAATCCATTCAAGACTTAGCGGCATCATTGGAACAGCCTGGACCCGAGCGCAGCAAGTTGTTGCGCATGGGTGTTTTTTCGGCTTTGGCTCTGTTTATTCATAACTTTCCCGAGGGCCTGGCCACCTTCCTTGGCGCCTTGGAAAACCCCAAGGTGGGGCTCAGTATTGCCGTGGCAATTGCCATTCACAACATTCCCGAGGGCCTGGCGGTATCGGCTCCGGTATTTTTTGCCACCCGCAGCCGCAGCAAGGCTTTTTGGGCTTCTTTTCTGTCGGGGATGGCGGAGCCTTTGGGTGGATTAATGGGCTTTTTTTTGTTTCGCTCCTTCCCGAACCCACTGATTTTTGGCTTGGTATTTGCAGCAGTGGCCGGCGTAATGGTCTACGTATCACTGGATGAGCTACTGCCAGCCGCCACAGGCTATGGCAACCACAGGCTAGCCATTGCCAGCTTGATCTCCGGGATGTTTGTGATGGCAGCTAGCTTAGTTTTACTAGTTTAAGGAGGCTCTGGGAAACCGCCATTTCGTTGCCCCAGCCAGATGAGAGCCATTGCGGCACCAGGGCTCAATTGATCATGGCTCGGTTTTTTCAGAGCCTCCTTGAGGGCACCTCAAAAAATATCAAATTCCATCGATCTCAGCCTGAAAAAACGTTGGTGCGATCAACTAGCCCTGGGATCTGCTGAGCGGAACGGCCAATTTGCCACTGCGCCGCTAAACAAAACAAATGGCAACTGCCATTCCTGCCTAGCCGCCTCTAGCCCCCTGCAGCCTCTCGCCTTCACCTGAGGCGAACCGGAAGCCTGGAGTGGAACTAAGAGCCTGGGGTGCGCCAGGAGCCGGCGGTGGAGCGGAGCATGAGGTGCTGCAGGAGCCTGGGGTTGGCGAGGAGCCAGAAGAGCGCCAGGAGCCGGGGGTGGAGCGATTTCCGGCTGCCCTTGTGTGATTAAGCGAGATTTCTAGCTTCCCTGCTGGGGGCCGGCAAAGGCTGTTCTGGCCCAGGCCCCTGGGGGTTTCCCCGGCTGGCGACCGCCGGCATGCCCTGGGGCTGGCTCGCTTGGTCAGGCTTGGATAACTGGCCCGGCCATAAACCTATTTCGCTTCCAGGCTGCTTACAGTTCAAGCCGCCAACGAGGGGACGCATGGCCTCCGCCACCATCACCACCCCGCGCCTCAGCCTCCAGTGCGAGGCGATCGGGTTTGACACCACGGCGATCCGTTCCCTCGACTGGGACCGCAGCCGTTTTGACATCGAGTTCGGGCTGCGCAATGGCACCACATACAACTCCTTTTTAGTGCGGGGTGAACGCACTGCGCTGATTGATACCAGCCATCTCAAATTCGCCGACAGCTGGCTGGAGCTGCTGGCGGAGCAGATTGATCCCAAGGCGATCGATCAGCTGATCGTCAGCCACACCGAACCAGACCATTCCGGCCTGATCGGCCACCTGCTGGAGCTCAACCCCGAGTTGGAGATCGTCGCCTCCAAGGTGGCGATCCAGTTTCTCGAAAATCAGGTGCATCGCCCCTTCCGCAGCCGCGCTGTCAAAACTGGCGATTGCCTCGACCTGGGCACAAACCCCAGCAGCGGCATAGCGCATCGATTTGAGTTTCTCGCCGCCCCGAATCTGCACTGGCCAGATACTATTTTTTCCTACGACCACGGCAGCGGCATTCTGTTTACCTGTGATGCCTTTGGGTTGCACTACTGCAGTAACGAGCTGTTCGACCTGGATCCAGGTGCCATCGCCCCCGACTTCCGTTTCTACTACGACTGTTTGATGGGCCCCAACGCCCGCAGCGTATTGCAAGCCCTCAAGCGCATGCAAACCCTGCCGGCCATCGGCACCATCGCCGTGGGCCATGGTCCGCTGCTGCGCCATCACCTCAACCTCTGGTTGGGCGATTACCGCGAATGGAGCGAGGGCCGCAGCAAGGGCGAGGAATATGCCGCGGTTTGCTATGTGAGCCAATACGGCTTCTGCGACCGGATCAGTCAAGCGATCGCCCGGGGCATCGGCAAGGCGGAGGCCCAGGTGCAGCTGGTGGATCTACGGGCCACCGACCCCCAGGAACTGGCGGCCCTGGTAGGAGAAGCCAGCGCCGTGGTGGTGCCCACCTGGCCCGCCGCCGCCGATGCGGAGCTGCAGGCCAACATCGGCACCCTGCTGGCCGCCCTGCACCCAAAACAATGGCTGGCCGTTTACGACGCCTTTGGCGGCAACGATGAGCCGATAGATACGGTGGCCGACCAGCTGCGCAGCCTCGGCCAAAACACGGCCTTTGAGCCCCTGCGCATTCGCCAGGTACCCCAAGCCGACGACTACCAGCGCTGTGAGGAGGCCGGCACCGACCTGGGTCAACTGCTCAGCCGGGCCAAGTCGATCGCGGCGATGAAGGCCATCGACGATCAATTGGAAAAGGCCTTGGGGCGCCTTAGCGGTGGGCTTTACGTGGTCACGGCCCGCCAGCTGGATGCCGAGGGGGGCAGCCGCAGCGGCGCCATGGTGGCCAGCTGGGTGAGCCAGGCCAGCTTCGCTCCACCGGGCCTCACCGTGGCCGTGTCCAAGGATCGCGCCATCGAGGCGCTGATGCAGGTGGGCGATCGCTTCGTGCTCAATATCCTGCGGGAAGACAACCATCAGCAATTGCTGCGCCATTTCCTCAAGCGCTTTCCACCCGGCGCCGATCGCTTTGCCGGCGTCCCCACCCTCGATGGGGTGGCCTCTGGTGGCCCCGTGCTAGCTGACGCCCTGGCCTTCCTGGGCTGTCGCGTAGCCCAACGGCTGGAGGCCCCCGATCACTGGATTGTCTACGCCGAGGTGGAGCAGGGCAATGTGTCCGACAACGAGGCCAGTACCGCCGTGCATCACCGCAAAGTGGGGAACCATTACTGATGGCCGTTTCCATCACCGCCCCCACCTCTGCCCAGGCACCGGCCCCCATTGAGCGCCAGGTGATCTGCCTGGAGATCGAGCCCGGCCTGGTCTGCCTGCGGGGCCTCAGCCCCCAGCGACTGCGCTTTGAGGTGGAGTACGGCCTGGAACGGGGCACCACCGCCAACTCCTTCCTGCTGGAAGGCGGTATGGGCAGCGGCGGCCAGTTGGTGCCTCCGGTGTTGGTGCATCCGCCCGGCGCCTCCTTCGCCGCGGCCTTCCTGGAGCAGCTGCGCCGGCTGGTGCCCGCCGATGCCGCCTTGAAGGTGGTGGTGGGCCACGTCAATCCCAACCGGGTGGCCCTGCTGCGGCAACTGGCAGAAGGCTGGCCCCAGCTGATGCTGGTGGCCTCCAACACCGGCGCCAAGTTGTTGGCGGAGCTATGGCAACAGCGCAAACCTGTTCCTCCCGCCCAGAGCTCCACCCCATCTAGTGGCGCGCCATCTAGTAACGCCCCATCGAGTAGCGCCTCATCAACTGGCACTACAGCCAGTAATTCCCCAGCAACTGGCGCTGAATCGGGCGGCGACGGCTCGCCGGCCGAAGCGCCGATTCCAGCCTTACCCCCCATTGACGTGGTCAAGCAGGAGGTGAGCCGCAAGCTGGCCAATGGCTATCAACTGCGGCTGATTCCCACCCCCACCCCCCGCTGGCCCGGAGCGCTGGTGGCCTTCGAGGAACGCACTGGCCTGTTACTCAGTGGCAAGTTCTTCGCGGCCCATCTCTGCACCGAAAGCTGGGCAGAAGCCAACCGCAGCAGCACAGAAGAAGATCGCCGCTATTTCTACGACTGCCTGATGGCGCCGATGGCCCGCCAGGTGGAAAGCGTCGTCGAGCGGCTGGAGGAGTTAGACATTCGCTGTATAGCGCCGGGCCATGGCCCGGCGATTGCCGAGAGCTGGCGCAGCCTGTTGGTGGATTACCGCCGCTGGGGCGAACCCCAAGAGCGTTCCCGCCTCGCCGTGGCCCTGCTCTACGCCAGTGCCTACGGCAACACCGCCGCCATCGCCGACGCATTGGCCCAAGGCGTGGCCCGCACCGGCGTGCGGGTGGAGAGTATCAACTGCGAATTTGCTCCGCCTGATCAACTGATCGAGGCCATCGGCCGCTGTGATGCGCTTTTGATTGGCTCTCCCACCCTCGGTGGCCATGCCCCCACCCCGATCGTGTCGGCCCTGGGCACGGTGTTGGCCGAAGCCGATCGGGCCAAGCCGGTGGGCGTATTTGGCAGCTTTGGCTGGAGCGGCGAAGCGCTGGATCTGCTGGAGAGCAAGCTGCGCGACGGCGGTTTTCGCTTCGCATTCCAGCCGATCCGGGTGAAGTTCAGTCCCGATGCCGCCACTATCAAGGCGATCGAAGAAACCGGCACCGGTCTTGGTCGTCAACTGCTTAGCGACCAGCGCAGCAGCCAGCGGCGCGCCAGCATCGGCGGCCTGAACGAGAGCCGCAGCAACCCAGCCGTCCTGGCCCTGGGCCGGGTGGTGGGCTCCCTCTGCGTGCTCACCACCGAACGCGGCGAGGGGCAGGGCCGGCTCAGCGGCGCCATGGTGGCCAGCTGGGTAAGCCAGGCCAGCTTCACGCCGCCGGGCTTCACCGTGGCGGTGGCCAAGGACAGGGCGGTGGAAAGTCTGCTGCACGTCGGTGATACCTTCCTGCTCAATGTGCTCGCCGAGGGCCGCGATAGCGGGCCGATGAAGCAGTTCCTCAAGCCATTTGCCCCCGGCGCCGATCGCTTTGCCGGCTTGGAGTTGCTGCGCAGCCCCTCAGGCCAGCCAATCTTGCCAGAGGCCCTGGCCTGGCTGGAAGCGAAGGTAAATCAGCGGATGGAATGCGGCGATCACTGGCTGATCTATGCCCAGGTAAACCATGGCGGACTGCTAGACGCGCTTGGCACCACCGCCGTTCACCAGCGTCGCAACGGCAGCAGCTATTAAGCTAAATACCGAGCTAAATACCGAGCCAAATACCGAGACTATTCCGAGTCAAATACCAAGCCTGCTCAACCATCTGCCCACCCGCCCAATAGCCACGCCTCAAAATCCTACAATGGCGATTCGAGTGATTTCAGACAAATACCGAGCCCTTTCTGCTAGCCACTAGCCAACCTCAACAACCAATCTTTAATATCCCATAGTAGCGATTCAAGCGATTGCGGCTCACCAGAAGCCCCTTGCTTGGGTCAGGAGCTGGACAACGCCCATTCCCCACCTTCAATATCCCGCAATAGCAATCGAACAGATTACGGCCAATCAGAGCCCATTCGCATACCGTTAGCCAGCCTCGATAACCAATCTCCAGCATCCCATGGCGGCGATTCAAGGAATCAAGGCAAAGCCCAAGCCATTTAGATGCTGCGGGCCAGCCGCTATACAGCTTCCATTGCCAAGGATGGAAATTGAAGATATTACGATTTGCCAGCAACCAACCAATCATACAACTATCTACCTACCTACCTACCTACCCATCTATCTACCCACCTACCTACCTACCTACCTACCTACCTACCTACCTACCTAAACATCTATCTATCCATACGCCTAGACATCTATCTATCTATCTATCCATACGCCTAGAAATACATTTATTTATTTATTTATTTATTTATTTATTTATTCTTTGATGGCTTTAATTGCATCAGGCGCCTGAATCAATGCCGACTTCTTGAAAGCCGCAGGCGCCTGAATGGCTGTCGCGATTTAAATAACTGTAGGCAATTCAAATAGATATTGGGACTTCGATATAGCTCATATGCGGGGGGTATTCAGACAGGAGTTCAGGCAGCCTGCGGCGGCGGGGTGGGATCACCGGCCAGCTGAAACGGGATCACCACCGTGGCCCAATGATCGGGGCGCTGGGGGCGCTGGCGCTTGGGCCGTCTCATGCCAAAGGGGACCCGCACCAGGTTGGTGAGTTCAGACTTGGGGGGCTCTGGCATCCAGATGAGGCTCGCAGTCAAGCAAGTTAATTCTGAACCACTAGCTTCTGGCTTGGATCCGGCGGTGGCCGCCCTGGCACCTGGCTGACCGGCGCCAGGGCCGCTTGGATGGTTGCCGCTCATGGTCCCTCGGTGAATGAATGGCCCGATCTGCGGCAAAGTGCGGCAGATTCGCAGACCGACAAATCGATCTTAATAATAAATCATTATCTGCATTTGAGCCCCCAAGGTGAGCAGAAAATGCCGCAGATCAGATTCCAATCTGCGATGTGCTGCCCTTGAGAGCCTTTGAGCAACAGCGGTTAGCAGGCGTGAGAATCAGCTTCACGTCTGATCGGTGGGCGCTGTCTGGCTGGGAGCTTAATGGCTTGGCGCTGGCTGGCTAGCAGGGAGCTTGATGACTTGAGCTTGATGACTTGAGCTTGATGACCGGAGCTTGATAACTGGGAACTTGATAACTGGGAGCTTGACAATCAGCCTTACGGTCTGATCGGTGAGCGCTTGATGACTGATGGCTTGAGGGTTAGGGTGCTGAGGGCTTGGGCAAATGGAGCTAAACAGATGCTGGGCGTTGGCAGCCATTTCGTCGGTCCAAATCTGCCGCCGGCGAAGTCTCAGCTTCGACTGGGTGTTGAGCTGGACAGGATCTTGCCTGGGGCAGGGTTTTTCAATTTTCTTGCCTTACCCAGAAAAGCCTCTTTACTTGCAACTAAACTCTCATAGCAGTTTCTTCCGCCAGGAAGCGTGTTCTTCTATACAAAAGCTTCACATGGCTCAGGGCCCCTGGGATGGAGAGCCCCTGAGTGGATTGTCTAGTGGGCAAGGGGGCCCGACTAAGGGCGATCTGTTGAATTAAGTCGTCGGGGAGGCAAGGCTGCTGGCCAGCTCCTCCACCGAGGCACAGGTGCAGATCAAGTTGCGATCGCCGTAGGCGTTGTCGATGCGAGCCACAGCTGGCCATAGCTTGTGGTCCCTTTGGGCCTCGCCGGCGGGGAAAGCGGCTGCGGCGCGGCTGTAGGGGCGATCCCAGCACTCGGCGGTTACCGCGGCCAGGGTGTGGGGGGCCCGCTTGAGCGGATTGTCCCTGGGGTCACTTTGGCCCGCTTCGATGGCGGCGACCTCGGCGCGAATCGCCTTCATTGCCTGGCAGAAGCGGTTCAACTCCCCCAGCGACTCACTTTCGGTGGGCTCCACCATCACCGTGCCAGCCACGGGCCAGCTCACGGTGGGGGCATGGAAGCCGTAATCCATCAACCGCTTGGCCAGATCCTCCACCTCGAGGCCGGCACTGCGCTTGATCGGCCGCAGATCGAAGATGCACTCGTGAGCCACCCGGCCAGTGGCGCCGCGATAGAGCACGGGGAAGGCGTCATCCAGTTGCTCCGCCATCCAGTTGGCCGCCAGCAGGGCCACGGCGCTGGCCTGGCGCAGGCCAGCTCCCCCCATCATGCGGATGTACATCCAGCAGATCGGCAGGATCGAGGCGCTGCCCCAGGGGGCGGCACTCACCGGCCCAATGGCCTGGGCGCCTCCACAGCTGGGGGCAAGGGGATGGCCTGGCAGGAAGGGCAGCAAATGTTCAGCCACGGCAATCGGCCCGACCCCAGGGCCACCGCCACCATGGGGAATGCAGAAGGTCTTGTGCAGATTTAGGTGACAGACATCGGCGCCATAACGGCCTGGCTGACATAGCCCCACCTGGGCGTTGAGGTTGGCCCCGTCTAGGTAAACCTGGCCGCCGTGGCGATGCACCAGGGCGCAGATCTCGACGATGGCAGTTTCAAATACCCCATGGGTGGAGGGGTAGGTGACCATCAGGGCGGCCAGGTAATCGGCGTGCAGAGCCGCCTTGGCGGCCAGGTCGGCCAACTCGATATTGCCCTGGTGATCGCAGGCCACCGGCACCACCTGCAGGCCGGCCATCACGGCGCTGGCGGGATTGGTGCCGTGGGCGCTGGTGGGAATCAGGCACACCCGGCGATGGCCCTGGCCGCGGCTTTGGTGGTAGGCACGAATTACCAGCAGGCCGGCGTATTCCCCCTGGGAACCGGCATTGGGCTGCAGGGATACGCCGGCAAAGCCGGTGATCGCCGCCAGCCAGTTTTCTAGATCGCTGATCAGGCGTCGATAGCCTGCGCACTGCGCAGCTGGGGCGAAGGGATGCAGTGCCGCAAAAGCCGGCCAGCTAACCGGAGCCAACTCCACGGCGGCGTTGAGCTTCATGGTGCAACTGCCGAGGGGAATCATCCCATGCACCAAGGAAAAATCCCTACTTACCAGCCGTTGAATATATCGCATTAGTTCAGACTCGCTGCGATAGCGGTGGAACACCTCCTGCCGCAACCAGCCGCCCTGCCGCAGCGGTATGGCGTTTTGCCACAGCTGGCGCTCGGGGGCCTCCAGGGCGGAGGCGGCCGCCAGCTCGGCATCCACCTGGCTCAATAGCCGGGCAGCCATGCCAGCCCCCTGGCCAGGGCCAGGCTCGGCCAGGGCCAGCAGCAAACGATCCAGTTCCGCCGCGTCGCTCAACTCATCAAGGCTGATGCCAAAGCCAGCGGTATCGGCGCGCAGATTGAATCCAGCCGCCGCCGCTCGCGCCAAGATCGCCGCCGCCTGCGGCGTCTCGACGCTGAGGGTGTCAAAGCCAGGCCCGGGCAGGGGAGCCAGACCCAACTCCGAAAGCCCCTTAGCCAGGGCCTCCCGCAGCCGCAGGATGCGGCGGGCGATAACCGCCAGGCCATCGGGGCCGTGGTGCACCGCATAGAAGCCGGCCATTACGGCTAGCAGCACCTGGGCGGTGCAGATGTTGCTGGTGGCCTTGTCCCGGCGGATGTGCTGTTCGCGGGTTTGCAGCGCCAGGCGCAGGGCCGGCCGGCCCTCGCTATCTAGGGATTGGCCCACCAGGCGACCGGGAATTTGGCGCTTATGGGCCTCGGTGGTGGCAAAGAAAGCGGCATGGGGACCGCCAAATCCGATCGGGATGCCGAAGCGTTGGCTGCTGCCCACGGCGATCTCCACGCCGAGCTGGGCCACCGGGGCCATCAGCACCTGGGCCATTGGATCGACGGCGGCCGTGACCATGGCGCCCGCAGCGCGGGCGGCGGCGATCAGGGCCGCCGGGTTCCATAGCCGGCCACTGGCCCCCGGCAGCTGCAGCAGCAGGCCAAAAACGCCGGCAAACGGATCGGCATCGCCCGGCGCGGCGGTTTCAGGCGCGGCGGTTTCGATGGCGGCCAGCAATGCCGCTGGATCCACGCTCTCCAAGACGATGCCCAGGGGCTCGGCCCTGGTGCGCAGAACGGCCAGGGTTTGGGGGAAGAGGTCGGCATCCACCAGGAAGCGCCGGGCCTGGGGCTGGCGGCAGGCGCTGAAACTGAGGCCCATCGCCTCGGCCGCCGCCGTGCCCTCATCGAGCAGGGAGGCATTGGCAATCGGCAGCCCCGTGAGCTCGGCGATCAGGGTTTGAAAGTTGAGCAAGGCCTCCAGTCGCCCCTGGGCAATCTCCGCTTGGTATGGGGTGTAGGCGGTGTACCAGGCTGGGTTTTCGAACACGTGGCGCTGCAACAGCGCCGGCGTCACCGTGGCGGCGTAGCCCAGGCCAATCAGGCTGCGGCAGGTTTGGTTGGCGGCGGCGATCTGGGCCAGTTCCGCCAGGGCTTGGGCCTCATCGCAGCCCTGGGGCAGTCCCTGGGCTGCAAATTCAGGCGGCAGCAAAATGTCTGGCGGCACCACCTCGGCCACAAAGCTCTCCAGATCGCTGCAGCCCAGTTCGGCCAGCATCTGGGCCTGCTCCGCTGCCGAGGGGCCGATGTGGCGAACTACGAAGGGGCTCTGGCCCGGTGCGCTGGCAGGTGCCTGAGCAATGGCGGTAGCTCCAGGCACGGTGGCGGTCACGGCCCAAGCGGCAAAGGTGGGCGGATCCTAGGAACCTCTACTGGCGTCCTAACTAACTTGCGGCGATTCCTGATCCACAGCGGCCAACCAAACTTCCCAGCTCACCAGGCTTCCCAGCTCAATGGCCCAGGTCAATGGCACAGGTCAGTGGCACAGGTCAGTGGCACAGGTCAGTGGCACAGGTCAGTGGCACAGTTCAGTAGCTGAGTTCAGTTCTTGAACTCAGCTACTGAACTCAGCTCCTTAACTCAGTGGCCTTGCACCTGGGCGCCGTAGCTGGCGGCATCCAGCAGCGAGTCCAGCTCGGCCGGGTCGCCAGGGGAGATCACCAGCAGCCAGCCCTCGCCATAGGGGTCGTTCTGCAGGGTCTCCGGGCTGTCCAAGAGCAGCTCGTTGCGCGCTGTTACCACTCCATTCACCGGGGCGATCAGCTCCTCCACCGCCTTCACCGATTCGACGCTGCCAAAGCTCTGGCCCTTGGTGAGCTCAGTGCCCACGGCTGGCAACTCCACGAACACAATGTCGCCGAGCTGATCGATCGCGAAGGCGCTTAAACCCAGCTGCCAGCGATCGCCCGGGCCGTCGCCCGCGCCAGCAGTCGAGCCAGCAGGGACAGCGCGCAGGTATTCGTGGCTGTCCGCGTAGCGGCATTCGTCGGGGAAGCGGAGAGCCATCGGAGCGGCAGTCAGCGGAAATTGGTCTCGATAGTTTGTCGGAACGCGCCTTGATCCAGCCCCGCCTGGGCCAGAGCCACCAATGCCCGGTGCAGAGCGATCTGGCCATGGGCCCGATGGGTGCCGCCCTGGGCGTAGAGCACATAGGGTTCGCGCAGGGGGCCATCGGCGGAAAACTCGCTGGTGCTGCCATCGATGAAGGTGCCACCGGCCATCACCAGTTCGCTGGCATAGCCGGGCATTGGCGCCGGCACTGGATCGAGATAGGAGCCCACCGGTGAGGCGGCTTGAAAGGCGCGGCAGACGGTAATCAGAGCCTGCTTTGAGCCGAGCTTCACCGCTTGGATCAGATCACTGCGGCCAGCGCCGGCTTGGGGATGCACCGGGAAACCCAGATCAGCGAACACCGCAGCCACCAACTCGGCGCAAATCAGCGCTTCCGCCACCATCTGGGGAGCGAGAAATAGCCCCTGGAAGAGCAGGCGGTTTAGATCGAAACTGGTGCCCCCATCCCGGCCAATCCCAGGGGCGGTTAGGCGGCAACAGGCCCGCTCCACCAACTCGGCCCGGCCGGCCACATAGCCGCCGGTGGTGGCCAAGGTGCCACCCAGATTTTTGATCAAGGAGCCCGCGATCAGATCAACCCCCACAGCAGGGGGCTCCAGATCCTCCACCAGTTCCCCATAGCAGTTGTCCACAAACACCAGACAGCCGGGCTGAATCGCCTTAACCCGCTCCACCAGGGCACCGATCTCGGCCACCTTCAGCGAGGGCCGCCAGCTATAGCCACAGCTGCGCTGGATCAGCACCATCCGGGTGGGTGGGGCGAGGGCATCGTCCAGCCGCTGCACATCCACCTGGCCGGCGGCATTCAACGCCAGCTCGTCGTAGCGGATGCCGAATTCCAGCAGCGAGCCCTGGCCCTGGCCGCGGATGCCGATCACCTCCTCCAGGGTGTCGTAGGGGCGGCCGGTGATGGCCAGCAAGCGATCTCCAGGTCGCAGCACGCCAAACAGGGCGGCAGCAATCGCATGGGTGCCACTCACAAATTGCAAGCGCACGGCAGCCGCCTCCGCCTGCAGCACCCGGGCGACCACCCGATCGAGCACCTCACGACCCAGATCGCCGTGGCCATAGCCACTCACTGAAGCGAAGTGGTGAACCCCCAGCCGCTCGGCCGCGAAGGCATCGAGCACCCGCTGGAGCCTTGGGGTGACGGCCTCGGTGTGGCGCGCCGCCAGGGGGGCGATGCGGGCCTGGGCGGCCGCCAGCCGATCGGCCGCCCAGGCTGATTCGGCAGCCGGGACTGATTCCACCGCCCGGGCGGTGGGGTCGGCGGAGGGGTTCATGGGCTGACGCCTAAATTCCTCTTCTACCGGAGAGCACCTTGGGTCACAGCTCACTTCCGCCTGGGGTGTCGTCGGCCAACATCCTGCGGGTGCAACGCCCGGGCCCATCTGGGGCGCCTCAAGACGCTTACTCATCAGACAGTTACTCAGCAGATGCTGCTGCTGACGCCGATGCCTCGGGCGCCTGGGTGGCCGACAGCCCCAGCGCCCGGCAGCAAGCCCGCACTCGTGAGGCGGTAGCTCTGAGGCGCGAACCCCTGCCCCCGAAGCAGCGCCGTTACAAGTTCGGCACCACCAGCTTCATGCTGATCATGCATGTGGGTGCGGTGTTCGCCCTTTTGCCGCGCTTTTGGAGCTGGCAGGCGCTGGTGGCCCTGGCGGTTCTCTACTGGACCACCGTGCTCGGCGTCACCCTGGGCCTGCATCGAATGCTTGCCCACCGCAGCTTTTTGGCACCCCGGTGGCTGGAGCGGTTGCTGGTGCTGATGGGCGCCCTGGCCTGCCAGAGCGGTCCGATCGAGTGGGTGGGGCTGCATCGCCACCACCACCGCTATTCCGATCAGCCGAACGATCACCACGACGCCGCCCGCGGCCTCTGGTGGGCCCACAGCGCCTGGATGCTGCATGAGATCCCGGCCCTGGCCCACGTGCCACGGCTCACCGGCGATCTGCAGCGAGATCCCTTTTACCGCTGGCTAGATCGCTGGTTCCTGCTGCTGCAGTGGCCCATAGGCGCTTGTCTGTATGCCTATGGCCAGCTAGCTGATGTCCATGGCGGTGGCCTGGGGCTGGTGTTATGGGCCATTCCCCTGCGCCTGGTGGTCGTGTATCACGTCACTTGGTTGGTGAATTCGGCCACCCACGCCTGGGGCTACCGCAACTTCGACAGCCCCGACCTTTCCCGCAATTGTTGGTGGGTGGCGATCCTCAGTTTTGGCGAGGGTTGGCATAACAACCACCACGCCTATCCCTCCAGCGCCCGGCACGGGCTGCGCTGGTTCGAGCTGGATATCACCTGGCAGCACGTGCGCCTGCTACGGGCCCTGGGCTGGGTGCGACGGGTGCGCGAGGCCCGCTACCCGGCCTAAAGCGGAGCTGCAACCGCTTTTGCAGGGCACATTTACATCGAATACATTTCCATTGGGCGCCTTTAAATGGCGCCCATTTTTATTATTGGGGCGTATTTATATCCTGAATATTGCGAGCATGAATGCTGCGAGCATGAACGCTGAGAGCATCAATGTTGCGAGCCTGAATCCTGAATATTGCCGATCTTAATGTTGCGAACCTGAATATTGCTGGGCTGAATTCGGCTTGAACGGTTGGCTGCGCAGCAATTCCAGCAGGCCATTGGCCTCCAGGGCCTGGCCGCCGATCGCCAGGGCCCTGGCGGTGGCAACCAGATCGGGCAGCTCCGCCTCCAGCTCGGCGGCGGCGTAATCCCGCAGGCCGGCCATCACCTCGGCGAAGCGTTCCTGCCGCTGGCGCCGACTGGCCGGGTAGGCCGCCAGCAGCGCCTCGCGGCAGAGGCGCCAGGGCTTGCCAGCGGTGAACAACAGGGCCAGGGCGGCGCTGAGATCGGCGGCCTCCGCGTCGGCGATGCGCAGGTCGAAGGGGGCTGGCGGCAACCGCATGCCCACGAACACCTCGAGCAGCTCGCCCGGCCCCAGCACCGGCTCCCCCTCCCCCTGCACCGCCAGGGCGGAGGCCTCCAGCGCCGCCAGCAGCTCAAGCTGGCCCTGCAGTTGCCGCCGCAGCCGCTCGGAGAGACCCGCCGGTCCCGCCTCGGCGGCCAGCAGCTGGTTGAGGCGACCCAGGGTCAAAAACAACTCAGGGCCAGGCGAGGGCAGCTTGCCGTTGCGCAGTTTTGAAAGCTGGGAGCTGTGCACCCTGCCCAGGCCCAGGCTGTCCGCCAGGGCCGGCAGCACCTTGTGACTCCAGCCATTGCGCTCGTGCCACACCCGGATCAGATGGGCAAAGGCAATGCGGCCAGCAGCGAGCTCATCCGGATAACCCAAGCGCCTGAAGCCTCCAGAAACACCATTCGCATCGCAGCCCTGGGGAGGATACGAATTCGTATTGCTATCATTCTATCGAACGATCAGGAGTCGGTCCAGCATGGCCGCGACACCAGCAGTCCAGCCGAGACCGGGCATCGCCGCCCGCAGCACCCGCCAGCCCGCCACTATCACTGCCGGCGATCGCGTCAGCCGCCGTGCCGAGGCCCTGCACCAGCCCCGGGCCGGTGAGCCGATGGCCCAGGTGAAACGGGGCACCCCCTGGATCACCATTCTGTTCATGCTCACCATCCACCTGCTGGCGGTGGTGGCGCTGCTGCCCCGGTTCTGGAGCCTGCCCGCGGTAAGCAGTTTACTGGTGCTCTATTGGGTCACCGCCTGCCTCGGGGTGACCATCGGCTACCACCGGATGCTCAGCCACCGAGCTTTCCGGGTGCCCCAGTGGCTGGAGCGCTTCTTCGCCACCTGCGGCGCCCTCAGCTGCCAGCACGGTCCGATCGACTGGGTGGGGCTGCACCGGCACCACCACAAATTTTCCGACACCGAGGTGGACCACCACAGCAGCCTCAAGGGCTTCTGGTGGAGCCACATGGGCTGGATGTTCGCCCCGATCCCGGCCATGGCCGCCGTGCCCCGGCTCACCGGCGACCTGGCCCGCGACCCCTACTACCGCTGGTTGAACAACTGGTTTCTGGTGTTGCAGCTACCGCTGGCGCTACTGCTGTTCTGGATCGGCAGTGCCAGCGGCGTCGGCGGCTGGTCCCTGGTGCTGTGGGGCATCCCCCTGCGCCTGGTGATCGTGTACCACTTCACCTGGCTGGTGAATTCGGCCACCCATCTCTGGGGGGATACGAGCCATGAGAGCGGCGATCAATCCAAAAACAATGCCTGGGTGGCGGCGTTCACCTTCGGTGAGGGCTGGCACAACAACCACCACGCCTACCCCCATAGCGCCCGCCATGGCTTTGGTCCCCAGATAGACCTCACCTGGCAGCACATCCGGCTGCTGCGCTCCCTCGGCCTGGCCCGCCAGGTGCGTCTGCCCGCCGCCCAGCAGGAGGCTGCCACTAGCGAGGAAGGGGGTCGTCGCGTAGGCTGATCGATCGGTCAGCGATCAGAACCGGTTTCGAACCCATGGCTAAGCGCGTACAAGTCGTTCTCAACGCTGACGTCCTCAGCCTGGGTAAGGACGGGGACCTGGTGGAAGTGGCCCCTGGCTATGCCCGCAACTACCTGCTGCCCCAGCGCAAGGCGGTGCCCGTCACCCCGGCGGTGATGCGCCAGGTGGAGGCCCGCCGCGCCAAGGAAGCCGCCCGCCAGGCGGCCCTCAAGGCGGAGGCAGAAGCCTTCCGCACCGCCTTGACCACCATCGGCCGCTTCACTGTTAAGAAGCAAACCGGCGGTGACGACGTGCTGTTCGGCACCGTGACCAACGGCGATGTGGCCGAGGTGATCGAGGCCGCCACCAAGAAGGAGCTGGATCGCCGCGACATCCTGGTACCCGAAATCCACCGCACCGGCAGCTACAAGGTGCAGATCAAGCTGCACCCCGAGGTGACTGCCGAGATCAACCTGGAAGTGGCCAGCTACTGAAGGCCTGCAGGTTCCTGGTTGAGACCTGCCCCAATTTCGACGATCTTCTCCGCGCCGTCAGCTCCTTTGGGGTCTGGCGGCGTTCTGTTTCTAGCTGGTATCCCCACCCCCGCCGATGGCGTCTACCCCCCAGGCGAACTCCGATCCCGGCGAAGCCGCGGGCAGCCGCCGGCGGCAGGAAACGAATTTTGAGGCCCTGCCCGATTCGGTGCCGCCCCAGAACTTGGAAGCGGAAGAGGCGGTGCTGGGGGGCCTGCTGCTGGATCCCGATGCGATTGGTCGGGTGGCCGACCTGCTGCGAGCGGAGGCCTTTTATCTATCGGCCCATCGGGAGATTTACCGCACTGCGCTGATGCTGCACAGCCAGGGCAAGCCCACCGACCTCACCGCCATGACCGCCTGGCTGGCGGACACAGGTCAATTGGAAAAGGTGGGCGGCAGCGGCCGCCTGGTGGAGCTGGTGGAGCGGGTTACCTCCACCGCCTCCATCGACCAGGTGGCGCGCCTGGTGATGGACAAATTCCTGCGGCGCCAGCTGATCCGCTCCGGCAATGAGGTGATTGCCCTGGGCTTTGACCAGGGCAAGCCGATGGATCAGGTGCTCGATGAAGCGGAGCAAAAAATCTTTGCGATCAGCCAGGAGAAACCCAGCCTCGGCCTCACCCCCACCGCTGAAATCCTCACCCGCACCTTCGAGGAAATCGAGAGCCGCTCGGTGGGCACGGCCGTGGCCGGCATCCCGGTGAACTTCTACGACCTCGACGCGATGACCCAGGGCCTGCAGCGCAGCGACCTGATCATCGTGGCCGGTCGCCCCGCCATGGGCAAGACGGCCCTGACGATGAACATCGCCAAGAACGTGGCCCAGTTGCACAGCCTGCCGGTGTGCGTCTTCAGCTTGGAGATGAGCAAGGAGCAGCTCACCTACCGACTGCTGGCGATGGAAACAGGCATTGAGAGCGGTCGCCTGCGCACCGGCCGGCTGCAGCAGGAAGAATGGCCCTTGCTGGGCCAGGGCATCGACCGCCTGGGTCAGATGCCGATCTACATCGACGACAAGCCAAATGCCGGAGTGCTGGAAATGCGTTCCCTATGCCGGCGCTTGATGGCCGAAACAGGTAGAGAGCTGGGGTTGATCATCATCGACTATCTGCAACTGATGGAGGGCAATGGTTCCGATAATCGGGTGCAGGAGCTGTCACGGATTACCCGGGGGCTCAAAGGCATGGCGCGGGAATTGAATGTGCCAGTGATCGCCCTTTCCCAGCTCAGCCGCAGCGTCGAATCGCGCACCAACAAGCGGCCGATGCTCAGCGATCTGCGCGAATCTGGCTCAATCGAACAGGATGCCGATCTGGTGCTGATGATCTATCGCGATGAGTACTACAACCCCGACACCACCGATCGAGGCATCACCGAAGTAATCGTCACCAAGCACCGCAACGGCCCGGTTGGCCCAGTGAAGCTGCTGTTTGAGCCCCAGTTCACCCGCTTCCGCAACCTGGCGGCACCAGGCGGCTTCTAAGCGCCGACCATCAAGCGAAGCTCCATAAATAAGCGCAGGCCAGCAAGCGAAGCTCCATGCACTCCACGGCTTGCTTAGCATGGGGCGGCTAGCCATGGAGCGGGCTAGCCATGGGGCGGGCTAGCCATGCGAATTAATTACGCTGCTGACTAGCCAAACCGCCAACCGCTCGCCCCAAATCATTCAGCTTTAGCTTGATTACCGCAAACAGAATCCAGAGGCCATGGACACATAGACGGGGAGTAGCGGCAAAATGCAGTGGCCACAAAAGCCGATTGGCCTAGCCAGATGGCGCATAGCGCAGGCGCATCACAGCAGCCAAAACAGCGCACTTCGAAAATATCCTTTCGCCCCCTGCGAGCAAGTGAAAGTCAAAGTATTGCAATACTTTTCACACCGCCGGACCAGCGAGATTTGGCTTTTTCTCGGCGCCCAACGGCAGACGACAAAGTGCTCGGCGATATACAGGTGGCACGCAGACGGCATGCAGTGAGCATGCAGGGAGCACACAGGAAGCATGCATGCAGGAAACGTGCAGGGATTACGCTTAGAGCACGCAGGAAGCAAATAGAGAATAAACGGGTAATAGATAAAGCATGGGCTGAGTATGGACAGAAGACAGATAGAGCATAAACTAAAAATTGACTAAGAATAGGCTAAACATAGATAAAAATGAACTAAAATGAACCAAAATAGATTAAATTAGACTGAGCGCGGACAAAAAATAGACGGAAAAAAGCTAAGGATGCCTGGGGCTTTCTGTCTAGAGCAGGAGGGATAGGTACTTTTTTGGCCCCCGTGGGTTGTTGATAGCAGTTAAGGAAGCTCTGACAAACCCTAGCCACGACCAATGGAGCCCCGATGCCGCAAAGCCCCTCGGGTTACTGGATCATGGAAATGGCGATTTATCAGAGCTTCGCTAGGGAGTAAAAAGCACCGCAGCCCCAAAGAGACCCTGGGAAACTTTAATCTTGGCAGGGAGAGATTAGACAGCAATTGACACAATAATTACAGCGTCAGCGACTAACTAACTATCCGAAGCCGCCTTAAATGCCGCGGTACTTTAACAAGGAATCAGTGGCGGGTCAGGCTTTAATGAAGTTCTTAACATCGGCACTATTGCCCTGGAAGCTACTGGCAAAGCCATAGCCCCACAGACCGAGGCCAACATTGGTGACATCATTGGACTGCTTGATGCCAGTGAAATTGGTCACCTTGGTGATGTTAGTTGGCTTATAGCCACCACTCATCAGCTCAGCTTGCACATCGGCCAGCAGATTGATGTTAGACATTGATGTTCTCCGGGGAAAGAAAGAAGCAGCATCGTCAGATGCCCAGCAAAATTATTAACTCGCAAACGAGTGTGGCAAACAGAAATTTGCACTTTCGCGGCACTTGAGCCGCAACTGTGTTCATTTATGCCTTTCAAGCATCGATTCTCCTAGAAAACAATGAGAACCCGCAAAAACACGCCAAAAATAATCCATTATATAGTCAATTTATACCAAAGCAGACCCTGTCATATCCGATCAATTCCAGAATTTATCAATTACATCTTGCATGCGGGGGGGGTATTCGGCATGATGACACCCCCCGGAACAATCTCAAAACTTCTTGATAAAACGAGGGCGCTTAAAAAGCCATAATCTCAATAATCTCCCAACGAGATAAAAATTGCAGCGATTAAATAAACCAAATTTAGTGGAGGCAAATCGGCAGCTTTCGAGGTGCTAAGAATCTACAAGGAGTCAAACTGGCTTTAGGAATCCCTGAAAAACCGAAGCCACTGCCGAGCAAGCACCGATGTTACAAAGGTTGTAGGTTATAGAATCGCCCAAAATGAGGTTTTTCCAGAGCCTTCTTAATTAAACAGAGATGTTGGTCCTCAATAAACTTTTTAGGCCATAATCAGCCGGCCGCCTTGATATACAATGAACGCCATGGCCCAGGCCAAGCCGAAAGACCAACCTAAAGAGAGCAGGGCAAAGCCTCGGCTTTTTGACTCCTGAAGCTGGGCGGCAATAGTGCCCAAACAGGGGGTATAGATTAGCACAAATGTCATAAAACTGAGCGACTGCAAGGGGGTAAGTGCAGCACTCATCGAGGCTCCCAGCATGGTTTCGCTGCTGTTATAGATTACGGCCATGGCCCCCAGCAGAATCTCCTTAGCTATAAAGCCAAAAAAGAGCGACACAGTTAGGGCGGTATTCATACCAATTGGAGCCAATAAAGGCTGGAAGAACTGGCCAATTCCATCGGCAATTGTGCGGCCAGAGCCCTGAATTGCCCCAGGAGGCAAGTTGGTGAGCAGCCATATTGCTGCCGCTCCCAGCACGATGAACAGCCGAGTGGTGGCCAGAAAATTAACCATTGAACTCCAGGCCCGTCGCAAAATTGTGTGTAAACTTGGATTTCGGTAGGGGGGCAATTCCAACACGAATGCCTCCCGGCTGGGGAAGACTCTCTTGAATACCAATCCAGTGATAATTGCCGCTATAAAACTCATCAGATAAAAGCCAAATACCACCAGGCCAGCCGCCCACCATGGCCGCGGAAAGAATACCCCGGCCATGAACACGAACACGGTTAATCTTGCTTGGCAAAGGGCAAATGGAATCACCAGCATCGTGAGCAGGCGCTGGGCTGGATCTCGAATCACCCGAGTGCCTAAAATTGAAGGGACATTGCAGCCAAATCCCATAACCTGAAGAACGAAGGCCCTTCCATCTAGGCCAAACCAGTTCATAAAGCCATCCATCAGGAAAGCAGCCCTAGGTAGATAGCCAGAATCCTCGATAACTGCAAGCACTAGATAAAAAAGGAAGATAACCGGCAAGAACGTGGTAACAGTTCCCACCCCCAGCCACACGCCATCGACTAAGAAACCCCGCAGAAAATCCGGTGCGCCTATGGCTGTCAAGCCAGGTTCCAGCAAAACCGTCTGCAGCCAGTCAAGCCAAGAACCCAGCAGGTCCTGCACAGGCTTGGCCAAGGCGTATAGAGACTGAAACAGCAACAATACTATCCCTAGAAACAGCAGGACTCCAGCAAAGGGATGCAGCAGTCAACGATCCAAATTGCGGGTATGCCAAGGCACCAATTGCTCAGGCTGCTGAACGCATTTATCTACCAAAATTTCCAGACGAGACTCCAGTTCCGCCTCTGGAAACTCTGGCGGCGGCACCTGGAGCCTGGCCAAACGATCAAGCAAATCACCGATGCCCTCATTGCGCTCGGCACTGATCGCCACCACAGGAATGCCCAGCCCCTCTGCCAGGGCAGGAGCATCGATAACCACGCCCAGGCGACGGGCTTCATCGCTCATATTTAGGGCCAGTACTGTTGGCAAACCCAGGGCCAATAACTGCAACACCAGTCGGAGCTGGGCCGCAATCTGACTGGCATTAACAATTACCAGCACCAAATCAGGAGGGATTTGGTGCAAAAAATCCTTCACCACGGCCTCATCGGCGCTATGGCCATCCAAGTCGTGGATGCCAGGCAGATCCACCAGCTGACGGGACTCCCCGCCAGCCCCTGGAGGCAGGGGGCCACGCATCAGCTCCACCGTGAGCCCTGGCCAATTGGCAATCAGGGCATTGCCACCGGTAAGCCTGTTATAGAGGGTTGACTTGCCGGTATTGGGCATACCCAATAGGGCCAGAGTCTGCTGCTCCCCTGGGTTGGAGTGGCTTGTACTGCCATGACAGCTATTACCAAGTGCCATCATCAGTTTCCGCCAAGGCCAGCGGCGCTGACAAGCTGGCCCGGTGGCAAAATCAAAGCCCGATCGAGGCGCTGACCCTGGGCATCCCAGGCCGTGATCGTGAGGCCGTCGCGATGGGCCTCCAACTCGGCAAAACTAAAGCGACTAATCGCCCTGGCGCTCTGAGCTGAAGGCTGCACAGGGCGCAAATAAGCCCCGCCACCGCCAACCACTAGGTATGTAGTGCCATCGATGGGCTTGCTGCGCTCATAGTGATGCTCATGGCCATTGATATAAAGCGCCACGCCATAGCGCCGGAACAGGGGGGCTAAGCGCCGTTGAGCTACTTGATCGTTGCCATAGAAGCCGGAGGAATACACCGGATGATGACCCACCACTACTTTCCAAGGGGCGCTACTGCGGGCCAGGGATTGGCTCAGCCAGGGCAACTGACGCGCCCAATCGGCATTCACATTGGTATCGATGCAGAAGAATTCCACCAACCCCTGTCGCAGCGAATAAAAACGGCCTTTCATGCCAAATGGGCGATAGGCAAGCTGCTGCTCACCATTGGCAGTGCGGATGTCATGGTTGCCGAGCACCGCATGGAAGGGGACGCCGGCGGCGATTAACTCCCGGTAGGGTTTCTCAAAGGTGGCCTGCACCATAGCTATATCTCCCGAGGGATAAATGTTGTCACCCCCCAGCAACACCAGATCCACTGGCCTCTGCCGATTAACCAGGGCCATTTGCTGAGCCACGGCCCGCTGATTGGCATCGCCGCTACCGGTGTCTGCCACCGCCAAAAAGCGGGTGGTGGTGCCAACGCCTGCCCAGACAGAGCGCTGCAGCAGCCAGGCTGGAGTGGCCAGGCTGCTGCAGGCCAGCAGTTGCAGGAAGTGTCTTCTATTTAATGATGGCAATTCCATGACATCAATCGCTCAGCATCATTGGGGGTGCCAGTGGCATTTGGGGGTGCCAGTGGGGGTGCCATGGGTAGTGGGGGTGCCATGGGTAGTGGGGGTGCCAGTGCCAGTGGGGGCGATTTCAGCTCAGGCATAAATCAGCCACTACAGATGTAGCTCAGGCGGCCAGGGAAATGTTTTCCATCAAGGCCGGTGCCAGACGCAGCCCTGGTTCACTGCTGGGGGATTCCAATAGGCCCGCCTTGCGGATGCGGGTGATCAGCCGGGTGGTGGTTACCCGTGTGGTGCCAATCAACTCGCCAATGCGTTCATGGGTGAGGCGAAACGGCAGGTGACACCAATCGCCACAACGACGACCCATGCGATGCACCAACAGGGCCAACAGGGCGTGCAACCGCTGCTCAGCATTGCCCAGATGGCGGATGCGCAGCAATTGCAGGGTCCATTCATTCACCGCATCGGCTCCCCCGCCAGCAGCGGCTGGGCAGGTGCGGAAGGCCAGGGGGGTGAGCGCTTCAATGCAGACCCCTTCTGAGCAAAGCCGATCCGTCCGCAGCTGATCGCCTGCTTGCAGGAAGGCAATGGTCATGCCCTCGGTGTCTTCGCAGGGGCAATAGACCCGCGCCATGCCCTCTAGCACTTGGACGCAGGTGCCACTGGGATGCAGGCTGGGATCCAGCAGCACGGCCTGACCAGCTGGCATGCGTACGGCCGGATGGGCGGGATCGGCTGGGGGAGAGAAGCTCATCGAGGTGGGACCTGGTCATTAGATCGCGGCCACTGCGCTGAAGCGAGTGGCCGCTCGGACTGAGGCGACCGCAGGGCCTGCAGGCCAAAGACGAGACCATGAGCTGGCACCGCCCGGCCGCAGCAGTAACCACTGTTGCGAATCGATCTCAACTTAGCCCCCATCCCCGCCCTGTTGCAAGCGATTCTCAATAGCAGCCAAATTGTTGCGACCGCCCGCCGCTCGCCGCAGAAGAGCCATGCCACTGAATTTTTATTTATTTATTTATTGAGGCGGCGAGATGATCACCTCTACGATTACACCCAAATCAGCTTGGCGATCACTTCAGCCAATTGGCGATGGACCAGATTTATACGATTAGCTACCGTTACTGAACGGGGCTATGGGTCGCTGGCAGAACCGATCGGAACCCGGCAGGTGCTGCCCCCTTGCGGTTAAGACACCAGAGGACCTTTCCTGGGAACAAAACTCTCGACACCTATGCCGCTGCTTCCCCGCTGGCGCTTCATGACCGATGAAGCGAAGGCTTTGATCAAGCGTTCCGCCTGGTCCGCTGTCGTGGTGGTGCTGGTCTTGCTGGTGTTCAGGGCACTGGTTCCCTGGGTGCTGGTGGCCCTGGTCGCCTATTGGCTCTGGAAAGCAGCAAGCAAGTAGCTGCCCGCCGCCACGCCCGCCGCCACTCTCACCGCCCTGCCGCGACAGGCCATTAAAAAGCGGACCCTTAGGACCCGCTCGATGACCAAGACAATCATATGACATTTTGTAACGGCCTCCCTGTGGCGATCCATTTTGGCGATCCTTTGTGGCGCTCCCCTTGGCCCTGCTGCGGCCCTGGCGGCTACCTCGCCCGCTGGCCCCGCTGCCAAATCCGCTCCAGGGACTCCCGCGCCTGATCGGTGGTAGCGGGTCTGGAAACCAAATGCCGTCGCAGAACAGCGGCGAAACGCCAAGCCTTGACCTGATCAGCAACAAAACTCCGCAGACCGGAGCAGGCGCTCTGGCCGCGGTCTGCTGCCGATGCAGGCAATGAGCAGACGCTGCAGCAAACCCTTCAGATTAAAACGGCGATTGAAGCGATAA
>JBILLQ010000059.1:0-21208 GCA_044375975.1 Prochlorococcaceae cyanobacterium
TCCGCCAACGGAGACATCACCTGGACAGGCACCTTTACGCCAACCGCCGATATAGAGGATGCCACGAATGTCCTCAGCCTTGCCAACACCTATACCGACATCGCTGGCAACACCGGCGTAACCGCCATCACGGCTAACTACAGCATTGATACCATCGCTCCCACCACCACCTCAGCGGTTACCGGTATCACCGACAATGTCGGCATCTTCCAAGGAACGGTTACCTCCGGCACCACCACCAACGACACCTCCCTATCGATCAGCGGCACTATCACGGCTGCTCTTGCTGCCGGTGAAACCGTTCGCATTTACGACGGCAGCACTTACCTGGGCAACGCATCTCTCTCCGGCACCACCTGGAGCTATGCCGATATCCGCACGCTGAGCAATAACCAGAGCGTCAGCTATGCCGCCCGCGTCGCTGATGCCGCAGGCAACCAGTCCGCCGCCGGCACCGCCTACACTGCCACGGTTGATCTCACCGCCCCCACTACTACGGCGTCAGTTACCGCCATCACCGATGACTTCGGCATCGTCACCGGCACCATCGCCACAGGAGGCACCACCAACGACACCTCCCTATCGATCAGCGGCACTATCACGGCTGCTCTTGCTGCCGGTGAAACCGTTCGTATTTACGACGGCAGCACTTACCTGGGCAACGCATCTCTCTCCGGCACCACCTGGAGCTATGCCGATAGCCGCACGCTGAGCGATAACCAGAGCGTCAGCTATACGGCCCAAGTTGCCGATGCCGCTGGCAACCAGTCCGCAGCCGGCACAGCCTACACCGCCACGGTTGTCATCAACGAGGCGCCCACCGCCTTGGACTTCGCCAACGTCACCAGCTCGCTGGAGGAAACCAGGAGCACCTCAGTGCGAATTAAGGTGGCGGATATCGTGATCTACGACGATGCTTTCGGTACCAATGACCTTAGTCTTTCCGGTGCTGATGCCAACAGCTTTGAACTAGATGGCAACAGCCTCTTTATCAAAGCCGGCAAAGACGGCACTGTACTTGACTACGAAACCAAGTCCGCCTACGCCGTCAGGGTTTCCGCCACAGATTCAAGCCTGCCCGGCAGTATCCCCGTCTCGGCTGACTTCAGCCTAATCATTACCGATGTCGACGAGGTATCAGAATTAGAACCCACCACCAAGACGACAGAGGTAACGATCGAAACTCCCGCAGGCGGGCCAAGGACGATAACTTTAACCATCATCGGTGGTGATTTACCCTCAGGAACTGAGGTGGTTATCAACACCACATCAGAATCAGAATCAGAATTCTTCGAAGAAATCTTGGCAGAGCTGGAAGAATTCAAGATCACTCCCAATTCCACCAACGTTGAATTCGTTATTGATACTGATGAAGGACGGGACCGCGCCTCCGTCAGCGCACTGCTAGACCTGGTGGCAGCAGAACTCCTACCCGAGTTGAGCGATGAATCTGCCGACCGTGCAGCCAATCGAAAGCTTATCTATTACGCTCTTGATTCCGTCACGGGCAGCATCACTCCGCTCACCTACGATCCGATCACCGGCGCCGGTGCTCGATTTATAGACACCGACGGCGACGGCACAGCTGATTTCCTCTTCCTCAGTTTGATTGACGGAGGTTATGGTGACAAGGATGGAGAGGTAAATGGCAGAATTGACGACCCATCTTTTGCTGGTTTTGCAGATCTCACCGATCTCAGCTTCCACAGCCCAGGTTCCGGCATGCTTACTATCTCTGACCTGGGCAATACAGCTCCTGCCGCCGTCAATTTACAGGCCAACCTCACCGGCCGCTCCAGCTCCTCCAATCAGATTGGTTACGTGGTGCTCAACCCAGATGAGTTACCTGACTCCGCAAATCTGTTGAACGATTTCAACTGGTTGCTTAACCGGGCCCAGACCCTCTTCTCGACCCTGGAGAGCACCGATGCCATTCTTCCCACCACCAATATCCGCTTCGAGCGGGACATCCTGTTAATCAATGGCCAGAGCCTGAGGTTCTTCGAAGTGCAGGATGCCAGCCTCGATCAACTCACCAGCCTTGGCGACACTCGCTTTCGCTATATCAACCAGGCCGATCTTGGCAACAGTCAGGCATCCTTCTCCTCCAGCAGCGGCGTACGTTTCTCCCTCAGTATTCTGCCAGGTGATCCCGGACTCAATGCCCTGATTAGCCAGGCCCAGGTGCAAGCACCGGTGCTCGACCTCAGTGCCCTGACAGCTGCCCAACAACTTAAGGGTACGGTTACGCTGGGAAGGGAAGCTAACTTCAATTCCGTGGCCGGCTTCTACCGCTCGCTGGATGCACAAGGCACAATTGTGGCCGCCGATGGCATAACCCGCCTGAAGCCTGGAGATGTGGATTATCGGGCAGAGGCCCTGCGCACCGACAACCTCGTAAACCAACTAGGCAATCTCAGCGTGGCCGACAATCAAACCAGCAGCCGCAACTTTGTGGACCTGGCCGGCGGCAGCTTCCTGGCGCCCTACGCCCTGGTGAATGGCAACACCTTCTTCGCCTACGGCGCCGCTAACAGCGACGGCATCAGCCATTTCCGCTCCCTGGGCAACAATCTTTTTGGCCTGGAAGATATCTCTGGAGGTGGCGACCGTGACTACGATGACCTGGTAATTGGCTTTAACTTCACTTCGCTGATTTAGTATCGTATTACCATCGGCCAAATTCCTGGTCTTCCGTCCCGCAAGTTCGCGGCTTTTGCCTATCGAAGCAGTGGTTGAAATATGGAGTTTATCTTTTCTAGATATGGTTTCCTGAAAAAGTTATGGCTTCCTGAAAATACCGCTCAGCGAAGCGGATGCTTTGCAGCCCTAGATACACCATGACACTTCCCTCAGCCATGTCTCCACTGTTGATGCCATAATTGAAATTATTAGCTATATTGTTTAATCGGGCAACCTTTGGGTGATGAGAACATGATTTACCGAGTGACCAATCAACCTGCTTAGATCATAAAAGCTTGCGGCGTATGAAATTGCCATATAGACTGCTTTGGGGAGCTCGAAAAATCGCAGCTTTGGCTGCCGGGCGTTTTTAATTGCCGGGCGTTCTGGCAAACCAGCTGCACTGGTCTACCCAGACCGCAGGCTCGTTCTAGTCAGACTGGCGAGCTATCCAGGCTGGCGAGGGTCGCCTTATCGCGGCCAGCTGCCCTACCGGCATGCCAGTCTCGCCCCTCACCCACCCCTCGCCCTCCACACCCCTTCAGCGTCACAATCAACCCCCGCACCCAGCAGCACTTGAACGCCACCGCTCTGGCCAGCCCTGCGCATAACCACCAGCCCCTGCGCCTAGTGCTGGTGGGCGGCATGGGTTCGATCGGCGACAACCTCTACCGGCTGCACCAGCCCGCCGCCGCCCTGGCGGCCCTGGCGGATGTGGAGGTATTTGAGGTGCATCCCCAGGCCCGCCACCACGACGGCGCCGTACTGGCGGCCGATGTGGTGGTGTTCACGATGACGCTGGATGTAGAGGTATTCCGGCTGATTCACCAGCGCCGCCAACTGGGCCGGCCCAGCATCTGCGAGGTGAACGACTACCTGCCGGATGTGCAGCCCTGGAATCCAGCCCATGGCTCCTGGAGCGACCGGCGGGCGCTGTTCTGCTTCGATGCCCTGATCCGCCGCTGCGATGCCACCCAGGTGACCACCGAAGCCCTGCGCCAGCGGCTGGTGGATCGGGCCCAGCGGATCGAGGTGGCGCCGAATCAGCTGCAGGAGCTGCCGCCGCTGCGCGCCTTCCCCGCTGCGGCTCCCGCCAGCGCCGAGCGGCCCCTGGTGATCGGCTGGGGGGGATCCTTCGGGCATCGGGAGGATCTGCGCGCCATCGCCCCAGCCCTGATCGCCTGGCTGCAGCAGCAGCGGCACGTGCGCTTTGAACTGATGGGCGATCCGGTGCTGGCCGAGCCGTTCGCGGCCCTGGACGCCGAACGCTTCCGCTTCGCCCTGGCCGGCTCGCTGCCCCACTATCTGCAGTGGCTGGAGCGGCTCGACATCGGTCTGGCGCCGCTGCTGCCCACCGAATTCAACCGCTGCCGCTCCGATGTGAAGTTCCTGGAGTACGCCAGCCGTTCCGTGGTGCCGCTATTACAAAATCTCGATCCCTACCACCATCTCGCCGGCACCGGTGCGGCGTTGCTCTACGACAACCCCGACGATTTGATCCGCCAGCTCGATCGGCTGGTGAACGAGCCGGCGCTGCGGCAGACGATCGCCACCACCGCCCACACCCTGGTGGCCAGTGAGCGGCGCCTGGCCCAGCACGCCCCCATCCGCCTGGCCATTTACAAGGATCTGGCGCAACGCAGCAGGCCTGCGGAAGGCCCGGTTGAACCCCTGCTTCAGCAGGCGGCCGATCGCCCGCTGGCCTCCCTGCCGGGTCTGCGCCAACTGGCGCCCCGGCACTGGCGCCTGGGCATCGACAGCCCGTCCGATCAGCAGCGGTTGCAGGGGGTGGAGGCGCTCCAGCGCGGCGCCCTGGCGGAGGCGGCCGCAGCCCTGGCGGAGGCGGTGCGGCTCGACCCAAACGACGCCCACGCCCTCAGCTTTCTGGGCCATGCCCTGCAGCGCCAGGGCCGCCTCGCCGACGCCCTGGCGGCCTTCGAGCGCGCCACGAGCCTTGATCCACTGCAATCGCGGCCGGTGCGGGCCCTGGCCCGCCTGCATTCCCGCGCCGCTCGCCACTACGCCGAGCGGGCGGCGGCGCTCAATCCGCTCGATCCGCCCGACTCGCCCCCAGTGCCCGAGGGGTCCGATCGGCCATGAGCAGCGAGCTGTTCCAGCTGGTATCAGCCACGCGGCTGGAGGCGGCGGCCTTCTGGAGCGACACGCTGCTGGGCCGCTCCCTAGGGCAACCGCAACACCGGCAGCTGGTGGCGCGGATCAGCTTCGCCAACCGCCAGCCCCTGGCGATGGCTTACAACGCCGCGATCGAGGCCGCCCCGGCCAAGGCGGTGCTGGTGTTCTGCCACGACGACCTGGACCTCGGCCCCGAGCCCCTCGGTCCCCATTTGGAGGAGGCACTGCTCCGCTTTGATCTGGTGGGGGTGGCCGGTAACCAGCGCCATCAGAGCGGTCAGCTGGCCTGGTGGCTGGATCCCCGCAGCGGCGGCTGGGACCAGCCCTATCTCAGCGGTGCTCTGCACCACGGTGCGCCCGGAGCTGCCCAGCTGGCGGTATATGGACCGGTGCCGATGCCGGTGCAGTCGCTCGATGGGCTGTTCCTGGCCGCCCGGGCCGACACCCTGCACCGCTCAGGCTTGCGCTTTGATCCGCGCTTTGCCTTTCACTATTACGACCTGGATTTCTGTCGTTCTGCCCGGTGCGCGGGCCTGAGCCTCGGCACCTGGCCCCTGCCGCTGCTGCATGCCCATGGCCGTGATGCCAGCGGCCTGGCCTGGAGTGAACAGCAGCTGGCCTATCTGCGCAAATGGGGCGAAGGGAGCGAGGGAAGCGATGCCATCAACCCCGCAACTGGCGCCTCCTCCTCCCGCCCAACAGCCTCCCGCCCAACAGCCTCCCGCCCACCAGCCTCCAGCCGGCTAGCCTCCAGCCGGCCAGACTCCAGCCCTACCGCATCTTCCAGCCCATCCGCCTTCAGCCCTACCGCATCTTCTAGCCCTACCGAATTCAGCCCACCAGCCTTCAGTGCCCCGTCTGAGCTGCAGGAGCTGTTCCGCTCGGCCCGAGCTCTGGATAAAGCCGGCGCCTGGCCAGAGGCGGAGCGGCTCTACCGCCAGCTGTTGGAGCAGGCGCCGGGCCATGGCGCCAGCCGGCTGCAGCTGGCCAAGGTGCTGCACCAGCAGGGCTCCAATGGCGAGGCCCTCGCCCTGCTCAATTCCCTGCTGGCAGGCGACTCCCGTCCGCCGGCTGATGACCTGCCCGTTGCCGCCGCTGCCCTGGGTGACAGCTTCAGCGATGCCACCAAGCGCCTACGAGCCCGGGCCCACGCCAACCGGGGCACCCTGCTGCAGCTGCAGGGTGATCTCGACGCCGCCCAGCGGGACCACGGCGAGGCCCTGCGGCTGGAGCCCGGCCTCCGCACCGCAGCCGACAACCTCTTAGCTCTGGCGGTGGTGCTGCGCAGCCAGGGGCGCTCCCACCAGGCCCTGGAGGCCCTGCGGATGATCCTGCGGGCCACGCCGCAGCGGCCCGACCTGCTGCTGCAGCTGGGCATCACCCTGATGGATCTGGGGCGGGTGGAGGCGGCCCTGCCCTGCTTCCGCAGGCTGCTGCGCCAGGAACCGCAGCTGCGAGAAGGCCATTACCAGCTCGGCCAGGCCCTGGCGGCCCTGGGCCAAACAGAAGCCGGCATCGCCGCACTGAAAACGGCCCTGGCTATCGATCCCAATGCCACCGAAGTGCTGGTGCAGCTGGAGATGCATCGGCTGAGCCTCTGCGACTGGCACGACCACGAGCGCCGCATGGCCCAGCTGCTGGCGCAGTTGGAGGCCCACGGGCAAGCCAGGGACGGAGTTGTTGATTCGGTGCTGGTGCCGCCCCTGAGCCTGAACCTGTTTCCGGCGCCCCCGGCCCTGCACCGGCGCCTCGGCGAACGCTGGGCCGAACCCACCAGCCGCAGCATGGCCCCCCTGCGGCTGCCGCCACCCCCGCCGCATCAGGCCGGCGAACGCTGGCGGATCGGCTACCTCTCGGCCGATTTTCGCAATCACGCCATGGGCAACCTGCTCCATGGCCTGTTCGCCCGCCACGACCGTCGCCGCTTTGAGGTGTTCGCCTATTCCCTGGCCGATATCTCCGATGAAATCACCGAGCTGATCCGCTGCGGCGTAGACCACTACGCGATGGTGGCCGGCGACAGCAGCGAGGTGATCGCCAACCGCATCCGCAGCGATGGCATCGACGTGCTGATCGATCTGATGGGCCACACCCACCACGGCCGCCCCGGCGTGCTGGCGCTGAGGCCGGCGCCGCTGCAGCTCCATTACCTGGGTTATCCCGGTTCCCTCGGCGCCGACTGGATCGATGGGGTGATCGCCGATGCCTGGTTGATCCCGCCGGATCACGAAGTTCACTACCGCGAAACGGTGCACCGCCTGCCCTGGGGCTTTGTTAGCTCAGGCCCGCTACCGGATCAGGACGCTTCAGCGCAGCCGCTGGGTGCCGCCGATCCAGCTTCTCCCCCACCCAGCCGCGAGGCCCTCGGCCTGCCGGCCGATGCGGTGGTTTACGCCTGCTTCAACCGGCCCGAAAAAATCACGCCGGCGGTGTTCGATTGCTGGCTGGAGATTTTGCGCCAGGTGCCGAACTCGGTGCTGTGGATCATCAACGACGAGCCGCTGGTGGAGCAGCGGCTGCGCGCCCGACTGGCGCAGGCCGGCCTGGAGTGGCGCCGGCTGGTGTTCAGCCCCAAGGTGGAGAGTGCAGCCTTTGGCCAGTGCTGCGCTCTGGCCGATCTGCTGCTCGACACCAGCCCCTACGGCTCCGGCGCCACCGCCGTGACCGCCCTCGCCGCCGGGCTGCCGCTGCTTACCTGCCCGGGCCAAACATTTGCCTCGCGCATGGGCGCCAGCCTCTGCGCCGCCACCGGCCTGGAGGAAATGATCTGCCCCACGCCTGAGGCCTACCGGCAGCGCGCCATCGCCTTGGGCCGCCAGCCGGCCGAACTGCGGCGCCTGCGCCATCAGCTGCTGGAAGGCAGGGCCGAGCTGCCCCTGTTCAATACCAGCGCCTGGGTGGGCCACCTGGAGCAGCTGCTGGAACGGTTGCTAGATGCTGGTGGCTGATGCCGCCAGGCAAGCTTTCATTCGTACCCATGGCGAGGATGTGCCATGAGGCCGCCGCTGGTTTATCACCGCGACTATTCGGCGCCCCTGCCGAGCCAGCATCGCTTTCCGATGGCCAAGTTTCAGCTGCTGCACGATCGGCTGCTGCGGTTGGATCTGGCCAGTGCGGCCCAGCTGCATAGCCCATTGCCAGCCCCCCGCCGCTGGCTGGAGTTGGTGCACCAGCGCAGTTATCACCAGGCCTACAGCCGCGGCGAACTCTCGGCTGCTGAACAGCGCCGCATTGGCCTGCCGGTGAGTGCGGCCCTGGTGCGGCGCAGTTGGCTGGCGGTGGGTGGCACCGTGCTCACGGCCCGGTTGGCCCTGGAGCACGGCGTTGCCTGCCATCTGGCCGGCGGCACCCACCACGCCTTTCCCGCCTACGGCAGTGGTTTTTGCATCTTTAACGATTGCGCTGTGGCGGCGCGGGTATTGCTGGCGGAGGCCCGGGTGCGCCGCGTGATGGTGGTCGACCTAGACGTGCATCAAGGGGATGGCACCGCAGCGATCTTCCAGCAGGAGCCTCGGGTGTTCTGCTTCTCAGCCCACTGCGCCAGCAACTTCCCGCTGCGCAAGCAAATTGGCGATCTGGATTTACCCCTGGCGGATGGGCTCTGCGACGACGAATATCTCGCCGCCATCGGCAATGTGTTGCCCGATCTGCTCTCGGCGGTGCAGCCCGACCTGGTGCTCTATAACGCCGGCGTCGATCCCCACCGCGGCGATCTCCTGGGAAGGCTTTGCCTCAGCAGCACCGGCCTGCTGAACCGCGATCGCCTGGTGCTGGATGCCTGCCTGCGGCGGGGCATTGCCATCGCCACGGTGATCGGTGGCGGCTACGACGCCCTGGCACCCCTGGTGGAGCGCCACAGCCTGGTGTTCAGGGCCGCCAGCGAACAGGCCCGCTTACATGGGCTATAGATATGAAATGGGCTGTTATCTACCTAGATTCAGTCTTCTGCCCAGATGAAGCGGGTGAGCTCTTCTGGTTTGGGTTCGGGGGCGGCCAGGGCAAACTCCACACAGTCGGCTACTTCGGCGTCTACTTCTAGCTCAATTGCCTGCAGTTGTTCTGCCGTGGCCAGCTTTTGCTCCAGCAGCTGGGCCGCCAAGCCCTTGATCGGATCGAGCTTGGCCCAGAATTCCTTCTCGGCCTCGGCCCGCAGCTCGTCGGGGTCGGCCAGGGAATGGCCGCGGAAGCGGTAGGTGAGGCATTCCAACAGGGTGGGACCCTCGCCGGCGCGGGCCCGCTCGATCGCCCGCTGGCTGGCGGCGCGCACGGCGAGAACATCCATGCCATTCACCTCCTCGCTGGCCATGCCGAAGCCGGTGGCCTTGCGCCAAATCTCTGGATCACTGGTGGCGCGGTTGTGGTCCATACCGATGGCCCATTTATTGTTTTCCACCACAAATATGATCGGCAATTTCCATAGGGACGCCATGTTTAGACATTCGTAAAACTGACCAATATTGCAGGTGCCATCGCCAAAAAAGGCGGCGGTAACCGAATCGCTGGAGCTATCCCCCAGGGCATCGCGCTTATAGCGACTAGTAAATGCGGCCCCCAGGGCCACCGGAATTCCTTCGCCGATGAAGGCGTAGCCGCCCAGCAGGTGATGCTCCTTGGAAAAGAGGTGCATCGAGCCGCCGCGGCCCTTGCTGCAGCCGGTTTCCTTGCCAAACAGTTCGCTCATCACCTCCCGGGCTGGTACGCCGCAACTGAGGGCGTGGACGTGGTCCCGGTAGGTGCTGCAAAACCAGTCGTATTGGGGCTTCATCGCCTTGATCACACCCGTGCTGACGGCCTCTTGGCCGTTGTAGAGATGCACGAAGCCAAACATCTTGCCGCGGTAGTACATCTCGGCGCATTTGTCCTCAAAGCGCCGGCCCAGCATCATGTCGCGGTAGAGCATCAGGCCCTCCTCGGAGCTCACCTGGGCCGGGGTGGCGGGATAGAGGTTGCGCAGCCGTTCGGCATGGGCACCGGCCGCCTGGTGGGAATCGGCGGAACAGGCGGGAGCTCCGGAGGCGGCCGCAAGATCACGACCCATGTCTGCCTTGGTCATCCTCTTAAGCGCCTGATGCTGACTGAACTGTACGGGGTCCAGCCCCGTAAACAGTGCTCGCTGCAGCCAAAATCCAAGACTCTGCCTACAGTCACCCACCATTAGGCGCCTGTGGGTTGGAACTGCCGATCGATCATTTCCGGCTGCTGGGCGTCACTGGTAGCAGCGACGCCCAGGTGGTTCTGCATACCTTGCAGCAGCGCCTGGATCGTCCGCCCGAACAGGGCTACACGGCCGAAACCCTCCAGGCCCGCGCCGAGCTGCTGAGGGCGAGTGCCGACCTGCTGGCCGATGGCCCGCGCCGCGCCGAATACGAGGCCCACCTGACGGCCCTGGTGGGTAGGGGCGACTCCCTGGTGCCAGCCCTGGACCTGCCCTACGCCTTGGAGACCGGCGGGCTGCTGTTGCTGCTGGAGGCCGGCCAACCCCTGGAGTGCTTCGAGCTGGCCAGTCGCGCCCTGCAACCGCCCAACGCGCCGGTATTGGGCAGCGGCCGGGAGGGGGATCTAACGCTGCTGGCCGGTACGGCCTGCCTGGCGGCGGCGGCGGCAATCCACCAGCAGCGGCGCTACGAGCTGGCCGCCTCCACGCTCCACCAGGGTGGCCAGCTACTGCAGCGCATGGGCAAATTGCCCGCCCTGCTCCAGGAAATCAGCGCTGAGCTGCTGCGTTTGCGGCCCTATCGGGTGCTCGACCTGCTCAGCCGCGAGCTCGCCGCCCGAGACGAGCGCCAGCTGGGCTTGGAGCTGCTCGAACAGCTGGTGCAGGAGCGGGGCGGGCTGGAGGGCGAGGCCGATCCAAGTTTGCCCGCCGAGCAATTTGGCCCCTTCTTCAGCCAGATCCGCTCCTTCCTCACCGTGCAGGAGCAGGTGGACCTGTTCAGCCGCTGGGCCGATCAGTCGCCCCAGGCCACCCTGTTGGCCAGCCGAGCGCTCACGGCCACCGGATTCGCCCAGCGCAAGCCAGAGCGCATCCAGGCTGCCCGCCAGCTGCTGGAGGCCAGCGGCCAGCGGGCCGTCGAGCCTTCCTTGGCCTGCCTTTATCTATTACTTGGGCAGGTGGAAACCGGCCAGCGCCTGTTTGCCGAGGGGGCCGATGGGCGGCTGAAGAGCTGGGCGGCGCAGCAGAGTGGCGATCCATTGGCCCAGCTCTGCGCCTACTGCCGCGATTGGCTGGAGCGCGAGGTGCTCTCGGGCTACCGCGACCTGGAAGCCGATCCAGATCTGGAGGCCTACTTCGCCGACCGCGACGTGCAGACCTGGGTGATGCGCCTGGAGCGCTCGCTGGCCGCCAGCGGTGGCCAGCGCCCTGGATCCCCTGCCGCCAGCCGCGACGATCGCCAGCAGCAAAACCCCTTTGCCGACTGGACGCCGTCAGGGGAGGCAACGGTTGCGGTGGGGCCGGCGATGGTGGCTGGTGACTACGTATTCACCGGCCAACCGCTAGACGATGGGCCCGCCTTGGCCAGCGACCCATCAGTTGCCAGCGGCAGATCAGTGGCCAGTGGCAGATCAGTTGCCAGCGGCTTGACTGATTCCCGGCGCCGCTGGCCGGCCGGCATCGCCAGGGCTGGTCGGTGGCTTCCCGGCCTGGGCTGGCGGCCGAGAAGATTGGCAATCGCGGCGGCAGGGGCTGGGCTGCTGATCGGGGTGGTGCTGGCCCTGCGGTCCCGGGGGCCCATGCCCCCAGCGCCGCCGGCGCCGGTGAAGCCCAAGCTGGCCGCTCCAGTGACCCCGGTGCCAGCTGAGCCGCTGCCAGCCGCTCCCAAGCTCACCCCCTCCCCCCAGGCGACCCTGCCGCTCCAGGCGGCCGACCCCAACGCAGCCCAAATTCAGGCGCTGCTGCAGGCCTGGTTGGCGGCCAAGGCGGCCGTGCTGGCGGGCGGCACGTCGCCCCAACCCCTGGAGAGCCTGGTGAGGGCGCCCTTGGTGCTGCGCCTGCAAGCGGAGCGGCAGCGGGATTTGGCCGCCGGCACCAGCCAGGAGATCACAGCCCAGGTGGAGGAGCTGCAAATCACGGAGCGCCAGGCCGGTCGCATCGTGGCTCGGGTGCGCTTGAGCTACAGCGAGCGCCGTCTCGATGCCAGCGGCCAGGATCTGGCCGCCGCTAGCCGGCTGCGGCTCACCAACAGCTATGTGTTCGGCCGCGACCCAGACGGCATCTGGCGGCTGGTCGGTTTTCGTCCCGTCAACTAGCCGCCCCACTGAGCAACCCGCTGGCCGCCGCGCCGCTTTTTACCATCGGGGTTAGCCACCGCCCATTCGAGGCGGCCTTCCCTCCGCCAGCAGGCCTCGATGTTCGACGAACTGTCCCAGCGCTTCGATGACGCCGTAAAGGCCCTCCGGGGTCAGGCCGCCATCAGTGAATCCAACATCGAAGCGGCCCTGAAGGACGTGCGGCGCGCCCTGCTGGAGGCCGATGTGAGCCTGCCGGTGGTGAAGGATTTCGTGGATGAGGTGCGGCGCAAGGCCCTCGGGGCGGAGGTGGTGCGGGGCATCAGCCCAGACCAGAAATTCATCCAGGTGGTGCACGAACAGCTGGTGGAGACCATGGGTGGCGCCAATGCCCCCCTGGCCCAGGGCGGCAAGGCCGGCAGTCCCAGCGTGGTGCTCATGGCCGGCCTGCAGGGGGCTGGCAAAACCACCGCCACCGCCAAGTTGGGGCTGCACCTCAAGGAGCAGGGGCGCAAGGCGCTGCTGGTGGCCGCTGACGTGTACCGGCCGGCGGCCATCGATCAACTGAAGACCCTGGGCGCCCAGATCGGTGTGGAGGTGTTCAGCCTCGGCACGGAGGCCAAGCCCGAGCAGATCGCCGCCGCCGGCCTCAGCAAGGCCCAGCAGGAGGGCTACGACACCGTGCTGGTGGACACCGCCGGCCGGCTGCAGATCGATACCTCGATGATGCAGGAGATGGTGCGGATTCGCGATGCCGTGCAGCCCGACGAGGTGCTGCTGGTGGTGGATTCGATGATTGGCCAGGAGGCCGCCGATCTCACCCGCGCCTTCCACGAGCAGGTGGGAATCACCGGCGCCGTGCTCACCAAACTCGATGGTGATTCCCGCGGTGGCGCCGCCCTCTCGATCCGCAAGATCAGCGGTGCGCCGATCAAGTTCATCGGCACCGGCGAGAAGGTGGAGGCGCTGCAGCCCTTCCATCCCGAGCGCATGGCCAGCCGCATCCTGGGCATGGGCGATGTGCTCACCCTGGTGGAGAAGGCCCAGAAGGAGGTGGAGCTGGCCGATGTGGCCCGCATGCAGCAGAAGTTGCAGGAGGCCTCGTTTGACTTCTCCGATTTCCTGCAGCAGATGCGCCTGATCAAGCGCATGGGCTCCCTGGGGGGCCTGATGAAGATGATCCCGGGGATGAACAAGATCGACGACGGCATGCTCAAGCAGGGGGAGCAGCAGCTGCGCAAGATTGAGTCGATGATCGGCTCGATGACCCAGGCCGAGCGTCAAAAACCCGACCTGCTGGCCAGCAGCCCCTCGCGGCGGCGGCGCATCGCCGCTGGCAGTGGCCACACCGCCGCCGAAGTGGACAAGGTGCTCGCCGACTTCCAGAAGATGCGTGGCTTCATGCAGCAGATGACCCGGGGCGGCATGCCCGGCCTGCCCGGTATGGGTGGCCTGCCCGGCATGGGTGGTTTCCCAGGCATGCCAGGCATGGGCGGCGGCATGCCCGGCTTCCCCGCTGGCGGCGCCTCCCATGGCAAGCCGGGCCGGGGCGCCGCCCCCAAGCCCCCCAAGCCGAGCAAGAAGCGCAAGGGCTTCGGGGAGCTGTGAAGCGGCCTCTTGAGGGGGGTGCGAGCCGCAAGCTACATTGCTTGTTTGCACACCTAGTGGCCGGCCCACGATGATCAAGCTCCGCCTGAAGCGGTTCGGCAAGAAGCGGGAAGCGAGTTTCCGCCTCGTGGCCACCAACAGCACGTCCCGTCGGGATGGTCGTCCGCTGGAAGAGCTGGGCTTCTACAACCCCCGCACCAAGGAAGCGCGCCTGGACACCGAGGCCATCCGCGCCCGCCTGGCCCAGGGTGCCCAGCCCACCGACACCGTGCTCACCCTGCTGGAGCGCGGCGGTCTGGTGGAGCCCAGCCCCAGGGCTGCCGTGGTTGTAGGCAAGGCCAAGCAAGCCGCCGCTCGGGAGGCAGCCGCCGCCAAGGCAGCCGCTGAAGCCGCCGCCGCCAAGGCTGCGGAAGAGGCTGCTGCTGCTGAAGCTACCGCTGCTGAAGCTGCCGCTGCCGCCAAGGCCGCGGAAGAGGCTGCAGCTGCGGCAGCCGCTGCCGAGACGGCCCCTGAAGCCTGAGGAAACGCCCCATGCCCGGGGCTGACTCACTCCAGAGCTTCGCCATCGATCTGCCCGATCAGGCCGCCGCCATGGCCCTGGCCGGAGCTGGCGAAGCCACCCTGCATCGCCTGGAGGCGCTCACCGGCGCTTCCCTGGTATTGCGGGGTTTGAGTTTGCAATTACGGGGCAGCCCGCCCCAGTTGGAGCGGGCTGCCGGCCTGGTGGAACTGCTGCGGCCCCTGTGGCAGGGGGGTGAGCCGATCACCGCCGTAGACATCCAAACCAGCTTGAGCGCCCTGGACACCGGTCGCGCTAGCGATCACCAGCAATTGAGCCAGCAGGTGTTGGCCCGCAGCCAGAGCGGCAAATTGCTGCGGCCGCGCACCTTGAAGCAGCAGGCCTATGTGGCGGCGATGGAGCGCCACGACCTCACCCTGGCCCTGGGGCCCGCCGGCACCGGCAAGACCTTCCTGGCCGCCGTGCAGGCGGTGCGCATGCTGCAGGAGCGCAAGGTGGAGCGGCTGATTCTCACCCGCCCGGCGGTGGAGGCAGGCGAGCGGCTGGGCTTTCTGCCGGGCGATCTACAGCAGAAGGTGGATCCCTTCCTGCGGCCCCTCTACGACGCCCTGCACACCCTGCTGGGCCAGGAGCGCACCGCATCGCTGATTGAAAAAAACGTGATCGAGGTGGCGCCGCTGGCCTACATGCGCGGTCGCACCTTGGCCGATGCCTTCGTGATTCTCGACGAGGCCCAGAACACCACCGCCACCCAGATGCGCATGGTGCTCACCCGCCTGGGCGAAAACTCCCGCATGGTGGTTACCGGCGACCCCACTCAAATCGACCTGCCGCCGGGGGTGATCAGTGGTCTGATCGAAGCGGCCCAGGTGCTGGTGGGGGTGGAAGGGGTGGCGATCTGCGAGTTCAGCGCCGTCGATGTGGTGCGTCACCCGCTGGTGCAGCGGCTGGTAACCGCCTATGCGGCCCGCGATGCCCTGCAGGCCCAGGCCGGCCAGCGCCACCGCAGCCAGCCCCGCCCCTGAAGGCGTCACTAGCCAGGCGGTATCTCCAGGCGGCTTCAACAGCAGGGCTTGGGGCTGGGGAGGGAGAACCGCCCTGGGCCAGCCAACGGCAACCGCAAAGCACTGTCAGGATGGGAGGAAGTTCACGACCTGGTGCGCCATGCCGGCCAGCAGCAATTTCCAAGAAGCGATTCGCCAGGCGCAGTCGAGCGCCCTGGTGGGTCCAAATGTGGTCAACAAGGCCCTGCCCTACGTGGGTGGCGGCATGGTGCTCACCGCCGTTGGGGTGATGGGTGGCATGGCGGTGATGGCCAGCAGCCGGGCCCTTTTCATGCCCCTGTTCTGGGTGGCATTGATTGGCAATTTTGTTCTGTTCTTTATGGCCCAGAACGTGGCCAACAAGGGCAACAATGCCGTTGCTCTGCCCCTGCTCACCGCCTACAGCCTGATCACTGGCTTCACCCTCAGTGGCATCGTCAGCTATGCGGTGGCGGCCGCCGGTGTCGGTGCCGTGGGCACGGCTGCCCTGGCCACCGGCATCACCTTTGTGGTGGCCTCGTTCACCGGCCGGCGGATGAGCGACAACGTGGGTCAGGCCCTCGGGGCCGTGGTGGGCCTGGGGCTGATCGGCCTGCTTATCGCCATGGTGGTGCAGATCGTGGGCGGCATCTTCGCTCCGGGCATCTTCCACACCGGTGGTTTTGAGCTGATGATCGCCGGCTTCGGCACCGTGCTGTTTGTGGGGGCGGCGTTCCTCGACTTCTACACGATGCCCCGCACCTACAGCGATGAGCAGTACCTGTCCGGGGCTCTGGGCATGTACCTCACCTACATCAACCTGTTCATCTTCCTGCTGCGCCTGATCATCGCCCTCCAGGGCGGTGGCCGTCGTGATTGAAACCCAGTCCGCCTGTTGCGGATCCTGCTTGGCAGCTAGTTAGCAGCTGATAACAGCTAGTTAACACCGCTCGTTAAGCCTGCTAGTTGCTATTCAAAAGCGCCCGGCTAAGGGTTGCCTAATTGGCCAAGAAAAGCCCCCGAAATCGGGGGCTTTTTTGTGCTTGATCACAGTCTGGAGAAGCTCTGGAAAACCCGGCTTGGTCGCGCGCGGTCCAAGGCGCCACGGCCCCGGGTCGCCATTACTGGGCCACCGCTTCCAAGGCGCGAGCGATCGCTTGGCGCTGCTCGGCGTCGTAGCCCCAGCGCTGTAGGAAGGCCAGATCTTCTTCGATGGAGCCAAGGGCGGCGCTGGCGGCTTTGCCGTCACTGGTGCCGTTACCACTGCCCTCGCTACTGATCTCGCCACTGCCAGCGCCACTGCTCTCCCCAGCCCGAGCTGCGGCCCAGAGAGTCTCCAGCCTTTGCTTCACCTGGCTGGGCTCCAGCAGCCGCAGCAGTTCGGTGCAGCGGCTGGCCACCCGTTCGGAGCCGGCTTGCTGTTGGGGGTCGCCGCTGCGGGCGTGGTGCAGGACCATGGCAGTGCTCATCGCCAGGTTGCGCAAGCAGAGGTCCACCACCGGGGCGCCCACGCCGCGCAAGGCCAGCACCAGCGGCTCGGGCAGCCGGTCCAGCAGCGGGCTGTCCCCAGCCAGCCCCACCGCGAAGAAACCGCGGCCGCCGTCGCGGTTAACCACCAGTTCGGCCACCCGGTCGGCCAGCACCTCATCGCTGAGTTCGCCGTTTTCCCATAGCTCCAGCCACTGGCCGGTGATCGCCAGCGACTGCTGGAAGCTGGGCTGAGGTGAGGGGCTGGTCATGGTGGGCAACGGCGGACCGAACTGGCAGTGTTGAGGCTATGGATTCCAGCCAACCCGCCGAGCCTGAGCTCACCACCTCCCAGCCCGCCAAGGCAGCTGCCGCCCCCCCGGAGGGGGCCGCGGCCCCTGAGCCAGCCAGCTCAACTGCCGCCAGCCCAGAAGGGGTCCCCGACCCTCGCCGTCTGCCAGTGCCGCCGGCCGATGAGGGGATCCTGCTGCCGATTCCCGATCCGGCCGAATCGGCCCGCCTGCTGGGCCAGGTGAGCCCCCTGGCCACCCCAGCTGCGGAGGGGTTCCGCTCTGGTTTTGTGGCCCTGATCGGGCGGCCCAATGTGGGCAAGTCCACCCTGCTCAACCAGCTGGTGGGCCAGAAGGTGGCGATCACCTCCCCCATCGCCCAAACCACCCGCCATCGGCTGCGGGCGATCCTCACCACCCCCGCCGCCCAACTGGTGCTGCTGGACACGCCGGGCATCCACAAGCCCCATCACCTGCTGGGGGAGAGGCTGGTGCAGTCGGCTCGGCGGGCCATCGGCGAGGTGGATGTGGTGCTGTTGCTGGTGGACGGCAGCCAGCCGGCCGGTCGCGGCGATGGCTACATCGTTGAGTTGCTGCGCCACTGCAGGGCGCCGGTGCATCTGGCGCTGAACAAGCACGACCTGGTGGACGAGCAGCAGGCCGAGCAGTTGGCCGCCAGCTACCGGGAGCTGTTGGCCGGCGAGGGCCAGGCGCCGCTGGCCTGGCCCATGCATCCGGTGAGTGCCCTCAGCGGGGCGGGCACCGAGGCGCTGGTGGCCGCCTTGGCCGCCGAGTTGCCCCTGGGGCCGCACCTCTATCCCCCCGATGCGGTGAGCGATCAACCGGAGCAGCTGCTGATGGCCGAGTTGATTCGGGAGCAGGTGCTCAGCCACACCCGAGAGGAGATACCCCATTCCGTGGCGGTGAGCATCGATCGGGTGGTGGATGACGGTCCGCGCACAGCGGTGCTGGCTACGGTGCTGGTGGAGCGCAGCAGCCAGAAGGGAATTTTGATTGGCAAGGGTGGTTCGATGCTGCGCACGATCGGCCAGGGGGCAAGGCTGCAGATGGAGAAGCTGCTGGCTGGCCCCGTCTACCTGGAGTTATTTGTGAAAGTGGTGCCCGGTTGGCGTGGCAGTGCCGCCCGCCTGGCCGAACTGGGCTACCGGGGGGATTGAGGGCGCTGGCCGCCAAGCGACGGCGGCCCGGCGAGGCCGAACCAGCCGAGGGCTGCCCTGGGCCAAACATCAGGCATGCGCTACGCCAAACCTGGGAGAATCAAGCCCATGAGTGAACCCATCTCCGCCTTCCCGCCCGAGACGATCGGCGCCTTCCTGCGCTGCTGCGCCGGGGAATGGATGAGCCTGCGCAGTCAGTTCAGCCTGGCCGCCTCTCTGGATCTGGGCAATCTGGATCTGGCCTCCCTGGAGCCAGCCTCCTTAGATCAAGCCGATCTAGAGCCCGCAGTCCCGGGGCCAACTGCCCCGGGAGAAGGGGAGACGGCCCTGGAGGAGGCCTGGCACAGCAGTGAACGGGGCGAGCTGGTGGTCAGCTTCCTCGAACCGGAGGACAGCGCCTCCGTGGGCGGCCTGCGGGTGGCCGCCGGTGGCAAGGGGCCCGCCCAGCTGCACTTTGATCACCAGGGCGGCTTCACAGCCAGCGGTGGCGAGGGCCAGAGCCAGGGCAGTTGGCAGTTGTGGCAAGACGGCAGCCTGGAGCTGCGGCTAAGCGCTGGCGAGCGGCTGGTGCGGGAGCGGATCTGGTTCACCAAAGCCAACCTGCGGCTGCGCTCCACGGTGGAGCAGGGGGCCGATGGCCGTCCCGCCCGTGCCAGTTTCAGTTCGGAGATCCGCAGAGTTAGCAGAGCAGCCGCCGCTCCAGGCTCTTCTGCCGCAGTAACTCCCCCAGCCAATTAATTCCATGCGCTTGGATGTGGTGAGCCTGGCTCCCGAGGCGTTTGCGCCCTTGCTGGAGCTGGGAGTTATTGGTAGGGCATTTGCCGCCGGCATCGCCGAATTACACCTGCACAATCCCCGCGATTACACCACCGATAAATATCGCAAGGTGGATGATGTGCCCTATGGCGGCGGTGCCGGCATGGTGCTCAAACCGGAGCCGGTGTTCGCGGCGGTGGAGGCAATCCCCCAGCTGCCCAGGCGGCGGGTGCTGCTGATGAGCCCCCAAGGCCAGCCGCTGCGGCAGGAGGATTTGATCAGGTGGTCTAGGGATTGGCAGCAGTTGGTATTCATCTGCGGCCACTACGAAGGCTTTGATGAACGCATCCGCAGCCTGGCCGATGAGGAGGTGTCAATTGGCGATTTTGTGCTCACCGGCGGTGAACTGCCGGCGGCCACGATCATCAACGGCGTGGTGCGGCTGCTGCCCGGCACCCTGGGTTGCAGCGGCAGCCTGGAGGAGGAGAGCCACAGCAGCCCGCTGCTGGAGCATCCCCACTACACAAGACCCGCCAATTTTCGCGACATGGCGGTACCGGAGCTATTGCGCAGCGGCGACCACGGGGCGATTGCCCGCTGGCGCTTTGAGCAGCAACTGCTGCGCACCCGCCAACGCCGCGCCGACCTCTACGCCCGCTGGCTAGAGCAGCAGCCCCAGGATGAGGATATGGCGCTGGATCCCCATCCTGGGGAGGATGGCTAGTGGGGGGTGGGAGGATCTGGGGCTGGATCCTCCCAATGACGATCGCTAGGAGTGGGGATTGATGCTCAGAGCGTGAGGCACGATTCTTCTCGGCTGGCGTCAAGGCCGCTGGTGGCTGAGCTGCTGCCCAACTTGAACCGCTCGCGGACGCGGAGCGGCAGTTGCCGGGCGAAGGGAATGCGAGACATGGGCAGTTCGTTCATAGTTTCGGATGATCGATATAGGCTTAAGTAGTTATCATAATTATTCCAGGCCAGCCGGGTAAGCTCCCCATCGCGGTAGGTGGGCAGATAGCTCTCGGTGAGCAGATCGTTAGCCCACACCAGCACATGCTGTTCAAATTCCAGAGAGTAGTAGGTGAATGAATCAATTTCTTTGTGCTCAACCAGGGGGCTGCACTGTTCACATTGATGGCGCTGGTCGAATTCACTGAGCTCTTCCAGTTGATATATGGACTGGCCATTGATCAAGGCCTGCGCTTCCACCAAGCAGTCGCCTAGCGCGAAGGCATGGCTGGGGGTGCAGTAGATATCCGCCGAGGGCAGATTTTCGCCAAAAACTCCCGCCGTAATGCGGACTGGCATCCTGCCGGTAGCCTTGAGATTGTTGATATGGCGGGTGGAAATACCCAAGAACTTGAGCGGCAGCGGACCATCAGGGGTGAGCACTAGATCGCCAATTCGCAACTCTTCCGCCGGGCGACTACCAGACGGGGTGCGGATCATGGTGCCGACGGCGAGGCAAAGAACTGGTCGATCGCCGTCGGGGTTGAATTTAATGATGAAGGCATCATACCCACCACGGTTCGTTTGGCCATCGAGGTTGCCATAGGTGTGGCCACCGATATATATGGAGCCGTCGCTGCCGGTGGTCAGGGCGCCTGCCAAATCGTCGTTACCTGTTCCCAGTAGTTGGGTCCAGGCTTTGCTGCCGTCGGGGTTGAACTTACTGATGAAGGCATCAGCATTTCCACTACTGATTTGGCCATCAAAGTTGCCATAGGTATGGCCACCGATATATATGGAGCCGTCGCTGCCGGTGGTCAGGGCGGCTGGCCAAACCTCGCCCAGTAGTTGGGTCCAGGCTTTGCTGCCGTCGGGGTTGAACTTACTGATGAAGGCATCAGCATATCCACCACTGTTGGTTTGGCCATCGAGGTTGCCTTGTGTCGTGCCACCGATATATATGGAGCCGTCGCTGCCGGTGGTCAGGGCGGTTGCACCATCGTCGGTACCTGTTCCCAGTAGTTGGGTCCAGGCTTTGCTGCCGTCGGGGTTGAACTTACTGATGAAGGCATCACCATATCCACCACTGTTGGTTTGGCCATCGAGGTTGCCTAGTGTAGAGCCACCGATATAGATGGAGCCGTCGCTGCCGGTGGTCAGGGCGGTTGCACCATCGTCGGTACCTGTTCCCAGTAGTTGGGTCCAGGCTTTGCTGCCGTCGGGGTTGAACTTACTGATGAAGGCATCAGCATATCCACCACTGTTGGTTTGGCCATCGAGGTTGCCTAGTGTAGAGCCACCGATATAGATGGAGCCGTCGCTGCCGGTGGTCAGGGCGGTTGCACCATCGTCGGTACCTGTTCCCAGTAGTTGGGT
>JBILLQ010000067.1:0-18787 GCA_044375975.1 Prochlorococcaceae cyanobacterium
GCATATCATGTGGTTCAGGGTATTGAGAATAGAGCTGCCAAGAATGGCTATTTTGCCCGGCCCCTATCAGTTTAACTAACTTTACAAACCGTAACCTAGGTCGTTTTATTTATGGCGACCTACTTACATCCCGAGGAATATCTGGCGCTGCGCTCCGACTGGGTAAAAAGCCATCCCAAAGCATCTGTCGCTCTGCTGAAGGGATTAATCGAAACCCAGCGGTGGATGGATAAAACCGAGAATCGCCCCAAGGTAGCCCAGATTCTTAGCTCGCGCAAATGGTACAATGTACCAGCCAAAGTTCTCGAAGAATCTCTCACTGGTCAATATAAGCTGGGTGCCCAAGGCAAAACCGAGACAAATCCAAAACTTAGGCCGCTCTACTGGGCCAGCGATCGGGGGGTGATTTCCTATCCCTATAAGAGCCATACGAACTGGTTCCTATTAGAGGCAATCCGCTGGAAATTCTTCCCGGGCAAGCTGGATACAATCGATCAAGCAAATCAAATTAACGAGCGCACCGTTCGAGACGACCTCTGGCGCCAGGCGGCTAAACAAGTGGGCGTGCCAGCAAAGGACATCCCCACTGGCTCCAGCCGTGGCAAAGAAGTCTTTTTCGACGGCACTGTCTATGACCCCGCAGATCCCAGAGGCTACCTCAATAGCCTGAAGATCAAACGCTAGGAATTTAACCACTGTTAACCCTAGGCAATTAATGGACAATTAACTCGCTTATCTCCCTCAACTCTCTGGACAGCTACTACCGCCTCTGGCCATGATGACCCGAAGCAGTGGTACTTGATTGCAAAACTCCTTAGCCAATTTCTCTTCAATGACTACTCTCTCCTCAAATTCATCCGCTACAAAATCGAATCCGATGGGCTGGTGGAAGCGAAATCGCAAGTCGATCTTGCCACCAATACTCGGCATTGGTGGATTCCTGATCTTTTGGCAGCTCTCCGCTAGCCTTGGCTTCACCAGACTGCCAGGCCCCTTGAGTTTGTTCATGGAAGAGCGAACTCGAGAATTACTGCTTTATCCATTTTACGATCGCGGCGGCCTAGACAAGGGACTATTCTGGCAGACCATAGCTAGTCTTGGCAGAGTAGCTATGGGTTATTCTCTAGCCGCCATTGTTGGCATCAGCGTAGGCATCGCTATTGGCCTAAACCAGGCCCTCAATCGGGCCTTTGATCCCCTATTTCAGTTCCTGCGCATGGTGGCGCCGCTAGCCTGGGTGCCAATTGCCCTGGTGATTTTTCAAAAAAACCAGCCAGCTGCCATCTTCGTGATCTTTATCACCTCTGTATGGCCGATCCTGATCAACACAGCTGAAGGCGTACGTCAAATTCCCCAGGACTACAGGAATGTGGCGCTGGTACTAAATATGTCAAAGCGGCGTTTCTTTACCAAAATCCTAATTCCCTCCGCTCTGCCGTACATCTTTACTGGCCTACGTATTTCCATTGGCCTGTCCTGGCTAGCCATTATCGCCGCAGAAATTGTAATGAGTGGTATCGTGGGCATTGGCTTCTTTATCTGGGATGCTTACCAACAAAATTATGTGAGCGATATTCTGCTGGCGGTTGTCTGGATTGGTGGTGTCGGACTGCTGCTGGATCGCCTAATGGCAGCCCTGCAGAATTACATTTCTCCAACAAAGTAAGCGTGAGCACTATGAATCCAATCGAGCAATTACGCTCATTATCTTCCAAGCTGGAGGCCTTAGATCAGGCTCTATTTCGACGAGAAATAGTAATTCCCTTCCTAGTGGGAAGACTATTATTGATGGCTGCCATGATTTATTTCTTCATCTTGGCAAGCCAGGCAATTTATTGAGAATCGATCTCGAAATCATCGATCCCACCCCTGCCACTCCTGGGCAAGCCAGGCGTTGAGAGTATTCCATTCACCCCATCGTGGATAAAAGAACCAATGACTAGCCTTGTTCAAGTTCAAGAAATTGAAAAGAATTTTCCCCTCAGCGGTGGGGGCAACTACCTAGCTCTGCAGGGAATTGATCTGCAGATACAAAAAGGGGAATTCATCTCCCTGATCGGCCATTCCGGTTGTGGTAAGAGCACCCTGCTCAACATGATTGCCGGCTTGGATTTGCCTACCGCAGGCACGGTACTGCTCGATGGTGAAACGGTACAGCGCCCCGGTCCAGACAAAATGGTGGTGTTTCAAAACTACTCCTTGCTGCCCTGGCTCACGGTGCGGCAGAACATCAGCCTGGCCGTTGATGAGGTGATGCCAGCTATTTCCCGCCAGGAAAGGGAAGCGGTAATTGATGAGCACATCGCCATGGTGGGGCTCAGCCATGCGGTGGACAAACTGCCGCTGCAGCTCTCCGGTGGCATGCGCCAGCGGGTGGCCATCGCCCGAGCCCTGGCGATCAAGCCCAAGCTGCTGTTACTGGATGAACCCTTCAGGCGCTAGATGCCCTAACCAGGGGAAATCTGCAGGAAAAACTTATGCAGATCTGCAATGAGCATCAACTCACCGCGGTGATGGTTACCCATGACGTGGACGAGGCTGTGTTGCTTTCCGACCGTATTGTGATGCTCACTAATGGGCCTGGATCGAAGACTGGTGATATTTTAACCGTTGACATTCCCCGGCCGCGCAAGCGATTGGAAGTGGTTCATCACCCCAGCTACTACAGCCTGCGATCGGAAATCATCTACTTCCTCAATCGCCAGAAACGGGTGAAGCAATGGCAGGCCAAGCCCCATAAAACGTTGGCCCGTCATGGCCTGGAGAAGGTTAATCTAGACTTGGGCTTCATCCCACTAGCCGCTTGTGCCCCATTGGCGGTGGCCGAGGCTAAGGGATTTTTTAGCAAGCATGGCCTCGATGAGGTACAGCTGGTGCGTGAAACTAGCTGGCGGGGGGTTACTGATGGCTTGGTGGATAGCACCATGGATGCGGCCTTAATGCCCTCTGGTATGCCCACCTGGATGACGGCGGGAGGCCATGGTGGTCCACCCTTGCCGATCGTGACAGCGCTTACCTTGAGCCGCAACGGCAATGGAATCACCTTGGCTACGCGTATTGCCCAGCAGGGGGTGAGCACGGTTGCTGAATATCGCGATTACTTGCTTAGAACAAATCGGGAAAGCCACCAGCTTGGCATTGTGCATCCGGCATCTATGCATAATCTGCTGTTGCGTTATTGGTTGGCATCCAATGGGATCGATCCCGATCACGACGTGCATCTGCAAACCCTGCCGCCAGCCCAGATGCTCGCCGATCTAAAAGATGGCTCAATCGATGGTTACTGCGTGGGTGAGCCCTGGAATTGGCGGGCGGAACAGGAGGGCCACGGCTTCCCTATCGTTGGCGACCTGGATATCTGGTCGGGTCACCCTGGCAAGGTGCTGGGGGTGCGTGAGGACTGGGCATTGAGCTATCCCAATACCCACATCGCCCTGACCAAGGCATTATTGGAAGCCTGTCGCTACTGCGCAGATCCTGCCCACTGGAGTGAGTTGAGCGAGTTACTTAGCGACCGCCGCTATCTGGGCATGAAGCAGGAGCTGATTCGCTTCGGCAACGCGGGCGATGGTAATAGCCAGGAGTCGTCGCCCCACAGCCTATTTTTTGGCCCCGCAGTAAACCGACCAAGCCGTAGCGAACACCTTTGGATTCTCACCCAATTAGCCCGCTGGAGTGAAATCCCCTTCCCGCGTAACTATGTGGAAATCCTGGAGCGTATCTGTGCGGTAAGTGTGTATAGCACTGCGGCTCGGGAGCTGGGCTTAAATGACGTCTCCTACCAGCGGGGCGGCATCGAACTGTTTGACGGCGTGGCCTTCAACGCAGACGACCCGATCTCCTATCTCAACCAACTTTCTATTCATAAGGATTTTTGCGTGGCCGAAATCCCACTTAAACCAGCAAGATTAATGAAGACATAATCACGAGCTGAGTGCCATGGCGGCGTCAGAGTTTATTTAATCATCGATCAGGTCTTCCAGAGTCTCATTAGTTGTACCAGTATTTTAATTACCTTTCTTTCCCACCATGACACTTACTCCCGCCAAAAACTCCGCTGCTCTTGCCGCCCCGAATAACACCACATCGCCTTTCTTGCACTTTCGAGACCTGAGCAAGGTGTATCCCACCCCCAAAGGTCCCTATTCAGTGCTCGAAAATGTAAACTTAGAGATTAATGCTGGAGAATTTATCTGTGTCATCGGCCATTCTGGTTGTGGCAAATCCACCCTGCTAAATATGGTGTCTGGCTTTGCTAAGCCTTCCAGCGGCGAGGTTTTGCTGCATGGCCTGCCAATCAAAAAGCCTGGACCAGACAGGATGGTGGTATTCCAGGGCTATGCGCTTTTGCCCTGGATGACGGCCTATGAAAACGTAGTGCTGGCGATTGATTCAGTAAAGCTTAATCTATCCCAGCAGCAAAGAAGAGATATTGCCATGGAGCATTTAGAAATGGTAGGTCTCACGGGAGCAGCAAACAAATACATCACTCAAATATCCGGAGGCATGAAGCAACGGGTGGCGATTGCCAGAGCCCTGGCAATTAGGCCGGAAGTTCTAATTCTTGACGAACCATTTGGAGCTCTAGATGCAATCACAAAAGAAGAGCTTCAAGAAGAACTACTGAAGATCTGGAACACTCAAAAGTGCACGGTACTAATGATTACCCACGACATTGACGAGGCTTTATTTCTAGCAGATCGACTGGTGATGATGACCAATGGTCCAGCGGCAGGTATTGGCGAAGTGATGGCGATTGACTTTCCAAGGCCACGAAACCGGGAGGATATCATGGAGGATCCTCGCTACTACGAGCTGCGCAATCGCGCCCTAGATTTTCTTTACAATCGCTTTGCTCACGACGATACTTGAACTGGTTGCCAGCCGCAGAAGCTTCATGGCCTGCGGCTGACCCATGGACTCGCTGCAACCGAAGTCGCCCCTGGTCAGCGGGTATTCATACTTAGAAGTAGTGGTGCAAATATGGCGGCGACTGGGTTTTTGGTCAGTCAAGGGGCCGGATAGATCACATTTACTTTTCACTCCCATAGGAACCATCACTGTCAGTGACACCCAACTCCCCTGGACAATCCCTAGGCTTCGTCAAACGTGACCCCTTCGTCTTGATGTGATGACCGTCTCCTTCGTTCAGACGGCCTGGTTGGTGCCCATTTATCCTCTGCTGGCATCCCTGCTCTCGTTTCTCTGGTCTCCTGGCCTGATCGCTCGCACGGGCCCACGCCCCTGTGGCTACCTCAACCTGCTGATGGTTTGTGTGGCTTTTGTCCACAGCACACTGGCTTTGGTAGGGCTGCATACCAATGCCGCAGCCGGGGCAGATGCCCTATATAAACCACTCAGCTTCACCTGGACTTGGCTAAATACAGCCGGCTTAAAGGTGGGTTTTGATGGCCTGATCAGCGAGCCAGCCCTGATTGCCATGACGGTGATCACAGGCGTGCATGTGTTGACCCAAATCTATACCATTGGCTATTTGGAACTAGACTGGGGCTGGCCACGCTTCTTTGCTTCACTTAGCTTTTTTGAGGCGGGCCTCTGTGCGCTGGTGCTCACAGACTCAATATTCTTTAGCTATGTACTGCTTGAGCTACTCACCCTTGGCACCTATTTAATTGTTGGCACTTGGTATAACCAGCCCCTGGTGGTAAAAGGAGCCCGAGATGCTTTTCTTACCAAGCGCATCGGCGACCTGGTGCTGCTGGCTGGCTTGATCGCCCTGTTGCCAATCACGGGCAGCTGGAATTTCCACGACCTGGCCCGCTGGGCGGCAGTCCAAGCCGGCGGCAGTTATGTGCAACAACTGGGCTACACCGCCCTGGTGCTGGCTCTGGTGGCCGGACCGATGGGCAAGTGTGCCCAAATCCCCCTGCACCTCTGGCTTGATGAAGCCATGGAGGGCCCCCTACCCTCCACCGTGCTGCGCAACTCGGTGGTGGTAGCCGGCGGTGCCTGGTTGTTACTGCGGCTTGAACCACTAATCGCCCTGAGTCCAATCGCCCAGCTGGTGCTGGTGGTTGTCGGTGGCACCACGGCCCTGGTGGGTTCCCTGATTGCCCTGGCCCAGATCGATGTCAAGCGAGCCCTGTCGTTTCTGGTGAGCAGCTGGATGGGGCTGCTGTTCATGGCCGTTGGCCTCGGTGGCTTCAGCGTCGCCGATCACCTGCTGCTGGTCTACCCGCTGCCGATGGCCCTGCTGCTGATGTCGGTGGGAGCGGTGGTGATCAGCAATGTGACCCAAGACCTCACCCAACTCGGCGGTCTCTGGAGCCGCAGGCCGCTGATGGGCCTCTGCTTCCTGGCCGGGGCCGCTGGCCTGATGGCCCTACCACCATTTGGCGGATTTGCCGCCCTACGGGAGCTGCTGGCCCTTACAGCCCATAGCTCCCAGCCCCTGCTGCTAGGCGGCGTTGTATTGCTCACCAACGCCCTGATCAGCGCCGGCCTGATCCGCGTCTTCGGGCAGATCTGGGCTGGTACCCCCACCATGTTCACGCTGCGCTCGGCGGAGGTGCTCTGGTTGATGGTGTTACCCACCATGGCCCTGTTTGGCCTGGTGCTGCACCTGCCAATTCTGCTGGTGATCAACGGGGTGGTGCAGCTCAATCCACTGCCGGGCTGGGGACCATCGGCCCTGCCCCTGCTGGCCTCCACGCTTGTGGGAGGCGGCCTGTCGGCCCTGTTCTATCTGCGGCCCCATCCCCTGGCCAACCTGCCCGCCGCCCTGGGGGGCCTCCAGTATTGGCTGGCCCACGATATGCAAACCGAGCGTTTCTACCAGCGCACGGTGGTGGGCTTGGTGTTGCAACTGGCGAGGCTGAGTGTCTGGTCTGAGCGCAGCTTGGTGGATGGCTTCAGTGGCTCCACCGGTGAAGCAGCCCTGCAGGGAGCCAAGCGTCTGAGTTTGACCACATCAGGGCGATCCCAGGCCTATGCCCTTTCTCTGGTGCTGGGGGTACTGCTGATGGCCGCCTGGCTACTGGCACGCCAACCCGCCCTGCCTGCCCTATCCGCCGCCCCCCTTTGAGCTCTGCCTACCGATGACCCTACTGCTGCTGCTGTTAATACCCCTGGCGGCGCTATTGGCCCTACCGCTGCTGCCGGATCGCGCCCCACTTTGCCGCCGAGTGGCGGTGGCTGCCGCCTTGCTCCAACTGGGCTTGGCCCTACTGGCCTGGCGTTGGCCCCCCGCCGATCTAACGCTGCCTTGGCTACCAAAACTGGCCCTAACTCTGCAGCTGGGCCTCGATGGGCTCAGCCTGCCCTTGATGTTGCTAACGGCCCTGATCACGGCCATGGCGATTCTGTCCACGCCAGCAGATCAGAGCCGCAGTCGCCTGTACTTCTCACTGCTGCTGGCCACCAACTTGGGTCTCACCCTGGCCTTTTTGGCCGGCAACGCCCTGCTGTTCGTGTTGGCCTACGAATTAATTTTGATTCCCACCACCTTGCTGGTGGCCAGTTTTGGGCGCGAACAAAGGGCCAGTGCCGCGATTCGCTTTCTGATCTTCAATGCCATCTCGGGTCTGCTGCTGCTGGGGGTGGTGCTGGCCCTGGGTTGGCTGCATCCGGGCGGCGTTAGCTTCGCCTATGCCGATTTGGCCGATCTCAATCTGGATCCCCAACTGGCAATTTCACTGCTGGGCTTGCTATTGCTTGCCTTCGGCTTGAAGTTACCGCTGCTGCCATTACATGGCTGGCAGCCTGTCACCTATAGCCAGGCCCCCACGCCGGTGGCGATGCTACTCAGCGGAGCGGTTTCCAAGTTGGCTGCCTACGGTCTAATGCGATTTGGCATCGGTATGTTGCCAGAGGCCTGGCTATTTTGGGCGCCCTGGCTAGCGGCGATCGGTGCGGTAAGTGCCATCTACGGCGCCCTCAATGCCATAGCCCAAACCGATCTACGGCGACTGGTGGCCTATAGCTCGCTCGGCCACATGGGACTGCTAGCCCTAGCCCTAGCTGCCGCCACCCCTTTGAGTCTGCAGGGAGTGGTGGCTCAAATGTTGGCCCATGGCTTAATCATCGCCTTGCTTTTTTGCCTGGTGGGGGTTATCGAACGCCGCACCGGCACCGCAGCGATCTCCGAGCTCTCTGGCCTGATGAATCCCTATCGCGGTCTGCCGTTCACCATGGGGCTGTTTTTGCTAGCTCTGATGGCCGCCGCTGGGGTGCCGGGACTGGCAGGTTTTGTCGCCGAATTACTAGTATTTGAAGGTAGCTGGGAGGCGTTTCCCTGGCCAACTCTCGTCTGCCTGGTGGCCTCTGGCCTCACCGCTGTGGTGGCGGTTCGCCTATTCAACCGGGTTGGTTTCGGGCGTTTGGATAATGATAAGGCCGACTGGATTAGCACAACTTGGCCTGAACGCCTGCCGGCAGTTGTGCTCACCGGCCTAGTGATATTGGCCGGCATCTGGCCCCAAACAATCACCGGCTTCAGCGAGCTGAGCACCGCCGGCCTAGCCCTAAGACAAAACCAGCCAGTTGTGGCATCGCTGCTGGCAGCTACCTCCCCCGCCTCTGATTCCACCGCCTTGGAGCTGTCCGCATGACCCCCACCACAATTGCCGCCACAGATACAGCTGCAGAGCCTTTAATTCCGCCTTCCAATCATCCCTATGCCGATATTATTCATCGGCTAGAAGCTGGCGGTTCGATGCTTCCAGACTCCGCAGAGAACCTCACGCAGATTATTGGCATCTACAAGGCCTATGCCGTGCCTATGGATTTTTACTGGCGAAATCTCCTTTATATAGCCGAGCAGGTCTTCCTAGATCCCCTGCCTGCTTTTAAGTATTTTATTTCCCAGGAATATCTGGATCGCCCCAATTCTTACTCCGGTGATCAATCAAAATTAAGGATCTGGCGTGGTGGCGAAAAAGCGCATCCAGAGCTTTTGGAGTTTATGGCCCGTGGCGAAACCACCGCCATGCCCAAAATACTGCATCATCTCTGGCATGATCGGGTAAATATGGAATTTGCCGAGGCCTGCATGCAGGCCATGTTTTGGCACCAGGGCATGGGAGGTCGTTTTAATGACTATTTAGATAGCGATGCCTACAGGGCCAATGCTGATAAAGCGATTCGGGCATACTTTCGTGGCAATCCATTAATGCTGGGACTCTACAAACTGTTCCCAGAGATGATGCTAGAGAAGGTTAAACAACTTAGCTACTATGCGAATCTCGGCCTATTTTGGGAGGTGATGGCTCCGGTATTCTTCGAGATGAGTGACATCTACGAAGAGGGTGGCTTTAAGGGGGTACCGGACGCGATGAATTTCCTGGTGAACGGCATTTTCGCCGTAGCCGGCAGGCCGATATATCACCATGTATTCATCAATGGTGAGTGCCACGAGATCATCCCAAAAAGTGAGGGATTTACCTGGCTCTACGAAGCAGCACTACCCTATGTGGAAGCAGTTTTCTATCGCACTGCTCCATTCCGTGGCACCAAGAGCTACAATGCCCAGGCGGGGCAAGTGCCCGCAAAGCAGCAGGATTTTATCTATGGAATTCTCTATGCTGATGTCTTTCCAGTGGGCTCAGCCGGCATACCACCAACTCTACTAATGCAAGATATGATTCATTTCTTGCCGGCTGAACTGCAGGAAATATATAAGCAGCACAAGCGCGGCGAGGGCGATCAACTTATCCAACTTGGCGTTACTTTCCAGCGTTCAATGTATAACGTTACCTCGGCGGTAATCCAAGCACTGCGCTGCGCCCTGCTCTATCCCCTCGACGATACTGATCCAACCCATTTGCTGGCAAATCGTCAGTTCTTTGAAGCCCAGATGGACCGCTTCCTCTGCCCAGAAGCGCGCCTACCCCAAATCCAAACCGCTAACTATCGCTGATAATTTTATTTCCAAAAACCATAGCCGAGAAGCCCATCGCCGACAAGCCTATTGCTGACAAGTCTATTGCTGACAAGTCTATTGCTGACAAGCGTATTACTTCCAATGGCCAATCTCCTTGGCGCAGTCCCATAGACTTAACATTACCCATCCAATCATAGTTATCGCCCATGGCAACAATTCTGGAAACCGCAAAATCAGCAGGGGTATTCAACATCCTGCTCACTGCCGTAGAGGCCGCTGGGCTTACTTCGGCCCTGGAGGGCCCTGGACCCTTCACCGTGTTTGCCCCCGTAGACGATGCCTTTGCCGCCCTGCCACCAGGCACGGTGCAAACCCTGGTGGACAACCCACCCCAACTGGCGCGAATTTTGAAATATCACGTGCTGGTGGGTGCCCTTTCACGTCAATCCCTGCTGGAGCAGCCCGAATGGTCCAGCCTGGAGGGGGCGCCGCTGCCAATTCGCCGGGCCGATCCGTTTGAAGTAAAGAACGCCACGGTGGTAACGGCCGATATTTCCTGTGACAACGGCATAGTGCATGTGATCGATAGGGTGGTGCTGCCAGGCTGATCGCAGGGTTGAATGAAGTGCTTCTTGCAGAGCTCATTGCAGGTCTAGTTGCTGCGATCAACCCATCTGCTCACACCATCACTTCCAAAGCTATCATCACTCTCAACATTACAATTCAAGTTATCAGCACTCAAGCCTTCAGCAATCAAACCGTCACCACTTAAATCATCAGCTCCGGTTTCACCCAGCGGTCAAACTCCTCAGCGCTGATGGCGCCCAGATCCAGGGCTGCCTGTTTGAGGCTGAGTTGCTGATGGTGGGCATGCTTGGCAATGGCGCAGGCCTGGTCGTAGCCGATGGCTGGGGTTAACGCCGTCACCAGCATCAAGCTCTGCTCTAGCAGCTGTTGAATGCGGCTTTGATTGGGCTGGAGACCCTCCAGACAAAACTGGCGAAAGCCGTCGCAGGCCCCCGTCAACAGGGCGATGCTCTCCAGCAAATTGTGGGCAATCAGGGGTTTGAATACATTCAACTCGAAATTCCCCTGGCTGGCGGCCATTTGCACGGCGGTGTTGTTGCCGATCACCTGCACCGCCACCATGGTGAGGCTCTCGCACTGGGTGGGATTCACCTTGCCCGGCATGATTGACGAGCCCGGTTCGTTTTCTGGGATCAGCAATTCCCCCAGGCCGCAGCGGGGCCCGCTGGCCAGCCAGCGAATGTCGTTGGCCAATTTGAACAGGGAACCAGCCAGCACCGTGAGGGCGCCATGGGCAGCGGCCAGGGGTTCATGGCCAGCCAGGGCCTGGAATTTGTTGCTGGCGCTGCTGAATGGCAAGCCGATGCGCTCCGCCAACCGGGCGGCCACCGCCTCACCAAAACCTGGCGGCGCATTCAAACCGGTGCCCACCGCCGTTCCGCCGATCGCCAGCTGCAGCACCTGGGGCAAGGCGGCCCGCAGGGTCTGCAACCCCAGCTCCAGCTGGGCGCCGTAGCCACTGAATTCCTGGCCCAAGCTCAGCGGCACCGCATCTTGCAGGTGGGTGCGACCAATTTTGACGATGCCCGCAAAGGCCTCGGCCTTGGCCTGGAGGCAATTAATTAACGCCTGCAGCGATGGCACCAGGGCCCGTTCCAGCTCGATGGCCACCGCCACATGCAGCGCCGCTGGGAAGGTGTCGTTGCTGGATTGGCTGAGATTTACGTGATCGTTGGGATGGACTGGATGCTTGCTGCCCAACACCCCTCCTGAGGCCTGAATCGCCCGGTTGGCGATCACCTCATTCACGTTCATATTTGTTTGGGTACCCGATCCCGTCTGCCATACCTTCAGCGGGAATTCAGCATCCAGGGCACCGCTGGCCACCTGTTCCGCCGCGGCCACGATCAGCTCCGCCACAGCTGGGCTGAGCTTGCCCAGATCGCGGTTCACCTCAGCGCAGGCGGCCTTGAGCTGGCCAAAGGCATGCACCATCTCCAGGGGCATCAGCTGGCCATAGGGGAAGAAATGCAGGGACCGCTGGGTCTGGGCGCCCCAGTAGTGCTCCGCGGGCACCGACAAGGGCCCCATGCTGTCTTGTTCGGTGCGCATGCCGCCGCTGCTCATCGGCTAACTACTTCTGAATTGAGTTCGTTAAAGCTCTGGGTGCTGCTTTGGACTAAACCCTCGGGCAGGGCAATGCCGGTGGCATTGCTGATGGCCTCATTGATGTTTTCCAGCGGCACCTGGCCACTGGCATCGAGCAGCACTTCACCGGCCTTGCCCAACACCACCACCTGGGGCACCAGCCCCTTCCAGTAATAGGCCGGATCGTCGCTACCAGCATCGGGGCGATTTTGCAGGGGATCGCTCACCATGGGGATCAGCTCGATGTTATTTCCCCATAGGCGTTGCAGTTCTGATACCACCGGAGCGAACTGCTTGCTAGACGAGTCGTCGTCGAGATAAAAAATCAACGCCGCCGGGCGGTGAGCCGCCAGGGTTTGGGCGAGGTTGTTGCGCGGTGGCACCAGGGAGCCATTGCCGGCGTAGAGAGCATAGATATTGCCGTCGTAACTATTGGTGTTGAGCGCAGCCTGGGCTGGTTCGGCTGCCAGAGCCAGGCCCAATGCCATCAGTAGGGCCATCAACATTCCCGGCAACCTGGCAAACAGGCTCGGCTCCAGGGGCAAGGGGGCCGGCGGTTTCTGGGCGAGGGGCAACGGAAGGGGCGCGGATGGGGCCATTGTGAGCCCTCAAGCCCTCCATCAACGCCAGCCTCAGCCCTTGCCGAGACTGCGGCCCATCCCCTGCAGGATGCCGCGGCCCACCAGGCCGATGGCCTGGCCGATCACCCGGGTGAGCAGCATGCCCACCAGATCGCCAGCGGCCTTGATCAGGCGACGCAACTGGGGGCCAAGGGCGTCGCGGGTTTCCAGCATCAGGGTGACCAATTGCTGCAACCAGCCCAGCTGGCGCAGCTCGGCATCCCGGGGCTCGGTGAGGCTGTTGATTTGAATCTGGCCGCCGCTGAGGCTGAGCAGCGTGCGACGGCTCTCATAGAGGGCCACGGGCCGCTCAAACCAGAGGCTCCAGCGCTGCTGGGCAATCAGTTGGTTGCGCAGCCGCTCCAGGTTGCGGGTGGGCAGCAGGTCAGGCCTGAGCAGATAGCGCCGCAGCTCAGGCCAACTACTACTGCAACTGAGCACCTCTAGGGCGATTAGTTCAGCGGTGCGCAACAGCCAGTTGGTCACCAGCAGCTCCAGATACAGCACCGCCCGGGGTTCGTCAGGCGCCAGCAGCTGACCCGCCACCACCAGGGGCCGCCCCAAAACAAGGCTGGCCAGCATCGGCTGGGGGTCGGGAAATTCGGGGTCTTCCAGCTCCAGGGTGCTGCTGCGCACCAGGGTGTCAGCCACGGGCTGCAGCACCCCCTCATAGGGCAATTGCACATAGGGACTGGCCAGGGCGCGCACCGCCTGCTGGCGCAGTTCCGCCTGCCACTGCTGCCAGCGTTGGCTGAGCTGCTTCGGGGTGGCATTGGGGGCTTCGCTGAGGTCGTCGGCCAGGCGACGGCGCAGCAGCGCCAGCTGTTCCAGCAGAGCCAGCAGCAGATCCACCCTGCGGGCCTGCGCTAAACCTTCAATCGCCAATAGCTGGGAGCTGGCATTGCCGATCCCCGCTTCGGCCGCCTGCCGGAGACGGTTGTGAATCGCCTGCCAGATGGCCTCGGCATTGCGGCCCTGGAGCGAGAAAACCGCGGCGCCGGCCTGGCTGACGGCCAGGCTGCCCCGCCCGGCATCGAGTTCGGCAGGGCTGGCTTCGCTGGCACCACGCTGCGAGCGGGGCCGATTAGAAATATCTAAATTGAATAATTCGTATTGACTGGCATTACTCCAGGCCAGGCTGATCGGGCCCCACAGCCAGAGCAGCAGACGGCGGGCGGCCGCCAACTCCCGCAAGCGACCGCGCAGCAGCATCCGCCCCAGCGGTGGCGCCGGCTGTAGCAATTGGCGGCAGAGGGCGATCTCAGTGTCGATTTGCTCCAAACCCGAAAGCAGCAACCAGCTGCCCAGCCCAAACAGCGGTGCTGCCGGCGAGGGCAGCGGCCCAGTCTGCGGCTCCAATAACTCAACGACCCGACCGCCCTCGCTCAGGGTCTGCACGGCCCGCAGCAGTTGCTGGCGATTGGCCCCCTCCAGCAGGCCGGTGACCGGCAGGGCCAATAGTTGGCTGCGGCTGAGCCGATGGCCAGGGGGCAACAACAGCAGCAGCGGGGCGGGCTGCCATCGCTCCTGTAGGCTCCGGCATTCCAGGGCCAGGGAGAGCGGCTCAATGGCGCTATCGGGCTGCCAGATCACCAGCTGGGGAAGCGGCGCATCGCCGCCTACAGCTCGACTGACACGGCATTGGGGCAGCTCCGCCTCCAGCAGCGCCTGGAGCCCATCACCGGCCAGGGAAGCGGCGAATAGCAGTAGCTGAACAGTCACAGCTGGGCTCCAGGCTTGCCGTAGGGCACTTGATGCTAGAGAGGCTAACAATGCTCTATTGATAGCCAGACAGGGTGAGATGTCAAGCAGCTGAAATTATCCGGTTGGCTTTCGGCATCAAATAGGTTGCGGCGCCCTTGGCTCCAGACCTATCTGGGGAAAGGATTGCGCCACAGCTGGCCCGCAGGGATGGCCGGGAGGCAGGGGTGGCTTGGACGGCTGACCTGCTCAGCTGGTCTTAGGGGCTGGTTTGCAGTGATTACATGCAGGGATGGTCTGCGCAGCTGATCTGTCCAGCTGATCTGAGCGGGGGATCTGGAGCTGGCTGCTGTTGGGATATTCAGAGGTTGGCCAAGGGGTGACCGGTGAACTGCATGGTGTAACTCTCGATTGCGTAACCGGTATGGGCTTCGATTTGACGCAGTAAATCAGTGGGCAACTCAACATCAAGGTCTTGAATCCTGCCGGTTTTGGTGCAGGTGAGATGGCTGTGGGGGTCGCTACGGTAGCCATACAGTCGACCATTGGCTCGATCCAAGCACTCAATCACTCCAGCTGACTGGAGGGCTTCAAGGTTTTGATACACAGATGTATGACCTATATTGCGGCCCAGATTATTGAGGCGTTCAAAAATATCCCTAGCGCTGAGATGGCTCTTCTCAACCCAGAGCAAATCCAACACCATGCGCCGCTGCCTGCTGAGTCTCATCCCCAAATTGCGGCAGTGGCGGTAAACGTCATCCACGTCCATTGGCGGGTTTGCCGCAGCAAAAACAGGGGCAATATCTTGAGGCGAAACAGACAGGGAAGGTGTATCAGCAACATTTGCACTGCTTGAGCTTGGGCTGATTGGCTTTGTGCTGAGCGATATCAAAGTTCCAGAGGTGCTCGACTTAGCATCTGGCTCGCTCTCTCCTGAACCCTGTCTGGCGATACCGAGCCGCTGCCTGCCAGCTGCAGACGGATCAACAGCCGGCTTGAGCCTGTCTGGCGGCCCTGGGATGGGGGAGGGTAGATTTGGCCCTTGCATCAATCCTTTCTAGCCCAACCCCACAGCTGTTCGCGCTGACTGGCTGGGCTCGATCGCCATTGGTCCCCGCAACACTTGCTCCAGCAGCACTGATTTCAACAGCACTGCTTTCAAGCAGCACTGCTTCCCCGCGTCACTGCTCCAGCAGCACTGGCTCAGGCAGGCCTGGAATCGAAAGCCCTCGCTCAGGCAAAGGCACTGGAGCCCAACATCGGGTCCTGTAGGCGAGCAGAGCCGATGGCCTGCAGCGCTTCTGCCAGGTCGACGCGGCCGTCGTAGAGGGCTCGGCCCACGATCACGCCCTCCACCCCCAGGGGTTCCAGGGCCAATAGGGAGAGCAGGTGTTCCAGGTTGCCGATACCCCCTGAGGCGATCACCGGCACGCTGCTGGCCATGGCCATCGCCCGCAGGGCAGCCAAATTCGGACCAGCCAGGGTGCCATCGGTGGCGATGTCGGTGCTGATGATCGCGGCGATGCCACTGGCCTCAAACCGCTGGGCCAGGGCCGTCGCCTCGGTGCTGCTCGCCTCCAGCCAGCCGCGGGTGGCCACCTTGCCATCCCTGGCATCGATGCCCACCACGATCTGACCCGGGTGATCGGCCGCCAATTGATCCACCAGCTCCGGCAGCTCCAGGGCCACCGTGCCCAGGATCACCCGATCCAGGCCGCAGGCCAGCAGGTCCTTGGCCCGGGCGGCGCTGCGCACCCCTCCCCCCAGTTGCACAGGGATATTCAGGGCGGCGGTGATCGCCTTGAGCACCGGATCATTGACGGGCTGGCCAGTCCGGGCGCCGTCTAGATCCACCAGGTGCAGGCGCTGGGCCCCCTGCTCCTGCCAGCTAAGGGCCTGGGCCACCGGGTCGTCGGAGAAGCGCGTCACCTGGTCGTAATCGCCCTGGTGCAGCCGCACACATTGACCGTCGAGCAAATCGATGGCGGGAATTACCTGCATGGAGCGGCGCCGGGTATCGGGCCAGGTTGCCAGAGCTGGGGGGGGGCTGGTGACGGCTGAGCGGGTGACGGCGGGGCTGGTGATGGCTGGGGTGGTGGTGGCTGGGATGGCCCTTGGCATTACCAAGAGCGGCTCAGTCCGCAATCGCCAGGCCCTGGAGATGTTTCTCGCCCCCTAGATGATCCTGCCGTATGTGGAAGGTCTACAAAAACCAGGCCACACCTGTAACGATCAATCGACCGCCACTCAAACACGCTCTGGGGAATGCCTCGCGCCTCAGCCGAGGGAAACAGAGATGCTCATCAGCATGCGACAGATCACGGTGGCCAAGGCCGAGGCCCAATTCTCCACTCACCTCGATGCTGTCGCCACGGGCGAGCCAGTGCTGATTACGCGCTGGAAGAAGCCCTTGCGCGATCTGCTGCCCCAGCCGCATCGGCCCAGCAGCGGTGTGGGCACCGTGCAGGCGCTGCGGGATGCAATCAACGGCTGAGGCGAAAGGGTCTGGATGATGCAAGAGCAGCGATAATGGGATTTCCCAATTTGGGGTTTGCCCATGGCCAGTAATGAGAAGGTGATCACGGCCGATCAGGGAGGGCGGATCAACCTGGGTAAATCCAGGGCAGGCCTCAGTTTCCGGCTGGTGGAGCAGGGCAGCCAGCTGGTTCTCGAACCCGTCGAAACCGTGCATCTGCCCCCAGCTGAAGCCTGGCTGTTCCGCAACAGGGACGCCCTGAGCTCGGTGCGCCGTGGCCTTGAGCAGGCCGCCGCTGGAAATCTGGTGGAAGGACCAGATCTCCACGCGGCCCATGCCCTCGCGACGGCCTTCCCGCCCGATGACGACACCCTGGAATGAGCTTCCAGATCCGCTGGACCCCTGAGGCATCCGACCAGTTCGAGCGGCTTCAGGAGGCGGCCTCGGCCGCCATCCGCCAAGGCCGCAAGACCAAACAGTTCGGCCTCTTCCAGCAGGTTGAGAGCTGCATCAGCAAGCTCGCTGGCCACGGCCCCCGCCATCCAGGACTGCAATCCCATCCCTTTTCCTCACTTCCAAATCCACTCAACCCAGCTGAAAAAGTGTTTGAGTGCTACGCCCAGAACCGCACCCCCGGCGCCTATCGGGTGTTTTGGTGCTACGGCCCCCAGCAAGGGCAGATCACCATCGTGGCGATCACGCCTCACCCCTGAAATCCAACACCCCAAGAGCGCCGTGGTGGAGCAACTGCTCCCAACTAAGGGCCAGACTTCCCAGCAAGATGCGCTGGAGAGAGCAGCAAGATGGAGGCAGATGATCAGCAGCAGGAGCTTCTCGGCGCCCTGGAAGCCCTGGGCGGCTCGGCGGGAAACGGCAAGCTGCGCGATCTGCTGGGCTGGGACGAGGCCGCCTACGAAGCTGTAAAAGAGCAGCTGCTCTCTTCAGGCCAACTCCAGAGCGGCCGCGGCCGGGGAGGGTCCGTGAGCCTGGCGGGCAGCGCGATGGCAGAAGGCTCCGAGCAAGCCGGCACCGAATACCCCAGCAGCCGGCCAGGTCGATCGCTTCGGGCCACGCCGTCTGCCCCGTTTGCAGGGCCGCAACCCAGCGGCAAACAGAACCTTTCGGCCTTCATCTGGAGCGTGGCCGACCTGCTGCGGGGCGACTACAAGCAGAGCGACTACGGCAAGGTGATCCTGCCCTTCACGGTGTTGCGCCGGCTCGACTGCGTGCTGGAGCCCAGCAAAGAGGCGGTGCTGGCCGAGAAGCAGCTGCGCGAGGGTCAGGAGCTCGACCCCGAACCCTTCCTGCTGCGGGTGGCGGGCCAGGCCTTCTGCAACACCTCAGCCCTGAGCATGAAGCGGCTGATGGGCGATCAGGACAACATCGGCGAGAACCTGCGCAGCTACATCCAGGCGTTTACACCAGCGGTGCGGGACATCTTCGAGAGCTTCGAGTTCCACCTGCAACTTGATCGGCTCGATAAGGCCGGACTGCGCTACATGGTGAGCGAGCGCTTCGCCCAGATCGATCTGCACCCGGACACGGTGAGCAATGCCGAGATGGGGCAAGTGTTCGAGGAGGGCCCGGCCCACAATCACCCCCTCCACCCCCCAGGGGCTCCAGGGCCAATAGGGAGAGCAGGTGTTCCAGGTTGCCGATGCCCCCTGAGGCGATCACCGGCACGCTGCTGGCCATGGCCATCGCCCGCAGGGCAGCCAAGTTCGGACCAGCCAGGGTGCCATCGGTGGCGATGTCGGTGCTGATGATCGCGGCGATGCCACTGGCGCCAAACCGCTGGGCCAGGGCCGTCGCCTCGGTGCTGCTCGCCTCCAGCCAGCCGCGGATGGCCACCTTGCCATCCCTGGCATCGATGCCCACCACGATCTGACCCGGGTGATCGGCCGCCAATTGATCCACCAGCTCCGGCAGCTCCAGGGCCACCGTGCCCAGGATCACCCGATCCAGGCCGCA
>JBILLQ010000002.1:0-118059 GCA_044375975.1 Prochlorococcaceae cyanobacterium
TCGCTGCGCCCTGTGGGGGCGCAGCGACCTTGATCACCGCCCGGGGGCCGGTGCAATAACCCCTAGCCAGCACAGACCACTTCCGCTCACAACACAAGTGCGATCGGACGAGAGACTTGACAAGTCAATCGTCTCGTTTCATCGTGGGGTAACGAGGGGCATCTGCACCTCTGGAATGACAGCTCGTCATTCCACCCTGTTCACCCTCTGATCAGGGCATTCGGGCCTCGGGTTTTACACCACGCAAAGGGACGCTGCCAAGGCTGACGCCTACAGCAACCAGGGCTCGCTGATGGGTATGGAGCGTTTTGTCAAACGTCACCGCAAGAAGATAATAGTGCTGCTGGGCTCACAGATCGCCAAGCAGCCGTAGGGTTCCATGTTTTGGTTGCTGCTGGCAAGGTTGAATATTGAGGGCTTGGATGGCCTTCAGCAGCAGTGGATTGCGTCTCAGCCTAGTGTTAAAGATGGGGGCGGCACGCTGGTGTGTAGCCACTGGCTTCAATAAAGCGGTTGGTAAAATCCTGCTGAGCTCAGTCGATGAAACCGCTTCCGGCGCAGCGAGTTTTGTCGCCAAGTTGAGCCTTTACTCCAATAGCCTGGATGTGGCCTACTGTTTCGCAGAAGCCTGGCAGCTAAGCCCAGAGCATCTAAGCCAACGATACCGGCGGTAAGATCGCAACGCTGCGCCTGTAGCGGAACGCGTGACGCCAGAGGGTCTGGTGGTGCAAGCGAGAGCATTGAGTGCATCGCCCTTCCTTATCTACCTGGAACAGCGTGGCGCCGACTTCATTATCGCGGTGAAACACAGTCTTCACAAGGGTTTTCAAGTGATCAAAGATCGCCTGATCTACGGAAGGAAGGCGATGCTGCAGGCCAGTAAGCGCGAGCTCAAGCAAGGTCGTGACATCACCTAGACGCTGCGGGTCATGCCGGCTCCCATCTGGGTGTTGGAGAACTGGCCTGACTGGCTTGACAGCGTCATAGTGACCGCCATAAGCGGCAAAGGGAGCGGCGATGGCAAACTAACCGATTTCCAGCTCCTATCGTCAACACCCCCAATCAAGGCATAACACTAGTAGCTAATAACTCCTTAAGATCATCCCCCTCAATCACTTCCTTATCCAGGATCTTCTCAGAAATAGAGTCCAACAACGGCCGATTGTGGTGAAGGATCGCTAGCGCCCTTTCGTGAGCCCGGTCCACCAGACCTCTCACCTCTCGGTCGATCGCCTGGGCGGTGGCATCGCTGACCACTCGCCGGGGGTTGTTGTTGCCCCCCAGGAAGCGGCTGCCGCCCTGCTTGTCGTAGGCCAGGGGGCCGAGGGTTTCGCTCATGCCGTAGGTACCCACCATCTGTTCGGCGATGTCGGTGGCGCGCTGCAGATCGTTGGCGGCGCCGGTGGTTACTTCACCAAAAACGATTTCTTCGGCGCTGCGGCCCCCGAGCAGGGTGGCGATCTGGCCCTCCAGATCTTCCTTGGAATTGAGGAAGCGCTCTTCCGTGGGCAGCTGCAGGGTGTAGCCCAGGGCGCTCATGCCGCGGGGAACGATCGAGATTTTGGCCACCTTGCTGCCGCCGGGCATCAAGTGGCCCACGATGGCGTGACCCACCTCGTGATACGCAACCACCTTCTTTTCGTCGGCTTGCAGCACCCGGCTCTTCTTCTCCAGGCCGGCCACCACCCGCTCGATCGCCTCATTTAGATCGCCCTGCTCCACGGCGGTGCGATATTGACGGGCCGCCAACAAAGCCGCCTCATTAACCAAATTGGCCAGATCCGCGCCGGCAAAACCACTGGTGGCCTGGGCGATGCGATCCAGGTCTACCGCCGGGGCAAGTTTTACCTTTTTGCCATAGATATCGAGAATCGTGCGGCGACCCGATAAGTCGGGCCGATCCACCAGCACCTGGCGATCGAAACGACCCGGCCGCAACAGGGCGGCATCAAGGGTTTCCGGCTGGTTGGTGGCCGCCAGCACGATCACCGGCTTGTCCTTGGAGGCAAAGCCATCCATCTCGGTGAGCAGCTGGTTGAGCGTTTGTTCGCGCTCGTCGTTGCCGCCAACAACGCCCATCGAACCACCACGGCTCTTGCCGATGGCATCTAGCTCATCGATGAAAATAATGCAGGGCGCCTTCTGCTTGGCCTGTTCAAACAGGTCGCGCACCCGGGCTGCACCGGCCCCCACGAACAGCTCCACAAATTCGGAGCCAGAAATAATGAAAAAGGGCACGCTTGCTTCGCCGGCCACCGCCTTAGAAAGCAGCGTCTTGCCGGTACCGGGGGGCCCAACTAACAAAACTCCCTTGGGGATGCGGGCGCCGATGGCGGCATAGCGCTCGGGAGTTTTAAGGAAATCAACGATCTCGGTGAGTTCGGCTTTGGCCTCATCCACGCCGGCCACATCGGCGAAGGTAACGCGGGATTCCTCATCGGGCACATATACCTTCGCCTTGCTCTTGGTGAAGCTCAAGGCCCCCTGGGCACCGCCCATGGAGCGTCGCGCGAAGAACTGCAACACCAGGATAAAAATCAGTGGCGGCACCACCCAGCTCAGGGCCGTACTAATAAAGCTGGGCCGCTTTGGTGGTGCGGCGGCAAACTCAACGCCATGATCTTCCAGGCGCTGCGGTAACTCCATATCGAAGATTGGCGTGGTGGCCAATACGGTGGGAGCTCCTTCCGCCGGCGCCTCATTCAGCTCATAGCGAATTTGATCTGAAGTAATAAATGCCCGCCGCACATTGTTGTCATTCACCTGGTCGATGAACAGCGAATAGGGCACGCGCGGCACCTGGTTGGCCGGATTCGGCAGGAAGTTGCTGAACAGCAGCAACACCCCTACGCCGATCAAAATTAAGTTGATCAGGCCGGCGCGCCGGTTGGGTTTGTTCTCGTCCTGGCGTATGGGCATGGCGAGCGGGCCACGGATTGGACCCAAACTAAGGGGGTGCTCCCTGCTGCCGATCTGGCGGAGAACCGAACGTATCAAGCATGTGCGGCAGTTTTTCACTCACCAGCAGCCTTGAGCGGCTGCAACCCCGGCTGCGGGGCGGTCTGCCCCCGGGCCTCTCCAGCCATTACAGCGGCCGCGATCAGGTGCTGCCGGGGCAGCCGCTGCTGCTCTGCCGCCAGGATCAGGGCCGCCTGGAGACCGCCCTGGCCCTCTGGGGCCTGCTGCCGGCCTGGGCCCGCGATCCCAGCGCCGCCCGCCGCTCAATTCTTGCCCGCAGCGAAACCGTGGCGGAAAAGGCCAGTTTTCGCGGCCCCTGGCGCCATCACCGCGCCCTGGTGCCCGCCGATGCCTTTTTCGAGAAAGGGCGCCGCTTTGGCCGCCGCGATGGCCAACCCTTCTGGCTCGGGGGCCTCTGGGAGCGCTGGCTCGGTGCGGACGGCAGCGAATTTGACAGCTGCTGCCTGCTCACCACCGCCGCCAACGCCCTGGTGGCCCCAGTCCATCCCCGCATGCCGGTGGTAATCGCCGACCACCAGGCAGAAGCCTGGCTAATGGCTCAAGATGGCCCCGCCCTGAGGGCGCTGCAGCCGCTGCTGGCGTCCTGGGATCCGGCCGCCTGGCAGTTGATCCCAGCGGCTGGCGCTCACGCCTCTCGCCAACTGAGTCTTTTGTAGTGCTCTATTGGCTGTAACGCTCTTTTAGCTAAACTATTTTTGGTCACTTCGAAAAATTGGCCATTCGATTTCCGCGAGTCAAGGATAAGCAAGTTGCCAGCAGGTTTCTGGCGCCCTGAAATCGCTGAGATTTAGGATTTCCGATCTGCCCTTTAGCTAGGCCCGTTTCGCTAGACCGGTTCAGCTAGACCAGTTCAGCTAGACAAGACCCTCCCTTTCCCCCAACGGAGCCGCCCAGCAGATGAGCCTCGAGCAACTCGACGCCTTTATCGCCCACGCCCAGCAGCAGCCCGAACTCCAGATCAAGCTGCAGCAGCCCCTAGACCTGGAGGAATTCCTGGCCCTGGCCCAGGGCGCTGGCTATCCCCTTCAAGAAAGCGACGTGATCGCCGCCCAGCTGCGTCAGGAGCAACAGCTCAGCGATTCCGAGCTGCAGCACCGCGCTGGCCTGGAAGCCCGCAAACTGCGCAATTTCATCCTGGCCTGATTGGCTGCCTTTTACTGGACAGCCCGGGCCTAAGCGATCCCCTCTCCCCCATGGCCAGCCCAGAGCGCGTCTGCGACTACCCCCGGCCCCCCGCCCTGGTGGCCAGCGAAGAGCACATCCGGGTGGAGGCCCTCGGCCAGTTGTTCTGCGACAGCCGCCGCTGCCTGCGGGTGCTGGAGACCTTCCACCCACCCACCTATTACCTGCCCCCAGCAGATCTGCGGCTCAACCTGCTGCTGCCCGTTAGCGGCGGCAGTTACTGCGAGTGGAAGGGCATCGCCAGCTATTACGACCTGGTGGTGGATCCCGGCCTGGCCAGCGAGCGCCGCCTGCGCCGGGCCGCCTGGAGCTATCACCAGCCCAGCCCCGCCTATGGCGCCCTCGCCGGTTGGTTTGCTGTTTATCCGGCCTTGATGGATGGCTGCTGGCTCGATGGCGAACGAATCACTGCTCAACCCGGCGGCTTCTATGGCGGCTGGATCAGCTCAAAAGTGCTGGGCCCCTTCAAGGGCGATCCCCTGCATCCAGAACTGATTTAAGCGTTGGCCGGGGGCTGTCCAGCGGGGGGCTGTTCAGCGGGGGGTTGCAGCCGCCAGAGCCAGTCTGGCCCGAGCGCCTCGGGGGGCTGGCTGCGCCACTCAGGCAGCTGCTCCATGGCGGTGAAACCGAGCTCCCCCAGGGGGGTGCGGGCCGGCAGTCCGCCGAGGATTTTTGGTGCGATCACCGCCGCCAGCTCCTGCACACAACCCTGGCGCAGGGCCGTGCTGGCCAACTCCGGGCCGCATTCCCACAGCACCTGGTTGATGCCCCGGCGGGCCAAGGCCTCCAGCAGCGTCCCCGGTTCGCAGGGCTCTAGCAGCAGCCTTTCAACGCCGAGGCCATCGAGCTGGAACCGCCGCCGCCCCGGCGCCGCCAGGCCATGAACCACCAGGGTGGGGGCCAGATCTGTCTGCCACAGCTTCGCCCCTGGCGGCAGGTCGAGGCTGCGGCTGAAAACCACCCGCAACGGTTCGGGGCTCCGCCGCCCCCGGGAGGTGAGCAGCGGATCGTCGGCGCGCACCGTGCCGCCACCGACGATCACGGCGTCACAGCGGGCCCGCAGCTGCTGCACCCATTCCCTGGCGGCGGGGCCGCTGATCCACTGGCTGACGCCATTGGGCAGGGCGGTGCGGCCATCCAGACTCATCGCCCACTTCAAAATTGCGTAGGGCCTGCCGGTGGCGATGCGGTGCACAAAGGCGCGATTGAGCGCCTGGGCCTCCGCCCCGCACACCCCCTCGATCACCTCCAGTCCCGCCGCCCGCAGCTCGGCGATGCCCTGGCCCGCCACCAGCGGATTGGGATCGGCCATGGCCAGCACCACCCGGGCGATGCCGGCGGCGATCACCGCCCGGCTGCAGGGGGGCGTGCGGCCCTGGTGGCAGCAGGGTTCCAGCGTCACAACTAATGTGCCGCCCCGGGCCCGTTCGCCGGCCTGGGCCAGGGCCCCCAGCTCTGCATGGGCCTCGCCGGCCCTGGCGTGGTAGCCCTCTCCCACCAGCTCGCCATCGGCGGCGAGCACCAGGGCGCCCACCATCGGATTGGGGCTGGTGCGGCCGGCGCCCAGGGCCGCCAATTGCAGGGCCCGCCGCATCCAGGGTCGCCAGATCGCCACTGCGGCGTCGTTGGCCGCAGGGCTAACGGGAAAACTGAAGGGGGAACTCAATTGATAACTCAAGGGATAACTCAATCTGGGGCGGTGGGCAGGCTGCGCCACTCCATCACCACAAAAGGTGGCACCGGCAGCTCGGTGAACACGCCGGGCAATCGCAACCGCAATGGCCGGTTTTGCTGTAGGTCGGCCAGCAGCGGCGCCAGGTCGAACTCCGCCGCCGCCGACCGGCCATCGCCGGCCAGTTGGGGATTGGCCAGGGTGAGGTCGCTGAGCTGCCAACTGCTGCGGCCACTGCTCACCAGCAGGGCCGTGGGGTGATCGAGGCGCACCTTGCCGGGATAGCCCACGATGCGCAGCAGCAGCGGCCCCCCCGGCGGCCCCTGGCGGTAGGCCACCAGTTGCCAGGTTTGGTAATCGAGATCACGCAGGCTTTCCAAACTGCGCACCACCGCCACGCCGTTTTCATCGGCATGCCGGTGCAGCTGGGCCGCGGCCTCACCCGGCAGCCCCAGCCATAGCAACAGCACCAACCCACAGGCCAACAAACCGCGCAAAACAGTGGCCAATCCCTGGCCGCCGCAGCGATAGAGGCCCCGATAGTCGCCCCTCATGGCCCCTGACCGCTGGCGGGGCGCTCGGCCCCGGGAATCGGCTGCCAATTTGTATGGGTGGCCCACAGGGCCCAGATCGCCATCGCCCGCAGGTAGTGGCAGGCGCGGAAGGTATTTACCGCTGTGATCGCCTCGGGGGTGCGGAATTGGAGGCCGCCGCTATACACCTGGTCCACCACCGCCGTGCAAATCGCCAGGGCGGTGGTCGTATCGCCCATCAAGCGGTAGTAGGCGGCCAGCCCGAAATTGATGCCGGTCCATACCTCCAGGGGGTGGGTGCCATTGGGATCGAGCGGCGTGCCATCGCGCCGCAGGCCATTGGCCACCCCCAGCCGACCGCCGGCAAAGGCTTCAAAACAGGCCTCTTTTATTGCCCCTAGCGCCGAGCGGCTGCGCTCATCGCTCACCACCGGTGGCAAGCCCAACAGGCGTGCATAAAAGTCGCCGCAGAGCTGGTCGGCCATCACCACCGGCGTGCCGCTTTCGGCATCGATGTTGTAGTACTCGCCATTCCAGAGCAGGCGATCGAAATTGGCGCGGCTCAACTCCAGCCAGCCACCAAATTGGCGCTGCTCTCCACTGGTATCCAGCCCCAGCTCCAGCTGCAGCCGCTGGCCCATGGCCAGGCCCGCCTCCAGGGCGGCGATCCACAGGGCGCCGCAGTAGGCGCTTACCCCCCGCAGCGGCCAGTCGTCGAAGGTTTGATCCGGGGCGCCGCCGTTGTCGGGCAGCCCGTCGCCGTTGATGTCGAAATTGTGCAAATAGCGCAGGGCGGTCACCGCCGCCGGCCAGCAGTCGGCCAGGAAGCGCAGATCCTCGCCGCCGGGGGCCAGGCGGAAACTGCGCCACACCTGCAGCACAAAATCACTGGCCAGGTCTTTCCAGAGGTTGCAGTCTTGATATGCGGTGTAGTTGGTGGCGTCGAAGGGACGCTCGTTGGGGGCCCCCAGGTCGTGGGGGGTGGCCCCGGCCAGCTTGCGGGCGGCCTCGACGCGGCCGCGCCCCTGGGTGAAATACCAGCCGATCGGCCGGGGCGTGGGGTCGCTGGCCGGAATCGCCCGGGCGAAGCTGCGCAATACGGCCTTGTCCAGTTCAGGCCAGAGCTGCAGCAGGCCAAAGGAGCCGTAAAGCCGCACGTCGAGGCTTTCGTACCAGGCGTAATCGAGGCACTCCAACACCCCGAAGCGGCCCACGGGATCGCCGGGGCCAGCGGCGGTCCAGAGGCTGCCGCCGCTGGCCAGGTCGTAGAGCTCGTTGAACAGGGCCATCCGCAGCGGCTCGGGCAGGTCGGAGCGCTCCAACACCGGCCGCTGCCAGCTGTCTATTTGCTGGCGCCAACTGGGCCAATCCGCCAGCGCCTCGGCGGCAATGGCGGCGGCGTTGTCGCCGCTGGCCCCGAAGAAATCGGTGTAGCGGCGCAGGGCGCCACTGCCGCTGGCAAAGCTGGTCTGGGGTAGATCCCAGCTGATCACCAGGGGGATCTCAACGCTGGCGCCGGGCTCCAGCCGCAGCCGCAGGGCCAGGGCGGCACTGGCTGGATCCCCGTCGCCGCTGGGGCGATCGTCATTGCTGTTGGCAATCGAGCCGTCGCGGGCAAACGACTGCCAAAGTTCGGCGCCATCGCCACTCGGATCCCAGCGACTGCAGCGCAGGATCTCCAGCCGCGACAGTCCCTGGCCGGCATTGGCCTCGGCCAGGGCCGCCTCATCCGGCAGGGCCAGGCACCACTGGCCCTGGCCTTCTGCGATCGGCAGATCCCGCTCGCCGTCGAGCAGCAACCCCTTGAGACCCGGCCGATCCACCCAGCTGTTGCGATGCAGTCGCGTGCGACCGATGGCCGGCACATAGCGATGTTCGGGGCTGCCGTCGTCGCGGAACTCAACGGCGGCGCTGGGGTCGGTGTTGGTGAACCAGCCGGTGGTGTTGCGCCAGCTCAACAGCAGCGATAGATCCAGGGGGGCGGGGCCGGGGTTGGCGAGCCGCCAGCGGAACACCGCCACCGGATAGCTGGTGCGGCGATAGTCGCCGGGCAGGATTGGACTAAATGCTTCGCAGCTCAGCTCCGCCCGGTAAACGTTGCGGTAATCGAACCAGCTGAGCGGATAGCGGGCGCTGTAACTGCCGGTGTCTAGTTCCGCCGTGCTGGCCGGATACCACTGCCAGGCCGATAGCGGCTGCCGATCGCCCCTGGCTTTTAGCTCGTCAATGGCACTGGCGGGAATCTCCGGTTGGGTGGCCAGGGCGTAGGCGCGGCTCTGGTCGCCATCGGATTCGTACAGGGCGAACTGGCAATCCGGCAGCTGGCCATACCAGTGCTCGCCACCATCCAGGTGCCAGAGATTGAAGTCGCCCCTGGAGCTGCGGCCCAGGCAACCGGCACCAAAGCCCCCCAGGGGTGCCCCATGCCAGGGCCCATCATCGAGGTTGCTGGCGTAACGCACGGTGTAGGGCTGCTCCCAGCCCATCCCGATCGGCCGCGACCAGCTGGCCGGCGGCGCTGGCTTGGAGCGGTCGGAACCGCGGCGCATCAGCTCCTGGAGTGCCCGCAGGCCCGGCAGGGTCATGGCTGAACGGCAGCGAAGCCAAGCATCGCACCGCCTCAGCGCCCACGGGCGCTTTTATGTTTTAAACCCTCTGGCGGCGGGTTGTTCAATGCCAGGCGCTAGGGCGATAGCCCCGCTGGCATTAGATCTCCAGCAAGCCCTATTCATCTAGAACCCGATTGCGGCTAGGGGGCCACCAGGGACTGACCCAAATCCTCGCGCAGCTTGCGGATGCGCAGCAGCAGCCTCAGCCGGCGGCTGCGGGCCGTGATCGTGAGATAGAGGCGCAGGGGCACGTAGACCAGGGCCATCGCCAGGCCGGCGGCGGCGATCAATAAAAAGATCAGCGCATTGGCGCCGCCAGCTGGATCGAGCATGGCCTGCCCCGCCTTGTCGATGGCGAGGCCACTTTCCAATGCCTGGCTCAGCAGATCCTCCATGGCTCAAAGCTAATCAGGGCAAAGCAACTTCGCGCCCAGCGGATTGGCGGCATTCGGCTTTCCCCACAAGCCAGCCCCCCACCCTGCGTGGGAGCCTGTGGCCAGTGCCGACAACCCTTTTGCCATGGCCAAGCTGGTCAGCTTCTCCGATGCCTCCCGCGCTTCCTTGGAACGGGGGGTGAACGCCCTGGCCAATGCGGTGAAGGTCACGATCGGGCCCAAGGGCCGCAACGTGGTGCTGGAGAAGAAATTCGGCGCCCCCGATGTGATCAACGACGGGGTGACGATCGCCCGCGAAATCGAACTTGAGGATCCCTTCGAGAACATCGGCGCCAAGCTGATCCAACAGGTGGCCAGCAAGACCAAGGACCAGGCCGGCGACGGCACCACCACGGCCACGGTGCTGGCTCAGGCGATGGTGCACGAGGGTCTGCGCAATGTGGCCGCCGGGGCCAATCCGGTGGGCTTGCGCCGCGGTATGGACCGGGCGGTGGCCCAGGTGGTGGCCGGCATCGCCGAGCGCGCCCAGGCGGTCGCCGGCGACGCCATCCGCCAGGTGGCCACCGTCAGTGCCGGTGGCGACGAGGAGGTGGGTCGCATGATCGCCGAGGCCATGGACAAGGTGAGCGCCGACGGCGTGATCACCGTGGAGGAGAGCAAGAGCCTGGCCACCGAGCTCGAAGTTACCGAGGGCATGGCCTTCGATCGCGGCTACTCCTCCCCCTATTTCGTTACCGACCAGGAAAGGCGCGAGTGCGTGTTTGAAAACGCCTTGATCCTCACCACCGATCGCAAGATCAGCGCCGTAGCCGATCTGGTGCCGCTGCTGGAGGCGATCACCCGCAGTGGCCGGCCGCTGCTGATCCTGGCCGAGGAGGTGGATGGTGAAGCCCTGGCCACCCTGGTGGTGAACAAAAACCGCGGTGTGCTGCAGGTGGCGGCCGTGCGCGCCCCCGGCTTCGGGGATCGCCGCAAGGCAATGCTCGGCGATATCGCCACCCTCACCGGCGCCACTGTGGTCAGCGAAGACCAGGCGATGACCCTCGACAAGGTGACCCTGGCCGATCTGGGCCAGGCCCGCCAGATCACGATCACCAAGGACAGCACCACCATCGTCGCCTCTGGCGACCACCAGCAGGCGGTGACTAACCGGGTGGCCGCGATCAGGCGCGAACTGGAAAACACAGACTCCGACTACGACCGCGAGAAATTGCAGGAGCGCATCGCCAAGCTGGCCGGCGGTGTGGCGGTGATCAAGGTGGGAGCTCCCACCGAGACCGAACTGCGCAACCGCAAGCTGCGCATCGAAGACGCCCTCAATGCCACCCGCGCCGCGGTGGAAGAGGGCATCGTCGCCGGTGGCGGCGTCACCCTGCTGCAACTGGCCGATGGCCTGGATTCCTTGGCCGCCAGTTACGGCAATGGCGACGAGCGCACCGGGGTGGCGATCGTGCAGCGGGCCCTGAGCGAACCCGTGCGCCAGATCGCGGCCAATGCCGGCGCCGATGGCGCCGTGGTGGTGTCAGAGATTCGCCGCCTGGGCCAGGGCTACAACGCCGCCACCGGCGTCTATGAAGACCTGCTGGCCGCTGGCATTGTCGATGCGGCCAAGGTGACCCGCCTGGCCCTGCAGGATGCCGTTTCCATCGCCGCACTGCTGCTCACCACCGAGGCCGTGATCGCCGACAAGCCCGAACCCGCCGCCCCAGCCGGGGCCGGTGGCGGCGCTGGTGGCATGGGCGGCATGGGTGGCATGGGGGGTATGGGCGGCATGGGCGGCATGGGCATGCCTGGGATGATGTGATCCCCGCCCAGGGGCGCTAACTGACTCCGCTAACTGACGCCATTTCTGCTAATTGGCGTCAGTTCAATAAATTCAGGCCAGCGCCTTCACATAGGCCGCCACCTGTAGGTCTATGCCGGTGATGGCGGTGCCCACCACCACCGCATCGGCCCCCAGGGCCAGGGCCCGGCGGGCATCGACCGCGGTGGCGATGCCCCCCTCGCAGATCAGGGCCACCTGGGCCGGCAATTGCTGCCTCAGGGGCGCCAACAGCTCCCAGGCGGGCGGTGGACAAGCGGCCGTCGCCTCGGTGTAGCCGTAGAGGGTGGTGCCCACCCAGCTACAGCCCAGGGCCGCGGCCCGCAGGCCAGCGGCCAAGCTGTCCACATCCGCCATCAAAGGGGCCCCCAATTCGGTGCGGGCCCTGTTCACCAGGGTTTCCAGATCCTCTTCGCCAGGGCGGAGCCGTTCGGTGGCATCCAGGGCGACGACATCGGCACCGGCGGCCCAGACGGCCCGGATCTCCTGCCAGCGGGGGGTGATGTATACAGAGGATCCGGGAAAGCTGCGCTTCCACAGGCCAATGATCAGCGCCTCGGGACAGCGGCGCCGCACCGCCGTGATGTGTTCCGGGCTTTCCAAGCGCACGCCGCTGGCGCCTTGCAGCAGCGCGGCCTCGGCCATGGCGGCGATCACCTCGGGCTGGCGCAGCGGCGAACCCTCCGGCGCCTGCACCGACACGATCAAACCAGAGGCCACAGGCCCTGGGGCAGTGCTGGGGACTGACCCAGGAGCCCTATTGCTGTCAGCACTCGGGACTGAACTGGGGTTTGGCATGGAGACCAGGCTGTAGTTGAGCTTGCGTGCTGAAGGGTCCTGGACCTAAGAGCCCTTGATCTAGGGAGAGCGATCGGATGAGCCTGCGAGTGAGCTTGCGATCCGATCAGTTCAGTTTGCGATCCAGCAGGGGCCGAATCGCCACAAACAGGCCCAGGGCCAGCAGGGTTAGCACCGCCAGGCAGCTGCCCAGGCTGAGCTGGCCATAGGGAGCCTCCAGCACCACGGTGGAGAAACCCACCGGGCCCCCATAGGCGGCTCGGATCGGCTCAATGGCGAAGGTGAGCGGGTTGAGGGCGGCCAGCCAGCTCAACCAGGTGGGCATGAAGCTCAGGGGCGCCAGGGCCGTACTGGCGAACAGCAGCGGCAGATTGGCCACGAAGATCACGGCGATCAACTCGATGTGGCCAGGCAGAGCAAAGGCCAGGCCAAGGCTCAGCGCCGTGACCGCAAACACAAGTAAAAGCAGCGTGGCCAGCACCAACAGCAGGCCGGCGCCACTGGGCCAGCCATAGCCCAACAGGGCGGCGGTAACCATGATCGCCAGGCTCTGCACCAGCGACAAGCTGGTGATGTAAAGCACCGAGGCCAACACGATCGAGCTGCGGGAGCGCAACGGCGCCACCAACAGCCGGTTGAGGAAGCCAAACTCGCGGTCGAACATCACCGGCAAGCCGGCGTTTAGGGCGGCGCTGAAGGCGGTGAACACGATCACCCCGGCGCCGAGAAACTGGCCGTAGCCGCCACCACCTGGCAGCAGCCCCGCCGGGGCATTGGCGAACAGGGCGCCAAACAGGATCAGCCAGATCAGCGGTTGCAGCACCCCGGCCACCAGGGTGGTGGGGCGGCGCTGCAGCTGCAGGAACAGACGCCGGGTGAGGGCCAGGGTCTCCTGGCTGATCTCAGCGAAGGCAGAGGGCTCGGCCGCCGGGGCCAGCGGAGCCAGGGAAGGGTTGGCACTGGTCATCGGCCGATGCAGTGGGGCTGAAACCCTAAGGAACAATCGGCCGACCCAGCAGCTGGCCTGGCTTTTGGCCCAGCTGCTGGGGTGGCTAATGGCCCAGCCGCTCAGCGCATGTTCTGCTTGCGTTCCGCCTTGGTATCGCGAATACCGGCCAGGGCCAACTCCGCGTCGTTGAGGGTGCGGCCGGTGGCCTGCAGGTAGACATCGTCGAGGCTGGGGCGGCTCTGGGCCAGGGCAAACACGGGTAAATCCGCCTCGCCCAACTGGCGCCTGAGCTGCTCGATCACCCCCTCGTGCTCCACCACCAGGTTTAGGGAGAAGCCCTGGGCCCGGTTCACCACCACCTGGCGCACTCCTGCACAGGCCCGCAGCAACTGCTGCACCCGCAGGGCCTCTGGCTCATCGCTGAATTCCCGCACCCGCAGGGTCACCCGATCGCCGCCCAGGGAGGCCTTCAAGGCGGCGGGAGCCCCCTCGGCGATCACCCGGCCAGACTCAATAATCGCCAGCCGATCGGCCAGGGCATCCACCTCTTCCAGGTAGTGGCTGCTGAGCAGCACCGTGGTGCCCTGGTTGCGCAGCTCCCGCAGCACCTGCCAGATGGCGGCACGGCTCTCGATGTCCAAACCCACGGTGGGTTCATCGAGCACCAGCAGCCGCGGCCGATGCAATAAACCCGCCGCCAAATCCAAGCGGCGGCGCATGCCACCGGAGTAGCTGCCGCAGCGGCGATCGATCCAGGCCGCCATGCCCATCAACTCGCTGAGTTCGTCGATGCGCCGATCGCGGACGCCATTGGGGAGGTGATACAAGGCCGCCTGCAACTGCAGTAACTCGCGGCCGGTGAGGATTTTGTCGATGGCCACCTCTTGGGCCACGTAGCCCAGCAGCCGGCGGGCGGCGCGGGGGTTGGCCAGGGCATCAACTCCCGCCACCGTGACACTGCCGCTGTCGGGGGCCAACAGGGTGCAAAGAATGCGCAGGGCGGTGGTCTTGCCGGCACCATTGGGCCCGAGCAGCCCGTAGAGGCAGCCACCGGCAATCGAGAGGCTGAAGTCGTTGAGGGCCAAGATGCCACCAGCGAGATTCTGGGCCTGATCGCCCGGCTGATCTGGCTTTTGCCGATCCGGCCCAGCGGCTGGCCTGGCCTGAGCCTTGCCGCCGCCGTAGCACTTGCTCAGGTGCTGTAGTTCGATCACCCGCCGCTGCTCCCCATGGCCAATTGCTCAGAGATGGAATCTAGGGAAAGCGGCGCCCAGCAGAGCGAGCAGCTGGTTTTGCAGCAGCTCGGCCTGGGGCAAGCGAGCCAGTAACAGCAGCAGACAGATGCCAAACAAGTAGAGGATCGACCAGCGGAACAGGTCGCGGGCCGGCTGCACCTGCTCCGGATCGCGTCCTAAACGGCCACAGAGCTGCAGCAGGCGGGTGTTGAAGGGCAGCAGCAGCAAGCCATAAAAAATGCCACCGCTGGGCAGAGCCAGCACTCCAAACAGGCTGAGCAGCACGGTGAGCCGCCCGTAATGCTGGATGGCCCGGGCGGTCACCACCACGCCCCGCACCACCGGCAGCATCGGAATGCCCACGGCCCGGTAGTCATCGCGGAGCAGCAGGGCCAGGGACCAGAAATGGGCGGGAGTCCAGACCATCACCAGGCTGAACAGCCACCAACCGGCCCAGGAGAGGCCGCCGCTGGCGGCGGCGACCCCCACCAGGGGAGGAATGGCGCCAGCCACGCCACCGATGACGATGTTCTGGGGCGTGCGGGGCTTGAGCAGGGCGGTGTAGAGCAGCACGTAACTGCACAGCCCCAGCAGCGACAGGCTGGCGGCCAGGGCATTCACCCCCCACACCAGCACCGCCACAGCGGCGGCGGTGAGACCGATCGCCATGGCGAAGGCCTGGCGCTGGGCCAGGCGACCCGAGGGCAGGGCACGTCGGCTGGTGCGCTGCATGCGGCCGTCCAGTTCCTGCTCCCAGAGGCAATTGAGCACCCCGGCGGCGGCCGCGGCCAGGCTGCCGCCCACCAGGGAGCAAATGATGGTGCCGGCGGGCACCGGCCAGCCATCACTGACGGCCATGCCGGCCAGGGTGGTGGCCAGCAACAGGGGGATCAGCCTCGGCTTGGCCACCTCCAGCCAGGCGGGCAGGCGCCGCGAACGGGGCTGGGTCCTGGCACCCTCGGCACCAGGGGGCTCGGGGGGCGTCGGCGCCGGGATGGGTACGGCAGGTAAGGAGGCACTAACCACTGATCAACTCCTGAACATGGGTCAACTGTTTGACGGGGCTCAAATTCTTGACAGGGCTCAAATCCCGGTCTGAGCTGGCTGTTGGCGGGCAGCAGAGCGGTGGGCCGGCCAAACTGCGACTCCAGGCCGCCGCCAGCAGGGCCACCAGCAGGGCCGCCACCAGCTGATGGGCCACCACGATCGCCGGCAGAGCCAGCTGGGAACGCAGGCTGGCCAACCCCAGGCCGATCTGAACCGCCACCAGAGCCCCCGCCGCCAGGGTCAAAGCCCGCAACTGGCCCTGGCCCTTGGGCAGAGCCAGGGCCGCCAGGGCCGCGATGCACACACTGGCGGCCACCGGCAGGGCCGCGGCTCGATGCAACCCCAGCCAGATGCAGGCTTCCCCGGCGGCCAGGCAGCGATCCGCCGCCCATTGGCTGGCCATGGCCCCCCCTAAGAGGGCCTGGCCAACCACCGCCAGCAGGGCGAACAACAACAGCGCCCGCCACCAGCGCGGTAGCTCAGCGGTAACTGCGCTCCCTGGCGCGGCGATGCAGAGGGCCAGCCGCTGATGCAGACCACTGATCAGCGCCACCAACAGCAGCGCCAGGGTCAGGTGGGCGGTAACCACGGCACTTGGCAGCAGCTGGGTCACGGTGAGGGCGCCCAGGGTTGCCTGCATAACCACCAACAGCAGGGCCAGCAACGCCAGGGGTGCCAGCCAGGGCGGTAACCGCCGCCGCTGCAGCCCTGCCACGGCGGCCAGCACCAGCAGGGCGACGGCAACGCAAAAAGCGTCTAAGCGATGGAACCACTCCAGGAATACCTGCATGGTCATCGAGCTCACCGGTAGCAGCTGGCCGTAGCAGAGGGGCCAATCGGGGCAGGCCAGGCCTGCCTCCATCACCCTGGTGGCGCCGCCGATCGCCACCAGGGCCAGCAGGGCCACCACCAGATGGCCCGTGAGCAGCGCCAGGCGAGCCAGCAAAGGCGAAGCTGCCCCCGCAACCGGTACTACCAGATCAAACGGCGCCACCAGAGCAGCTGGCTCTACCAGACCATCTGGCTCTACCAGATCATCTGGCTCTACCAGACCAGCCGGCGCTAGAGCACCCGGCGCTAGACCGTCTGGCGCTAGAGCATCCGGCGCTAGACCATCTGGCGCTGCTAGATCAGCAGGCCCCATCAGATCAGCAGGCGCTGCAGATGCGACCGGTTTTGGCGGAACTGCCGGTTTTGATAGCACGGTCGCTGTTGCAATAGCTACAGCTGTTTGCGGAGCAGCCGGCAGCCCCGCAGCAATCGGCAACCCCTGGTTAGGCTTGCGCCCCATCCGCAGCTGCTCCGACAATGGAATTGGCTTAAGTTAGCCAGATCCAGCAGGCAGACGAATGGCGATTCCCTAACATTTGAGGCCGAAATTCAAATCGCAGCATTAGCGGCCAGCGCCGCAGCATACCCTGTAAACACCCTTTTGTTAAATCCTAACGATGCGCCGCGCCGCCGGCCTTGCCCTAGCCACCATCGCCCTAATCGCCATAGGGGTATGGATTGGTTTTAACGTAAATTTGCTGCCAGTCGTTGCTAGCGCTAATGCGTCGGTCTACGATGATCTTTTTAAGCTGCTATTTAGCATCGGCATTATCCTGTTTGTCGGCATCGCATTAGTGCTGGTTTACAGCTTGTTTAAATTTCGCCGCCGCGTGGGAGACCAGGGCGATGGCCTGGCCATAGAGGGCAACCTGCCCCTGGAGATTGTCTGGACCGCCATACCAGCGGTGGTGGTGCTGTTTATCGGCATCTACAGCTATGACATCTACGAGCGCATGGGGGGCATGACCTCTTTCCATGACCACAGCGCCATGCTCGCCGTCGCCACCGACAACGCCAGTGGCACCCACAACGCCAGTGGCACCGCAGTAGAAATGGTTGCAAATTCAGAGCAGGGCAAGCGCTATTGGGCTGGCATTGCTTCAATGGATGACCCCGATAACAAAACATTGCCTGTAGATGTAACGGCGATGCAGTTCGCCTTCATCTTTCATTATCCTGAGGGCAACATAACCAGTGGTGAACTGCATGTATCAGCAGGTCAGCCTGTGCAGTTGCGCATGGAGGCCCGCGATGTGATCCACGCCTTTTGGGTGCCCCAGTTCCGCCTCAAGCAGGACATCATTCCGGGCCAGCCCACCCTGCTCTCGTTCACGCCCACCAAGCCGGGCACCTATCCGATCGTCTGCGCCGAACTTTGCGGCCCCTACCACGGAGGCATGCGCACCAACGTGGTCGTACATGACCCCGACAGCTTCCAGACCTGGCTCGATCAAAACCGTCAACCCGCCATCAGCGCCTAGGCCCCGCCCATGACAATCGCCAATGCCAACGACTTCAATGAGCCGCTCCAACCCAGCGGCTGGCTGCGCTACTTCAGCTTCAGCCTGGATCACAAGGTCATCGGTATCCAGTACTTGGTTTGTGGGTTTCTTTTTTATCTGATTGGCGGCGCCCTGGCTGGGGTAATCCGCGTTGAGCTGGCCAGTCCGATATCGGATTTTGTCAGCCGAGATACCTACAACGAGGTACTTACTCTCCACGGCACAATCATGATCTTTCTCTGGATCGTGCCCGTGGTGAATGGAGGTTTTGGTAATTACCTTATACCTTTTTACGTGGGCGCCAGGGACATGGCTTTCCCGCGGCTAAATGCCGTGGCCTTTTGGATGATTCCCCCGGCGGGCATGCTGCTAATTAGCAGTTATTTCCTGGCCGGAGCTGCCGCCCAATCAGGCTGGACCGCCTACCCACCCCTAAGTCTCACCACCCCTGCCGCCGGCCAGGTGGTTTGGATACTGAGCGTGTTGCTACTGGGGGGCAGCTCGATCTTTGGGGCGATCAACTTCATTGCCACCGTGCTCAAGCTACGCCGGCCGGGCCTCAAGTTGATGCAGTTGCCGATGTACTGCTGGGCAATGCTGGGCACCAGCATCCTGGCGGTGCTATCTACCCCAGTGCTAGCGGGCACGTTGATTCTGCTGAGCTTTGACATCATTGCCCACACCGGCTTCTTCAATCCCAGCCTCGGCGGGAACGTGGTGGTGTATCAGCATCTGTTCTGGTTCTATTCTCACCCCGCCGTATACATAATGGTGCTGCCGGCCTTTGGCCTGGTCAGCGAAATCCTGCCGGTGCACGCCCGCAAGCCGCTATTCGGCTACGTCACCATGGTTTATTCGATCATGGCGATTGTATTCCTGGGCTTGATTGTATGGGCGCACCACATGTTCACCAGCGGCACTCCCCCCTGGATGCGGTTATTTTTTACCATCGCCACCTCCTTTATCGCGGTGCCAACCGGGATCAAGTTTTTTAATTGGCTGGCCACTCTATGGGGCGGTCGCATTTCCCTGAACAGCGCCATTCTCTTCGCCTGCGCCTTTATTTTAAACTTCGTATTCGGCGGCATCACAGGCGTAGCGCTAGCTCAGGTTCCCTTTGACATTCATGTGCACGACACATACTTCGTGGTTGGGCATTTTCATTATATTGTTTATGGTGGCACGGTGTTTGTAATCTTCTCTTCCCTTTATCACTGGTACCCAAAATTCACTGGAAGGCTGCTCAATGAAGACCTGGGCCGCCTGCATTTCCTGCTCACCTTCATCGGCTTCAACCTCTGCTTCTTGCCCCAGCACTGGCTTGGTTTAAATGGCATGCCCCGTCGGGTGGCCGAATACGACCCCGCCTTCACCACTCTCAATCAGATCAGCAGCGTTGGGGCGCTGCTGATGGCCATCAGCACCCTGCCGCTATTGATAAATGTGGTGGTTACTGCCTTTAAAGGTGAGATCGCCGGCGACAATCCCTGGAACGCCCTCACTCCAGAATGGCTCACCAGTTCGCCACCTCCAGTGGAGAACTGGCCTGGGGAAGCCCCATTGGTTAAAGAGCCCTACGGCTACGGCCATACCGAAACCGCCCTTGCCCAGGAGGCCACCCCATGACCACCAGCCCTGTTCAAACCGCCTCCGAGCCAAACCCGAGCCCCAGCGGCCAGGCCAATGCTTCGCTGAGTATCGAGACCAGCGAGCTGCCGTTGGATCACAGCCATGGCGCCCATCTAGATGTGAGGATGTTTGGCCTGGCCACCTTCCTGGTGGCCGATGGCATGACTTTTGCCGGATTCTTCGCCGCCTATCTCACCTTCCGTGCGAATAATCCCCTGCCACCCGGCAGCAACTACGAACTTGAACTAATTCTGCCCACCATTAACACGGTAATACTAATCATTAGCAGCTTCACCTTCCACCGTGCCGGTAAAGAGTGCCGCGCCGATCGGCTTGGTGCCAGTCGCTTGTGGCTGGCGATCACCGGGGCCCTGGGAGCGGCATTTCTGGCGGGTCAGATGGTGGAATACTTCTCCCTGCCATTTGGCCTCACCGAAAACCTGTTCGCCAGCACCTTCTATGCTCTCACCGGCTTTCATGGCCTCCACGTCACCCTTGGGGTGATCTGCATCGCCATCGTGGCCCTGCAGACCCATCGAGGCGGGCAAGTCACGGCGGCTAATCACTTCGGACTGGAGGCCGCAGAGCTCTACTGGCACTTCGTTGATGTCATCTGGGTTGTGCTGTTCGGACTGCTCTATCTGCTTTAACCAGCCCTGGCCCCCCCCGGGGGCATTTGCTCCGATCGCCCCTTCGGTACGACGATTCGCGGTTATTTCACCAAAAGACCTTGCAGCTGCCCCCAGCATCTAGACACAATTACTTTATGGTGATGCAAACACCCCGCACTATGGCTACCGGCAACGGCTGGGGAGGCGAATCTTCGGGCAGCAAGCCCCTGGTGGGCAAAGCGCTGCTGGATCGGGCCCGCTCGCTGAGTAACCGGCCGGAAGAGCAGATTGCCCGCGCCTGTGGCTATGTGGGCCCCAGTGGCCGAGTGCTGCGCAAGAGCTTCTACCGCGCCCTGGTGGAGGCCAAGGGCTACCAAATGCCCAGCAACACCGCCAGTCCTGGTGGTGGCTCCAGCCCTGGCGGCAGCGGTGCGGGCAAGGGGCGCCAGGCTGAGTACCGCACAAGGGTGCATGGCAACGGCAATCTGCTGATTGGCCATGCCTATACCCGCCGCATGGGCCTCGAACCTGGCGACGAGTTTCACATCGAACTGCACCCGGAAACCGGAGCCATCTGGCTGGTACCGCTTGAGCCAGGCGAGGCCAGCGCCATTGCCCAACAGCTGCTAGAAGATGGCAGCGAACTCGATGATGATGACAACGACGAAGATGCAGCCGAAGAAGTTGACGAGGAGGCTGATGAGATAGTTGGCGAAATAGTTGAAGAGATGGTCGGTGAGATGGTTGATGGGAAAGATTTTGTTAATGCGAACTCGGAAAGCGACTTGAACGCAGGCAATGGGCACCAGTCAACTACGGACGCATAAACCCCATTCCCAGGCGATTGCATCTGCTAAAAATATTTCTGAAGATCGGCCAGCCTAATCTGCATGCGGTACTTACAGCTTTTACTTCTGGGACATGGACGATATTTGCTGGTAGACCCTCACGAATCCTCTCGGCGGCTATAGCTGGCTCTTCGAGCGGGGCGAGCAACAGGGTTAATTACAATTAGATTGTGATCTGCTCGCGATGGAAGCTGGCGCTGAACAACAGCAGATCTACGCCACTGAATAGAAAACTAACGCCCACCAGGATTCCCAGTACGGGCATCAAGCCGGCTGGGCTCATGCTCAAAATCAAGCCTCCCAGGGTAAGGGTTACAAGCCCATTGAGCAGGCCCCAAGCCCAACCACTCACCTGGCGGTGGCTTAGAGAAACCACCACCGCCACCAGTCCCTCCACCAAAAAGACGATGCCGATGGCCAGGGTTAGAGACATCACTGGCAGCAGCGAACTGAACGAACCCTTTGCCAGCTGTTGAGTCATTGAGACGCCGGCCACCAGGAAAACGCTGGAGACCACCAGGCGCCAAAAACTCAGCCAGCGTCCCAGCTGCCTGGCACGCATCAGGTTGCTAACCCAACCCACCACACCGCCCACCAAAAAGGCCACCGCCACCACGGCCGTGATCACCCCGGAGCTGCGCACCGGGAAAACCAATGCCAATATCCCCAACACCAACATCAGCACCCCTTCAAACAGGGTGAAGGCCTTCAAAGAAGCGGTGGCGATACTGCGGGAAGGGCTGGCCATCGCATCGAGCTGTTAATCGCCTTGAGACTAGTCAATAAATTGCCGCTGTCCCAATCAGCTGGCCCGTTCAGCTGGCCTGTTCAGCTGGCCCGTTCAGCTGGCCCGTTCAGCTGGCCCGTTCAGCTGTAACCCTGGGAGTGCAACCAATTGGCGCTAAGCGGCGGCTCCGATGGCTGCTCCAAATGCGGCTCTGAAAACTGCCCCAAAGTCGGCTCCACCCCGGGCAGCCGCTGGCGGAGACCGGAGGCCAGCAGCCTTTCGGTGTACTTGGCCAGCAGGTCTGCCTCAAGATTGACCGCATCGCCAGGCTGCAAGCGGCAAAGGGTGGTAACAGCCCAGGTATGGGGAATCACCGCCAGCCAAAACCGGCTGCCATCGGCGCCGCAGCCCGCCACGGTGAGGCTGATGCCATCCACCGCCACGCTGGCCTTCTCGCAGATGTAGCGGCCGTAATCGGCTTCGCGCCAAGCCAGCTCCAACCGCCAGGAGGCGGGCTGTCGCTCGATCGCCCGCACCAAGCCGAGGCCATCCACATGACCGCTCACCAAATGGCCCCCGAGCCGGTCTGACAGCCGCAGGGCCGGCTCCAGGTTCACCCAGCCGCCTCGGTCGGCCTTGGCGGCCAAGCTGGTGCGGGCGAGGGTCTCCTCACTCACGTCGGCGCGAAAACCGCCTCCATCCGCCAGCAGGGCGGCCACGGTGAGACACACCCCATCCACCGAGACACTGTCCCCTAGCTGCAGCGCAGCCGGGCCCCAAGCCGCCGTCGCCGCCTGCCAGCGCAGCACCACCCCGGAAGCGGCGCGCCCGATCCTGCCCGTGGCCTGCACCAGTCCGGTGAACATCGCAAAAACCTGCCACCATGGAGATAGCCATCCCCATCGCTGATGGCCCCCATCATGCCCAGGCCGACACTTGGGCCGTCCACTTGCGCCGTCGCAGCGCCCCCCAGGCCCTCTGCAGCGGAGCAGACGCAGTTGCCAATGCCGATGAGAATGGCGATGGGCAAGCGAAGGAATTGGATGCGAGTAGCAAAGATCCAACCAGCAAAGATCCAACCAGCAACGATGCAAGCAGCAACGATGCAAGCAGGGATGCCACCAGCCAGGATGTTGAGCACTGGGGCCCAGATCGCGATGGGCACCAATACCGCGATGGGCACCAGTAACGCGATGGGCACCAAGAAGGAGATGGCGAAATGGTGGAGATGAGCGTTGCCGGCATCGCTCTCGATGCCTCCACTCGTAGCCCGATCGTGCTGCTCCGCGACCCCTCAGGTCGTCGGCAGGTGCCGATCTGGATAGACCATGCCCAGGCCCAGAACATTCAGGCGGGCCTCAGCCCGCAACAGCCCCCCCGCCCCCTCAGCCACGACCTGATGGCCGCCATGCTCAAGGCGGCGGGGCTGCACCTGGAACGGGTGATCATCCACACCATTGAGGACGCCACCTTCCGCGCCTCGCTCAAGCTCAGGAGCGAAACCAGCTCAGAGCCGATCGAACTGGATGCCAGGCCCAGCGATGCCATCGCTCTGGCCGTGCGCACCGGCACCAGCATCTGGATGCTGGAGGAAGTTGTTGCTGATGCCTCAATTCCAGTGAACGCGGTGGCCGACGCCGTCGACCAGGCCGATTTTCGGCGCTTCCTGGAAACGATTAGTCCCGCCGAGATGGTGCGCCAAATTGGCCGGGCCCGACCCGATACGGACCTTGGCAAGCCGCCGCAAAGCCTTGGCAAGCCGGCGGAGAGCGAGCCAAGCCAAGCCAAGCCCCTGATCCAGCCCGCCCCAGAACAGCAACTTCTAGGCCCCGCCCCAGGAGAACCGCCCCCCGCAGGCGAACCGCCCCCCGCAGGCGAACCGGTCCCAGCCACTTCCAGTGACGCGAGCTCAACTGACGCGAGCTCAACCGACCCGGGGGCAACCAGCCAGGGCCCAGCTGACCAGGCTGCAGCTGACCAGGCTGCAGTTGACCAGGCTGCAGCGGCGCTGGATCCAGGGGCCCAAGGCGCCACCGGGTCAGAAGCCCCCGACCAACCCCCGGCCCCCGCTAAGCGGCCTGCCGCCGAGCAAAAACCGGCCCAACCCAGGCCCGAACCCCCTGCGGATCAGCCCCCAGGTGCCGCCCCTTAGACGCCCCTACGGCCGCGGTCCAGCGGTTTCAGCCTTCACCCTCGGCACCATGCGGGCTTTGGGGAGCCCGGATCAGATGCAGGCCGTAGTGAGGGCGGCCCTGGCGGCCGGCATCAACCATCTGGAAACCGCACCGGCCTACGGACCCGCCGAGCGCTTCTTGGGCCAGGCATTACAAAATCTCGCCCGCGAGGGGCAAGAGCCTCCGGGGGGCTGGTTGATCACCAGCAAACTGCTGCCCGGCTGCGATCTCGCCAGCGGCAAGGAGCAGCTCAGGGCGATCCTGAACCGCCTGGGGGTGCCCGCTCTCACCACCCTTGCCGTCCATGGCCTCAACCTCAACGAGCATCTGAGCTGGGCCCTGCAAGGAGCAGGCGCCGAGCTGCTGGCCTGGGCCCTGGGGGAAGGATTGGTGGGCCAGGTGGGCTTCACCAGTCACGGCGACAAGGGCTTGATCGAACGGGCCCTGGCCTCGGGCCGGTTCAGCGTCTGCGGCTTGCATCTGCATCTACTCGATCGCCAGCGGCTGCCCCTGGCCCGCCAAGCCCTCAGCGAGGGCATCGGCGTGCTGGCCATTTCCCCAGCCGACAAGGGCGGTCAGCTCTACGCCCCGCCAGCTGAACTGGAGGCCGACTGCGCCCCCTTCCACCCCCTGGAATTGGCCTATCGCTTTTTGCAGCAGCAGGGGATCTCCACCTTGAGCCTCGGGGCTGAACGAGCCGAGGATCTGATCTGGGCCGAACGCCTCTCGGATCCAGGCCCGCCAAGCCCCTTACCAGCGCAGACCAGCCCGCCAGCCCGCAGCCCCGCCACCGCTCCGCAAATCGCTGGCGGGGCCCCAGCCAACAACAACAACTGCGCCAGTGCCACTTCAGTGGAGATGAACCTGGAGATGAACCTGGAGTTGGCCGTGGCGCGCCTCGATGCCGCCGCCAAGGGGCGGTTGGGCAGCGATTACTGCGGCCAGTGCCGCGCCTGCCTGCCCTGCCCCAATGGCCTGCCGATTCCTGAGCTGCTGCGGCTGCGCAACCTGGCCCTCGGCCACGGCATGGGGGTCTTCGCCAGCGAGCGCTACAACCTGATCGGCCGCGCCGGCCACTGGTGGGAACAGCTCAACGCCTCGGCCTGTGGCAGCTGCGGCGATTGTCTACCCCGTTGTCCCCACCAGCTGCCGATCCCCAGCCTGCTGGCCGACACCCATCAGCGGCTGGCCGCCGCACCGCGCCGGCGCCTGTGGGGATGAGCTCTTTTGTGCCCGGGGAAATTCATCCTCAGGGTTTATTTATGGGCCAAGGCCAAGCGCCACCCCGGAGAAAATTCTCGCCTCAGGGCTCTTAGCCGCCAGCAAGGTTTACAAGCAAGGTTCACAAACTGGGGGCGGCCGCATCCCAGAGGGTCTGCAGGGCCAGGCGTTGGCGCAGATCCAGGGGCGGCAAACTCCAGCAGCGGCTCAAGAGCGACTCCGCTGGCAGCAGCAGCTGGGCCAAGGCTGCAGGGAAATCCGCCAGGGCGGCCGCCAGCCGGGGGCGCGGTAAGGGCGGCACCCAACCAGCCGCCAACAGGCGGGGCAGCAGGGGCGGCTCGAGCACCGCCTGCAGCCAGTCGAGCGGCGGCGGCGCTCCGCCAGCCAGCCGCAACAGCAGCTGCCAACTCAGCGGTGCCCCTGATGCGGGCAGCAACACCTGCAGGCGCTGGTCGCGGCGGAGCAGCGGGATCAGCGCCTGCAATGGCACCACGGCGACGGTGGCGGCGCCACTGAGCAGCAGGTTGAGGGCATTGGCGTCGTCGTAGGCCAGGGCATTGGCCCGCAGCGCCCGCAATCGCTCAAAATCGCCCCCCACCAGCGCCATGCACACCCGCGGGCTGGAGGGCAACACCAACTTCTTGCGCAAGCCCGGATCGAGTAGCAGATCCCAACCCTCGGCGGCGCGCTGCGCCAGCGCTGGCTGGCTGCGCAGGGCCATCACCCAGGGGCTGAACGCCCAGGGGAAAGCCAGGGCCGCACTGCCCTCGCTGCGATACAGGCGGCTGAGCGGCTGGGCCGCCGCCGACAGCTGCTCCAGCAGCCGCGGTTGCGCCAACGGCTGCAACTGGGCAACTGGCAAGCTGCTGGCCCAGCCATCGGGCAGGGCCAGCAAGGCTGGCCGCGGCCGGCCTTGAGCACCAGCGCCAGCATCGGCACTGCCACCTCCATCAGATCCACGGCCACCCGAACCAGCACCAGCGCCGCCACCGGCCGTCAGGCTGGCCAACAGTTCGCCAGGGCCGGCCACTGTGCGCTGTTGCCAGGGTGCCGGCAAGCGCTTCAGCCAGGCGGGCGGCATCCCCCCTTCACTGGCCAGCAAAAACGGGGCATCGCTGCGGCTACAGCCGCCCAACAGGGCCGGCAACAGCAAGCTGCCGGCGCTGCCCAGGCCCAACTGCAACAGGCGACGCCGCCCCAACAGGGCGGCACTCGGGGCCGGGCCAGGGAAATCGAACGCCATCGCCGCGACCCTAGGCACCCCCGAGCCAGGGGCTGTTCAGCAGCCGCTCACAATCGGCATCGCAGAGCGCCGCCAACTCGGCGGCGGGCCGGCCACTGAGCTCCCAGAGCAGGGCGAAACCGCCAGCCCCCACCCCCTCCTTCACATAGCCGCGCTCGTAGTCGCGCAGGGCCTGGCTGCGGCAGTGATCGAAGCGCAGCGACGCCACCGTCAGCTGGGCCCGCACCCGCCAGCGCTGGGAGATCAGGGCCAGCAGCTCGGCCAGATCGCTATGGGGCTCCTCCGCCAGCCAGGCGGTGGTGGCCACCACCGCCTGGCTGGCCAGCTGCTGGCGCTGGTCGGCGGGGGCCAGGGCCAGGGCTAGGGCCAGTACGGCGGCCATCTGGCTGCCACCGGCGAGCAATACCGGCACCCCCCTGGCGCTGGCCTCCCAGGTGAGACCGGCCGCCAGGGCCTGCATCGGGTCGCCCACCGCCGCCAACACCGCCAATGGATCGACGCCCCTGGCATCGATATCCAGGCAAGCGGCGGCCAAACCCTGGCGCGCCAGGCGACTTTTGAGTCCATGGGCGGGCTGGAGCAGGCTGCCACTCACCAGTCCCTCCGCCGCCAGGCCCAGGCCCAACAACACCGCCAGGGCGGTACTGGTACCACCGGGCACACATTCCGCCAGCAACAGCGGTTCGTGCTGGGGCCATTGGCGGCCCCAGCTGCGGCCCCGCTCCAGCAGCGCCACCACCCGCTGGCGGCCCATGGCGGCACCGCTGGAGAGACAGGCCGCCGGGCCGACGGCCTCCGGCGGCGGCAGGCGCAGGTGGACGGTGGCCGGGGCGACGGCACAGCCCAGGTCCACCACCAGGGTGCGGGGCAATAAACCCAGCTGGCGCAGCACGCCATGGCCAATCAGCGCCGGACTCACCCCCGCCGGCAGGGGCGGCAAGGCATGGGGCCGCTGAGCCGCTGGACCGAGCAGCAACAACTCGGTGTCAGCGGCCGCCGTTAGGCGGCGTGAAACGGCTGTGGCGCCTGCGGCCGAGATGCCAGCCAGCTCAGCCGTAGCGGTGGCCGCCAACAGCAGCAGCGGCCGACAGCGAGACCAGTGGCACCGCCAAGCGCTTTGCCAGCTGCTCTGCTCCACCGGTTCATGGCCCATGCTGATGGCGCCAGCGCAGTTCAGCCAGAGCAATTAACACAGAGCAGTTAGGACAGTGCAGTTCAGAGCGGATCGAGGGCCACCAGGGCCCGCAGCAACTCCGGTGGTTCGCTGATCGGCGCCTGCAGGCGAGCAAAAATCCAGTAGGCCACGGCATGGATGGCCAGCACCAAGATGGTGGCCTGGAACCACACCAGCGCCAGGGCCAGCAGTTGCACCTGGGCCAGCTCGGGCACCAGCCCCATACCTAAAAAATTGAGCAGGCGCTCCAGCAGGCCGGCCGCGGCGGTGGTGATCACCACCCAGAGATTTTCGCCCACCAGCAAAGAGAGCACCGCCAGCCGCACCAGGAACCCCGCCGCAGCGATCAGGCTGCCCAGGCCCCAACTCAGCCACCAGCTGAGGCGGCGCCGCCAACACCAACCCAGCCAGAGGGCCAGCAAGCCACTGGGGAACAGCACCATCGGCCCGCGGATCGGCCCCATCAGGGCCACCAACAACAGCACCGTCACCAGCACCCCCTCCACGGCGCAGCGCCAGCCGTAGCGCAACTGCAGCAGGGCCAGGGGCAGGGGCAGGGCGAGCCGGAACAGGAAACCGCCCACCGGCAAGTAGTAGAGCGCCACCCATAGCAGGGCAGTGGCCCCGGCCAGATAGGCGCTATCCATCAGCTGGTGGGCCTGCCGGGGGCTCAGCTGCCGCTCCGGCCGTGCGGGGCCAGGGGGATGACGCCGGCCACTGTCCGATGCAGGGTCCATCAGGTTGCGGGGTGGATCAGCGGGGGGGAGCGACGCTGGGGGAGGAGCTGGCGGGTTGGACCCGCTCGATCATCTCCACCTCAAAGCGCAGGCCAGCGGCACGCAGGGCCTGGGTGACCGACTCGGCTGGAGCGGCGGGATCGGTCAGGGGCAGCTTCAGCGTGATCCGATAGGGCACTGGCTGCAGGTTGGTGGCGGCAGCCGGGGGCTGCTTTGTTCCTGGCGCCTGCGGCGGGGAAACCCCGCCGGTTTTGCTGGCTGGCTTGGCGGCGCCATCGGCACCCTGGCTAGCTCCCGATTGGCCCAGCGGCGGGGCTGGGGCAGCACCTGGAGCCGTGGGGGCCAACTTTTGGGCCTTGGTTGGAGCGCCATTGGTTGGAGCCCCAGTGTTTGGAGCCCCAGTGGCAGCGCCAGTGGTAGCCCCATTGGAAACGCCATTGGCGGCGCCAGGGGGAGTCGTGGGCGGGGGCGATGAGAAGCTGCCGCCGAGCCGATCACCAAAGGGAGTGCCGCTGCAACCAGCGAGCAGCCACGCCAGGCAGCCGGCCAGCAGGGGGCCAGCCAGGAGGGGGCCAGCCAGGACCCAGGCCCCCTGCTGTCGCCTCAGCGGCTGGTCCATCAACTGTCGGCGGCCCTGATCACCCGCACGGCGCTGGCCCGCAGGCGACCAGACTTGGTGGTGGCAGGCGCCTTGCGGGCCGGCGAAGGATCCGCTGCGGCCTTGGCTGGAGAAGTCTTGCCAGCGGCAGCTTTATTACCAGCAGCCTTTGAACCAGCAGCAGTCTTGGCACCAGCAGCAGCCTTGGCACCAGCAGCAGCCTTGGCACCAGCAGCAGTCTTGGCGCCAGATGCCTTGCTCCCGGCCTTGCCGCCGGCTTTACTGCCAGCAGCAGCCTTTCCGCCGGCAGCAGCCTTGGCCGCCAGCAGTTGCTGGGCCTCTTCGATGGTGATGGTGTCGGCGCTGGCGCCCTCGGGCAGGGAGGCATTCAGCTTGCCCTGCTTTACGTAAAGACCGTAGGGGCCATTGAACAGCTGGATCGCCTCCTCGGCCCCCTCGGGGATGCCCAGATCCTTGAGGGCGGTACGGCCGCCGCGGCCCCGCTTCGGTTCGGCGAGCAGCTCCAGGGCCCGGCTTAGATCGATGCTGAGCACGTCGTCCTCGCCCTTGAGCGAGCGGTAGGCCTTCTCGCCCTTGCCCTGGTGATGCACCACGTAGGGGCCAAAGCGACCCAGGCCCGCCTCGATGCGGCCACCGTCGGGATGATCGCCCAGCTGGCGGGGCAGGCGCAGCAACCCCAGGGCATCCTCGATGCTGAGCTCTTCGGGTTTGACCCCCTTGGGCAGGGAGGCGCGCTTGGGCTTGGGGTTGTCGTCGCTCACCTGGCCCCGCTGCAGGTAGGGGCCGTATTGGCCGAAGAGCAGGTAGATGGCCTCGCCGCTTTCCGGATCTTGACCCAGGGATTCCGGCCCCTCGGCCTTCTGGCGCAATAGCAACTCGGCCTTGTCGGCATCGAGATCGGCCGGGGTGATCTCCTGGGGCAGGGTCACCTTGAGCAGTTCTTCTGTGCCGTCATCGGCCAGGCGCTTGGCCTCCAGGTAGGCCCCGAAGCGACCGATGCGCACCACGCAGGGCAGCCCCTCCAACACCACGGTGCGGGAGGCGCCGGGGTCGATATCGCCCTCGCGCCGGGCCACCTGGTGCTCTAGGCCCTGGTCGCCCTTGAAAAACTGATCCAGGTAGGGCAGCCAGTCCACCTTGCCGGTGGAGATCTCATCGAGGGTGTTCTCCATGCGGGCGGTGAACCCCGTATCCACCAATTCCGGGAAGTACTCCTCCAGCAGCGCCGTCACCGCAAAGGCGGTGAAGCTGGGGGTGAGGGCGTTGGCCAGCAGGGTGGCGTAGCCCCGATCCACGATCGTGCCGATGATCGAGGCGTAGGTGGAGGGACGGCCAATGCCCTCCTTCTCCAGCATCTTCACCAGGGCGGCCTCGCTATAGCGGGCGGGGGGTTGGGTTTGGTGACCGAGGGCCTCCACCGCCAGGCAGCTGGGTTTATCGCCCTCGCTCAAGGCGGGCAGCAACACCTCCTGGCCCTCCAGGGCGGCGTCGGGGTCGTCGGAGCCCTCCACATAGGCGCGGAAGAAGCCGGCGAAATCGATGCGCTTGCCGGTGGCGCGGAAATTGGCGGTGCCCAGGCCGGCGGCGCTTGCCTGCAGGTCGACGCTGAGCATGGTGAGCTTGGCGTCGGCCATCTGGCTGGCCACGGTGCGCTTCCAGATCAGTTCGTAGAGGGCCAGATCGCGGCCATCGAGGCCGGTGGCCAAGGGATCGCGAAAGCTCTCGCCGGCGGGCCGGATCGCCTCGTGGGCCTCCTGGGCATTGCGGGCCTTGGTGGAGAACTGGCGCACCTGGGGGCTGAGGAAGGGCTTGCCGTATTTCTGCTCTACGCAGCTGCGGGCCGCCTGGATCGCCTGGTCGCTGAGGTGCACCGAGTCGGTGCGCATGTAGGTGATGAAGCCGCGCTCGTAGAGCCCCTGGGCGACGCGCATGGTGTCGCGGGCGGAGAGGCGCAACTTGCGGTTGGCCTCCTGCTGCAGGGTGCTGGTGGTGAAGGGCGCCACCGGCTTGCGCAGCGACGGCTTGGCTTCGACAGCCACGACGCTCCAGGGGGCCTGGCGCAGGGCCTGCTGCAGGGCGCCGGCCTCGGCCTCGCTCAGCAACCTGGCGCTACTGCCCGCCTTGAGCTTGCCGGTGGTTTCGTCGAAATCGGCACCGCCGGCGATGCGCGAACCGTCCAGGTGGCTGAGCTTGGCCTCAAAGCGGCTGCCGGCCTGTTCCAACTGGGCCTTGAGATCCCAGTAGCTGCCGCTGTGGAAGGCGCGACGGGCCCGTTCGCGCTGCACCAACAGACGCACCGCCACCGACTGCACCCGGCCGGCGGAGAGGCCCCAGGCCACCTTTTTCCATAGCAGGGGCGAGAGGGTGTAGCCCACCAGGCGATCGAGGATGCGGCGCGTCTCCTGGGCATGCACCAATTCCATGTCCAGCTCCCTGGTCTGCTCCAGGGCGCGGCCGATGGCCTGGTTGGTGATCTCGTGGAACACCATGCGCTTGACGGGCACCTTGGGCGCCAGCAGCTGCAGCAGGTGCCAGCTGATGCTCTCGCCTTCGCGGTCTTCGTCCGTGGCCAGCAGCAGCTGATCGGCGCCCTTGAGGGCCTCCTTGAGCTCCTTGACCACTTTTTTCTTGTCCTTCGGCACCACGTAGAGGGGCTCGAAGCTGTTGTCTGTATTGACGCCGAGGTTGGCCCACTTTTCCGCCTTGTAGGCCGCGGGAATTTCGCTGGCGCTGTTGGGCAGATCGCGCACGTGGCCCATCGATGCCTCGACGCGGAACTCCCGCGGCAGGAAACCGCGGATGGTGCGGGCCTTGGTGGGGCTCTCGACGATGACCAGGGTGTGGGCCACGGGCTGGCGGACGTTCGCTCCCCTCTCTATCGCATCCACCGCCAGGGTTGAAACAAATGCTGCTGCTGGCAGCCCAGCTGAGAGCTCCTAAACCCAGCGGCAGCATGGCTACGATCCTGCGAACTAATCCGCGCCGCCCTCAACGCTGTGATCGACGCCGTGATCGACGCTGGGCCAACCCTGCAAGGTTTTTTGCCAATGCTGCTGGCAGACCTGGGGGGAGCTGGGCTGGGCATGCCGAGCATGGGCGATCTGAGCCTGCAGCTGAATGCCGGGGCGATCGCGCCAGAGGCGGCGGTGCTGTTGGCCCTGCTGATTTCGCTACTGGTGGACCTGGCGGGTGAAAAAGCGGCCAGCCGCTGGGTGCCGCCCATCTGTTACGGGGGGCTGGGCGCGGCCCTGGTGCTGCTGGCGCTGCAGTGGAACTCCCCCCTGGCGCCCTCCTTTTTTGGCGGTTTCCTGGCCGACAACCTGGCGGTGGCCTTCCGGGCCGTGGTGGCCGCATCCACCTTGATCACCCTGCTGCTGAGCTGGCGCTATGTGGAGCGCAGCGGCACCCCGGTGGGCGAGTACGCAGCGATTCTGCTTGCCGCCACTGTGGGGGCAATGATTCTTTGCGGCTCCACCGATCTGGTGAGCATCTTTATTTCGTTGGAAACCCTATCGGTTTCCAGTTATTTGTTGGCGGGCTACATGAAGCGCGATGCCCGCAGTTCTGAAGCGGCGCTCAAATATTTATTGGTGGGCTCGGCGGCGGCGGCGGTATTTCTTTACGGCGCTTCCCTGCTTTACGGCATCACCGGCGGTGCCACAGATCTGGCTTCGATCGCCGTGGCGCTGCAAACCAGTGCCAAGCCGGTGGCGGCGCTTTCGCTGGTGTTTGTGCTGGCCACGGTGGCCTTCAAAATCGCCGCTGTGCCCTTTCACCAATGGACTCCCGACGTCTACGAGGGCTCGCCCACCCCGGTGGTGGCATTTTTATCGGTGGGCTCCAAGGCGGCAGGTTTTGCTCTGGCCCTGCGCATTCTGGTGGGTTGCTTCGAGAGCTTCAACGAGCAGTGGAAGCTGCTGTTCACGGTGTTGGCGGTGCTGAGCATGGTGCTTGGCAACGTGGTGGCCTTGGCCCAAACCTCGATGAAGCGCATGCTGGCCTATAGCTCGATCGGCCAGGCTGGATTTGTGATGATCGGCATGGTTTGCGGCACCGAGGATGGCTTTGCGGCCATGGTGCTCTATATGGCGGCCTATTTATTTATGAATCTTGGCGCCTTTGCCTGCATCATTCTCTTCTCATTGCGCACCGGCTCAGATCGAATTGCAGATTATGCCGGCCTCTACCAGAAGGATCCACTGATCACCCTGGGCCTCAGCCTTTGCCTGCTATCCCTGGGTGGAATTCCACCGATGCTGGGCTTCTTCGGCAAGATTTACCTGTTCTTTGCCGGCTGGGCTGACCACCAGTACCTGCTGGTAGTGGTGGGGCTAATCACCTCCGTAGTTTCGATCTACTACTACATCTCTGTTATCAAGATGATGGTGGTGAAGGAGCCTCAGGAGGCATCTGATGTGGTAAAAGCCTATCCAGCTATCACCTGGAACCTGGCTGGTATGCCCTCTTTGCGCGCCGCCCTGGTGGGCTGTGTACTGGTAACAGCGGTGGGGGGAATACTATCCAATCCCCTATTTATCTGGGCCAGCAGCACCGTGGCCGGTACGCCGATACTGCAACAGGCCATAGCCGCCTCCGGCGGCGGCGCAGCCGCATTGGGCTAAGTGGCGGCCCCAGCGGAATCAGTTCCCATCGAAACACCACTGGCAACAGAATCACCAACAGCATCACCAACAGTATCTACAACAGCATCACCAATAGCATCTACAACAGTATCGCCAATAGAATTAGTGTCAGCACAACCGCCCGTAGCCGAACTAATCCAAGTTTGCAAGTATTACGGCGATGGGGAGATGAGGGTTAAGGCCCTCGATGACCTGAGCCTCAAGGTTTACCGAGGTGAATATGTGGCTGTGATGGGGGCATCTGGATCGGGCAAGAGCACGGCCATGAGCATCCTGGGCTGCCTGGATCGGCCCAGCAGCGGCAGTTACCGGCTCAACGGCAGGGCGATCGAGAGCCTCAGCGACGACCAGCTGGCCCTACTGCGCAACCGCGACCTGGGCTTTGTGTTTCAGCAATTCCACCTGCTGCCCCAGCTCAGTGCCCTGGAGAACGTGATGCTGCCGATGGTGTACGCGGGCGTGCCCCTGTTGGAGCGGCGCCGGCGGGCGACCGAAGCCCTGGAGCGGGTGGGCCTGGCCCAGCGCCTGGCCAACAAACCAAATCAACTCTCCGGCGGCCAGCAACAGCGGGTGGCGATCGCCAGGGCGATTATCAACAACCCGGCGCTGCTGTTGGCCGATGAACCCACCGGTGCCCTCGATTCCCGCACCACCTCTGAGGTGCTGGCCATTTTCGACGCCCTGCACCAGAGCGGCATCACCCTGGTGCTGGTGACCCATGAACTGGAGGTGGCTTCGCGGGCTGAACGACTGGTGCAGTTCAAGGATGGCCAACTGCTTGCCGATCGGCGCCGCTCTGGCGCGGCGACTGGCGGAGATTGGCAGTTGGAGTGAACAGCTGCAACACCTCTGCACTAATTGCCTGGTCTTCTGCTGGAATCGGTTGGCGACTCAGCCGGGTTTCGCGCGGCAATTCGCCGTAGCGTTCCCGATAGGCTGCGGCGATGCGCCCAGAAGCCCGCAGTCCCACCGTCTGGCAGGCATTGGACACATCCTCGCCGTTTTGTAAGCGGCAGCGCAGCGCCTCAAGGCGCAATTCTTGCAGGGTTTGAATCGGCGTTAGGTGACATACCGCCTTAAAGGCAGACTGCAGGGTGCGCGCCGAGATGTGACAGGCCTGGCTGATCTGCTCGATGGTTAAGGGGCGACCTAGCTGCTGCTTCATGAAGCCAATCGCCCGCACCACGTGGTCGTGGGATGGATTATCGGCATCGAGGCTGCAGGCTTCCGAGCCCACCAAGCTCACCAAGCTGTTTTGCAGCAATAGCTCCAGGGAATTCACCAGGGCGGTGACCATGGGGGTAAGTGGCTGAACGGCCAGGGCCAGCAAGCGACTGCAACAGAGATGTAGCAGGGAGTGCTGGCTGGGCAGGGCGCTGGCCAGGCCAGACCAATCGGGATTGCCCAGGCCATGGGCCAAGGCCACACCGCGCAATTTGGTCAGTGAGCAGCTGAGCAGCAGCAGGTTGGCCTGGCCGCTGTGAACGGGCACCACGAGCCGATCCCCCGGCAGCAACACCCCCTCGTGGCGATGGCCCGGATGCAACTTGGAGCCGGTGTACTCCGGCCAGCTGAACTGGCCTTCTCTGCCCATTACCACCAATAGGCGATCCTTGGGCACATGCAGGCTGAAACGGGACAGGTTTTCCAGCCCTAGATCTAACACACCCAGGCATCCCTGATGGCTAACCCCCTTAAGTAACGGGGTCTGGGCACCGGATTTACTAAAAAAGTGTAGCTTAAACTGCCTAATCCAGAAATCTAAATCTTCGGGAGCTGGTAAGCCCTTGGGTCCTCCAGGTAACTTAATCAATTCAGCCATTTTGCCATGCTGGCGCAGTGGTAGGCGTAGAGGGGCTGGGAGTGGGACGCTAAATCAACTGGCAATTCCACCCTACAGAACGATCTGAAAAAAAACAAGCGGGTCAGGGTTGCCTAAAAATATGCTGATCTGGCAAGGGGGCGCTGCCTTGCCCCCCATCTAGCCAGGGCATCTGTTAAGCCTAGCCAGGCCCAGCCCAGCCAAGCCGTCTAGGTGGGCCATCTAGGTGGGCCGTTTAGGTGGAACGTGGTTCAAGCCAGATAACTGCCACCAGACCACTCGATGGGCTTTGCGAAAGCTTAGAGCCTTGCCAAACCCTAGGGCTTTGCCAAAGCTTAGGGCCTTGCAAACCCGAGGGCCCTGCCAAACCCGAGGGCCCTGCCAAACCCGAGGGCCTTGCCAACCTTAGGGCCCTGCCAAAACTGCCAGTAAAACCGCCGGGCCAAGCCCCAAGCCCCAGGCGCTAGCAGGCGACCAGGGCGGCCCATAAAAAAGCCAGGCAAAAGCCTGGCTTAAATAGATTATCCGAAGATTATCCAATCACAAGGATCAGGATGCAAAGATCAGATCAGGGTGATTTTGTTGCCGCCGTCAGCCAGCCAATCGGTGAGGAGCTGGTTAGAGTTGGCAGTGGCTGCATATTGGGCGGCAGTATAAGAACCAATTGTCAAGTCGCCCAGGCCGGTAATGGTGGTACCGCCGATGATCAGAGTATCCTGGTCTCCATTGAAGTTGGTGATAAATGTGCCTACGCCCTTGGCGCCAGTGGCGATGGTGAGGGTGTCGGCGCCATCTATGGTGGATGTGGTAGAACCAACGGAGAGCTGACCGCCGGTAATGGTTCCGCTGTTGAACTCGATTGAATCAGCGCCAGCATTGCCGGTGATAAGGGTGCCGCTCAGATTGGCATTGATTACCAGGGTGTCGCTGAGGACGCCACCATCAATCCTGTAATTGGAAACGGCAGAATTGATGGTCACAATGTCATTGCCACCGCCGAGTTGCACCAATGAATTAAGGGCAGTATTGGAACTCCCGGTCAGGGTGGTGTTGATCACCAGGGTGTCAGCACTGGCGCCGAGGTCTACCGCAACATGGGTAACACCGGTACCAGTGATTGTTGCTGCGTTGGTACTAGCAAGGGTTGCGCTACCGGGAGCGAGACCGCTGCTGGAGTTGAAAGAAGTGCCGTCTGTAAGCAGGTAATCAGTGCTACCGAGAGTAAGGGTGTTGGACATGGAAAGTTTTTGAGGGGAGGGCGGTAGATCTGTCTCAAAAGTGAGCCAGCTACCAACTCGAATCAGTTTCGCTGCAAACTGCCTCAGTCACAACCTGTAACCGCGGGGAAAGCGCAGATGGAACAACTCGATGCGCATCAAGGACAAGCGCCGCCCTTGCATGGGCGAAAGCTGACATGGCCACCGCTGCCGCCAGCGGCGGTGGCGGCCGTAGCCGCAGCCGAAGGGTTGAAATTGCAGCGGCGGCCGCTGGAAGCGGCCGCCGCCTACCGGCAGGCCCTGGGCCACTGCCCTGGCGACATGCGCCTGCAAAACAACCTGGGCGATTGCCTCTGGCTGGCGGATCGCCCCTGGGAAGCCCTGGGGCCCCTGCTGGAGGCCACGCGCCTGGCCCCGGGCGAAGCCCTGCCCCATCGCACCCTGGCCCATGTGCTACGCGATCTGAACCGCTTCGAGAAGGCGGAGAGCTACTACCTCAAGGCCTGGCAGCTCAACCCCGAACCCACCACCGCCTGGGGCCTCAGCCAGACCCTGATCGGCCTGGAGCGCTACGCCGAGTCCTACCAGTGGAGTGAACAGCGCTTCTCGATGGCCGAGGCCGACTGCTATCGACCCCAGCCCCACTGGCAGGGTCCAGGGCCCGATTGGCAGGGTGCCCAGGCCAATGCCCACCTGCACATCTGGAGCGAACAGGGCTTTGGCGACACCTTCCAGTACCTGCGCTGGCTCCCGCCCCTCTGCCACCGGCCTGGCCTGCGGACCCTGGAGGTGGAGCCCCCCCTGGTGAGCCTGCTCCAGGAGGGGCTCAGCTGGCTGGAGCATCCGCCCCTGGTGCAGGCCAAGCAGGATTCGCCAACACCGGTGCCAGGGGCCTCGGTGTCCCTGCTCAGCCTGCCCCATCTGCTCGGAGGGGCACCGCTGCCGTCCCAGCGGGCCTCTGCCGCCTACCTGCGCATCCGCTCAAACCCCGCCGGCGGGCCAGATCAGCGCCAGAGCGGGCCGCCCCGGGTGGGCCTCACCTGGGCCGCCGGCCGCAAGAGCGACGATTGCTTCACCTGGCGCGAATTCGTTAAACGCAGCCTGCCGGCCGAGTCACTGCTGGCTCTGACCAGCGGCTTGCGGGCCGGGGGCGCCGAATTGCACAACCTGCAATTCGGCGCCGATGCCGAGTTGCTGGATCTGCCCTGGGCCAGTCGCCTGCAGCCCGGTAGCGACTTCCTGGCCCAGGCCCGTCAGATGGCCAATCTGGATCTGGTGATCTCGGTGGATACCGCCACGGCCCATCTGGCCGGGGCCATGGGGCTGCCCTGCTGGCTGCTGCTGCCCTTCAGCGCCGATCCCCGTTGGCTGCGCCAGCGGCACGATTCGGTCTGGTATCCAACGATGAAATTGTTTCGTCAGCCCAGCGGTGGCGATTGGGCCCGGGTGGTGGATGCGGTGCTGATCAGCTACAGGCACCAGGCCAGCCAGCTCAATTGGCTGGATCCGTAAGCGCCGCCAGGGTTACCAGCTCCTTGGCCGTTCGGCCCACATCGAAGCGCTCCAGCGCCAGCCGCTGGGCCGCCTGCCCCAGGCGCTCCGCCAGGGGCTTGTGGGCCAACAGGTGCAGGAGCGCCTCGCTGAGATTTCTCGGCTGACGAAAGGGCACCAGCAGGCCCGTCTCGCCGTCGATCACCACCTCGGTTGCGGGCCCCGGCGCCGAGGCCACCAGGGGCACGCCGCAGGCCATCGCCTCCATCAAGCTCCAGGAGAGGGCATAGGGATAGGTGAGATAAACGTGGGCGGCGCTAAGCCGCATCAAGGAGAGCAGGTCTTGGTGGGAAACTCTGCCCAGGAAATGCAGGCGGCGGAGGTCGAGTTGGCCCTCCAGCTCCCGCAGCAACTGGCCCCGATAGCCCTGGGGATGGGGGCTGGGATCGCTGTAGCTGTGATCGAAGCCACCCACCACCACCACCTGGGCGCTGGCGTGGCGGCGGAACAACTCCGGCAGAGCACGCATGAACTGGGGAAAGCCCCGGTGGGGTTCCAGGCTGCGACTGGTAAAAGTGACCAGCGGATCGCCAGGTCTCAACACCAAGCCATTGGGCAGGGAGATCGGCTTGGCCGGCAGTTGGCTCAGCGGCTGCAGATTCACCCCCTCCGGCAACACCCGAATGTGGTGGCGCAGATGGGCCGGAAAGGTGTCCCGCTGGAAGGCCGTCGGGCTCAGGGCCAGATCGCTATCGGCCAGAGCTGCCAGGGCCACGAAATTCTGGCGTCGCATCGACTGCAGATCCCGATCGGTGGGGATGCCCCGATCTGGATCGAATCCATAACCCAGCAAGATCGGCTGGGCGTAGAGCTCCGGGTAGGCCCACAGCCGGGCACGGGGCCAGATGTCTCGCAGGTAGAGAGCTTCTCCCCAGCCACTGTGGGCAATCACCACATCGGGCTGCAGCCCCTGCTGGCGCAGCAGGGTGGCCAGGGCCGCCACCTTGGCGCCGCGGCGCAGGTTCACCTCTAAATTTAGATCGATCAAGGTGCCCTCCCGCTCCGGCTGGGACCAGGGATAGACGCAGACCTGGATCGCCTCCGGCAGCAGACCCGGGGCTGGCTTCTTGGAGGCTATGGCCGTGACCCGGTGCCCGAGGGACACCAACCGGGGCGCCAGATCCCTGAACTGACCGGGGAAATTCTGGTGGACCAGCAAGAAATGCATCGATGGACCGTCGGGGGGTGGTTTGGTAAATCCGGTGGCTGTCCTTAAGATTGGAAACTTAAGTGCGAATCACCATGGGGCTCCTGCGCAGATTGTTTGGGAAAAGTGCTGCCCCCAGGGAAGCCATGGGCGGCGGCGACTTGACCCAGGTGGGCCAGCTGATGGATCAGCGCACCGTCTTTGCCATGGCCGAGACCGTCAAGCTCGACATCGTGCCCTGGTCCAGCGCCCGGCTGGCCGCCATCTTCGCTGAGGTGAACCGCAATCCCACTGGCGCTCCCCTTGTGGAAGCCCGCCGTGCCCGCCAAGCTCTGTCCAAATTCTGGCTGCACGCACCGGTGGATCAACTGGAGCCCCTGTACCGCAGCGTAATCGGCCAGACCTATCGCACCCTGGTGGGTGGTCGGTTGGCCGAACTAGCCCTCGTCATGGACGAACAGCAGTGGCGCGATGCCATCAGCCAAAATCTGCGGGAAGCGGCCGGTAAACCTGAAGCAGCCAATCTGCTGCTGGCCGTGATGCCTTACTACGCCCGCGGCTCGATGCGGGTTTCCGATCCACTGCGGACCGTTCCCCAGTGGCTAATGCAGGACTACGCGGCTCTTTACGAGCCCGATCTGCTACAGCGGATCCAGCAGCCAGCCAGCCTGATGGGGTCCTCCGGGCCATCGCTGATGGGCGCGCCGCCAGCCAGGCCCACACCTGTGGCGCTGCCCCCCAGCGCCGTCGCTCCGGTCCAACAACCGCAGCTGCCAGCCCCGCCGCCGGTGCTCTCCCAGCTGCGCGGCCAAGAAGCCTTCAACCAACTTCAGGAGCCCGATTTTACCTCTCGCATGAGCGGTCTGATCAATCTGTTCACCATCGACCCCGGCGATGAGGATGTGAACCGTGAACTAGGTAATCTGCGTCGCCTGCTGGGACAGATTGCACTCGATTTGGATGCCGCCCAGCTGGAATCCCTATACCGCAGCTCCTACGGTGAACTGCATCGCCAATTGATGCGTTGCGGCTTTGCCTCCGCACCGATCAGCCAGCAAGACGCCAGGGATCGGGCCCAATTGGCTGGCCTTGTAACCAACATCAATCAACCCGGGGGCCTGAATGCCCTATTGGCAGCTCTGCTCTTCTACCCGGCTGGCAAAATTCAAATCAGCGCTAATGAAAATTTGATACCTGCTTGGCTCCTGAGCGAGCTTGGCGCCGTCAGTAACATCAGTCAAGCCTCTGGAGTCTATTGAATCTGGCCGCCTTAGCACAGATTCATTAAGCGCATCAAAGAAACACAGCCAATTAGCGCAGCCAGTTAGCGCACCCAGCAAATAGCATACACGGCAAGTGGCGCATCAACGGCCTGGCTCCCACCAGGCCTTTTTGCTGGCGCTCAATAACCATAAGCCTGATTAACTTGAAGGCACATCGAAGAATACCAAAGTTAATCGATCTTATGCCGCGAGAAGCGTTGCGGCGACAAGCGTTGTGGCGACAAACCTGCCGCTTTCACTGGCGAGCGAAATGGGCAATTCTTAGAATTGTTTTTGACTGCTGCTTTTCCAGAGACAGACACAATAAAGGGCAGCTCAAAAAAAGCCATCCCGCCCCTGGCAGCTAGGGGCGGGATGGGTTATGCAATGCTTTTCACGCCATGGGATCAGCGAGATATTGATGCCGCCACGGCTCTCATCAGCAAAGAACAGAGCAGTGGGCAGCTGGAAACACCCTCAAAGACATCCGATGAATTCTTTGGCACTCATTCCTACTCGTGGAAGTCCTTCCACATAAGCCAATAAATAATATAGGCAAGCAAAGGAACGGAAACAAATGAAATTATCGCTAGCCAAAACTCCAAGGTTCTGCCATTGGCCAGTAAATACAAACACCAAATCACATAAGAAGAAACGCACATGATCAAAAAAGACCTTCGAGTGCGGAGCCTCGTCAGTAACCTGCTCCATCTAATCGCCCAAAGCCTCCGCCGCCTTTGGCCAGCTGGTACGTGGTCAATCCAGCTCATAGGAACAACAAATCCTTGAGAAATGGCAGGCAATTAACCGAGAAAAAAGAAGAAAAGAGACGGCTCGCTTCATGGCTCAGCCTTGGAGTATTTGACATGGGATACACGTGCAAGGGAATTGATGATTACTAGGAGCCAGTAGATCTAATTCGCTCTACAGAGCGGAAATTATCATGGCCCCATTTAAGGATGATATCGGCCATGGTCCGTCGCTGCAGACGTATGTCTACATTAACAGTCATGCCGGCCATGAGGGGAATCTTAACGCCATTGCGTTCAAGATATTGCTTGTCCAGCCTTAAGCTGGCGGGAAAATAAAGGCCAGAAACCTGAGAACCTAGTGCGTCGGTAATCTCCTTGGGAGGCACGGCATCGGAACCAACCTTAGTGACCTTAGCTGAAATGCGACCAAAATAGGCGGAAGGGTAGGCATCTGTAGACACGTCAGCATGCTGGCCAGGCACAATAAAGCCAATACTGGTATTAGGCACAAAAACCCTAGCGATAAGACTATCGGAAGGCACTACAGATAGCAGCGGCGAAGTGGGGTCGGCATTGGCAGATACCACGCTACCGCGCTGAACGGAAATATTAAATGCGACACCATCTACGGGGGAGGTTATGGTGGAGTTTTCTATCTGCAGACGGGCTTGACTGGCCTGTTGCCGCTGATTGCTTATCTCTTTTAGGTTGATTTCAATTCGATTACGAATCTCGGCATCTGGATTTGCCTCAGCGCTGATGCGCTGCGAACGCAGGCGCTGAATTTCCCGCTCTTCCGTGGCAATCCGAGCCCGTAGATCTTCAGCCTTGGTGAGATAATCAAGGGCTTGCACGAGGCTACCGGCTCCAATATCAGCAAGCTGCTTGAAACGCTGATACTGATTCAAGGCAAGGTCATACTGAATGGTGAGACCCTTTAAAGTTTCCCTCGACTTAGCCAATTCCTCGTCGGCAGACATGCGCCTGTTGACCAGGTCTGCTTTCTGGCTCTGCAGCTGCCGTAGCTGGTTTTTCGTGAGCCCTTTGGTGACGGATGAATCACCCAGGGAGGCTGCGTATAGTTTGTTTTCATTTGTAAGCCGGCTAATAAGTTCTTGCGAAGTTGACAGGACGATGCGGGGGTCTCGCACATCGAAAACCAACAAAGCCTGACCTTTCTTTACTTGTTGGCCATCCTTTACAAGCACTGAATCTACCCGCCCTTGAACTACGCTCAATATCGGCTTAACCCTGCTGCCGGGCTGCAATCGCCCTTGCACCAAAACAGTTTCGTCTAAAGGTGCTAAGAAAATCCACAATAAGCCTCCTGTCGTTAAGACTACGGAGGTCCAAACCAAGGCAGATGAGACGCGATTGCCGCTCTTTAGCATGGCAGTTTTTTGAAACTCCCAGGCCTCTGCTAATTGGGTTGATTGATCATCCGGCTTCTTTTGGAAGGGATTGGCGTTATCGCTCAAAGATAGATTTTCACCCACTTTGCCGCCATCGCCAATCAGATTAACTCTCACTGGCTGAACACCATTTTGATCACCTACTACGATGCCTGCTCCGCGGGAGCGACGCCTAGGGGAGAAAATGCGCTGAAGCAGAGAGTCGAGCCAAGCCTGTAAGCGCTCTGCTGAGGCGGCATTCTTTTGTGTCGATTGATCAGAGGCGGATGCAGGGGCTCGATCGCCAATTAGATCTGGATTCAAAGCTGAAGACTTGGAAGATTTTGGTAATAGCTTCATTAGCTGAGTCCCTCCTGGGCTTGGCTCTGAACAAGGGCGTAGTACCAGCCCCGCTGCTCCATTAGGTCGCGATGGGGTCCCATCTCCATGATGGCGCCTTGATCCATTAGCACAATCACATCAGCAGGCCTCACTGTTGTGAGGCGGTGGGTAATAAAGAACACTGTACGCCCCCGGAATGCCTCAAGCAAGTTGATACAAACCTGGCGTTCAGTACGGGCATCAAGAGCACTGGTGGCCTCGTCTAGAATCAGCATACGAGGATTTTGAAGTACTGCCCTAGCCAAAGCAAGCCGCTGACGCTGTCCCCCCGAAAGGCCGCTGCCTCGCTCGCCAACACTAGAATTATAGCCCCGGGGCATGCCCATAATGAATTCGTGGGCGCAGGCAATCTTGGCTGCACGAATAAGATCTTCAGCGGTGGCATCTGGCTTCACCAGCATCAAATTATCTTTGACAGTGCCGTCGAACAGCAGACTGTCCTGGGGCACAACGCCAATTTGCCTGCGCAAGGAGTATAGCTCAATTTTATCAATATCAAATCCGTCAATTAATACCTTGCCAGTGGAGGGGCGATAGAAGCGAGGAACCATCTTCAATAAGGTACTTTTGCCACTGCCAGATCCACCAACAACACCCACAAATGAACCTCTTTGGATCGAGAGATTAACGGCGTTCAGAACGCTTGGAGCGTCTTGGGTATAGGAGAATCCCAGGTTCATAAACTGAACATGACCTTGAAGCGGGGGCATGGGGATATTTTGGGATTCCAACTCGCTCTGCTCAGTGGGGCGATCGACCACATCGGCCACGATTTGCAACTGCTCCGAGCACTGCTGGAACTCCTGCCATGTAGAAGGTATCTCGGTAAGCGGGCGAATCACATAATTACTAAGCATCTGGAAGGCAATCACGGTGCCGAAATCCAGATCCCCCTTGACAACCAGCGCAAATCCCGCACATAAAACCACAACAGACTCAATATTCATTATAAAGCCTCCCAGGTTAGATAGGGATTCGCGGGTGATTTTCATCTTGAAATCCTCCCCGAGATAACGACTGTATAGATCGTGGAATGTCCAACGAGTCTTCATTTCAGCGTTTTGAGCTTTAATTGTCTGTATGCCACCAATTGACTCAGTAAGATAGGAGCTGTATTTAACATTTTCTACTATGGTTCGCCGGATTTGACTTTTAAGCAAAGGGGTGCTGAACAGGGTAATGCCCACTAGTAATGGTATAAAGCTGAGTACGACACATGTCAGCAGGGGGCTGAACATGAACAAAATAACTACGTAGAACAAACTAAAAACTGTATCGACAAGCAAGGTGAGACTGCGTCCCACCAGGAATTCCCTAAGTCTGTCTAATTGGTTAATATAGAATACAACCCGTCCCACTGGCCGCTCATCGAAAAAGCTCTGGGGAAGTCGTACCATGTGATCCAAAATTGTTGCTTTCGTGGCCGAATCAACACGATTGGCTACGTCAGTAAACTGAAAACTGCGAAGGGTTTTGAGAACGCTTATGCCAATTGCCGCAAATACCATGACTGCGGTTATCGTGATGACGATCGAGATGCTTTCCGGGCCTCTCATTTGAGTCATTAAAACGCGAACCCCTAGGGGGTTGGCGAGCATTAACACATTAATGACTGCCGATATAACCAGCACTTCAATTAATTTTCTTTTGTGCTCACGCAGGTAGGGGAAATACCAGCTCCAGCTGAACTTCTGGTCCTTGGCGTCGGGCTTGCGCTCAAGAATAAGTAGCTCAATCTGGCCATCCTCCAGGGTGGCCAACTGATCGATTGGCACCCGTAGGGGACCAAGCTCCGCCTCCAGCAGGCAGGCGTAGCCGTCTGGTTCGACGGCATCTAGGATGCCGATATGGCCGTGCTGCATCAGCACGGCCGGGGTGGATACGCGAGCCAGGCGATCGGTGGGCAGGCGACTGAGGATCACCCTCAGACCGATGGAATCGAGAATCTGGCCGAGATTGGTGAGGTTGAGGCTGGCCTGGCGAGCCAGCACCGAATCAATCTGATCAAAGAGAGAATCTCGATTCAGCGGCAGTCCATAAAAACTTGCCAGGGCCTGCACAACAGCGGCCGGGATATCGCGCGGACCACTGGCGCGAGCCAGTACCAGGTTGCCGGGACCGCGACTTTGGGGCAGCGGCGGCAGGTCGCCGCCAAAACGATCGGCGCCGACCAGCTGGGCTTCGACGGCCTCGCCAGCGGAGCCGACCTCGACACTGGCTTTGGCCTGATCGCTAGCCAATGGCTCGGGGGCGGCCGGTTCAGCCTGGGCTGCCGGCAGGGCCACCAGGCGCAACCAGGGGGCGCCTGGTTCCAGGGGCTTGACGCTCTTGGCGGGGTCCCAGCGGGAGGCCAGCTGGGCTCCACTACTCGCGTACCACTCGCGCTCGGGGGCTAGGGCCAGGCCCGTTTCCGGTCCTGGTATCAAACTGCTGACCACAGCCTGTTCCTGTAGCTGGGGCAATCGCTCCAGCCAGGGCAACCAGCGCGGACCGGGCTCCCGGCGGCAGAGCTCTAGCAGCAGCGTATACAGCTCAGAAACCGGCAAGCATGACTGGAACCAGGCAGCCAGGCTGGGGTAGCCGTCGATCAGATCGCGAAAGGCCGCAGCCGGCAACAACAGCAGATCGGCTTCGCCGGAAGCCCTCAGGTGTTCGCAGGGCTGCTGGCGCACCAGGCTCACCCAACCAGCCATCGAGCCAGCCTGCAATTTCTCGATAGTGCGCAGGCCACCGGTATTGGGATCACTGGCCAGGCCCCGCAAACTGCCCGAGCGAACCAAATAGAGCCCTTTTGGCATCACATCTGGCGCTAACACGGTCTGCCCTGGTCGGAAACGCTGCGGTTCCAGCAGAGGCTCCAGGGAGCGGGCCACAGCTTCGGGCAGCCGATCGAAGGGGGCGAAAGCCGTGAGCAGAGGGGTCGAGGGGGTGGTGATCATGCGGTGAGATCGGCAAGAGGCGCAGGGACCTCGCCCTGAAGGAACTCGGTGGCGCGGTTATTGATGAACTCCTGCAGTAACTCGCCGAGGAGGCGCTGCCGCAGTTCGTCGGTGAGCGGGGCGGGGATCAGGCGATCCAGCCGCAACACCAACCAGGTGTCGCCCACCGCGAAGGGGGGCAGCAGCTGGCCGGGCTCGCAGCTACGCAGACGAGTAACCAGGTCGGGGTGACCAGCGCCTATAGGCACAGGACCGACGCGGCCGCCATTGTTGCGCTCTGCGCCCTCAGAATAGGTGGCAGCCAACTGGGAAAATTCGGCCTCGCCCTCTCTAATTTGCTGATAGAGCTCTTCGGACAGAAAGGCGTCTTTGGTGCGAATCAGAGAATATTCTACCTGATCCAACATGATCTTGCGGTCGAGATAGCGAACCTCCACCTCGTCGCCAAAACGATTTCGGGCATAGATCTCGAGCCTGCTTCTCTGGGTGAAGCGGCAATTAATGTCCTCTTGGCTCAGGCTTTGAGCCTTCAGCCACTGGCGCAGAGCCTGTTCGCCCCGGATGCCGAGAGTTTCTAGCTGCTGACTCACCAGCTTTTTTTCCTCATCCTCTGGCAGAGGCACCACAGCCACGATCTCTTCAAAGACCAGGGCCCGGGCCAGAGCGATGGCTAAATCCTGGCGCCGCAGCAACCGGTGCAGGGAAAGCAGGGGAAGCAGCGGTTTACCTGGCGCCAATTCCACCAAGGCCGGTGGTTCCAAGCCCGAGAGGGCGTCTCCGTCAATCAGCTGCGGAGGCAGGGAGTAGGTGGATGCCATGGTCAAACTCTAAATGGACAACTCAGGCCAACACCGGCGGTCGACGCTTAATAGGCAGATCGAGACGGCCAAGCACATCGGCCATCAAATCGAGTGCATTGGCGTGGCCGTACTGCTCGCGGGCGTAGGCGAAGGCCGCCTTGCTCATCTGTTGCCATCGCTGATCATCGCCGCAGAGCAGCAGGGCCGCCTCCTGCCAGGAGTCGGCATCGCGGGCAATCCACACCTCCTGCCCGTGGCGCAAGCCGGTGGCCTCCGCCGCCAGGGGGCTCAACAGCTGGGGGATGCCATGGGCGGCGGCGGCGACCACCTTGCCCTTCAGGCCAGCACCGGAACGCAGGGGAGCCACGAACAGCCGGTGACGTCCGTAGACCGTGGCGGTATCGGCCACCCAGCCCTCCAGCACCACCCCTGGCTGGCCGCCCCAGCGCTCGGCCAGCTCGGCGGATAGTCCGCTGCCATAGATGTGGAGATGCAGTTCGGGGAGCCGCTCCAGCAGAGGCGGCCAGAGCACCTCCAACAGATGATCCACAGCCTCCCGATTGGGTGGATGGTTGTAGCCACCCAAAAAGGCGAGGCCCTCCCGCCCCGCCAGGGGCTCCGGTGCCTGGGGCCCCTCCACCACCCAGGGGCAGCGGGCGGTGAGCGCCCGGCCAAAGCTCTCGGAATGGATCACCGCCTCCTCCACATCGGAGTAACTGAGCGTTAGATCCACCTGACTGATGATCTCCAGTTCCTGCTGCTTGACCACCGCCACGGCCGCCAAAGCCTGTTCAGCGGCATCCCCCTCGAGCCCCTGGGACCAGGCGGCCCGCAGCTGGCGCAGGTAGTGGAGATCCGCATTGCAAAAGGCCACGCGCGCCTGGGGGGCCTTGCTGCGCACCAACTCCAGCGAGTCGTGGGCAGTGGTGTAGCGGGTGATGTAAACGAGATCAAACTCGCGACCGCGCTGCTCGAGCAGCTCGTCGAGGGAGAGCACGAAGGGGGCGTGGATCACCTCAATGCCACGACGCTGTAGATCTTCGCTATAGCCGGCCATCCAGGCCAGGTTGGCCGGATAAAAGGTGATCTGATAGCCGAGGGACTGCACCAACTCCATCTCCACCAGGGCGGCATGGCTGCCGGCATCCCGATCCGGCCGGGGCGTCTCGTGATCTATGAACAGGGCACGGCCCACATTGCCGCGATCCTTGACCCGATCGGCCAGGGCCAGATCCGGTTGGCGGGGCCCTTCGAAACTGGCCTTCCACTTGTTTTCAAACAGGGGCTTGTGCATCTGTTGATAGCGCTTCAGGCCCGTGGCAGTGGCAACGTCCGTGCCATTGGAGATGCCCTCGTAGTGCACAACCCGCGATAGCGGCGCATAGCGCACGCCGTAGCCGGCGGCACGCACCTTGAAACAGATGTCGGTGTCCTCGTAGTAGGCCGGTGAGAACTCCGGACTGAAGCCCCCCACCTGATCCCACAGCCGGCGAGTGATCGCCAGCGAAGCTCCACTCACGTAGTCGGCAAGCCGCGTGTAACTGAAGCGTGGCTCCCGGGGATTGCCTCCCTTGCCGTAATTCCACGGCTCGCCGTTGCCCCAAACGATGCCGCCGGCCTCTTGGAGGCTGCCATCTGGATAGATCAGCTGGGAGCCGGCGATGCCGGTATCCGGCCAGCGATCGAAAACCGCCTGCAGTTCATCTAGCCAGCGGGCGCAGGGCTCGGTGTCGTTGTTGAGCAGCACCACCAGCGGGGCGCGGCATGCGTTGACCCCCGAATGGCAGGCCTGGTTAAAACCCCGGGGGTAGTCGTGGCGCACCACCTTGATCCCCGGCACCTCCCGGGCCAGGGACTCGGCGGTGTGGTCGGGGGAGCCGTCGTCGACCACGATCACCTCAAAACGCAGGCGATTGGGGGCAAAGGCCAGGGCCGCCAAACAACGGCGAGTGAACCGATACTTGCCATGCACCGGCACCACCACGCTCACCTGGGGGTCCGGGGAATTGGTAAGGGCCAGGGGGTGGCGCTCCATGGCCTGGCCCAGGGGGCCCTCCTCCTGGTGATCTTCCAGGCGCAGGGCCGGGGTTGATGGGGCAGCCAACAGGCGCTGCAGCAGGGGCATGTCCGGCGGTGGCTCAACCCCATGGGCATCAGCCAACTGCAACCAGGTGATCAGGCTGCGATAGCGCTCCGCCGCCAAGGGCCCCAGGGGCTCTGGGAACGGCGGACTGGTGTACTGCTGCAGAGCCGCCCAGGGGGTGAGCTGGAAGGGCACCAGCTCCAGGCTCTCATCGATGGTGGTGCCTTTGTCATCCCGCAGCAACAGGTGATGCACCCGGCCGTCGCAGCAAGAGATGGGAAGCCTGATGCCGAAATTCCAGCGGCCGGAGGGCGCCGAATCCGGCGGCAATATGGCGATCGGTTGGCCGCCATCAATCACCAGCTCCAGGGGCTCTGGATCCACCAGCCAGCCCTCCAGGAACACTCCCTTCAGAGGCAGCAACTCTCCCGGTTTCTGGCTCTGGAGAACCTCCGCCGTCCTGTGGTCGCGCAGCAGCAGCTCGTAGCTGTTCTCACTGAGCCGCAGCGGACTGCCCGGCAACTCCAGGCCGCCGTCTTGATCAAAAAACACCCTCAGCACCATCGCCTGCGAGAGGCTGGGCAAAGCCAATTTGGGATCGCCCAGGAAGGCAAAGCCAACCGCATCGGGCAGGCCGCGACTGGCCGTGTCCGTGCGGCCGAGTTCCGTGCGCAGCTGCAGAATCGACCTGCGGGAGCTGGGATCGAGCAGATCCTCAATACTCACCCACAAGGGCCCCTGCAGCGGAACAGGACCTGCATCATCCAGCAAACAAGCCCAGCCATGCAGACCAAAACGCGCGTTTAGGCCCTCCAATTGCCCGAGGAACTGACCGCGCTGCAGGGGGCGCAGTTCAGCTGCCAGCGCCACTGACATGGAATTTTTGGGGGGGGTGGGGGTGAACTTGGTTACAAACTAGAAGCTAACCGAAACTGCAGTCCTGACACCCTCACCTGCCCATCCCCCGGCAGCAAAGGCCGGAACCAACAGCGGTGCCGATCCCCAAGCGGATCCGGTGGTGCTGAGATTGCGGCTGCAAGAACTGCTCGCCCTGCCCATCGATCCAGGCAGCCGGGTGCATCTCTGGAAACTGGCCCTTGAAAGCCTGCCCAGGGAAGCGCTGGCCCAACGCCGAACCCTGCAGTTGGTGCTCAGCCGCCAGGCGGCTCAATCCTGCGAGCAGTGGATCGCCGCCGGACGCTGGGGCGAGGCCCTGGCCTGTGCTCGCCAGCAGGGCATCTGGTTGGCGGAGCTGGCCAGTGAAAATCCGGCTCTGGCCGACGTATGTCGACGCGATACAGCCGCCCTGCTGCGCCTGCTGATTGAAGGCTTGCATCGCGACCAGGGCCAGCCGGACTGCCCGCCCCAACGCCAGGCGGAGATCTGCCGCATCGGCTGGCTATTAGTGGACAAGCTAAGAGCTCTGGGCCAGCCGGAGAGCGACAGCCTGGGGGTGATCGAAGAGCAACTGGTGCGCCACGGGGCCCTGGCTTGGCGGACCCTCGCCCAGACCCTGGCAGGCGAGGCATGCATCGCCGCCCTGGACAGCGGCATGGACATGGCTCTGGCCCTGATGCGTCTCTATGCCGATCAAGAAGGGCACGCATGGACTCAAAATCTGCCGGCAGAGCTGCTGCAGACTCGCCGTCAACTCCAGCCGGTGCCCCCGGAACGCCTGCTCAATTGGTTGGCGGCTTGGCTGCCCGGCAACCCCAGCGCTGCGGCTGCCCTGGCTAGCGCCCAACGCTGTAAAGCCTTGCTAAACGGCATCAAGCCCAGTGGCGATCCAGCCGAGCTTGCGGTCACCGCCGCTGCCGGGGATTCAGCCCCGGCGGCCGGCCGAGGGGCGACATCGGTACAGACGCCGCCGGCCGAGGTCACCAGGGCGCCCCTGCCTGGACAGCCAGCCCAAAGCCAGCCCCCAACTGCTAGCTCCGGCCATGACCTGCCCGAAGAGCTGCCCGAAGAGCTGCCCAGAGAGCTGGCCATGGCCGCATCCCTGCAGCCCCAGACGCCACAGCCAACGCCAGCGATCGCGGCGATCAGTGGCGAGGAATTGCGCCAGGAACTGCGACTCGACGAGGGAGGCATCGAGGGCTTGCGGCGGCGCCTGGTGAGAGCTCTGAAGCGTTGGAGCGATCGCCCCGGCCAGGGCCCCTTAACCATTGATCTGGGCTTTAGGCCCGGGGCCAGCCTGCTGGAGGGGGATGGTGACGGGCTACAACTCAACCTGGCCCCGCTGCTGCGCTGTGGTGACGATGCCGAGGTGATGGAGTTGCTGGAGCTGCTTGATCGTCATCTCGAAACCCTGGAACGCCCCGCTAGCTGGCGAGCCAATCCCGAAGCCCTGCTGAAGACCCTCGATAGCCATTGGAAAGCAGGTGGCCAACTGCATGCCAGCCAATGCAGGGCCCTGGCGGCGGTGGTGAAGCTCCGGGGCTCGGCCCGGGTGGAGCTGCCAGCTCGGGCCGGGGGCCAGCTGCTCAGACCAGCCCCCGAGGAACTGGCATTACTGGCGCAGGTGCTGCGCAACGAGCCGCTACTCGTGGAGCAGTTGTCTGAGATCAGGCGCCACCATCACGATCGGGAATGGATGGAGAGCGAGCAAGGTACCGACTGGCCGCTGCGGCGTCTGCACACCAGCAGCGGTTTCTATGCCAGCAGCCACGACCCTCTCCATAGCCTGCGGCGCTGGAGTGACGCAACGATGGCGGCGCTGCGACAGCATGGCCTGGTGCTCGACTCAGGCAATTTGGGAGCCGCTCTGCCTTTGCTGCAGTCCCTGGCGGCGGAAGGGGTGAGTCTGCCTCTCCAGGCCTGGCCGGAGCGCGGCAGTCTTGACGAACTGATGGCGAACCAAGAGGTGCTGCTCGTCGCTCCTCGGGCAGCGGCGATTGAGGCCCACCATCGCAGGGTCGCCTCCGCTCAGCTCGATCAGGAAAGCCCGATTCTCAACTACGGACTGCGCTGCCTGGAGCCTCCCGACTCGATCCACCCCCGTCGCCCCAGCGTCGGCTTCGAGCACAGCCTTGAGAGCCTGCTGGAGCAGGTGGAGCAGGCCTGGGGTCAGCGGGCTTTCCAGATATTCATCATCGCGGCTGGCGCCTACTCCCTGCCCGCCTGTCATGCGGTGGAGCAGCGCCACGGAGCCACCTGCTTGGCCCTTGGCAGCGACCTGCTGGAGTGGTTCCTGCCCGAGAACTCGGGCCCCGCCTAGGCCCGCCTGGTGGCCCACCTAACGACGGGCCACCAGCATCAGCACCTCGGGAATTTCAGCGGAAATTACGCCATAGCTAATCGAATGGACCCCTCGAATGCTCACATCAGAAAAGCCAAGGTCTGAAAGTGTATCTAAAATTTCCCAACCGGGAATCTGATAAACCAAGCTTCCCACCTCTGGATCGATGGGATTGCCATGATACTCGGGCTCGCCTATAATTTCAGGAGGTAGATCGGGGCCGAGATGCCGCGCCTTGATTATCGAATCTTTGCCGCCATAAGCAAAGGGGAAAGTGGCGACCAATACCCCCCCGGGCCGCAACACCCTGAGGCATTCGGCTAAGCCCATCCTCAGGTCGTAGAGGTGTTCAAAAACCTCACAGCACACCAGCAGATCAAAGCTTTCACTTGAGAAAGAAAGGGCAGATAGATCCTCGTGGAGATACTGCTCACGGCGCGGGTCCGCCGGATCAGGCATATATTCACTGAGCACAACCCCCCCCCCTAGCCAACTTTTCAGGGCGGCTGCCAGGGGGGTGACAGCTTCGGGCAAATAGGCCTCGATCAGTCGCGGCGACGGCAGCTGGCCGGCTTCGATCAGCTGGCGCAGCAGCAGCAGCACGCCGCGCTCGCGGGAGTTTAAGCCGTGGTGAACCAGGCTTTCGCGATAGTTAGGAGCCACTACCTCGATGGCCTCTGGAGCGATCGGTCGATCGGTGAGCGGGTCGCAGATGCCGTGCAGGGCAATGTTTTGCAGCGTCTCCTTGATGGTCTCGTCCGCCTGGGACCACATCTTGCGGAAACGGGACTGGAAGCCGTCTATACTCCCATAGACGTTCAGCTCAAGGTGTTGCTGGGGCAGAATCGCCATAGCCGTCGGTCCACTGACGGTTAATTGTGCCTCAAAACCGTTTACCCGCATGACAAAGGCTACCGACTTGGAGAACCGCCTAAATGAGTTGGAGAACCAGCTGGAAGAAGCCCGGGATTTAGCGGAACTTAACCAGTTGCTGCTCAGCCAAGCCGAAGAGAAACTGGCCAACTACGCCAAGGAGGCCCTCAGAGCGGAGTCGCTGATCTCCTCCCTGCTGGAACAACTCGAAACTCGCAAAAAAAATTAATCTAACAATGCCGCCCTGCCCTCTGCCCTTGACAAGATGCTAGCCAGGGCCTCTGGGGATAGACCTTGACTGGCCGGCGGCATCGACAGGTTGGCTTGAGGGGAAGAGCGCTCCAGGAAAGCGGAAAATCGTTCAATAGTAGAGCCTGTCACAAGCCCCCCTGCTTGACTGCTTTTAACAGCTGGCCCAGGGCTAACAGCTGGCCCAGGGCTAACAGCTGGCCCAGGGTTAGAGGCTGACCCGGTATTCCCGGCTTGCTTCGGGGCGGCTTCCGCTGGCGACAAGGCCCCTTCGAGGCTGCTCAGCTCCTGGCCAAGGGCGTTAAACGGCTGCCACTGCGGATCCTGCTGAATCAATAGGGCCAGCAATTCGACTGCTGCGGCGACATCACCAGATCTGCGCAGGGAGCGAACGAAATCGGGACCCTGGGTACGGCGCGCATCTCGGCGGCGTTGGCGAAACAGCTCGGCCAGATCCTGCCCTGATGAATCGTGTTCCACCATGGCCATCGCTCGCCCCCAAAGCTCCATGGCAGCGGCCAAATCACCGCTAGCCAGGGCTAGCCGGGCGGCGAGATCGAAAAACCAGGGACTGGCCTCCAAATCTGCGGACGGATTTGCCAACCAGTGGCCGCAACAGCGCAAATCGCCTTTGGCCAAGGCCAGATCAGCCGACTTGAGCCGCGGATGCCCCCATTCAGGCCAGGCCTCGGCCAAAAATGACCACCAGCGCAGAGCAGCGTCGGCATCGGCCGCCAGCTCCTGTTCGCCGACGGCTGCCAGCAGGGCCTGCTGCAATGACGGCTGCTGCTCAATGGCGGTGCCGGCCAACAGCAGGGCAAAGCCATCCAATTGGTCATCTTGCCAATCACCACGCCAGTCGGGCAGGGGTGTGAAGGGGAAACAGGGCTGCTGCCAACGCATGCTGCGCAGCAGCTCCAGCAAATCCCTGGCCCGCTGCTGCTCCTCGGCAGCCAAGGGGGAATTGCCAGAAGCCGACTGATCAGTCCACAGCCCCCAAGGATCTGGGATCAGCCCGAGGCCTGGGTCTAAGCGATGGGCCACCAAAATCCAACGATCTGAGGCGATGGAATCGCCGCATAGACGCAGGGCCCAGGCCAGCTGCAGTGCTAATAGTGGACCCCAATCGGGATGACGAGTGATCTTAGTCGATTCGCTCACCAATATCGATCTGCGACCGAATCGCCCCAACCAGATTAGTCTGGAGCCAGGGTCCTCATCTAATTGGGCGAGCAGATCGGGAACCAAAGGCCAGGCCACAGGATTTCGCCAAGGGATACCATTCTGACCTCCCACAGGCCCAACAGGTCCTCGGTTCACGGCCTGAGGGCCTGCCAGGTGGCAAAACATCACCAAATCAGAGTTTCTAGATGGAGGCCAAACCGAAGCCGAGGCTGGTGATTGTGGACCCCGCCTGGAGCGGTTCAGTGGGTCACCATCCTGACGTCAACCGCCAGTTGCAACAAGTGCTGGACGCGGCCGGCTGGCAGGTGGAAGCCTGGGCCGACCAGGCGGCAGCTGAACTGGGATTGCCCTGGATCCGCCCCTTGCTTCACGGCTGCGGCTACCAAGATCCACGCCACTGGAGCGACACTGGCGGCAGCCTGCACCTGGCACGCCGCCTGGCCGACCAACTGGCTGCGGGCCTGGGCCCAGCTGAACAACCGGTGGCAGCCTGGCTGATGCACACCGCCCTGCCCTATCAACTGATGGGGCTGGCTCGACTGCTCAACCAACAGCCAGCGGCCCAGGTATTGATCAGTCTCATGTTTGCCCCGGGAGAAACCCTGGAGGGAGAAGCGGCGGATGCCGTCGCCACCAGCAACAGCCGCCAGGCCCTGGCGGCGCTGGCGGAAGCCTGCCGGCGGCAGGGCCATAAACTCTGGCTCGGTCTGCCCTCCCGTCAACAACAGGAGCTATGGGCGCCCCTGATCAGGGCTGCCGAATTGCCTGAGGGGGAACTGCATGCAGCGGTGGTCGGCGCCGGTGGAGCTGCCGTAAAGCTCCCCAAAGGAGCCCCCAAACTGTTGCTGCATTGGGGTGACCGCAAGCAGTCCAAGGGCTGGCTCCACAGCTTGGCGGCGGTGGAGCAATTGCTCGATCAGGGGGTACCAGCCAACCTGCGCGGCCATGGCTGGCTCTTTCATGTGCATTGTCATGAACCCATACCGGAGTCAGAACTGCAACTGCTGGAGCGGGCCGAGCTCCAGATACCTGGCTATCAACTGCTGCGCGAGGCGATTCCCCAGCCGGAAATGTTGAGGCGATTAGCCGGCTGCAATGCAGCGCTTCTGGCTTACTGCCCGCGAGCTTACTCACAGCGCAGCTCCGGCATCCTTTGGGCCTACGCCAGCGCTCGACGGGCTGTGGGCCTGCCAGCGGCGGTGGTGGGACTTGACGGAGGCTGGCTGGAACGGGAGTCCCGGGAGCTGGGCCTAGCCTGGCACTCAGCAGTGAATCCCAGCTCCACCGGCTGGCTAAAACCGCTCGCCGAAGCCATTGATGCTGGCCAAGACAGGGTTCAGCCTCCCCCCGAGGAAAGCGGCGGGCCCAATGAAATCTACAGCGAAATCATTCTCGGCAGAAGTTTTGCGAAACAAATTGCCTTGCTGCTTAGTTTAGCACAGCCACCCAAATCGCCCCCCCCCCCCCCCCCGTGAGCCTCAAGGCGAGTAGCAGCAGGCTTGACAAGGGGAGCAAAAGCTTTAAAATCGGGAAAGTGATTAAAAACAAAATTGGCCAAAATTGCCCTAATCACCGGCATTACAGGCCAGGACGGGTCTTACCTGGCGGAATTCCTGCTTAGCAAAGGATATGAAGTTCATGGCATTAAGCGGCGGGCCAGCAGCTTCAATACCGCCCGCATAGATCACCTCTATCAAGATCCCCACGAGACAAATCAGCGACTGGTGCTTCACTACGGAGATCTTACGGATAGCTCAAATTTAACTAGAATTATTCAGCAGGTTCAGCCGGATGAAATTTATAATCTAGGCGCCCAAAGCCATGTGGCTGTAAGTTTTGAAGAGCCTGAATACACGGCCAATAGCGATGCGATTGGCACCCTGCGGATCCTTGAAGCAGTAAGGATTCTTGGGTTGGAAAAGAAGACGCGAATTTACCAGGCCAGCACCAGCGAACTCTATGGCCTTGTGCAGGAAATACCGCAGAAAGAAACCACGCCCTTCTACCCCAGAAGCCCCTATGCAGTGGCTAAAATGTATGCATATTGGATTACCGTCAATTACCGTGAATCCTATGGAATGTATGCTTGTAATGGAATCCTGTTTAATCACGAGAGCCCGCGAAGAGGCGAAACATTTGTCACTCGCAAAATTACCCGTGGTCTCTCCAGGATCAACGCGGGCTTAGATCAATGCCTGTACATGGGCAACCTAGACTCCCTTCGTGACTGGGGGCATGCCAGAGATTACGTGGAAATGCAATGGCTCATGCTGCAGCAAGAACAACCGGAAGATTTTGTTATTGCCACCGGTCGCCAAGAATCCGTGAGGAGATTCATTGAGCTTACCGCTCAAGAACTTGGCTGGGGAGGTATTGAATGGAGTGGTCAAGGCTTGCAGGAAACTGGTAAGAGAGCCGACACCTCAGAGGTTGTTGTGCGTATCGACCCCCGTTACTTCCGGCCAGCCGAGGTGGAGACACTATTGGGAGACCCAACTAAAGCACGGGAGAAATTGGGTTGGACCCCCACCACTACCCTGGAGCAATTGGTGGGTGAAATGGTTGCTGCAGATGTGCAAGAGGCTGCAAAAGAAGCCACCCTTCGCAGGGAGGGCTTTCTAGTGGTGGGTTCCATGGAAAATCCGCCCACAAGCCCCGCCATGATCGAAGCTGCAAACTTAGCCACTGGGGTTCAAGCCTAATGGCTGCCTTGATCACCCCTACCGACCGCTTCTTTGTAGCCGGTCACCGCGGCATGGCCGGCGGCGCCATTGTACGAGCACTTCAGAGCCAAGGCTACTCTCAACTGCTAACTGCCAGCAGGCAAGAGTTGGATTTGGAAGATGGCAATGCCGTGCAGGCCTGGTTCGAGGCCAACCGCCCCGAAGTGGTTGTACTGGCTGCGGCAAAAGTTGGCGGCATTTATGCCAACGATACCTATCCGGCAGATTTTCTACTATGTAATCTCAAGATCCAGATAAATGTTATCGAAAGTGCCTGGCGCACCGGTGCCAAACGCCTGCTTTTTTTAGGTAGCAGCTGCATCTACCCTAAATTTGCTGAGCAGCCCATTCGCGAAGAATCCCTGCTCACTGGCTCCTTGGAGCCCACCAATGAATGGTATGCAATTGCCAAGATTGCTGGCATCAAGCTCTGTCAATCATTACGCAAGCAACACGGCTTTAATGCAATTAGCTTAATGCCCACAAATCTATACGGCCCCGGAGATAACTACCATCCAAAAAATAGCCACGTAATGCCAGCATTGATTCGTCGCTTTCACGAAGCCAAAGTTGCCGACTCGCCAAATGTGACCTGCTGGGGAACTGGCTCTCCCATGCGAGAGTTCCTACATGTAGACGATCTTGGTGCCGCCTGCGTATACGCTCTAGAGAATTATAATCCTGACCCAAATGATTCGGTTCAGCATCTAAATGTTGGCACTGGTACCGATCTTACTATTAAACAGTTAGCCGAGCTTGTAAAAAGCACAGTGGGCTTTAATGGCGAGATCATTTGGGATCACACCAAACCCGATGGCACGCCCAAGAAACAACTGGATGTGCAACGCATTCAGAATCTTGGCTGGCATCACAAAATTGAGCTCAGCGAAGGCATTGCCAGCACATACCACGATTTTTTAACCACTGATTTTCGTGGATAAAGCCACTAACAAGAAACCAAAGTTCAATCACCCCAATTAACTTCCTCCCGTGACGGCAATCAGCTCAACTACCATAAGACAGCTGGGGCAGACTGGCCTCAGGATTGACATGGGCGAAGATTGCTTTCTTTTTGACCCATATCTCAGTAATTCAGTTCAAGAACTTGATGCTCCCGATCTGCTACGACAAATACCTATTCCATTTGCCCCTGAGCAAGTGACTAATGCTAAGTGGGTTATTATCACCCATGAGCACTTAGATCATTGCGATCCCCATACCCTACCCCAGATAGCTGCCGCAAGCCCGGAGGCCAAATTCATGGCTCCCGAGCCAGCAAGAAAACTAATGCTGTCCTGGGGAATTGATGCGAGTCGAATTGTAGCAACTACACCGGAATTGCAACAGTTAGCAGAAAATATTTCGGTAAAATCTCTGCCGTCTGCTCACCCAAAAGTTCGCATGGGAAGTGACAATCAACCAGTGGCGGTTGGCTATCTAATCAGCTTGAACGATTGTCAAATATATCTAGCTGGCGACACCTCGGCATGCGAAGATGTTATTGCGGCTATCAAAAAGCAGCCCCATATTGACATTGCACTTCTGCCGGTGAACGAAGACAATTTCTTTCGCCGCAAACGAGGAATAGTTGGAAACATGAGCATTCGAGAGGCTTTTGGACTGGCCGCCGAATGCGGTATAAGCACAGTAGTGCCAGTTCATTGGGATCTTTTTGAGGCCAACAGCACAGATCCCGAAGAAATCAAGGCCGTCTATCAAGCCCACGCTTGGCCTTTTCGCCTGGCGATGAGCATAGAAGAGGCATTGATATGAATAAGCCAAGGGCTAGCATTGTCATTCGCACTCTTAATGAGGCGACATACCTACCAGAGTTGCTCCAGGCGATCAAGGCTCAACGCTGCGAATATCGCTATGAGATTATTGTCATTGACTCTGGCTCTACAGATGGGACCCAGCAAATAGCCCAGCAAGAAGGATGCAGACTTCTCTCAATTACCCGTAAAGAATTCACTTTTGGCCGCAGCTTAAATCGTGGCTGTGCCGCGGCAGAGGGTGAATTTCTAGTTTTCATTAGCGGCCACTGCGTGCCATGTCACGGCAGCTGGCTGCAAAGATTATTAGATCCACTAGAGAATAGAGAGGTGGATTATACATATGGTCGTCAGCTTGGCGGTCCGGCAACTTTCTTCAGTGAAAAAGAGATTTTTGCCAAGTATTTTCCAGCCCAAACCGCTGTACCACAGCAGGGATTCTACTGTAATAATGCCAATAGCGCCCTGACCAAGCAAGCATGGCTTCTCCATTCCTTTGATGAAGAGATTACCGGTCTAGAAGATATGCATCTAGCCCGCAAACTTGTTAATAGTGGCCTAAAGGTTGGCTATGTAGCTGAGGCCAGCGTTTTCCACTACCATCGTGAAGCCTGGTCCCAAGTGCAGCGTCGTTTTGAGAGAGAAGCACTGGCTCTCAAGCAGATCTGCCCTGAGCTGCTGATTAGGCGTCGTGACTTAGCACGTTTTATCCTTGCCGGAGTGAGCAATGATCTGAGGAAAGCCGCCAAAGATCGCCAGTTAATCCAGCATTTTACTCCTATTATTAAGTATCGTTTTAATCAATATTGGGGATCCTACAAGGGCAATCGTCAGCATCGACTTCTCACTCACAAACTCCGCGAAAGCTACTTTTACCCTGACCAAAGCAAGGGCTCTGCCCTTGCTGGCTCAGTGGTACAATCACCATCAGAACAACTCGACAAACAGCCGCCCATGATCGAAAAAAAGAAAATCATTGCCCTAGTGCCAATGAAAGCTCACAGCGCCAGAGTTTCAGGCAAAAATTTTCGGAACTTTTGTGGTAAGCCTCTATTTCGCTGGATTTTAGATACACTTTTAGAAGTTGAAGAAATTGATCGCGTAGTAATCAACACTGATGCGCGTGACATTCTAAAACAAAATGGCCTTGTTGATGGCGATAGAATCCAGATTCGTGATCGCCCCAAGGAAATATGTGGCGACTTTGTAAGTATGAACAAAGTCATTGCCGACGATATCGCCAACACAGATGGTGATATATATTTGATGACTCACACTACCAACCCATTGCTAAGCGCCCAAACAATACGCTCCGCAATTGCCAGTTTTAGTAGTTCCTCCGACCGGGGCGAGTGCGACTCCCTCTTCACCGTTGATCGCATTCAAACTAGATTTTACTTGAAAGACGGCAGTCCAGTCAATCATGATCCTAATAATTTAATTCGAACTCAAGACCTTGAACCCTGGTTCGAAGAAAACTCAAACCTTTACATCTTCACCCCCAAAAGCTTTGAAAGCACGGAAGCAAGAATAGGTCAAGCACCTAAACTGTTTACAACTCCAAAGTACGAATCTATTGATATTGACGAACCAGAAGACTGGGATTTTGCAGTCGCAACCAAAACCTACCTCGACAGCCAAGGAGCAAAAAACTGACATGGCCATTCCACATCCCAAAGTTTTAGTTACATGTCCCCCAATGCTTGGTCAGATTGATCGCTTTTATCAGAGCGCTTCTGCATCGGGCATCGAACTTGTTCCGGCAGCGGTCACTCAAGTGCTTTCGGAAGCAGAACTGATCGAGATCCTGCCTAGCTATGATGGATGGATTATTGGAGATGATCCGGCAACTCGTCGGGTTTTTGAGGCTGGTGCCGCCGGAAAATTGCGTGCCGCTGTAAAGTGGGGAATTGGTGTAGACAATGTCGACTTTGCAGCCTGCAAAGATCTTGGCATCCCAATCATTAATACGCCAATGATGTTTGGCCAGGAAGTGGCAGATGTTGCCCTGGGCTACATCCTCAGCCTGGCTAGACAGCTTCATGCCATTGACCATGGAATCAGGGCAGGTAATTGGCCCAAGCCAGCCGGTATGTCCCTAAGTGGCAAGACCATGGCACTTGTGGGATATGGAGACATCGGTCGACAAGTAGCCAAGCGTGGCACCTGCCTTGGCATGAATGTAATAGTCTACGATCCATTTGTTGCAGCAGAATCCTTGGATTCAACCGTGGAATTGCAAGCATGGCCCAATCGCGTTGACGAAGCGGATTTTGTAGTTTTTACTTGCGCATTGACGCCTAAAAATACGCACATGTTCAATGATGAAATAATCAAGCTTTGCAAGCAAACTGCCTATGTAGTTAATGTAGCCAGGGGGCCATTGATTGACGAGGAAGCGCTGACATTAGCCCTGGAGCAGGGGCGTCTCGCAGGGGCTGCATTAGATGTGTTCGAAGCTGAGCCCTTGCCACTTGCATCGAGACTACGCAAGCTTTCCTGCTGTATATTTGGATCACACAATGGTTCAAATACGGTTGACGCCGTCCAACGGGCTAGCCTGCGATCAATTGAACTGATTTCAGGATTCCTAAGCCAAACACAGCAAAAATAATGAAGTCAGTATTGATAACTGGTGTCAATGGAGGCATCGGGCAGGCCCTTGCTATTCATTTTAATTCCCAGGGCTGGCATGTAATTGGCACAGATATTCAGCCCACAAGTGGCTGCAGTTCTGTTCACGAATTTATCCCCTGCGATCTGGCGGTTGGCGTTGGGTCAATTGGTAACTATTTAGATAGCCAGCCTGATCGCCAGCTCCATTGCTTAATTAATAATGCAGCCATTCAAATAACTGGTCATTTCAATGATATTACTACCGCTAATTTGCTCACAAGCTTGCAGGTTAATGTGGTGGCCGCTTTCTCGCTTAGCAAGCTACTTTTTGATTATCTAGCGGCCACCAGGGGAACGATCATCAATATTAGCAGTATACATTCAGCTTTAACCAAGCCAGGATTCCTGGCGTATAGCGTTTCAAAAGCCGCCCTGAGTGGCCTCACCCGAGCCATGGCGTTAGATATAGGAAATAAAGTAAGAGTAAATGCAATTGAGCCAGCTGCAATAGCCACTGATATGCTAATTCAGGGATTTGGAGATAACATTAACGGGCTAAATGAGCTAAGTAATTACCATCCAACTGGTACGCTTGGCGATCCGGAAGAAGTGGCAAGATTGGCCTATTTAATTGCGTCTGAACAGCTGCCATTTTTAAATGGTAGCTGTATCAATATCGATGGCGGCATTCGGTCCCGCCTCCATGATCCCGCCTAAACGGCACATCCTTGCGACTAATGAAACACGGTCTTCGAATTATTGACGGCACACCATACAGTGAAAGATTGGCTGATCTGCGCGATAGTTGCGCAGGCAAGACTGTCGTTCTTATTGGTAATGGCCCCTCCCTAAATCAGATAGACTGGTCGCAAATTAACCATCTTGACTTATTTGGAGTTAACAAAATTTATCTTGGACTTGAAAAGTATGGCATTAAACTTGCTTGCTATGCCTCGGTAAATGATCACGTCATTGAGCAAAGTCAATCCCAGATTAAATCCCTAGATTGTATCAAGTTTCTTGGGGATTCTGGCAATCGTGGCCTTATCGAAGAACATGGCTCGACCTATCTTGTCAATACCAAAAGACCCCCAAGCCCTTTTAGTACAGATATTGCCCTAGGAGCGGAGTGTGGCTACACAGTTTTATATTTTTCTATGCAGGTAATCTACTCCTTGGGTTATAAAAACGTTCTAATTATTGGAATGGATCATAATTTTAAATGTCGGGGAGAGCCCAATGCCGAGCAAGTAGTAGACTTTGTAGATCCAAATCACTTTCTTCCCGGCTATTTTGCACAGGGACAAACATGGAATTTGCCCGATCTTGAGCAATCTGAAATACATTATAAGCTTGCCAAGCGGGAGTTTGAAGCTGCCGGCAGACAAATTATAGACTGCACTCCCGGCGGTCTCTGTAGTATATTTACTAAAAAATCTCTATCTGAAGCTCTAAACTCTTTAGATCCACCTAAATCTTTTTCCCTTAGTACACAGATTAAACCACCTTCAATGCCAAACTCCCCCCTCAGCACAATTGATCCCGATCAATCTTTAGCCCTTGAAGTTGCACGCTTAATTAGAAGGCATGAGGAAGCAAAAGCAATTAACTTAATTCAGAAAGGAAAACGTAGTGGTGACCACCGTTTTCAACATTCTTTTTTTGATTTTTTACTTGATAAGTTATCTAAGCCTGGTTTTGGAGCTAAACAATCAAAATTACAGCACCAGACCCCATTTAGCACTGCACAACTAAAAAATAGTCTTAGCCATGATCTCCCGGAGAAGTTTAAAGCGGCAGTCAGCGCCAACTCAGACTGTATTTATCAACCATCCGAGCAGCTTACGTCTAATAAAATTGTAGCAGACATACTAAAAGCCGAAACCATTGAATCCCTAGAAAAAGCACTTCCGTACAAAGGTAAGATTTATCTGCCAACCAATAAATATACTATAGATAAGCAAATTGCCGGCATAAAAAAGACCGCTGCATTTCTATCAAGTGAAAATGCCAAAGCCACTAAAGCTCGCCTGGAAATTATAAAGGAATACATTGAGGAGCAGGGAATTACTAAATGCCTAATTGTGGCCAATGGCCCCAGTCTAAAGTCCACTAATGTATCTATGATTGAAGACCATTTCGTAATTGGTCTCAACAGTATCTTTCTGCATCCTTATATCACTCCTCATTTGATTGTCTGCGAAGATCACTTGGTTGGCGAAGATAGATCGGAAGAGCTAAACGGCCAGAAGGGTAGCATTAAAGTTGTTCCTGGTTATCTAACCTATTGTGTTGAGCCGGACGACTTGACAATTGTCCTAAATCATCGACCGCGAATTAGCTTCCCTGTTGACATTGACTTTTCTCCCAATATTGAAAATCTAACGTATACCGGTGGCACTGTTACGTACTCGGCCCTGCAGATTGCGGTTGGCCTAGGATTTAAGCAGATTAATCTTGTAGGGGTTGATGCCAGTTATAAGGTGGAAAATGTCCAGGAGCAAAAAGATTATTCAACTGGCATTCTCGAAAGTCTTGGCGATGATCCAAATCACTTTAATTCAAGCTATTTTGGCAAGGGTTACCGCTGGCATGACCCCAATCCCTTGAGAATGATGCAAGCTTATTCTGTCGCAGAAAGATATGCGTCAACAAACGGGATTAATATCAATAATTTAACCCGAGGTGGCATGCTTGATGTATTTAGGCGTAAAGATTTTATGGATTCTGTGCATAATAACTATCCTAAGGCCTGCATCGTTGACTGGATTGATATTACTTCTAATGCCGCTACGGGAGAGGTCAAGCGAGTACTCTTCAAGGATTGGCCAAAAAATAAGTTGATTTCCATTTATTCCCCCAACACAGAATTGGCTACCCCATTCAAATCAGCCTTTGGGGATATTTATAAATGTGATCGCCCTTCACTGCTCTCGGCTTGGAAAGCCATCATTGAATACGGACCTGATATCTTTTACTTCCGCCCTACTCATAACCGACCCATCCTAAACTTATTTACTGTATTGGTGTTAGCTCTCGGGCAGCATCCATTTGCATTTCATATAATGGACTATTGGACGGTAAAAGTCCAAGATGCCGAGCTGGCAGAAAGCTACGAAGATGCCATCGCCGAGTTATACAGACAAGCGGCGCATGTTTTTGTCATTAGCCAGAGAATGAAACTTCGCATTGAAAGCCGCTACCAATTAAATCCATCTTTAGTTTCGGTTGCTCATAATTATGTTCCGACAACTCCTCCAGATATTTTCCTTGACAAGGAATCAAAAAATCCAGGCGAATTAACCATTTTTTATTCTGGCAATCTTGATCCCGATCAATCAATTGATCCTCTGCTGGATATTTGCAAAGCCATTGAGATTCTCAATGCAAAATCACTTAAAAAATATGTTTTTATTGTTAGAACATCTTCTTATCATATCAAAAATTCTGGCCATGTCTTCGCCGACATGCCTTTTGTGAAGCTAGAAGAGCAATCTGGCGATTTTAATGCTTATCTAGCTGATAGTATGTCCGCTGATCTCTGTTTAGTTTGCTATGGATTTGGAGCTGATTCTAGGAGGTATTTGTTGGATTCAATGGCTAACAAGCTGCCTGATCTTTTAACGGTAAAGGCGAAATTTCTTGGATATGGTGATCCAGAAATCGGAACTCTGGCCTATTTGTTTGCCTGTAGATTCCCGTTCTTGGATTTTACGCGAGATGTCAATATTTTGGCAAACAAAATTGAAGAACTAGCCTCGATGACTAGGGAAGATTTTATCGAGGCTTGTGGGGAATCAATTGGAACTATGTCCAATGAGTTTTCGGAAATGGCCCAGTGTCATGTTTTTCAACGTCAACTTGCTTCGGCGGCTGATACAGATGTGGCGCCATCCACCAAACTTGTTGAGAAATTTACTCAGATACTAAAACTGTCTCAACAAAAAATCTCTGATCCAACCCAGAGAGAACTTAATCTAATGGGTGCCCTGGTGGGCCATCGTGAACTAATTAATAATGTTTACACACTGGTAAGGGAGCATGGCATTGATTGGTCAGTCAACTCTAGCAGAAGTGAACTCGAAAAGAATATTAAAAGTATACCTACGGATTCAAATCTACAGGCAAAGGTTATTGCGTGGATGATTGTGTCGCAGCAGCATGAGCGATTTGCCGCTCTATGGCTCAAGTTTTACGAAGTAATTCTGCCTTGTTTAAACAAGTGATCATGGTGGCTTGATTTTCACCCGATATTGATTAATCGAGCTTGGCTTGGCCCCGCTAAGGCTGTGATTTTGCAAAGTCCACGCCCACAGTCTCCGCCATTCTTCCGCCTATCTGGATCTAGCTTGATCTGCTGGAGGCTTAAGTCAGTCACCTGGCCTACTGGCGGCTGGGTGAGGCAGGGGGCTGCCGACGCCGGGGCGGCCCAGGCACCTGGGCTAACCGTGGGGCAGTGGACAAGGGCTCCGAGGTCGCTCAACCTATGAATACCAGCAAGACGCTGGCCCAGGCAATGAGATCAACATCTAATGTGGAGTTATGACTGCTTCCCGCCTCCAGCTTGAAGATGCCCTGGCCTATGCCCGGTTTGCATCCCAAGTGGGTGCATGGCAAGAGGCACTGAGGGCATATAGCGAGGTCTTCGAAAGTGACCCGGCCAGGCATGAGCTGATCGGACAGATCAACAACTGCTTACTTAAATTAGGGCAAAAGGACCGGGCCCGCAGCTTACTGGAAACCCACCTGAAGCACCAACCCGATTCGCTGCCAGGCCTGGTGGGCTTGGCCGATTTTGCCATGGGTGAACAGCAATGGCAAGAAGCTCTTAATACATTTTATAAGGCCCTGGTTCTTGATCCAAGCCAAGAGACTATCCACAGGCGCCTGGTAGATCTCTCCCACCGCCTAAACACAGAGGCACTAAACAGCCTGCTGAAGGAACCAGCCAAGGCTGCCTACAACCAGCTGCTGTCTCTGATCGCCAGTGGCTCGGCTGATGCCCTGCCACTGCTGGCTCGCTCTTTTCTGGCCCTGGCCGGCGATCCCCCCCAACTCTGCCAGGTGGCGCAAGCCATCGCCAACGCCAAGGCCAGTTTCACGCCCGCCGACGGCGCCACTGCCCTGGCACCACTATTTCTGAGCTTGGTGGAGCTCTACGCCTGTCGCAGTGCCCTACATCCCCAGCTGCCAGCCTGCTCCCCAGCTCCCCTGCCCCAGCCAGCTGACCAGGCCCAGCGCGATGAACTTGAGCGCGACCGCCAGCTCGGCGAACTCAGCTTCGACTGGTGTGCCATGGGCAGTCAGTTCAAGCAGGCCCTGCATGGAGTGACAGCAGAGGGCCGCAGGCCGCTGATCGTCGATGCCGGCACCCTGCGCGGCGGTAGCGCCAATTGGCTGGCAAAACGCTGGCCCCAGGCCCTGGTGGTGGTTCTGCAGCGGCGCAAAATCGACTCTGCTTGCCTGGCCCTAGCCGCTGCCAACGGGGCTGGTTTTGAACTGCGGCCGGCCGTGCCCTCGGCCGTTGCCCAGTGGTTGGCCGATCCGGAGCTATGCGGACCAATCAGTTTGCCCCTGGCGGAACTCGACGCCCTCTACCCCTCCGAGCAGTTCACACCCCTGCTCCTGCACCTGGACACCGCCACGACGGACATTGCGCTCCTGTTCAGCGGACCAAACCACTGGCTGCAGCAGTTCCCGCTGGTGCTGATCCGGGGCGGACTGGCCGCCGATCCCCAGGGGCGCACCCTGCCCCAGCCTTACCACCAGGCCTTCGCCAGCGGTGGCTATGAGCTGCTGCGCAGCGGCTCGGTGCTGGTGGCCTTCAACCGCCCCAAGCTGGTGGAGCTGGCTGCCGCCGACCTGATCACCGGCGCGATAGGCAGCAACGATCAAGCCAGCTCAGGTCAAGCCGGAAAGCCGGCTCTGCCGGCTGAACTCAGCGGCGAGCTGGTAATCACCCCAGCCGTTGTCGCCTTTGACGGAGAGTGGCAATATCCGGCCATTACCGAACAGCGCGCCTTCCAGCTTTGCCTGGAAAGACTGCCCGTCGCTGCTGGCTCCATCTATGTGGGCTTCCCCTGGGCCAGCCTGATTGACCACCTCAACAACGGCACCGCTAAGGGGCGGCAGTTGCTGCAGGCCCTAGATGCGCTGCTTCCTCACCTCCAGGCTTATAGCCGGCGAATCACCACCTGCCAGCAGATCTTCTTCCAACAACACCGCTGGTTGCTGGAGCGAGCCGGGATCACAGATGTGTTCTGGCCCCACGCCACCATCTACGACGACGATCCCAGCCTGCGCATCCATCCCTTTCCGCTGTTCCCGGTTAATTGGCAGGCACCGGCTGAACCGGAGGCGACTCGCGAAATTCTCTACAGTTTCATTGGCGCCCGTGCCACCCGCCTGTACCTGAGCAACTCACGCGATTTAATTCTGGACAGCCTGGCCGGATTGCCCGGAGCCTTGGTACACGGCAATGACCGCTGGTTTTATCAAGATTTGGTCTATGGCGTTCAGATCCGTGGCACGATTAGCAGCGACGACGTGCGGGCCCAAACCAATGGTCCTGAACCTGAGCGACTGCGCTACATCGACAGCCTGAGCCGTTCCCTTTTCTGTCTCTGTCCGTCCGGGACAGGCCCCAACACCATCAGGCTGTGGGAAGCGATAGGATCAGGTTCGATACCAATAATCCTTTCAGATCGTTTTCGCCCTCCCGGGCCTCGCGAGCTCTGGGATCAAGCGGTATTTGTACTGCCAGACACCGCCGAAGGGGTGCTGGCCATCCCCCAGCGCACCCAGCAATGGGCCGCCGATAGCCAGCTAATGGCCAGCAAGCGCGCCGGCCTAAGGCTGCTCTGGCAACGCTATGGGCCCGATACTTTCATCACCGACATCTTGGAACTACAACGGCAAACCAATCAGATTCATGCCTAACTATTTGTTCGCCAAAATCCCCATCGGGCCACAGCTGTCCGCGGAGGGTGTAGACTAAGCCCAGTCATGGTGACTACAATTCAAGGGGGGTGTCTTCTGGGTTTGGCGCCACTGCATGGGTTTCCTCTCGCTAAGTGTATTCAGTAAGTTTGATTGATGCAATTATGTTCGGAGCGGGAAGCCACCCTCGAGCCCGGGTCGACTAAAGTGCAAGACGTATAAATTGATTCCAGTTCCCAGGAGCCTTGCGAGCGTCTATGTCCCCTGAGACAGGCACAACCTTGATTGATCAGGCGGTTGCCTGCCACACTCGCATGTTGGCGCTGGCAGAAAGCGAGCGGCCCATCGCTATTGAGCAGGCCCTCAAGGGCGCCAAGTTGTTCGCGATCCTCCGCCAGCAAAACTCTCCCCTGCCTGACTGGCTGCCCGTGCTTGAGGAGCAATGCTGTCGCTATGGCGCCATCTGGGTGTACGAGTGGTTCAGGGATATCGATACAAGCAATTCCATCCCTCAGCATCAAGGCGAGGGCCAGTGGGCCAGCCAAGCCCTGGGCTGCATGGAGCGGCTGGAGCAGCTGCACGATTCGCCGATTAATTGGCTAGCTCATATGCGCGAGGTGCTGCGGCAAGTGCCGCCAGCTGCAACCGTTACAGCCAAAGCGACTGAACTGCATCGTTTGGTGGTGGTTGGCAATTCTCAATTCGATCCCCTGCGGCTCGGCCTGGGATCGGCCCTCCCCCACGCCCAGATCACCTACTGGTCTTCGGACTGCTTAACCACATCAGAGTTGGCCGCGCCAGAGTTAGCCGCGTCAGAGTTAATTGCGCCAGAGAATAGGGCCAGTTTGCAGCAAGTGCTGGCCAATGCTGACGCACTAGTTATCCAGCGGCTGCCTTCCGGTTCCCCCGACAGCATCGACATACCCGGCCTGATTTCCCTGCTGCCGGCCTCAGCCCGCGCCATCGTGGTGCCCCAGCTCCACTATGAGGGCCATCACCCCTGGATCGGCTACGCCCAGGATCCCGATGGCCGACTCGCCGCCCTGCAGGCAGAATCTCCCCTGGGCGGCTATCAAGACTTCCTGGCCATGGCCGCCGCCAGTCGGGGGCTGGAGGCGGACTACTTACTCCAGGAGCCCCTGCCCACGAGCCTGGCGGAGGCCATTGGCAAGGTCCACAGCCAATCGCTGGCGCAGCTGCAACAGCAGGAGGCAGACTGCGACCTGGGCCTCGCCGACTGGATCGCAGATCAACATCGGCAGATGGGAATTGTACACAGCATCCACCAGCCCACCCAGGCGGCAATCCAGCAATTGCTCCGGCGCTTGCTGGCCCAGTTAACCTTGCAGGCCCAGTTAACAAAGGATGACCAAGCTGCAGCGATCGAGTTGGCAGCCGAGGGGGACCTGGATCAGGGCATAGCGCTTTCCATCCCAATCCACCCCTGGGTTCGCCAATCCCTAAACCTTGAGAGCTGGGCCGCTAGCTGGGGCAAAAAAGACGGTATGGCCTGGTCTATCCAGGAGCAACTGGCCAGCTCAATGGAATTCTACCGGCGGCATCCTTGGATTGCCGAGGCCAACTTGGCGCATGGCAAGTACCGCTTTGCCGAGCAATGCCTGGATCTGCTATCCGCTCCGCTTTCGCTACACGACGCCATCTGGCTGTCCGATAGCCCTGGTCATGCCCTTTTGCAGCTAGCTCAGGCCTGCTGGAGCCAGGCCAACACCGGCGACCATGTCGCCCTTGATACCTATGTCAATTGCTGTTGGCACACCCAAGATGCCGAACTAATCGCTAAAGCCCTACATCTGGTGGCGGCAATGCCATCGAATAGCCCTTGGCGATCCCTTTATGCCTTGATACTGGCGGTGGCCAGTCACGCAACTCAGGCGCAGTGCGGCCAGGCGGCCAGGGAGCTAGTACCCCATGCTAAGTTTCTCAATGTACTGCAACTCCGCCTAATTGCCAGTAGTCTACGCGAGGATGACAGCGCTGACAGCCAGCGGTCCCTGGCCCAATTTCTGCCTTTTTTGCCAGAGGAAGATCAAATGCTGGCCCATCCAGATCTACGCCCTCAGCTTGATAAGTTGCTGAGCCTTCATCCCGAGTTGGATAATAATCAGCGAGCACTCTCTGCCAGTGTCTACAGCCGCTGTGGGCCCAGCATCCGCGGCCCTTGGTACGACTGGACATCTCCAGCAGCCATAGCCCCCGCCATCATTGATAACCTGGTTCAACGCATCCAAACTGCCCTGGAAAAGGGCGAAGGATTCAGCCTGATACGTCTCGGAGATGGTGAGGGACTCTTCCTCTGCGGACGTCGCCCGGACGTGGGCGGGGCCACCCTGAATGGCAGAGTTATCGAAGCCAATCTTGCCGCGAATAGGGGGCAACTTCAGGGCGATGAGCATCAGCAACTTATCCAGCGTTTTGCCGCCGCCATTGAAGACTCCGATTGGATTGGCATTGCCGACATCCCCCAGTGCCTACACGGTCCCAGGCAAATGGTGACGGTGGCAGAAGGCATAGCCCAATATTGGCAAGGGCGCATTGACCATATCGTGCCTAAGCTGGTGACAGGGGGATGTCATGTACACAATTGCCTGCTTTATTGCGGTAAGTACGCCCTGCCCCCTTTCGACCGGGTTAGTGGCCTGATTGCCCCTTCCTTGCCCAGAGGACTAGAGGGTCAGCCCGTAGAGCACTTTGTAATTCCAGGGGAACATTGGTATCGGAAGGATACTTCTGGTGAGCACGCTCACTACCCAGTGGTGTTCGAACGGTGCCTGGACTGGATTTTTCGCACGGTTAAACCTGGGCAGCTGTGGTTGGTGGGGGCAGGCATCCTGGGCAAGATTTACTGCCAAGCAATTCGCGCCCAAGGTGGTGTCGCCATCGATGTGGGCTCGGTGATTGACCTAAGTAGCGGCGTCGGCAACACCCGCGGAGAGTACCGGCAACATCCCTACCTGATAAATCCAGCATTGAAGGCATTCGCCTCAGCCAAGGCCAAGACAGCAAATACAGAAGCCAGCACTTTTGCAAGCTCCCCTGCTGGATCCCTTGCGAGCCCCCCCCCTGTAGCCAAAACACCGGCACCGGCCAGTAAGCCAATTGCCGATGCGGTTGGCGACCAGGCTCTGCCAGCCATCCCTGCAGCGGAAACTCTTTTTGACTGCGTCTGGACGGCGGACAGGCCCCTGGCAGCCCTTGAGGCCTTCGCTGAAAGGCGACTGGCCAAAATAAATACTGATGCCGGGGCCCTATTCGAGTTCTGCGATGCCGCCTTTTACAGCCGCAATCGTCGCCATCTCAACCTGGCCTGGGAAGCACTGCAACGGCGCCCTGCCGATGAACTGTGGACAATGATCTATAGCCTGCGCTGCTGCCTGATCCAGGACCGCAGCGCCGCTATTTGCAGCCAACTGGCCAGAAACCTATTGCCCCATGCCGCAGCCCTAGATGGCAACAACCGCCTGGCAATAGCGGCCGTGCTGGCTGAAACCTATCCGCCAGCAGACAGCGGCACCCTGAGCTCCCTGCTGGGTGCCGAGCATCAGGCGGAACTGACTCTTCACAAATTGGGCCATAATGCCAAACGCTTGCCCTTCGCTGAGTTGCTCGCTAAGCATCACGAGCTGTTCTCCGGCTTAGGTAGCCTTGGCGACGAAGACCACTGCCTAGCCTGCCTCACTTACAGCGTCTGCGCCCCGAGCCTGCGGCGCAGCTTTCAGGATTGGGCCAGTACATCCGCCATTGCGAAGTCAGAACTCGAAGGGCTTCTGGAAACCATCCGCAGGGCCGTTGATGCGGGCCAAGGATTCAGCCTGATCCGCTTGGGCGAGGCCGAAGGTATAGCGCTCAAAAGTAGTGAGCTAGGCTCTCAACTTCTGGATGCAATTCGCAATGCCGACTGGGTGGGTATTCCCGATCCATCCCAGACACTGCAAGGGCCTGCATCCACCTGGGCCGTAGCCGCCAACCTGGCTCAGAAACTCAGCCTAAATGAGCTGTTCAAACTTGCACCCAAAATCCACCCTGGCGGCTGGCTGGTACACCACGCCTTGCTTGATGCGGGTTGCTTTGGTGCTCCTCCATTCAACTGTGTTAGCGGACTGATCTCGACGACGACGCCTGCCACAGGCTTGCGGTTGCCGGCCAAATCATTGGTTTTATCTACGTATAATCAGGCCAACCTAGGCGCGTTAAGCCCGCAAGAGCATCGGCAAGTTCTTGCCTGGATTGAGGCCTCAGTTGAGCCAGGTGAACTGTTTTTGGTCAATAGTGGCACCCATGGTCCTATTCACTGTCAGGCCATAAAGGCCCGGGGCGGCATCGCCATTGATGTCGGCATGGTGCTGGAACTGAGCAGTCACGACATCCCCCGGCAGGGCGAGAACCGCATCAATCCCCAGCTAGCCGCCCGGGCCGACTGGGCCTTCCGAGCCGCTGATGCCCTGCCACCAATTACACCGATGCTGGCTGATGGACGCGCGGAGGAAGCCCGCGAACTGATGGAAAGCATCTTGCACCACCAGCCCCTTTCTGCAGAGGCCCTGCTGCGCCTGGCGGAGATCGAATCTCACGAGCAGCAATGGGGTAAGGCGATGGATCTGCTCTGCCGCGCAAATACCTTGCAGCCCCAGGACAGCCGCGTTAGCACCAGCCTCGCCGATTTGCAGCAACTGCTGCGAGAGCGTACCCCCTATGGCCTTGGTCCGGATATCTGCCTAACCACAATCTCCACAAGGCTGCATACCTTAGAGCGGGTGGTGCGTTCTTTACAGCGCCAGACCATGCCGCCGCGGGGTATCCATATCTATCTCTCCCAGGCCCCCTACCTGCTAGACGAAGGCGTGGATCCCCAGGATGCACGCCTGAACGCGCTGAGAGAAGATCCCACGGTGCATCTCCACTGGGTGGAAAACCTGGGCCCATACCGCAAGTTTGCCATCTATCTGCAGAGCCCTGCCACCGACAGCGAAGATGACCGCTTCATCACGGTCGACGACGACACCATCTACCCGCCCCGTTTCATCGAATATCTGGTGGCCAAACATCTTCGCTACCAGTGCGTGGTGGCCCACCGCGGTAGGCGCATGCGCCTGGGGCCTTCGCGGGGGTTCGCAGACTACGCAAACTGGCACGACGGCCTGCATGAGCCCAGGCTGGGCAATCTGCCCACCGGCCAGAGCGGCGTAATTTATCGCCGCGCCTATTTTCCTGCCGATCTGCAACTGGAGGCGGCCCTAAGGATCGCCCCCACCCATGACGATCTATGGCTGCGCTGGCTAACTGCCGTTCAAGGCGTGCCAGCTCTGATCACCCAGCCCAATGCCGCCGCCAAGACGGCTGCATTGGCCTTCCCGACGGCAGAACTCTCCAATAGCTATGCCAAAAGTTCGCTCTGGTTTGCTTTCAATGCGCCCCAGGCCGCCAACCATGTCACCAATCACCGTGTCACCAATGACCAGGCGGTACAGGCCATCCATCGCCACTTCATGACCCTGGGCTTCGACATTGAGAGGCTACTAAGAGCGGAGGAAGAAGAGCAGGCTGATTTCTACTAAAGGGCACGCACTACACCAATCCCTAAGCTTTCCGAATCTCCCCGGCCGTAGCTAGTTAATTCCTCCGCCAAGGGCCGATCGTTATGCCTTTTGTTCGCCAATGCCAGAATCGTTATAGCTGGCATTGGCATGGGAGCGCCTTGAGCCGCCAGTCAAGCCACCGGCACTGGTTGTGCCGTGGCGTCACTGCGTCCATAGCGATCCTCAAAACGCACGATGTCGTCTTCGCCCAGATAGGGGCCGCTCTGCACTTCAATCAATTCCACCGGAATTTTGCCAGGATTGGACAGCCGATGGCGGCAGCCCAAAGGGATGTAGGTGCTCTGGTTCTCGCCCACCAACTCTTCCACGCCGTTTTTCTCCACCACGGCGGTACCACCCACCACTACCCAGTGCTCGGCCCGGTGATGGTGCATCTGCAGGGACAGCGACGCTCCAGGATTAACCACGATTTTCTTGACCTGCCAACGGTCGCCTTCGGTCACCCCATCGTAGGAGCCCCAAGGCCGGTAAATGCGCCGATGGGCTTTACTCTCTCGGGCGCCGGCAGCTTCCAGAGTCTGGACTACAGCCTTGATCTCCTGGGCCCTGTCGCGATGGGCAACCAAGACCACGTCGTCGGTCTCCACCACCACCAGGTCTTCCACCCCCAGGCCCACCACCAGTCGGTGCTCACTGCGCAGGTAGCAATTGCGGGAGGCCTGGCTAATCACCCTGCCCCGCAAAACGTTGCCATCGTTATCCCGGTCTGAGGTCTCCCATAGGGCACTCCAGCTGCCCACATCGCTCCATCCGGCATCCAGGGGCAGCACGGCGCCCCGGTCGGTCTTCTCCATCACGGCCACGTCCAGGGCGATGTTCGGACAGCCCGCGAAGGCCTCGCCCTCCAGCCTCAAGAAATCCAGGTCGGAAGAATCGTGCTCCAATGCCGAACGACAGGCACTGACCACCTCGGGCGCCAGCCGTTCCAGCTCCGCCAGGATGGCGCTGGCCTTGAACAGGAACATGCCGCTGTTCCAGGTGAAGCGGCCGGTGCCCAGGAATTGTTCAGCAGTGGCGCGGTCTGGCTTCTCGACGAACCGGTGGATGGGCACCGGAGCAGTCGGGCCAGCATTGAGGGGCTGGGCCGCCTCTATGTAGCCATAGCCGGTTTCCGCAGCCGTAGGCACGATCCCGAAAGTAACCAGCTGTCCCGCCTGGGCAGCTGGGATGCCCACCTCCACAGCGGCCCGGAACTGGCCCGCATCGCGAATCACGTGATCGGCCGCCAGCACCAGTAGCAGGGGATCCTGCCCTGCTGAGGTGGCCTGCAGGGCAGCCACAGCCACTGCGGGGGCAGTGTTGCGCCCCACGGGCTCCAACAGGATCGCAGCGGGCGAAACGCCAATCTGGCGCATCTGCTCGGCAACTATGAAGCGATGGTCCTCATTGCAGATCACGAGCGACGGGGCCAAGCCTGGTAGCCCCTCAAGACGCTGTTGGGTCTGCTGCAGCAGGGTGTCAGCCCCTGAACCCGCCAAAGGCCAGTACTGTTTCGGGTAGCTGGCGCGGGAGAGGGGCCAAAGGCGGGTGCCCGTACCTCCACAGAGGATCACAGGCACCAGACTGGAAGCTGTGGCTGGCATCGCTCTTGGGAATTTATCTGAGACCATTCAACACAATGCCGTAAGCAGGCAGTTGCTGCCGGGGATACGGACCACTTCGGATTTGCTGATATTATCGAAGTCATCTGATCATAGACGTCAGGCCTGACCCCTTTGGTGCAGTTGAGCCAAAAACTTGCGGTTCCCTCCCGGGCCTGTCTTGCCTTGCACGACAAAAGGCTGTGCTGGAATTCTTTAGAGGAGTTTTTGCCGAGCCTGGCCAGCGAGACGCGATCTAGCTTCGTTGTGGAGGAATGCCTGGATGCCATTCATTTGCTGGGTATCCTGGAACCGATCACCGGCCTCCATCTCCCCCCACAATCCATTAAAATCGAAGGTAACAACTTTCGAGAATCAATAGAAGTAAATCAATTGGTCAGTCGCCACAGAGCTGTTTTGCTGGAAATCGATAGAGAGCTTAAAAAGGGTAAAAACATTGCGAACATGAATATATTTATCGCCGAAGCGCTAACCGGATTTTCCGCTTATTTACTTCAGCTCGCCCCCCATTCCGTAAGCCGATTTTGCCTGAAGAGCTCCGCCGCCACCGAGGCTGGCTATGAAGATATCTGTAAGCTTTCATTTGGCAACTCCAGCTTCGATCTGCTTGTGTACAATGACTTGATTGGATACGCTCAATCCTTGGAGCAATGCCTAAGCGAAGCCCTGCGGGTGCTTAGGCCTGGTGGACGATTGCTGGCAACATTTCCCTTTGCCTATGGCCAGCAAGAAACTATCGTGAAGACAATTTGCCAACCCCGCCAGCCGGGGGAACGCTCCGACCAGGCTGCCGCATCTATTCCATATAAAATTCCCGGCTGGAGCATACTCAAGGCATTGCGAGATGCAGGCTTTAGTGATTCTAAAATTCACTACACTGCCAGTTGGAAGTATGGTGTTCTCGGCGCCGATCTGCCTGGGGTATTCGTACTGGAGGCCTGCCGATGAACTCGAGGGAATCATCGCAATCCTCGCTGGCGTTAATGCAGCGGCATCTTCTGGATTTTCCGGCTGACTCGGCGGCCTGGCAAACCCTGGCTCAGCTCTTGGCGACAGACGAAACTGCCACCCCATCGGTCCACCGTGAGCAGGGCACGCCACAAACTGCAAATCCACCAGCACCCACCAGCCATAATCTGCCTGTTTCGCGCGCTCCTGTAGCCCAGGTAAGTTCAGCCAGCCAAACCCCAATCAAAACAGCAGAGTCAGCAGAGGCACTTTTCCGCCAGGCTAAAACCATGGCTGATGCCTCCGACTTTGCAGGCTGCATCACCCTGGTGGAACGAGCCCTGGGACACAGCAGGGAGCTGGCCCAAGACCCAATGCTGGCCTTTATCTATGCCCATGCCCTGCGCAATGCCAGCCAAGTAGAACGGGCACTGGAGGTTCTCTTACCATTTCGTCGCATCGCTCCCACCCCGTGGATCCCTTTTGAGCTGGGACTGATTTTCAAGTCCTTAAATCGACCTACTGATGCTTACCTATGCCTGAAGGAAGCGCGTGGTCTTGAACCTGAATTCACCTGGGCAGCGGTGGAGGCGGCAGCAATCGTCTCCCATACCAACATCCCCCTAGGACGCCTTGACAGGCTCACTGCCAACCGTCAGGCCGAAAAGGAGCTGGTGGAGCTCACAATTGAAAGGTTGCTTCGATTTGGCAACCTGTTGCTGGTAATTGGCTGGAGTCCGATCCCGGGCCGCAGTGGCAGCCGCATGCGCTTGCTGGATCCCCTCGTACCCGCCAAGATAGCCAGCGGGGGTAGTTGCTACTACCAACGACCTGATGTGAATCAGGCCATCGGCTCTGAGGCCCACAATTTACATGGCTTTGCCAGTCTGATCGACTGCTCATTACTCACCCGATGGTCTGAGGTAGGCGAGCTGCAATTTGTTTTGGAGCCAGCTGATGGAGCGCCACCGCGAGCTTCCACCAATCGCATTCAACTCTGTGACATCGCTGAGGAAGCAAGCTTAGATAAGCTACTAGAAGGCCTACTCGGCAGCCTGCGCATCGCCATGGACAGCGGCACACCCTGGCACGAGGGAATACACATGTTCACTGCACAGACCATGCAAATATGCTCTCAGCTGTTCAGCAATTACACCAAGTCCGTCAAGCCCCGCAGTGAAGTTCACTGGTTAAATCCAAAAGATAGCGATGTTGCTGTTAAACTTTCATTTATTTTTGTTCAGCTCGGCCACTTTGATATTGCCAGGCCTGCACTCGCTCAGATCTGCAAGCTAGGCATACCAATGGAGGTAATTGTTGTTAACAATTCTATTCAGTATTTTAGCGAAGCTTTCCATGTGTTAAATCGAATGGCTGGAATCTACAAAAATTTAAGATTCGGCATAATAAATAATCCCGAAAATCTTGGCTTTTCCGCAGCCTGCAATATTGGCGCTAGCAATGCAACCGGAGAGTTTCTCTGCTTTCATAACAACGACTTATTCGCAAATGCCAGTGATGACTATCTAGCCCTACTCCACAGGGCAATTACCCAGCCAGGCGCAATCCACAGCGCTTATCAATACTTCACTGACGGTACGCTTATGCAGAAAGGAATCGCGATCACCCAGATTAATTCAACCAGTAGCTATGACATAACCCTCTACAATGGTTATTCAATTGGACGCAATCAAAGCCCCGGCGAGATTCTAGCCTGTTCGGGCTCCTTAATGCTGATGAGCCGGGACACTTTTGATCAGCTCAACGGATTTAGTGAGGAATTTATATATGCTCACTTTGAAGATGTTGATCTCTGCATGCGGGCACGACAGCAGCATATCCCTCTTATGATTTGGGAAGACATCACTTTCTTCCATGCCGAAGGCGGTGGCACCGTTGCCCCCTATCACCTGGGAGGCACCACTGGCCATGTAAATCGGCTATTATTTTCCATGCGTTGGCAGAAAGTATTGCAGAGCATGAACACCGAGGTGGAATATGTCCTCTGACTTGCGTGCGGCGAGCACATATGACATCGCCATTTTGACCTTATTTGACCCTAAAATCACCGCAGGGGGCGCTCAGCAGTGCGCCTATGATCTGTACTTAAATCTAAAAAAATATACCAATTTTAGAGTTTGCTTTATTGCCGCCACCTCTCCGATCACAAAATTAGCACCTAAGTCAAATGCTTTCGTGAGGCGTTCAACTCACCACGATGATGAGTTTTATTTTTTCACTGGTGAATACGACTACTTTTGGCACTGCTGCAAAGACTCTCGTCCGCCCAAGGATCTAGCCCTATTCCTGGAAAAAATTAACCCAAAGTCAATTTTTATATCACATTATATGCATCTTGGCATTGATCTAATCAGTATGATCCGGGCCGTGCTGCCAAAATCTAATATCTCAGTTGGTCTACATGAGATGTTGTTCGCCTGCATGGCTGACGGGCAAATGGTCAAGAAAACCGATGGCCAGCTTTGTCGAAAGTCAGACCCACAACTCTGCTCAATGTGCTTTCCGCACATCAGTGCTGATGTATTCGCTGCTCGCAAAAAATTCAATAAGGAGTGCCTAGAACAGGCTGACAATTTCATATTTCCATCCAAGCACCTTGCCGGGGTGTTTAGCGAGGAACTTAATATCAGTCCCCATCGCATCCATGTAATAAACCATCCCATTGACCTTACGTCTTATCAAGCTAAACAGCAAAATACATTTTCCACTAATAGGCCAGTGCGTTTTGGCTACTTTGGCCAATTCCTGGACAATAAGGGGGTGGACGTGCTGCTTAAAGCTGGGGGCGAATTGGATGCATTGAAGCTGCAACGTAGCTTTGAAATTGTCATTAATGGCGGGAACAAAGAGTTTGCATCTAAGGCTTATCAAGCTAATATAGAAGCGCTGATTGAGGAATCTCGAAGCTGGCGCCAAGGCTCCATAGTGGAACTTGGTGGCTATAGCCATAATGAGTTGGTAAGCCGTATGGATAGGGTTGATTTTGTAGTCGTACCTTCTACTTGGCCAGAAGTATTTGCCCTTGTTGTTACTGAGGCATTTGCCTGCTTTAAACCTGTTTTGGCGGCCAGTATTGGTGGCCTTGGTGAGCGGCTGAGAGATGGTATTGATGGATTCAACTTTCAGCCACGTAACCCCAATGACCTGGCTCAAAAAATGCATCAATGCCTGTTTATGAGCGATGCAAACTACAAGCAAATGAGCAGTGAAGCATACATTTCTGCTATGCGGCTAAATCCCAAGAGAGCGCTTCAAGAGTATGCCAAAGCCTTGGATTTAAATCTTAATTTTAGCAACCCACTAGCTGCCGGAGCCAGGTGAATCACATTTCAATCGCCACGCCATTGGGCCTTGACAATATGTTCTTTAGCTTCCTGGACACCCTTGCCGCCGCCAATAACCTGCGTTCCTGCGATGGCCCAGCCACCATTGGTGAGGGAATTAAGATTGAAGATTACGTCCGCAATCACCAAATGCAACATCGTCATGAATTCTTAATCGGCTATCGATACCCTCCCACCCATGGCAAACCCCTAGTTGAACTGTTTGACAGTACGATAATCCTGGCGGACTTGGATGGTATATGTTCGCAAATTATAAACATTCAGCGGGAGCACGGTGGTATCGAGCTGGCATCCGCTTATCAGTTTTTGCGCTCAGCTATTGAAGATTATTTAGCTGTACTCGCCGAGCCTGAAACCCCCGAACATAAACTACGTTTTATGATGATTCCAGGACGATCTATCCGAATCGATCCCAGCCAGGCTTTTAAAAGAATTGAAACTTTCTACTTGCAACTTGGCCTGCCAATAGTTAATAGCGTCGCCGATTCGTTCACGCCTTCCGCCCTGGAACTGCTAGAAAATACCCCTAAAGCATCCAACATGTTGATCGATGACGTTCTGCAAGTAATGACAGCCAATACAAATTCGGAGAGCCAGCTAAAAGTTATAAATGAACTGGCTCAATTGATTGATTGAAAGTTATTCGTGCCTCGGCTATTTCGCCTCGAGCTTGTTGTCTTCGCGTGGGCGGAAATTCACCGGAAATAATAGAAAATGATGCCAAGTTGTTGTTGCATCGCCTGCTCCTCGGTTGGGCTGGCTGCTTCTCGGTTGGGTCGATCGTGTCGGCGTGCATCTGTTTGATCGGTCCGATAGGGGCCGGCAGGCGAGCCATAAGCGATGCGGCAGCGCACTAGAGTCAGATCCATGCCAGGCTAAAAAGTAACTACCAAGTGAGTGCTCAGGGTGCCTACAAGTGCTTTGGGTTCCAGCTTTGGCACCCAGGCAAGGGAGGCCGTGACTCCAGAAGTGCTGCTTAGGCGGCTGGGGGTGAGCCCCACACCACAACTGTTCACGCGCAGCGAGCAGATCTGGCAAAGCCTATTGATCGCGCCACCGCCGCTAGGGCCAATGCCAGCGGAACTGCGCAACATCAGCGACCTGCAAGAGCATTGGCTTGAGCGGCTTGCCTTTGGCCCCACGCCCCTGCACGACCGCATCGCCCAGACCTTTGCCGGCCTGTTTGCCGTAGACCGAAACAAAGTGCCCGATCCAGGCCAACTTTGGCAGCACCTTGAGACGATCCGCCAACAGCTGCGGGGGGGATATGGCCAGCTACTGGTGGCGATGCTGGCAGACCCTGCCACCCTACGCAACCTGGACGGCCTAGCCAGCCACAGGAAAAGTCCGAATGAAAATTTGGCTCGCGAATTGATGGAGCTATACAGCGTTGGTGCCGGCTCCTTCCAGGAGAGCGATGTGATTTCTGGCGCTAGGGCCCTGAGTGGCTACCGGCTGCGCCAGGGACAGATCGTGCTGGATGAAGCCGCCCACGATCCAGGACCGATGCGGGTGCTGGGGAAACTGGCCAGCTTTGATGCCGCTTCCTTGGCCACCTGGCTGGTTTCCCAGCCCGCCGCCGCCCGGATGATCCTGGCGCGGCTGTGGCGGGTGTGGCAGGGAGATCTACCTACGGCGGCCAACTTGAAACAGCTTGCCGGCCAGTGGCAACAAAAGCAGTTATCCCTGCCCTGGCTGGTGCAGCGGCTGCTGGAACTGCCATCCCAGCGCCGCAGCCTGGCTCAAGGCGCCATGGTGCGCGAACCCATCGATCTGATGGTGGCGGCCTTGAGACTGCTGGGCAGCCGCCAGAAGGAGGGCTTGCGACTGGCGCGGTTGCAGCTGCGAGCCATGGGCCAGGTGCCGTTTGAACCGCCCTCGATCAAGGGTTGGCCGTCGGATCGGCAGTGGATCACCGACTCCTGGCTTCGTGCCAGACAAAGGGCGATGCGCTCCCTGGTCAACCACCCGGAACTTTGGGAATCCAACCAGCTGCCGCCGATGCTGGAGGCCAATCTGGTGCCCCGCCAACCCTTCAGCCTGCGGCTACCAGCCCCAGCCACCAAGGCCAACCTGCTCGCCCTGCTCACCGATCCGGTGTGGCAACTCAAATAGCCCCCCGGGACCATGCGCCGCCGCTCCCTGCTAAAGCTGAGTTTTTGGGTGGCCCTGGGGGCCGCCATCGGGCCGATGGCGAAGCCGGCGTCCCTGGGATGGCGGTCGCGGCGAGCCGAGTCAGCTCGGGCCCAGACCACCCCAGGCGGCTCCCAACGGGTATTGATACTGCTGGAGTTGCAAGGTGGCAACGATGGGCTCAATTGCGTGGGGCCTTTCGGGGATCCGATCTACCAGCAACTGCGGGGCCCTTTGGCGGTGAATGCGGCGGAGGCCCTGGCGCTCGGGGAGGGCCTGGCCATGAATCCCGCCCTGGAGGCCCTGCGCCCCAGCTTGGAGGCTGGCCGACTGGCCTGGCTGTTGGGGGTGGGCTGGAGCCAGCCGAACCGCAGCCATTTTCTGGCCAGCGACCAATGGGCCAGCGCCAAGGCCAGTGGCTGGGGAGGCGAGGGCTGGCTGGGCCGGGACGCGGCCGCCCGGGGCGAGCGGGGCCCCCTGGTGGCGGTCGGCGATGGAGGGGCCGCGGCGCTGGAAGCCGCTGGCATCCAGCTGCTGCATCTGCAGCAAGCGGATCTGCGCGGCCCCGCCCAGCACTGGCCCGCACCGCCCCAAGCCGGCGACAACAAGGCCCTGCGGCGACTGCTGGAGTTGGAGCAGTCGAGCCAACAGGGGTTGCGGGATCTGGTGGCCGAGCTGGCCCCAATCGCCGTGCTCGATGCGGCTCGCCTGCCTGCTACAGCCCTGGGCAAGCAACTGGGCCTCGCCCTGCGACTGATAGCCGGTAGCCAGCCTCCTGCCGTGATTCAAGTGAGCCAGAAGGGCTACGACACCCACGCCAACCAGCAGCGGCGCCATACGCGCCTGTTACAAGAGCTCGCCGAGGCCCTGAGTGGATTCGAGCGGGGCCTGGCCGCCTTGCCCAAACGCCCAAGAGTGGAACTGCTTACGGTTAGTGAATTCGGCCGGCGCCTGCAGGTGAATGGCTCGGGCGGCACGGACCACGGCAGCGCCTCAGTGCTGCTGCGGCTCGGGGATCAAGTGGGGGAGAAGCTGCAGGGAAGTTATCCCAACCTCGGCAATCGGGATGCCCGCGGCGACCTGCTGGCCAGTTGGTCCCCCCCCGACGCGATGGCCCAGTTGCTGAGCAGCTAGGCCGGCAAGACCTAGACAATCAAAAGTAGACTCCAATGAGATTGAATATTGCTAAAAATCACCCCATGACATTGAACACCGTAAAAATCACCCATTCAGGAATTGCGAATCAGCGATAAGCCCGGCAAGCCCAATGCTTTGGGGAATGAGAGTGGCAGGCTTTGGTCTTTGGAAGCGTTCCACCTGGAAGTTGGCCGGGTCTCCATGGGAAAGTAATTCAAAATGCCAACGGAAAGTCATTCGCCCCAATTGCCAAGCACAAGCCAGCACTGTGATCGGGCGCATGGGCCATAATCGTTGGCATATGCCAATGGTGTGGATGTCCGAATTATCCTCTAACTCCCCCGCACCTGCGCCTACAACAGCCCCTGAGCAATCCCTGGAGGCCAGGGCAAAAGCCCTCAGTCAAGCGGGTAAAAGGGCTGAGGCCCTGGCTTGCTTTGAGCAACTGGCCGCCCAGCAGCCAAGCAATGCCTGGTGGCTGATCTGGCAGGTGAGCTGTCTGCATGGCCTCGGTCGTTGGTCCGAGGCGCTAACCCGCCTGGCCCAGGTGCCGCAGCAGGGCTCCCTGGTATTGGAAACCTGGCGCAAACGCTTTTCCCTACTTAGGGCCTCCGGTCAGCTGCCACAAGCAGCTCTAGTGCTGGCCCAGAGGCCCCTACCCCCAGGGCTGCAGCCCCTTGAGCTAGAGCAGCGCCAACTGGAACTGGCGCGCAGCTATCGGGATCAACCGCGCGTGTTGGCCTGCCTGGATCAGCTGCTGCAGCTCAGCGATGAGCAGCCCGATTCGGTCAATGCTGAGCAGCTGCAGCGCTGGCGGGATCAGCGCCGAGAGACCCTGGTGGTGCTAGGTGCAGCCGAGGCGGATCAGGCCGTGGCCGCCATGGACGCCAGCAATGCCCCAGCCCGACGCGAGCGCAGTTATACCGCCTTGCGCTTGGCCCTAGGGCGCGGCCAACTGCAAAAAGCGCGGCAATTGGCCGCGACGATCGATGCCGATAGCCCAGGCCTAGAGCTGGTTAGCCGCCGCGAACAGTCCCTAACATTGGCCCATCGGATTGCCCTAGCCACGGCTGACCTGCGCGGTGCCGAAACGCACCTCAAGCGCATACGCGAGCTATTGGCAGCCAGTGAAGATAAAGATCAGCTAAAGCGTGTCGGCGCCGAACCGCTGCGGCAATGGCGCTTGGAGCTGGGGGCCGACGCTGCCCTGGCAGAGGAGCTGGTCAAGCTGGGAGAGGAAGCCAGTGCAGCCAGCCTGGCGAAGTTGCACCTCGGCAATGCTGGTCCCACGGTGACCTCCTTCGCCCTAATCCGGGCCCTGGCCAAGCCCCAAGGGCCGATCACAAAGCCCAATCAACCAGATCCAGAAGGGCTGATTCCCCGGCGCCTGTGGCTGCTGAAAACCCCAGGCGATAGCCGCCCCACCAGCGAACAGGATCTCCAGCAGCACTGCCGGCTAATCAATCCAGGTTGGCTATTTGATACGCGCCAGGCCACCGCCACCACCGCCGACAATCAGTGGGCTGATCTACCAAAATTGGTGCAGGCAGCAGCCTTCTGCATCAACGATCACATCAGCCGTGGCGACCTGATGGCCATGGCCCTGATCTGGCGCTATGGCGGCGTGGTGCTGGAACCTCGCAGCTTGACTCTCCAGCCCCTCGATCTGCTGCTGGGCGGTGGAGCCGGCTTGGTGGTGGTCGCAGACGCACTCGGTCAACTGCAGCTGCCCCTGCTGGCGGCTCGTCCGCGCCACCCGGCGATCGGAGCCGCCCTGGAGCAGGCATGCCGCACCGTTCTGCGAGGGGAGGCATATAGCCGTTGGGATGCCACTCGGGAAGTGCCCCTAAGCCAGGCAATCGCCAACTGGCTGGCGCCCCAGTTGGCCGACCAGCCCGCCCCCGCCGGCATGCGCCTGGTTAGGGCTCAAGATCTACCCCACTGGCTAGGACAAAATCTGGAGCTTCCCGGCTATAAAGCACCCACAGCAGCGCGGATGTTCTTCAACGCCAACCAGCGAATCCAGGCCATGAAACAGCTCCGCGAAGCCTGAAAAGCCCCAACAGACTGAAAAACTCAGCCAGGTAAAAACTTGGAAGATCAAGTATGGTATTTTTGTCCGGCCGCCCTGGGAGACTTTGGCAAACTGCAATTTTGAGAGCCTGCCGCCTACAGCCATTGCATCATCAAGCTTATATTGAAGATGTCTCCGAATGTTTCAAAAATTTATCCAGTGAAGACGGCCTAAAATGCATACAGATCCAATCAGTCCACAGGTATCAAAAGTGAGCAACGAACCAATCGTAACCGAAGGTAGCGACAATTACCTTTTTCTTACTGGTGGCATGCATCGTCCCCTGGGCTTGCTCAAGGGGGAAGTTGAGCCAGATGCCAGCTCAATTGATAATTTCTGGGGAAACTTGCAGCGCCGCCAAGCACTCTGTCGGCAAACTGGGGCGTCATACGTACACTTGGTGTCGCCGGACAAGGCCTTCGTGCTAAGAGAAAATTTCCCTATTCCCATCGGAACTCCCATTCTAGAGCGATATAAGCAGGCGGTTGGCCCAGCCACATATAAGGATATTTCCCCCCACCTCAGCTATCCACTGGATGCCCTGAGGAGGGAAGCTCAGCAAGTGTGTTCGCGAGTTGACAGCCACTTCACGCTAATGGGCTCCCTTTGTTGCTTGGAAGCCGCCCTTGAATTGGCGATAAGACAGGAGCCTTTTGCCTGCAAGACCGACAATGTAGGCCAGGCAATTGGAATCATCTCCCACCAGGAAATTCCCGAAAATGCCGGAAATAAGCAAGAAGTTGTCGGGGAAATTACTGCTGATTCAACCAAATCTGGGACCGCCAGCCCTTGGAGTGATAGCCCTGGTCAAGCGCCAGGGTCACCGATCAATCTATCTATACTACGCTCATGGGTGATGGAAAATAGCGTTGAACAGGGAACCTGGAGCGGCGACTTGGGCTCTAAGCTAAATCCGCCCAGCGAAGAAACAAAGAGCATACTAAAGCTATCCCAGCAAACCAAGCACATCAGTAATCAAATGATTAAAGGCAATGACGGCATCTGCGATATATACATCAATCGCAGCCGCATCGCTGATAGCCCCAGGGCCTTGGTCTTTGGTGACAGCTTTGCCCGGGGCTTGGTTCCCTTGATGACACGCATCTTTGGAATGGTGATATTCTGCCGTAGTCGCTATGTTCACGATGAAATTGTGCTCGGTTTTAAGCCTCAGCTCGTGATCAGCCAGAATGTCGAGCGCTATCTTTCTAAGGTTGGTCACGACGATGAACGCCCTCCCTTTCTCCTCTATCCCAGCCTGCGGGCTGAGCCCGTGGCGGCGCCAAATCTATTCAGTAAACTAATGGCCGCCTGCATGGCCGTCGACCGCCCGCCATTTCATCGCTTCATCGAACAGATTCAACAGGGGATTCCCATTGATAGTCTGTCCTTCTGATTCAGCCGTTGCCGTGATCACAAACTCCCGCAGCTCCTGGTTACTAGGCTGGCCATCCAAGGCAAAACAATCGCTGCAACTGCTGCTAGCAGCCATGGCTCCAGACTGCGATCTGGAATGCCTCCCGGGCGCCGACCAACTTTGCCCCAGCCTGAAGCAGGCCCACCAGGAGCAACTTGAACTGGCTACGCTCCAGCCAAAGACGGCCAGTCGCCAGCGGGGCAGTACTGTCCTGGGTTGGCTAGATTTACTATTGCAAGAACTGCAGGCAGCCGGACTAGAAAGAGCGGCTATCCAGCTCCAAAGACGGGCCCACCTACACCAGTTGCGCCTGGAGGAAGGAGCGGCCGGAGCTGGACCAACTCTGCGCACGATTCATCACTTTGCCTGCACTGGCGGCACTGTAATCAGCAAGTGCCTGGCAGCACTGCCCCAGGTGATGCTGATCAGCGAAATCAACCCAATAAATCGCAACTCCCCCAAATTCAATCCCAGCCACCCTCTAGCTCTATTAGAACAGCGTTGCGCAACACCCCTGGCAGAGCCCTGGTTGCGGAGAGAGTTTGCCGATCAACTATCACTGCTGATCGACTGGTGCCGAGAAGCGCACTGCGATCTATTGCTAAGAGACCACAGTCACAGCGACTACTGCGTAGGGCCGAACTGGTCAAAGCAGCCAACCCTGCTCGGTCAACTACCGCAATCATCTAGGGTTTTCTCGGTGGTAACCCTACGCCATCCGTTGGATTCGTGGCTTGGTCTCTGCCATGCCGGCTGGCAGAAACAACTGCACCCCCCTAGCCTGCTGAGCTACTGCCAACGATACGGTCAATTTCTTAATCATTATGAGCACAAGCCCTGGCTTTATTACGAAGATTTCTGCCGGGAACCGGCCTGGTTCCTGGAGATGATTTGCGAAGAATTCTGCCTGGACTATGATCCAAAAATCCTGGATGATTTCCCGGAAATCCAGTTAAGCGGTGACAGCGGCAGAAAAGATAATGCAATAGCACTTCGATCAAGGCGACCGATCCCCAGCGAAATCCAGAGCGAGTTAAACGATACAGTCACCCGGCGCGCCCTGCTGAACCTTTGCGAGCGCATGGGATATCCTTTAAAGAACAGGGCGCAGCCAATTAATAAGCGCCAATAGCAATGTAAATCATCAAATTAATTGCGCCGATAGACAGCAATGTCAAAAACTTGTTGGATGGCTCACTGGCCTGTGGGACTTCATCTCGGCGCGGCCCGCCAACGAAAGAACAACCGCAAGGTACTGAGGATATAGGCAAGCCCTGTTTCTGGAGGTCACTTCGCTATTGTGAGCTAGTATCATTGCCGCGACTGCATTGTCAGTGACTCGCAGAAGCTTTGCGGATAATTTTGAAGTGCTAACAAATAAAAACAACTGATAAATTAATTTGCCAACCAGCCAACCAGCCAACCAGCCAACCAGCCAACCAGCCAACCAACCAACCAACCAACCAACCAACCAGCCAGCCAGCTAACTGGTTGGCAAATTAGCATGCAAACCCATGGCTAAATGTTGCCCGCTTCGTGTCTATTGCATCGCAAGCGCTTTTTGCGATGCACATTATGCTAATTTTGCGGATCGTAAGTTCGGATCGTGCTTGTATTAACTTGCCGGAAAGTGCCGTTGGAAATTGCTGGCAACTCCAGGGTCAAGGCTGGAGCTATGGCGGAGTTTTGTGGCTAGCCAAGTGGCTTTTTGGCAGGGCGGAGATTAGTAATCGCAGTACTCGCTCGGTTGTATCGGCAAGCATTCGCTTGCCCTGCCCCATCGCCTCATTCAGGCTCACTGGGCCGGGCACTAAAGTGAACATGCTAGTTACGCCAAGAGGGTATAGGTTGTCTGCGCCAGGCCCAATACTGCCGACAATTGCCACCACCGGTATTCCGTAGCTCTGGGAAACTCGGGCCACGCCACTAATGGTTTTACCGCAGGCAGTTTGGTGGTCAATCCGCCCTTCACCGGTGAGCACAAGATCGGCGCCGTCTACTTTTTCGGCAAAGCCACTGGCATCGAGCATGATGCGAATACCCGGCCGCAGTTCGGCGCCCAGGAAAGCCAAAAGCCCGGCACCCAAACCACCGGCGGCGCCGGCGCCTGGTTGGTGGCGTACTTCACGGCCGACTGCCTTCTCGATCAGCTCAATTGCCTTGGTCAGGTTTGCTTCTAGTTCGCCGACAATCTCGGGGGTTGCTCCCTTCTGCGGAGCGAACAGGGCAGTGCAGCCCCGCGGGCCCAGTAGGGGGTTGTCCACATCGCAAGCCACCTCAATCCGACTGCTGTTCACGGCCGGATGCAGCTGCGACATGTCGATGCTGGCCAGCTCGGCCAACAGACCGCCAGTGATCGGCTCGCGGATCTCACTGCCATCAGCGCGCAGAAACCTGATTCCCAGGGCCTGGGCCATGCCAGCGCCGAGGTCGTTCGTGGCCGAACCGCCGATCCCCAGGATCAAATGCCTCGCCCCCATTGCCAAGGCGGCGCTGATCAGCTCCCCTGTGCCGTAGCTGGTGGTATGCAGTGGATTGCGCTTGGTATCGGGGACAAGGGGCAGACCGGAGACAGAGGCCATGTCGAGCACCGCCGTACGCCCCTCATTGATCAGGCCGATCTGGCCTGGCACCCTCTGGCGATCGCTCGGCAGCGGGCCGGTAGCCTCCACCCAGCGCCGGTCACCGCCGGTAGCGGCAACGAGGGCCTCCGCAGTGCCCTCACCACCGTCGGCCATGGGCAGGCAGATCACCTCAGCGTTGGGCAGCACACGCGAGATGCCCTCGCGGAAGGCCTCGCACACCTCCATGGCTGTCATAGAACCTTTGAAGGAATCCGGCGCCAGTACAATTTTCATCGTTTTTAATGAACCAGTGCCGCCCAATCGATTGCGATACAATATACCTTCAATAGTTGAAGACTGAGCGATCGCGGCCTCTCGGCCATGGCGCCTGAGCTGCAGCTCGCTTTGGCAGTGAATCTACGGATTATCGGCTCGCCTGTGATCGACCAGCTTCCGGCCCAGGCAGTTGGTTTGCTGGAACTGCAACTACTTTGCCAGCCATTGATCCGGCATACGGATCCACAGATCCAGATTGGAGTGGCGGCTCTTGGTGCCAGGGGCTTGGTTGGCAATCAGATTGTTGGCGGAATCGATCGAGTTTGGTGCCACTAATCGCCCAAGGGCGCCCGGCCTGGGGCTTTTACCTGAAGAGTGTCGCCATCGCTGATCGATACCAGCTTGGCTTCAAGTATCCGGCCAGCGAGCTGGGCGGTGGTGGAATGCTTGCCAGCAGCAAGCTTGCAAGCATCAAGAAAAGGGACGTAGACCCTCATACCCGCCGGTTCGGACCAATCAAGCCAGTTAGCCCAGCCAAACCAGGGGGCCCAGTCAAGCCAGTTGATGAAGTCCAACCAGTTAGTTGGCTCAGCCAAACCGGTTGGCCCAGCCAAACGGGTTAGCCCAGCCAAACCGGCTTGCCCAGCCAAACCGGTTAGCCCAGCCAAACCGGGGGCGTAGTTTAACCATTTGCCTAAAGCAACCATCTCGCCACAAAAGCGTTGGTTAAACCAGCGTTTTCAACGCGGTTTCCAGCAGATAGGCCGCCAAGTTGCTGAGGGAGCGCCCCTCGTCGTCACAGCGCTGCTGCAAATCACAGAAAGCGTTGTGAGGCAGTGTGATTGTGATTCGGCGTGGAGCGCGGAACGCCAATGCCGTTTGGGAAGAATATGCAGTCATCTTGTGGAGATCTGAGAACAACAGTCAGTATCCTGCCACGGGATTGCTGTAGTAAAGGTCCTTTTTTTTAGCTTCCCACATTGGTGAGTCCTGGAAGTTGCCATGAATGTATGAGGCCCCTCAGCAGCAACCCCCAGCCCCATCCGCCGACCCGCTCACCCACTGACCCGCCCAACCAGATGTCACTGCCATGGGATTTACACAACGAGGGGCTGCCGGCCTTAACATGCCTCGTACTTGACCGTCAGCGTTTGGTGGGGCAGGCCGTGGGCGGTTTGCTGGCCGAGCACTGCTCTTTGGAGTTGGTGGGGGTGTTTTCCTCCGTGGCCCAGGCGATTGCCTTCATCAACCACTCGCCGCCTGATCTGCTGCTCCTGGATGTTCATTGTGAAAGCGAGCAGGGGCAGACTTGGCAGGATGCGGCGGCGGCGCTGCGCCAGAGGAATCCAGATGGTCGGCTGATCGTGATCACTGATGTGAGCGAGCAGTTTCTGTCCCCGCCCGAACTTCAGCCAATCCTGCTGGGAATCGTGGATAAGCACCACGATTGGGATGACCTGGTGCGGATGGTGACCCACATGCAGGAAGCCAGCCCGCGCCGATCGCACATGAACAACCCGCAATGGCGCCTGCAGGTGGATCAGCTCGCTCCTCGCGAGTTGCGGGTGTTTCAGGCGCTGGGCCGGGGTCTGCTCAATAAAGAGATCGCCCAGGCCCTGGGCCTGAGCGTGCACACGGTGGAGACCTACCGCAAACACATCAGCGCCAAGTTGTCGCTCAGCGGAGCGGAACTGATCCGGGCCGCCACGCTGCATCGCTGTACCAACCCGATGTCCAGGTTTGCCGACCCTGCCAAGCAGTGATGACAGTCAAGGACTAGCCCATGAACTTTGCCTCAGTAGATCAGAGATTCGCCTCAGTTAATCAGGGAATCGCTACGGTAAATCTGGGCTTCGATATTGGCGATCAAGCTGCCACTGAAATTGCTGCCAGAATCCGACGTCTGTAGCTCGAAAACCGGAATCCTTATTGTATTTGTTTGGGGCGACGAAATGAAAGCCAATGCTTTGCAATTCTAGCCATCTCAGTTCTGGCTGCTTCGACCCTGGCCCCTTCAGCTCTAGTCGGTTCAACGCTGGCCAGTAATCGTTACGCTTTGATCTGGACTGTAGCTGGCGACGCTGGTTTGTAGTTTGCGCCATTCTTCGTCGGTGCGGGTGCAGGCAAAGCCGTAGCGGGCTCGCACCCTTTCGCTGGCCTGTTTCAGGGCAAGCATCGCCCTGGTTTGCAGTTCGGCCACGCTTAGGGTTTGGCCTGGTTGCAGATGGTTGAGGATGCTGGTGGAAGGGGAATAGAGCTCACTGCTGCGGCCGTCAGGCCATTGCAATTGCAGTATTACTTCTGGCATGGGAGTGGGGGTGCGCAAATAACCTGGGTGAGCAAAAGCGAAGAAACTGTGAGCGAGCAAATCGTAGGCGAATAGACCGCAAGTGGGTAAATCACGGACGAATTGACCATAGGCGAGTAGGCTGTGATTGCGTAAAAGTGTTCAGGGGGCCAGGGCGCCAAAGCCGGTGAGGGGCTCGCGGCCGCTCCATAGGCTGCAGCTCTGGCCCCCCTGGCGGAGTTCCAGTTCGCTGTCGCCTGGCTGGAAGTGGCCGATGGCGCCGCAGTGCAGGTCTGGGTAGTTGCGCAACAATTTGTTTAATTCCTCTAATTGGGGCGGCTCCACTGCTAGCAGGTAGCCATAGCTGGGAAAACAGCTCAGCCAGGCCTCCATCGCCACGCCATCGGGCGGCAGGATCGCCTCCAGCTCCAGGCTCAGCCGGCAACCGGCCGCTTCGGCGAACATCGCTCCAGTGCCCACCAGTCCCCCCATGCTGATGTCCTTGGCGGCTAGCACCAGGCCCTGGTCCGCCAGCTGGGCCATCAATTCCAGGTGCTCCCGCAACAGCTTTGGTTCGGCTTTGGTGGCTGCATCCCAAAATGGATAGTGTCGATAAAATTCGCCGCTGATGTTGATCAATAGGCAACATAATTGGCCCGGTCTTGCCGCCCGGGCCGACAGCACCCGGGGGCCACTGCTGCCCAGTACCGCCACCGATAGTGCGTTGTACGGACTGCGCAAATTGCTGTGGCCTCCCACCACCGGCACCTGGAAGCAGTCGGAGGCGCGGCGCATGCCCGCCAGTAGCTGTTCGGCCTGCTGGTCGTCCTTGCTCCAAAGGCTATTCACCACCGCCAGGGGTCTGCCGCCCATGGCGGCGATATCGCTCAGATTCACCAATACGCCACTCCAACCCGCAAACCAGGGGTCCTCCTCCACCAGCTCCGGATGCAGCCCCTCGCAGGCCAGCAGCAACTGGCCGCCCACCGCCGGCAGCAGTGCCGCATCGTCGCCCAGGGCCGCCGCCGCCCCCAGTTCTGGAAACGGCAGATGCTCAAAACTGCGGGCCGCCGCCCGGATGTCGGCCTTGCTGCGCAGGCCAGCCTGGGCCTTTAGCCGCTGGCAGATCGCCTCCAGGGCCGGGGCCGTCACGCCGCCACCAGGGCGGGGCGGCATTCGCGGGCGGGCTGATAATAACTTAAATCAGCCTGCATTAGCTGGTGGGCTACGCCGCGAATTTCCAATTGCTCAATTGACTGCCAATGCAATCGCTGAAAGAAGCGCACATTTTGCTGTTGCACCGTTGCAAAAAATTGATCGCAACCCCAGCCATTCGCCGTGGTAACCGCCTTCCAGATCAGACCCTTGCCAATTTGGTTATGGCGTCGGAAGTCAATATCCACCCCCAACCTGCCGCCATACCAAACCCTGGGGCGCTGCTCCAAAATCCTTACCACCCCCACGGCTTGTCCTTGGGCCAGGGCATGGTTAATCGCCACAATGGGATAGGCAATTTGATCTAGCTCATCGCGATCTGATGCTTCAAATAAATGCTGTTCTTGGCAAAAAATATCGCTGCGTAATTGCCAGTAACCGGTCAAAAGCGGCGAACCAGCTCGCAGCAGATGAAAGGAAAACCGCTCGGAGCTAGCGGTGGGCGAGAGGCGAAAGTCGTCGGCATCTACGCCGATGCCGCAGCGCACCGATGGCGTAAATGCCGCCGGGGCTGAACTAGGGCTGCGGCCGATCTCGTGGCTGCTGGGATCGATAAAAAACATCGCGATCAGCCCTTCTGCTCAAACAGGGAAAGGGCCGAACAGGCGCCGCACTTGGCGCAGCCAGCCGCCATCTGGTCGGAGCGCATATTTGACGCTTTCAGTAATTCCGCCACCGCCGTATATACCTCGATCATGAATTCAGTGGAGGGGGCGGGATGGTCCGCTAGTGGTGTGCCGGCAATCGGAACAAATGGCACCACAAATGGATAGACGCCAATTTCAATCAACCGGCCACTGCAGGCGATCAAGCTGGCGGCACTGTCGCCTAAACCCGCCAACAAATAGGTGGAAACCTGGCCCCGGCCAAATACCGCTACGGCCTCGGCAAAAGCCTGTTCGTAGCGCTCCAGGCTCAGTTCTGATTTACCCGGCAAAATCCGCCGCCGCACCTCTGCTTCCACCACCTCCAGATGCATGCCGAGGCTGTCGATGCCGGCTTCTTTCATGCGCCGATACCAGATCGGATCCTCAGGCGGCTCGCACTGCCCCTGGATCGGGATCGCCACCCTCGCCTTCACCGCCGCCGCGGTTTCGGCCATCAGCCGCGCCCCCCGGTCTTCGCTGTTGGGTGTGCCGGTGGTCATCACCAGTTGGCTGATGCCATCCAGCCGCACCGCCGCCTCCGCCACCTCGGCCACCTGTTCCGGGGTTTTGCGCACCAGGGTGCGGCCATCCTCTAGCGACTGCTCAATGGCGCAGAACTGGCACGACTGGCTGCGATCGCGAAAGCGGATACAGGTTTGCAACAGGGTGGTGGCCAGCACCGCCTTGCCATGTAGTAGCGCAATCGAGCGGTAAGCAATGCCCTCCGCCGTAGTCAGCCCGTAGAAGCGCGGCTCCGCCGGTGTCTCCACCCTGGCCAATGGCGCCCCGGCGTCAGCCGCCAGCCGCACCTCCCCATCGGCCCCCTGGTCAATGCTATAGGGCGACTGCCGCGATAGGGCGTTGTAGACGGGCACCATCACCGTGGTGCCCTCGATCGTGAGCGCCCGGTGATCGGAGGGTCCAGCGCCGCCCCGCCGTCCTTGGTTGCCCGCTACGGCGCCATCCACCACCCCCTGCACCTGCAGTTCGGTCACCAGTCGGGCCAGGTCAGCCATGGATCAGCTCCGCCCCAGGGGCGGCCGGGCCACCGCAGCCAATTGGGCCAGCGCCTATGGACTCTGGCCCAATTGGGCCTAATTGATCATGGCTAATATCAAAATCTTGCATTTGACTGTTGGCCCTGCGGTTGATCTGTAGGCTGAGCAGGTCTGGCCTGCTGTAGTGCCCAACGCTGTCCATCATTCGCTTGCGTTTGGTTATTAAGGTGCGGTCTAATTCGGCGATCGCAAGCCCCTCCCCGTCAGGCAGGGGGCCCGCCAGGTAGCGGCCCTCCGGACTGATCACCGCCGTGTGACAACCCCCTTGAAAGGCCCGGTGCAGGCTGGTGTCGGCAGTGATCTGGCCGTAATCACTCGGATCCAGCCAGGCGGTGGAACAGACCACAAAACAGCCGGCCTCCAGGGCGTGGTGGCGCATGGTGACGGCGGTTTGTTCGCTGAAAATCGGCCCCACCAGCGAGCCTGGAAACTGGGCGCAGTGGATCTCTTCCCCCTGGGCCATCAGCGCAAACCTCGCCAGTGGGTTGTAGTGCTCCCAGCAGGCCAGGGCACCGATGCGCCCCAGCCCCGTGCTCACCACCTTCAGCCCAGAGCCATCCCCCTGGCCCCAGAGCATCCGCTCGTGGTAGGTGGGGGTGAGCTTGCGTCGTTTCAGCACCAGCTCGCCGCTGGCATCGATCAACAGTTGGCTGTTGTAGAGGCTGCCGCCATCGCGCTCGTTGATGCCCAGCAGCACATGCATGCCGTACTGGCGGGCGGCGGCGGCGATCTGACTGAGCTCCGGACCGGGCAGCTCCATCGCCTGGTCGTAGAGGCGCAGATGGGAAGGACCCATCAGCACAGCTGGCTCCACAAAGGAGAAGTAGGGGTAGTAGGGCAGAAAGGTTTCGGGAAACACGATCAGCTCCACCCCCGCCTTGGCGGCTTCCGCCATCGCCGCCAGCAATCGGGCCAGGGAACCCTCAAGGCTATGCAGTACCGGCCGAATTTGAGCCGCCGCCACTATAATTGTGGACGCCATGTGAAGGGATCAAATTGAGAATAATTGACCAGAATGCGGGGTTCCGGCTAGCGAAACCCCGGTTATCAGGGAGTTCGGCCCAGGGATTAGTGGGCAATACCCCCTAGCAGGTGCCCCGGATCAGGGGAAGCCAAGCTGAATCGTGCCAACCAAAACAGTGCCTGGGTAACTCTCCTCAGGTCAGGTCACGTCAAATAGCCGTAGACAGAATAGATTCAAGTTGAATCACCTCAATCTATGACATTAAATCAAAGGGTCCAGGTGTCGAGGATGAAGGAGCCTTCCTTGCGATGCATCAAAATTAGGTCCATTACATCCAGGGGGTTGATTGGTGTAATGCCGGGGATTAGGGCCCCTTCCCCGTGGCCATAGAGGGCCTGCAGCGCAAAGCGACAGGCATACACTTTGCCCCCTTGATCCATGAACTTCTGGATGCGGGCATTGAAATTGAGGTGGCCGTCAAAGGCGGCATCGCCAAGTTTTGGGAAGCCCCGCTGTACCCCCAGGGTGACGCCGGGGCCGTAGAGCAAAATCGAGGTTTCAAATCCCTTGTTGATCAGCCGACTGGCCTGCAATAGGTTTACCAGGCCGATCGAACCTTCAAAGGCCACGGTGTGAAAAGTTACCAGGGCTTTTTCGCCTGGCTCGGCTTTGATATCTGGAAATACCTTCTCCTCGTAGTCAACCAAAAAATCTCCCGGTTGGTTGGCGGGACGCGTGACTTGAGGCATCTAAGCCGGGCCTGAAACAGAAACAGCGAGCTGAAGTTTGCATGGCTTTTACGGTCGGAATGTCGCTGTTGTTACACCCAAGGCCGGCGCGCCCCCTCGCTGGCCTGCCGCTGGCTGGCAAGGGTGGCTATCGCTACCAAATGGATGATCAATGGCGTCGAAACTTGCCTTCTAATTAGCGGCTTATCCCTTGGACCCTTCCCTCGGCGGTTCTCTGGGCAGTTCTCTGGGCAGTTCCCGGGATGGTTCCCCGGATGGATCCTTGGTCAATTCCTGGGATAGTTCAGCGGCCAGTTCCCCAGCTGGTGCTGGCCGGGAGGTCCGCCGCCACTCGGTGGTGATCGTGGGGGGCGGCCAGGCCGGCCTCTCGCTGGCCGGCTGCCTGCAGCGGCGCGGCATCAGACCCCTAGTGCTGGAACGCCATCGGATTGGCTACGCCTGGGAGCAGCAGCGCTGGGATTCCTTCTGCCTGGTTACCCCTAACTGGCAGTGCCGCCTGCCGGATTTCGCCTACGACGGCGACGACCCAGAGGGGTTCATGGGCCGGGAAGCGATCGTCGCCTATCTGCGCCGTTTCGCGGCCCGGATCCAGGCCGATGTGCGGGAAGGGGTGAGCGTTTTGCGCCTGCAGCCCCAGGGCCAGGGCTATCGGTTGCTCACCTCGGAAGGGGAACTGGAAGCCAGCCAGGTGGTGGTGGCCACCGGCGGCTACCACCGGCCCCGGCGCCATGGCCAAGCCGAACGGCTGCCGGCCGGTGTGTTGCAGCTCGACGCCCGCGACTACCGCAATCCCCAGCGGCTGCCGCCAGGGCCGGTGCTGGTGGTGGGCAGTGGCCAGTCGGGCTGTCAAATCGCGGAAGATCTATTTCTGGCCGGCCGCCGCGTGCACCTCAGCGTCGGGTCTGCGCCCCGCTCACCCAGACGCTATCGGGGCCGGGATGTGGTGGATTGGCTGGATCGGATGGGCTATTACTCCATGCCGATAGATCAGCACGCCGATCCCAAGCTGGTGCGCGCCAAAACCAACCACTACCTCACCGGGCGCGATGGCGGCCGCGAAATCGATCTGCGCCGCCGCGCCATCGAGGGCATGCAACTCTATGGCCGCCTGCAGCAACTGGCGCCCGGAGAGATTCGCTTCGCTAACGATCTAGCCGCCAATCTCGACCAGGCCGATGCCGTCTACAGCCGCATCTGCTCCAGCATCGATGCCTATATCTCCCGCCAGGCCATCGAGGCGCCAGAGCAGCCCGCCTATCAACCCTGCTGGCAGCCCACGCCTGGCCATCCCTGCAGCTTGGACCTAAACCAAGAGCCGCTGGCTGCGGTGATCTGGTGTACCGGTTATGGGGCCGATTTCAGTTGGATTGATGTGCCCATTTTTGATGGTGCCGGCTACCCCAGCCACGAGCGGGGCGTCACCCCCAGCAGTGGCCTCTATTTCATCGGCCTGCCCTGGCTGCAAACCTGGGGATCGGCTCGCTTCTGCGGCGTCGGCGACGATGCCGCTTATCTGGCCGAGATCATCCGCCTGCGGCTGCAACGCCGCGATGCCAGCCAGGAGCGGCTTGAGTGCACCGCCTTGCTGGGATCTTGATCGGCTAGCGGCGGCTAAAGCCAGCGAGATAACAAACCAATAAATTTCCTTTCGGCTCCTGCGAGTCAGAGGCAAGCAAGTCTTGGCAATGCTTTTCTTGTCGTGAGATCGGTGCGATCTGGAGTTTTTTGATGAGACGTAAATTACTTATTTACTTATTTTCGGCGCTGGAGATGTCTGGTATTTATTCTCAACGCCTTCTTGATTATCTCTGTCTGGGTTTCTAGGGCTTGATCGTTCTGTCCATGATCGGCCCATTTGTTGGCTGCGCCCTTCCCCCCCCCGCCCGTCGCCGGGCCCTCGGCTTCCTGGCCTTGCCGGCACCGGTGTTGGCCCAGAGCCGCCGCGCCCTGGCCTCAATTCAGCCCTGGCTCTGGAAGTGGCTGGGGCAATTGCCTAGCTCAACCCAGCAGCAGACGCCATAGGGGCACGCTCCCCAGGGCGATGGCCGTGCTCCACAGCACCAGGGCCGCCGCCCTAGGGCTGGAGCCTTCGTCGTTGGCGGAGCTGGCCTCGTTCAGCAGCAATACCGCCAAGGCCGTGGGGGCGGCGGCCTGTAGCACCACCGCCTGACGGGCCAGGGCGGGCATAGGGGTTAGCAGGCTGAGTGCCAGCATCGCCGCTGGAAATAACAGCAGCTTGATAGTTAAGGCCGGCCATAGGCGCAAGGGGTTGACCCGCTCGCCTGGCGGTTGGCGTAGCAGCGGGCCCAGATGGATGCCCAGGATCGTGAGCGCCAACAGCAGCACCAGCCGCGCTGGCACCACTAGCAGCGCCCCCAGTTGCTGGCTCCAGGGGGTTAGCCCCACCAGCAAAGCCAGCACCAGGGCCCGACTGGCGGGGCTGTGGGCCAGGGCGCGGACCAGGGGCCGACCCTGCAGCCGCTCGCCCGTCAATAGGGCCGGCCCCAGGCCCCAAATCAGCAGGGTGGCAGCCAGGTCGTAGGCCACCGCCGTGCCCATCGCGGCCGGCGGCAGCAGGGCCATCACCACCGGGAAGCCGAAGTAGGCGGTGTTGCCCGCCACCGCGCCCAAGCGCAGGGCCGGTAGCGGCAGCAGCTGCCGTACGCCTGGCAGCCAGCGCAGCAGCGCCAAGCCAGCGCCGATGCCCACCAGGGCCAGCAGGCCGGCCCAGAACATCGAGCGCTCCAGCCCCGAACGCAGCAGCATCCCCAACACGCTCAGGGGCACTCCGTAGCGGATCAGGGGCGGAGATAGTCGGCGCGACAATTTCGGCCAGCGCCACTCCAGCAATACCCCTAGCAGCAGGCAGGGCAGCACCTCCAGCAGCAGCCGCAGCAGCGGTGCGCTCATGGCGCCGCGAATCCAGCCTGGGCGCAGGCGGGTTGGCGCTGCTCGGCAATTGACAGGGGCGTCTCTTGAAACGGCCATACCCGCGGCAGTTGCGGCGCGGTCAGCCCACGCACCGCCCGGATGCGCGCCCAGATGCGCGTGAACCAGTGGCGCGCCGCCTGGGAGGAGGGGCCCCGATAGCGGGCCACAAGCCCCTGTTCCAGGGGGCCACAGGCCATGCTGCCCGCCAACCCCAGCCGGTCGCCGCGGCAGTCGGCCAGCAGTTGGGCCAGGGCTGGGCCGGCCAAGGGGCTGGGCGCAGCCCACACCAGGGAGCCATAAACCGCCGCCCCGGCCATGCCGTGCTCGTTAGCCAGGGCATCGCCGGCCAATTCCAGCCGGTCCACCAGCTCCCAGCGCCGCCCCTGGCTGAGCTGGCGGCGAATCTCCAATTGGGAGCGCCAGCGGCCGGCCTCCAGTCCCTCCCCGGCGGCGCTGCGGCCCAGCCGCACCACCTCCGCCCCCAGAAACGAGGCCGTCTCGGCCAGTTCCACCCGGCAGCGCTGCTCCACCAGGCCGTTGGAGAACAGCACCAGCTCCTGGGGCAGCCACTCCAGATCGGCTCCTGCAAGCAACTCAAAACTGAGCTGTTGGCGGGCCCAGGCGCCGGCTGGCCTCAGCCGCGAGCGCCCCACGCTGCCGTACACCTTTTGGGCCGCCACGCTGGTGAGCAGGGCGGCACTGCCGGCCGCCAGTTCGGCCGCAATGGTGATCTGATCGCCCCCCACCAGGCCGCCGGCGGTATGCAGCAGCGGCAGTTCGCAGCGTCCATCGCCCTGCTGAATCGCCCGGGGCAGCTTCATCGGCGCCAGGGCTGATCCCTGGTGGATGGTGTGGCCCTGCGACCCCTGCTGAAATTGCAGCCGCACGGCCCCATGCCAGCCGCCCTGCCATTCCCCCCGCCCGGGGTCGTCAGGGGCGGCTGTCCCTGTTGCGAGCTGGGTATCCACTGGGAGGCTGGGGCTGGGGATACTCATGACAGCACCTGTTGCCCATGTCCTACGCAGCTAGCCCGCAAGCCACCAACTCCGATCCGCTGCTGCTCTGCCGGCGCCTGCCGGTGAGCGAGCCCGTGGCGGGAGCGCTGCGGCTGGCCCTGGGGGCAGAGGAGCGCACGGGGCTGCGGGGCCTGCGCCACAGCAGCTGCGGCCGGGCGCTGCTGCTGCAGTTGCCCCGTGGGGAGGCCCTGGTGCCCGGCGAGCTGCTGGCCCCGGCCGAGGGGGAGCAACTGGTGCAGGTGGAGGCCGCCCCGGAGGCGCTGTTGCGGGTGCGGGACCACCGCCCCCTGGCCCTGCTGCAGGCGGCCTATCACCTGGGCAATCGCCACGTGGCGATGGAGATCCACACCGACGAGTTGCGGCTGTTGCGGGATTCGGTATTGGCGCAGATGTTGGAGCATCGGGGCCTGGAGGTTGAGGCCATAGTGGCGCCCTTTCATCCCGAGAGCGGGGCCTACGGCCACTCCCATACTTATCCCCCTGGCAGCGATAAATCCGCCAGTAATCACCCCGCCAGTGATCAGCCGGCCACCGATGGGCACACCGATCATCATCATGGTGATTATCAGCACGCCGGCCATAGCCATATCGGTCATAGCCATAGCCATAGCCATAGCCATGTCAGCCCTGGCAATGCCAGTGATGGGCAAGGTAGTCGTAGCCATTCCAGGGATCAGCATGGCGATCATTGACTCTGTCAATTAGTGCCTTTAATCAATCAGCATCTCTGCCAATCAATGCCTTATGCCAATCAAAGCCTTTAATCATTTAGTTCCCTCTGCCAATCAGTGCCCTCTGCCAATCAGTGCCCAGGCTGAGCGGTTGCCTGGACTGGCCTAAGTCTGCAGATTGCGCCGGCTGAATTGTTGGAGGCCTACCGCGCCCCCGGTTTGCTCACTGTCCCCCGGCTTGGTCACAGTCCATAGGCTTGGTCGCAGTCCACAGGCTTGGTCGCAGTCCACAGGCTTGGTCGCAGTCCACAGGCTTGGTCGCAGTCCACAGGTTTGGTCACTGCCCCCAGGTTTGAGAGTAGTCAGTTAGGGGGCAGTGATCGTTAACTTACTGGCGATCACCAGCCTGCCAATGAAGTTCTGCCAATGAACTCCTGCCAGCGAACCCCTGTCAGCAAACCATCTGTCGCCAGCCAACCATTTAGTGCCGGTGAACCATTTAGTGCCACTGATCAGGCCAGCCCAGCCACTGCTAAGGCTAATGACACCTGGAACCGAAACCGCTGATCAGGCCAGGGCTGGGGCTGCCGCGGCACGGCTACGGCTGTATCAGCTGGTGAGTCCAGCTCTGCCCGTGGGGGCCTTTAGCTATGCCGAGGGGCTGGAGGTGCTGGCGCAGTCCGGAAGGTTGGCCGATGTCGGCGCGGTTCAAGCTTGGCTGGAGGCCGAGTTACGGCGCGGCGCGGTGCGGCTGGAAGCGGCGGCCATGCCGGGCTTGACGTTGCTCTTGCGCCAGTGGCAACAATTAGCCGTGGCAGAGAAACCGGCTGAATCAGAGAAACCGGCTGAAGCTGAGACATTTGCCGATGTAGAAAATTTAGCCGATGCGGGGCAGTTAGCCATTGCTCAGCATGGGAATATTGCGGAGTCCCCAGTAAATACTGATGGGCATCTGGCCCCAGTTGAACAAATAGCTGTTACTGGGCGTATGGCCGATACTGGGCGTATGGCTGATGCTGGAAGTAAGGCATATACCGAGCACAGCTCTGATGCTAGTCATCAAACTATTGACGCGATTAAGTATATCGCGGAAGTTGCGCCTGTAGTCGCGCCCTTCGCAGCGGCGCCCACCGGGGCTGCTGCGGCCCGGGAGGCGCTGCTGGATCGCGACGGCTGGCTGCTGGCCCAGCGGGACGCCCCTGAATTGCGGGCTCAGCAGCGCCAGATGGGGGGCTCTTTGCTGCAGTTACTGGCCGACCTGGGCTGGCCCCTGCCCCTGGCCACCCCTCTGGCCTGGCCGGCGGCCTTTGCCTGGGCTGGATTATGTCTGCAGATTGCGCCGGCTGAATTGGTGGAGGCCTACCTCTACGGCTGGGTGGCCAACCAGCTCAGCGCCGCCTTGCGCCTGGTACCCCTGGGCCCCACCCAGGCCCAGCGCCTGCAGCTGCGGCTCGCCCCTTTGCTGGCCGAGCAGGCCGTCCAGTTGCTGGCCTGCGAGCCGGAGCGGCTGTGGAGTGGTGGCGTGGGCGCGGGCCTGGCCCAACTGAGCCAGGTGGAGCTCTATTCCCGCTTGTTCCGTAGCTGATTTTTGGCAGCAGCAGTTTTGGCCAACAGCTGGCGGCGGCACCCAACTTTGCCCGCTGGTGGTCAGGATGGCAGCACTGCGCTGCACCGCTGGATGAGCAAGTTGCGGGTGGGGGTGGCCGGACCGGTGGGTTCCGGCAAGACGGCCCTGGTGGAGGCCCTCTGCCTGCGGCTGCGGGATCGCCTGGAGCTGGCCGTGGTCACAAATGACATCTACACCCAGGAGGATGCCCAATTCCTTACCCGGGCCGGGGCGCTGCAGCCGGAGCGGATTCGCGGGGTGGAAACCGGTGGCTGTCCCCACACCGCCATTCGCGAGGACTGCTCGATCAATCGGGCGGCGGTGCAGGAGCTGGAACAGGCCTTCCCCCAACTGGATCTGGTGCTGGTGGAGAGCGGCGGCGACAACCTGGCGGCCAGCTTCAGCCCAGAACTGGTAGACCTTTGCATCTACGTGATCGACGTGGCGGCGGGGGACAAAATCCCGCGTAAGGGGGGACCCGGGATCACCCGCTCAGACCTGCTGGTAATCAACAAAATCGATCTGGCGCCGATGGTGGGCGCCAGCCTGGAAGTGATGCAGGCCGACACCGAGCGGATGCGGGGCGGCCGGCCCTGGTGCTTCACCAACATCCGCAGTGGCCAGGGGCTAGAGGCTGTGGAAAATTTTCTGTTACAACAACTACCGAGTTAACCGTTTGCCAGGGCCCTTGGGATGTTCGCCAGGGGCGAGGGGGTTTTGCAGCTGGTTGCCAAAGCGATTCGCCAGATGATTTGGAAAAGCCTTGGCAAAAGGCTTGAAAAAGCTGTTGAAAAAGTCTTTCCAAAAGCTTTGCAAATGCCTTGCCAGAGGGCTTGCCAGAGGGCTTGACAGCAGGTTTGGCAAGAGGTTGGGGCCATAATTTCACCCCCTGTAAAGCCACTGTTGTTGTGCGTTAGCCGACCTGCTGCCCGCTTCTGTAGCAACCAATACACACCCACTGGGTGGTGATCCGTAACTTCCAGGGGCCGTTCGTCCTTCGGCACATTTTCCTCTTGAAAACGTCGAACATGATTCCCAGTATTTCCAAACGTGTTGCCTCGGGGGCAGCGGCAGCTACAGTTTGTCTGTCTTTGGTCGCCTGCGGCGGCGGTGGCGGCGGCGGCGACTTTGACGGTGAGATCAAAGTTGGCATTCTCCACTCCCTGAGTGGCACCATGGCCATCTCCGAAACCACCCTCAAGGAGGTGGAAGAGATGGCGATTAAAGAGATTAATGATGCCGGTGGCGTAAAGGTTGCTGGCAAAAGCTATAAGATTACTGCGATTTCCGAAGATGGTGCTTCTGATTGGCCCACCTTCGCTGAGAAATCTCAGAAGCTGATCGACTCTGACAAGGTGGCCATCGTGTTTGGCGGCTGGACATCCGCCAGCCGTAAGGCAATGATGCCGGTTTATGAGTCGAAGAATCACATCCTGTTCTACCCCATTCAATATGAGGGTCAGGAATGTTCCAAGAACATCTTCTACACTGGCGCAGTTCCAAACCAGCAGGCCGAGCCGGCTGTGGAATGGCTGATGAAGGAGTACGCCCCTAAGTATGGTAAGAAAGTTTACCTAGTTGGCTCTGACTATGTGTATCCGCGTACCGCGAATACCATCATCAAGGAGCAAATGAAGGCCCTGGGCGGCGAAACGGTTGGTGAAGATTACATCCCCCTCGGCAACACTGAGGTGGCCCCAATCATTGCCAAAATCAAGAAGGCATTCCCTGATGGTGGCATCATCATCAACACCTTGAACGGTGACTCAAACGTAGCCCTGTTCAAGCAGTTCAAGGCCGCTGGTATTGATCCGTCCAAGTATCCGATCATGTCCTTCTCGATCGCCGAGGAGGAAATTCGCCAGATCGGTCCCGAGTACACCAAGGGTACTTTTGCGGCCTGGAACTTCTTCATGAGCCTGGATACCCCGGCCTCCAAGAAGTTCACCGCTGACTTCCAGGCCGCCTATGGCAAGGATCGGGTGACTGGTGACCCGGCCGAATCTGCCTACAACATGGTATATCTCTGGAAGAATGCCGTTGAGAAAGCCGGCACCTTCGAGGATTTGGATAAGGTGCGTACTGCCATGATCGGCACCACTTTCGCCGCTCCCCAGGGCGAAATCAAGATGTTCCCCAACCACCACACCTCTGAGCGTGTGATGATTGGCGAAGCTCAGGCCGACGGCCAATTCAAGATCATCTCTGATTCCAAGACGGCAGTACCGCCGATCCCCTGGAACCAGTTTGTGCCCGAAACCAAGGGCTATACCTGTGACTGGACCCAGAATCGTCCTGATGCTGGCAAGTTCAAGATGTGATAGTTAGACCTGGCGTCCTTCTACCCGCCGGTCCTGTCTTGATGGCTTGATCGTCATCCTGTTGATCAGCTAGGGGCCTGGTTTAGCCAGGCCCTATTTCTTCCTAAGGATTTGCACTGGTGGAACTCTTTTTTTCTCAGGTTCTTGATGGTCTGAGTATCGGTTCAGTGCTGCTGCTGGCTGCAACCGGTCTCGCCATTGTTTTCGGTTTGATGGGTGTCATTAATCTCGCCCACGGCGAGCTAATGATGCTTGGCGCCTATGTGACCTTCGTGGTCCAGAATGTTTTCAAGCCCATGGGCGGCATTGTATTTGAGCTTTATTTCCCGGTTGCTTTGGTGCTGTCGTTTTTTGTGACAGCATTAGTTGGGGTATTGCTCGAACGCACTTTGATCAGGCGATTATACGGAAGACCCCTGGAAACATTGCTGGCTACCTGGGGAGTCAGCTTAATTTTGATCCAATTAGTACGCAGTGTGTCTACGGCCATGGTGCTGGGCATCCTGCTGACTATTGGCATTGGAATTTTTGCTTCCAAGATTATCGCCAAAACCTGGGCCGACAAACCTTTCTTGCCCTACGTCACTGGTTTGGGTTGGCTGGTATCTATTGGGGTTGGCCTGGCAACTGCAAACATTTTATCGGCAGTTCGCCCTCTGTCGTCGGCTTGGTTTGGACCTCGTAACATTGACGTTACAGCTCCCAAGTGGCTGCAGGGTAGCTGGGGCAAGATCAATGGGATTGAGCTTCCGGGTATCCGCATCTTCATCATCCTGCTGTCTGCGGTGCTGCTGCTGGCCACGGTCTGGTTCCTCACCAAGAGCGTCTGGGGTCTGCGCATGCGGGCAGTGACCCAGAACAGGCAGATGAGTAACTGCCTGGGCATTCCCACCGACAGGGTGGACAGCATCACCTTTGGCATTGGCTCTGGCCTGGCAGGGGTGGCTGGCTGTGCGATCACCCTGCTCGGATCTGTGGGCCCAAATCTGGGCGCTGCTTATATTGTTTCCTGCTTCATGGTGATTGTTTTAGGTGGCGTAGGCAATTTGCTGGGCACTGTGTTGGCATCACTGCTGCTGGGGATCATTCAATCGGTGATTGGCTCCGGTTCGGTTTTGATCATGTTCCCGAATCTGCCCGCCGCTCCCAAGGCCGTGATCGAATTCTTTGCAACTACTAGCATGTCCTTGGTGCTGGTGTTTATCTTTATTATCGCATTCCTTCAGTTTCGTCCCAACGGTATGTTCCCTCAAAAGGGTAGATCCGTTGAATCATAACCTCGCGGTTTTCTTTCCGTACCTTGCAAGCCCATCCACATTGAGGCATCAGCCTTGAAACTTTTCAAACGCCTTCTTCCGTGGATTTTGCTGGCGGTTGCCCTGTTCATCCTGCCGGCTGTCCTTGAAAATTTCCGGCTTAATCTGTTTGGCCGCTACTTCGCTCTTGCCATTACTGCTCTGGCAATCGATTTAATTTGGGGCTATACGGGCTTGCTCAGCCTGGGTCAAGGCATATTTTTCGCCTTGGGTGGCTATGGTGTGGCTATGTATTTGATGCTCAACACCAAGAGCGAAGCTGGTGGCAATGGTATCCCCAAGTTCTTTGAGAACTATGGCGTGGAAAAACTGCCCTTCTTTTGGCAGCCATTTTGGTCTCCAACTTTCACCCTAATTGCAATCTGGGTAATTCCAGCGGTAATTGCTGGTCTTGTTGGATATCTTATTTTCAGAAATCGAATTAAAGGTGTTTATTTTTCCATCATCACCCAGGCGGCGCTGATGGTTTTTTACCATTTCTTTAATGGCCAACAAAAGCTTATCAATGGTACCAACGGCCTAAAGACCAGCACCACAGAGGTGTTTGGAATGCTTCTGGGCTCGCCAGAGGCCCAACTCTGGCTCTATCGCATCACAGTGCTATTGCTGCCCGTAGCATTTATTATTTGCAAGCGACTTACCACTGGACGCTTTGGCGACGCTCTTATTGCCATTCGCGATGATGAGCAACGCTTCCGCTTCACTGGCTATAACCCTGTGCCATTTAAGACCATTGTATTTGTTGTGGCAGGCGCCCTTTGCGGTGTCTCAGGAGCTCTCTACACGGTTCAGTCGGGCATCGTATCACCCCAGTACATGAGCATCTCCATGTCTATTGAGATGGTGATCTGGGTGGCAGTGGGAGGTCGAGGCACTCTGGTTGGCCCTATCATTGGCGCAGTAGTTGTTAATTACCTGCGTAGTCTTGTGAGCGAAGCTCTGCCGGAGATGTGGCTATTTGTGCAAGGTGCCTTATTCATCTTCGTGGTTGTGCTGATGCCTGATGGTATTTACGGCTGGTTCAAAGGCGGTGGCTTTGCCTCGATGTTGGCTGCTTTTGGCAAGGCACCAAAAACGGCCACCTATCCTTCTATAGACACGAATCCAGACGTGCTCGAAGAAGCAAAGTCCGTGGCAAATAAGTGATTTTTGACTCACTCATGATTACCCACCGCGAGGCATTTTAATGTCGGTCCCACTGCTTCAAATCAATGATGTGAGCGTAAGCTTTGATGGCTTTTATGCGCTTACAGATCTTTCTATCTGTCTTCAGCCTGGCGAATTGCGGTCAATTATTGGCCCCAATGGGGCTGGCAAGACCACTTTTCTTGACGTGATCACCGGCAAGGTTCGCCCAACCAAGGGTACTGTTTTCTTCAAGGGAGAATCTCTGGTTGGATTAAGTGAACAGAAGATTTCCCGTAGAGGTATTGGTCGTAAATTCCAGACCCCTCGGGTTTTTGAAAACCTAGATGTGATTCGCAACCTGGAGTTGGCAGCCTCCCCGGTAAAAAACCCCCTGGGTTTGCTTAGCGATCGGATACCTGCCAGCATTCGCGACGAGGTGCAGCGCTTACTCCATTACGTGGGTTTGGCCCCCTTCGCCAAGACCAAGGCCGGAGCCCTATCCCATGGCCAGAAGCAATGGTTGGCCATTGCCTCTCTGGTGGCCCAGTCTCCCCAGCTGTTACTGCTGGATGAACCAGTGGCTGGTCTTACCGATGAGGAGACTGTTCGTACAGCCGAATTGATCAAATCACTGGCTGGCAAGCATACTGTTGTTGTAATCGAGCATGATATGGAGTTTATTCGTGATCTCAAGGCGCCAGTAACGGTGCTGCATCAGGGGAGCGTTCTCACGGAGGGGCTTATTGACGATGTCAAGAAGGATCCCAAAGTTATTGAAGTCTATCTCGGCCAATCTCAAGATTAAAATTTACCTCTAGCTCCTCTGCTCTTCCCCCGCCATGCTCAGCACCGCGCCAGCTCCTACTCCAGCGGCTACAGGCAAAAAGATTCTCTCGGTTTCCGGCCTAAATGTTTATTACGGAGAAAGCCACATTCTCCGCAATGTGGACATGTCCATTAATGAAGGCGAAATGATATGCTTAATTGGCCGTAATGGCGTTGGCAAAACCACTCTGCTGAAAACTATTATCGGCCTACTTCAACAGAAATCTGGTTCGCTTGACTATCAGGGGCGTGAGCTACTTTCGGAGCCCCCCTACCAGCGCGCTCGCCATGGCATTGGCTACGTTTCACAGGGCCGGGATATTATCCCCCAACTAACTGTGCGCGAGAACCTTCTCCTGGGCATGGAGGCACTGCCAGGAGGCCTGGCCAAGAACCGCCATATAGATCCAATCGTATTTGATCTATTTCCGATTCTAGAGAAATTCCTGGGCCGCAAAGGTGGAGATCTCAGTGGTGGCCAGCAACAGCAATTAGCAATTGCCCGTGCCATGCTAGGCAAGCCTAAGTTGTTGCTCCTCGATGAGCCAACAGAGGGAATTCAACCTTCAATTATTTTGGATATCGAGCGCGCCGTTCAGCGAATTATGAAAGAGACTGGAATTAGCGTGTTATTGGTTGAGCAACATTTGCATTTTGTTCGCCAATCCAGTTATTATTACGCCATGCAGCGCGGCAGCATCGTTTCCAGCGGCCCCACGGCTTCCCTCTCTGAGAGTGTCGTCAAGGAATTTCTAACTGTCTGATTCCCGTCTATTTTTAAATTGGTTTTTATGGGTAACAGGAATTTTCCCCTGTTCGCCCCAGGTGAGCAAATAATCTATTTTGCAATATTTGCAGCCCTATGATAGCAGCGAAATCTAGATATTGTTGAGATGTATTTGCATCAGTTGCAGACAGTTGTTTGTTCGCAATGCAAGAACCTCGATTAATCGCTTATTTTGCGAATCGTATGACCTGAGAAGCTATGCTGTAACTTGTATCAGCCTGACTCTCGGCGGTCGAAGGGGCAATTTTGGAGGCGCTAATTTCCTTTTTGTTGATCTAAGCATACTCTTTGTTAGGTATTGTTGCCAGTTATTTATTTGTTCCTCCCTATTTTAGTTCCCCCCAAGCCGATTTATTCGCCTCTTCTAAGTTGATTCCCTCTGGCAAGGGTTGATTTCGCTGCCGTTTTCATTGTCCCCGTCGCTTTCTTGTCATCCATCTTGGCATTATAGTTGGCTGTGTCGTTATCATTGGCTGCGGCGTTATCGTTGGCTGTGGCGTTATCATTGCCATTTTAAGCATAATTATTTTTGGCATTGTTGTTGCATTTGGCACTATAATTGGCGGTGGAATTGTTGTTGTAAGTTACCAGGCCATAGCCCGTTCCCTTGCCCCTGCGCTCCACAAGCCACCCCCCACCCCCCTGATATGACCGTAAGACGTCCCAGGGGAAGTAGCAGGGGTGTTGCCCACGGGGCCTGGGGGTCGCCAGGGGAAGCGCATCCAGCCCCGAACTGAAACCCATTTGTGTAGGGGAATGAAATCAAGGAATGGAGCCGAAGGAGGCCAGGCAAAACCATCAATTCGGCGATAAATGCCAGCCAAGGGAAATTGCCAGATCAGTTCTTCTTTGATAGCAGCGGCAGCTTTCTAGGACTACTCTGGTGATTTGCATGTCAATCAAACTTTGTCTGATATTTCTTTTGTTTGATTTCTCGAAAAGTTTTTATTTTATTTTATTTTATTTTATTTTATTGCCTTAGCGTTTTGAGTTTTTATGTAATAATTATGCGGGCATCTCGAAAAATACCAGCTCTCAACGATCTCATGACATGAGAAACCTGGTGGCGACCTATTTGTGCTTGACTCGCGGCAGCCAAATGGCAAATTTTTTGAAGTGACCTTGAGGCCATCCGCTGGTCAATGTGCCCGCCTTTTCTGCAGTTTGGATACCATTCATCTTGTCTGCAGGGATTGCGGCATTATAGATCTTGTGGCATCGGAAGGGGTTGTGCAAACTTATTGATAAGCCCTATATATTGGCGAAATTCTTACGCGACTCTGACTGTTTGTTTTTTCTGCATTCTGGTTTTATTGTTGTTCAAATTATCTCTGTCGCCTTATTGATTTATCGATCTTGCAGCTCTCCTGGTTGATTTGGCTATTTCACTGGCTTGACTTAAGCTGATAATCCCACTAGTGTTACTCTTTTGGCTTGTCTTGCCCGTCTTGCTTGTATGTCTCGTCTGGCTTGACTCGCTTATCTGGCTTAACTTCCTCGCCAGGTCATCTGCCTACCCTTCCTGCTTACTCTTCCCGCCTACTGTTTTTGAGTCATCTGCCTCATTTATTTCGTTTTGCGTAACTGCTGCGCTCGCTTCACCTGGCTCCTGCGCTATATTTATTTTTTTCAGCCCCTTTTGCCATTGTTATTGCCATATTAATGCCCCGAATCCAGTAAAGGACTCGGGGCAATTGGCGTAAATTATGCGTGATCCAGCGGTCGCAACATTCGCTCAATAACCAGGAACATTAGCAACAGCCGCGGTTGAGCATCCATGGTCTGGCGCCCTGGGCATTTTTAAGTCGTGGTTTATTTTCGCTGCCCGTTTCCTTGCGCACAATAGTGGGATCTTTGCTTTCAGTTTTTAAGCGCAGAGGCCCGCAGAGTGCCATCGGTGGGCTGAATACGCGGTTGCCCTTGATCCCGCAATCAGGGCATTCAGTGTTAGAGTCACGGGCATCAATAGAGCGCCAAACTTCATAATTTTCGCAGCCTTGGGGGCAGCTGAACTCATAGACTGGCATGGTGAGATTGGGCGCTTTCTGGGTGGGGTGATGGAGAACTGGAGGGGGAAAAGGGGCCGGGCTTGAGCGATGGCTGCCTTTAATAAAATGAAATTAAACCTAAATAAATATTGCAAATATTCTCGCGACAAGATTGAGATAAGCTTGAGAAATAGATCGGTTAGAAATTTAGAACTTGTGATCCCTATGCTAGGCTGTGGTGTTTTATGGCCTAAAATCAAGTTGCGAGCCGGAAAAGGGAGGGGAATATTGCCCCCCCCCCTGAGATGCTATAGGCTAGCGTTTAGCGGGGCAAGATGTCTTGATTGAAGATCGATGTGGGAATGGCCAGGGTGGCGCAGGCGTTGGGGATGTCCACGATGCCGCTGATGCGACCTTCAACGGGAGCACAGCTCAATAGCAGATAAGCCTGCTCGCCGGTGTAGCCAAATTTCTTGAGATATTCGATGGCGTTCAGGCAGGCACGACGGTAGGCAATGTGCACATCCATGTAGTGCTGTTTGCCGGTGAATTCATCAACCGAGATGCCTTCGAATACCAGGTAATCGGTAAAGTGTGGCTCCACGGGGCTGGTCTTGAACATGGGGTTAACCATGCCGTACTTGGCTACGCCACCCTTGATGATATCCACGTGGAGATCGAGATAGCCAGACATCTCGATGGCGCCACAGAAAGAGATCTCACCGTCGCCTTGGGAGAAGTGGATGTCTCCCATGGATAGCTTGCCACCATCTACGTAAACCGGGAAGTAAATCCTGGTGCCCTTGGTGAGATTTTTGATGTCGCAGTTACCACCGTGCTCCCGCGGCGGCACGGTGCGGGCCGCCTCGTTGGCAACCCGCTCAAACTCCGAGCTGGCCAGGGTGCCGAGGATGGCGCTATTGGGGTTGGGCAGGGCGGCCAGCACCGGTTCGCTGCCCGATAGACCTGCCCCATAGGTGCGGATGTCTGGGGCGGTATTCACTAGCTCGGTTTCGCGCCGATTCCACTCCTTGAGCAGCTCGTGGGAGGGGGCACAGCCAATCAGACCGGGGTGGGTGATGCCGGCAAAGCGCACGCCGGGAATGTGCCGGGAGCTGGTGTAGATGCCTTCAAAGTCCCAAATCGCCTTGGCGGCATTGGGGTAGTGGTCGGTGAGGAAGCCACCACCATTCTCCTTGGCGAAGATGCCAGTAAAGCCCCATTCGTCACCCTGTAGGGCTCCAACATCGAGAATGTCGACAACAAGAATGTCGCCGGGCTCGGCACCATTAACCCATATCGGGCCGCTGAGAACGTGAACCACTTCTAGGTTTACATCGGCAATATCTTTGGGATCATCATTGTTTTTTATCTGGCCGTCCGTCCAGTCTTTGCATTCGATCCTGAACACGTCGCCAGGGTTGACGGAAACCACTGCCGGGATGTCTGGATGCCAGCGGTTGTGGCCTGGCATTTCCTGTTGATCCATCGACTTGGTGAGATCAACCTTGAACAGTGTTTGCGGCATGGGGCCAGGGTTTCATTCCAGGCGAAATCAAACGACAGCCCCAACCGCAGAGTGTGTAACTGTTGATACTTTCTCTGCGATCGCTGGCTTGGCTGGGCCCTGGGCCAGGGCCAGGAGCGCAATGGCCTGGGCCAAACTCCCGATGGATTGCCCATGGGCATTTTTGCTAGGGCTGTTTGTCTATAACAATGGCGGGATGCTCAGCGATAGCTGTTTAAGCATTGCCAGCTGCCGGTTATGGCTGGCTGGCCGGCTGGCGATCTAGCGCTTAGGCCGGTCGTCGAAATCGCCGCGCCGGCACATGTTGTCTCTTAGACGTGCTGTCCAGGGGCCTGGATCGCGACCCATTTTCTCCTCTTTGCCCTTGTCGTAGTGGAACAAAACCTGCCAGCTGGTTTTGCCCAGGGAGTTTTTGGCTTCCGCCACCGTGCTGAGTTCACGGCCGTAGAGGTTGTCATAGGTGGGCCAGCCGGGCAGGTTCGGCATGCTGCATACCGCATTCACCGTGTACAACTGCTCTTGGCCATCGCTTCGCAGCCGCACCACGCCCCCCAGCAGGCTGTTGGGCACAGTGCCACCGCGGGGAGCTTGCACCAGTTCCAGACGCTGCTTGCCGCTGAGCACCAGCAGATCTCCGGGCTTGGCGGTGGACACCGCCTGCTCGCCTTTGCCATTGCAGCCCAGCAGCCCAAAGCCCAGCGCCAGCGCCACCGCGCCGATGCCGGCCCATGCCCCAGCTGGCTTCGCCATAGCGCTTTCCTTGCCTAGATCAATGCTGAGCCTTTTTTACTCCCGGCCTTGAGCACTGCCTAATTCAGCACTCCCGCTCTGAAGCCGGCCTGCAATTGAGCACTGCTGGGCGCCGCCGCTCAGGCCGGCAGCAAACCACGCCAAAACCGCTCCGCCGCCCCGGGTTGAACCTCGGCCAGGGCCAGCCCTTCGATGGCGCTGATCGGTCTGCAGCCGAGGCTGTTGATTAGCAGCGCCGCCCGGATCTGGCCGCTGGCAAGTTCGTTGAGCTCAATGGGTTGCTGGGCCTCCTGGGCCAGACCCAGTTCCAGGGCCCGGCGACGCATCACCCCCGGCAGACAGCCGCTGGCCAGGGGCGGCGTGCACCACTGGCCTGCCCGCAGCACCAGCAGGTTGGCGGTGGTGCCGCAGCAGAGGCCGCCGGCACTGCTGACCAGCAGGGCGTCGTCGGCGCCGGCGGCGCGAGCTTGGCGGCGGGCCTGGATCGCGGAGCCGTAGGCGAAGCTCTTGCAGCGGCTCAGCAGGCTGGTGCTGCAGCGCCGCTCGGTGGCGCTAACGATCACCGTTAAGGGGTCAAAGCAGGGCGTCGCCGCCGATAGCTGCAGCCAGAAGCGCTGGCCAGGGCTGCCCTCAGCAGCAACCTGGGGCAGCTCGATGCCGCGACCGCCGCCGCCGCGGCTCCAGTTGAGCCGCAGCGCACCGTCGCCGATGCCACTGCGGGCCACGGCTTCGGCGGCCAACTGGTGCACCAGTGCCGCCCCCGGCGGCGCCGCCATGCCCAACAGGGCGGCGCCGCCGTGCCAGCGCTCCAGGTGCTCCTTCAGCAGCTGGGGCTGGCCCCGCTCCACCAGCAGCGTTTCGAACAGGCCGTCGGCCAGCAGCAGGCCCCGATCATGCAGCGGTAGGCCCAGCGCCGCCGGCTCGCCCCAGTGACCCTCCCCATCGGGGCCATCGATCCAGGCGATGGCGGCTGCCATCAGGCCAGGGCATCGAGCAGGGGCTGCAGCTTCCAGCCCAGTTCCTCCGCTTCGCCGGCCGGGTCGGAGTCGGCCACGATGCCGCAGCCGGCATGGGCCCGCAGGCTGCGGCCCCGCACGAACAGGGAGCGAATCAAAATGCTGCTGTCGAATTCGCCCGTGGGCGTCAGCCGGAACAGGGAGCCGCAGTAGGGCCCCCGGGGCACCGGCTCCAGCTCCCCCAGCCGCTGGCAGGCCCGGATTTTGGGCGCTCCGCTGATCGATCCCCCCGGCCAGCAGGACCGCAGCAGCTGCACCAGGTTTGCATCCGGCCGCAGCTGGCCCCGCACCACCGAGGTGAGGTGGTGCACCTGGGCGTAGCTCTCGAGCGCCACCAGTTGGGGCACCGCCACGCTGCCCGGCCGGCAGACCCGGCCCAGGTCGTTGCGCAGCAGATCCACAATCATCACGTTTTCGGCCCGGTCCTTGGGGCTGGTGATCAGGTCGGCGGCGGCATCGGCATCGGCGCTGGCCTCGGCATGGCGCGGCCGGGTGCCCTTGATCGGCCTGGTTTCCACCCACCCCTGGCCATCCAGTTGCAAAAAGCGTTCCGGGGAGGCGGAGAGCACCGCTTCCCCCGCCGCTGCCCCCGCCGCGATCGCCAGCCCCCCGAAGGGTGCCGGGCAGCGCTGGCGCAGCCGGCCGTAGAGGGCCAGCAGATCGGGCTCAGCCTGCAGCTGGTGCTCGCAGCAGGCGGTGAGATTGGCCTGGAACAGGTCGCCGGCGGCGATCAGAGCGCGGATTTGATTCACCTGCTGGGCGTAGGCCTGGCGGCTTGTGTGCCACTGCCAGAGATGCAGCGGGATCGGTCCTGGGCTGGTCAGCGGCGCAGCGGCAGCACCAGGGGGCAGGGCCTCGATCAGGGCCGTCAGCTCTGCCATCAGCTGCGATTCACTGCCCTCCAGCCAGAGCTGTTGGCCTTGGGCATCGATCGCCAGCACCGGATCGTGGCGCGCCGCCCAGAGGCTGGCCATGGGCGAGGAGCGCCAGTGGGCCGCCTGCTCCACCCAGGCGCCGGCCTCGTAGGCCAACCAGCCCATCCAGTGGCCGCCACTGCGGGCCATCGTCTCCAGGGCGATGAAGGGATCGTTGGCCTGCGCCTCGCCGGGCAGCCCGCGGCAAACCAGTTGCTGGTGGGGGGCGACGCCGAGCCGGCCGATCCCGGCCAGGGGACTGTCGTTGCCATCGAGCCATACCAGCCCGGCCGGGCCGTAGTGGTGGGCCAGGGCCTTCACCACCAGCAGCGGCTGCCGCCAGGGCAGCGGCTGCCGCCGCCAGGCAAGGCCGCTCATGCCCCCCGCTGGGCCTGACTGGCCAGATCAGCTCGACCTGCCTCGATCAGGGCCCCATCGCGAATCCGGCAGCTGTCGCAGAGCCCGCAGGGCTGCTGGCCGCCGCAATAGCAACTCCAGGTGGCTGCGATCGGCACCCCCAGGCGCAGGGCTTGCCGCACAATCTCCAACTTGCTCCAGCTCACCAGCGGCGCCCAGAGGCGGGCGCCGCGGCCCTGGCGGCCCGCCCTGCTGGCCAGGTCCGCCAGGGTCTGGAAGGCGGCCAGGTAATCGGGCCGGCAGTCGGGGTAGCCGGAGTAGTCCACGGCGTTCACCCCCAGCACCAGGGCTTCTGCGCCGCGGGCTTCCGCCAGGCTCAGGCCCAGGGCGATGAACACCGTGTTGCGACCCGGCACATAGGTGTTGGGGATGCCGCTCGCTTCCACTCCAGAGGTGGGTACGGCGATGGCGCGATCCGTGAGCGCTGAGCCGCCCCAGGCTGCCAGGTTCACTTCGATCACCTGGTGCTCCACCAGCCCCAGCCCGGCGGCCAGGGCGGCGGCGGCCTCCAGTTCCCGCAGGTGGCGCTGGCCGTAGTTGAAGGAGAGCCCGATCACCCGGTAGCCCGCTTCGATGGCCAGGGCGGCGGCGGTGGCCGAATCGAGCCCGCCGGAGAGCAGGGCGATGGCGAGGGGGGGGGCGTCGGTGGGCATGGCCTGAGGCTGGCAGATGGAGGCCATTACCTGCCAGAGGCTGTGGTGTGCCCTAGGCATGGACCTGCCAGGGGCACCGGTGGTCGTCAAGATGCCGCTAGTGCGCCGGCAATGCCCATGTTTCGTCCCTTGATCGCCCTGGCGTTCACCGGCCTGGCCCTGGCGGCGGCACCGGCGGCCCAGGCCATCCCGCGGTTGAATTTGAGCGGCTATCCAGCCCCTGCCGCCGGCGATCGCCGCTGGGTGATCCAATTGCCCGGGCTGCTGCGCCCCAGCGCCGATGCCAGCATCTCGGCCAACCCCCGCGACTGGCGCGTGGAGCTGATCGTGGGCCAAACCACCCTGGTGGATTGCAACCAGTACAGCTTTAGCGCCAGGTTGCGACCCGAGCCGCTGGCGGCAGGCCAGGGGCCGCTTTTGTATCGGGTGAGCGAGGTGGGGCCCCTGGTGGCCACCCGCATGGCCTGCCCCGGCATCCAGCCCCGGGAGCGCTTTGTGCCCATGGCCGGCAAGCCGTTCGTGGTGCCTTACAACGTCAGTGCCCCGATCGTGGTGGATGCCCCCAGACCGCTGCAGCTGCGATGGCGGCTGTGGAAGGCGGAGAGCAACAGCCAGCCGGCCCTGGCGCTGCCCTGAAGTTGTGCGCGGGGCAGCCGGGCTGGGTTTTTCGCTTGGGCCCGCTGGTCTGGAGCCTTGCTTGGCTCGATCGGCCAGGAGGCCTGCATTTTTGCCCCCTGCCAGCGGGCCAGCAATTTCTGCAGGAGGGCGCGGCCGACAATAGTTTCGGCGCATACCGGCTCGGCTGAATGTTTTTCATTCACTTAGCTGTTGAAGCTCAGCGCATTGGCTGAAATGGGGGCCAAAGGTTCCTTGTGGATCTAAACAAGGTGTGGGGCTTGTCCCCGCAGATCCACACTTTGCTTTGTTAACATGACTTCAATCAACACTGCTATTCAGGAAATCGCCGACAAGAGCGCCGAATCTTTCAACGGTGGCGCTTCTTTGCTGGTCTTCAATCAGGCTGGCACGCGCGATAACTATGTTGGCGTTGGTGGCGACCTGGCCCTTATCAGCGCCGGCGTAATTAAGTTCTGATTTTTTAACACAATCAGCAGCCTGGCCTTGTCATTCCACTGATTGTTGATTTATTTATGCCGCTTGAAATATCAAGCGGCTTTTTTTATTTCTTGCTAGATTAGTGTTGCATATTCGCTGCGCCTTTGGATGATCTCCCAAGGTGTGTCTAGAAAATTAGAGCCAACATTCATCCGGTCTTCTTCCGGTTTTTTGTGTGTCTCAAATCAGCTTGCTTGCGGATCGGAACTGTGAAGCGCTATCTGGCGGCGCCAGGCCGTCGTTTGGCTCCTTGCTTGGCGGTCTCGGTGGTCTTGGCGGTGCCAGCGCATTGGGAAGGTTGACAAACTTCAACCAGTCTACCGCTTCTGGCGATAATGTGGTTGGAATCGGCAGTACTGGAAACTCGCTCATTAGCATTGGAGTTCTTTACCTATAATCATTGACTCCTGTGTAGTTGGTAGCACGGACTGAAGCCCTAGACGATTTTGTCTTTATTGACTTTCTGTGGGCACAATCTGTGCTGCCAGTGGCCTGCCTAGGGGCAACCCAATAGGACAAATCCGGCAAGTTCTCCTGGGGCTTTAGGGCGTTGATATTCAAGTGAATTGGCGCCCTGGGGCTATTGGCTGCCAGGCAACTGCTAAGCAAAATATGGGAAGTGGCCCTGCCGGCGATCCTGCCGGCGGCCCTCTCGGCGGTGCTGCTGGCGGCCCTGCAGGAGGTGGTGCCAACTGAGAGCCCTTGCTGAGAGCCCTTACTGAGACCATCGCGAGCATCAGGGCATCAGTGCATCAGTGCTGTCAAGCGACATCCGCTTTTGGTCCTCCGCTTTGCATCATTAAGTGTTACCTTCAATTGGTGTCGCGACAGGATTGGCCATTTCCACTGTCTGCGTCCCCTTTCCGGCTGATCGCATCACCCCCA